>MKVN01000017.1:0-10580 GCA_001898855.1 Micrococcales bacterium 73-13
CATCGCGGTCGCGGCGTCGTCGCCCCAACGACCTCGCGCCTGGGCGAGCGACTGGAACACGGGCATCACCGTGAGCCCGGTGCCGCCGCCCTCCGCCATGAGGACCGGAAGCGAAGGCAGAGGCGCGAGGTTCCCGATCTCGTCGAGCGCGAGCAGCACAGGCGGATCGAGCCGCGCGCCCGGCGAGCGCGCGGCGATGCGCCGAGCCGTCTCTACGAGGTCTTCGATGAACGCCGCGACGAGCGACGAGGACGCCCCCGCTCCGGCTCCTGTCGCCAGCAGGTAAAGCGTGCCGGACCCGCGCAGGAACGCCTCGGGGTCGAACTGCTCGTCCTCGCTGGGGCTGACCGCCTCCAGCACCCGTGGGTCGGCGAGCGAGGCGAGGGAGAGCGAGACGCCCTGCCAAATGGAGTCGCGGGTGCGAGGGTCGGATTGCAGCATCCCGTCGAGCGACTCGGCCCATCCGGTCGCGGCGTGGGGGTGCGACGCGAGAATGGAGACGGCATCCGCCGCAGCCGCAGGGTCGAGCGTCCAGCGGAATAGCTCGGCGGGTTGCCGGTGATCGAGCGCCGCGGCGTGCAGAAGCGCCTGTAGCGCCGTGCGCGTCTTGCCTTCCCAGAATCCGCCGTTCTCGACAGAGGGGCCGGAGAGCCCGGTTCCCGCGGCGAGACCTGTGCCGCGGATCATCGCGGTCAGGGGCACCTCGCACCCGCGGATCGGTGACCACCGCAGACCCGCGGGCACGCCCTCGGCGAGGTGCTGGGGATCGAACACGGAGACTGGGCCGCCGTGCGACTGGCGGGCGCGGAGCGTCGCCGTGAGGTTGTCTGGCCGGGTCGAGGTCGTGATGACCGCACCTGGCGCGTCGAGGATGGTGTTGATGACGATGTTCGCGCCCTTGCCGGATCTCGGCGGGCCGATCAGCAGGATCGAGTCCTCCACGGATGTCCACACGCGCTTGCCGCGCGAAGTGCCGAGGAGGTAGCCGACCTGCTCGGGTTTCGGGTCGGTGAGCGAGGGGCGCAGGGTCTTCGCTCGACGCAGGAGGTCGCGTTCGGATGCGGCCCGCTGCACATCGCGCCCCTCGGCGATTCCCTCGATCCGGTTCGGGTCGGCCTTGGTCCGCTTGCCCAGCTCGCGCACCCATCGCCAGATGAACCACGTCGCCGTTCCGACGGCAGTGAGCAGGAGTGCGACGGTGATCCAGTAGGCGACCGGGCTGAGCGACGCGGAGCCGAGTGCCGAGCCGGGGTCATCGGGGTGGAAGACCACGCCGACTCCCGCTTCGAGACCTGCCGCAGGCTGGGGCGCAACTGTGACGAACGCAGCGATGCTCCCGGCCAAGCGCAGCGCACCGGCCAGCAGCATCGCACCGATGAGCGCGCCGAGGGCGACGTTGGTCAGTTCGTCGCCGAACGCCCTGGCTCGCGGTGACGAACTGGTCATGCCGGGTGTCCGATGACGCAGGTGCCCGAGACGCGGCCGAGCAGGATGACCTCGTGCGTGGGGCTCAGATCGAGCAGACCCGGCTCGATCTGAGCCCTTGCCGCTCCGTCGCCGCTTGCCGCGGCGTGCCGGACGATGACCGCTACGGCCACATCCTCGCCCGGTACGAAGCCCTCGCCATTCTGGAGTGCGCGCGGGTGCGAAGGCTCCGTCGCATCCCGCGCGGAGTCGCCATCCTCGACCGAGGCCCGCGGTCCTGCGGGCGGGGACTGGTCGAGGGACACGGGGTGGAGTGGAGCGGTCACGATGTCCGTGTAGACGGTGCCATCGAGTTCGTGCACGACGACGCGCGCGGGGGAGTCGCGTTGCTCGACGACCTCGCTGATGATCTGCGCGAAGGAGTGCCGCTGCCACGGCGGGGCGAACGTCGGCGGACCGAACGGCTTCCCGTCGACCACGACGCGCAGCGTCGCGTCCGCCTGCACGGTCATCGTCACGACCGGCAGCGCGGCCGGCATGCTGGCCGCGCACTCTTGCTCGGTGTTCTCTCGACGCGCTCGGCGTCGCCGCGTGATGATACTGGCCACGGGAACCTCCTGAGCACCGGTGCCGAGAATCCCGGTCGGACAGTAGGTGCGCCGTTGGATCCCGGCGCTCGGTGTGTACGCCATTGGAGCATGGGCACAGCGGCGGGGCGTTCCGCCGCTTCACCGTTCGGCCAGACATTCTCGATCGTGACTTCGATTGAGCAGCTTGACTCGGCCGCGCGCGTGAACAGACCGCCGCCGGCAAGGTTCATATCAAGATTCGCCGTCAGCTCCATGCTCGCTTAATAGGTTCGACTCAACTCGCGAAGCCCGTTGATCCTGACCCGACGTGTGCGCACAGGATTGCCCGTAGCGCAGAGGTCGATCAGGGCCAACACATCGGGATCGTTGACTCGTGATGCCCCTCCTGCGGCTCAGGCCGCTTGAGGGCTCAGCCGGAGCATCGTGTTTCTCAGTCGCGGGGCACGGGCGGGCCGAGCCAGAGCAGGGTGATGAAGAGCGCCGTGACGAGGAGGACCAGCAGGACGATCGAGACAAGCACATGCCTCAGCACCCAGGCCTGGACGTGCTCGATGAACCCTTGCGGTGGCTCACCGCCGGGTGCGAGTCGCCAGTCGCCGGTCAGCAGTCCTTTGCGATCGACGACGATCTCGAACGGCACCGTGGCGAATGGCACGATCGCCAGGAGGAGCCCGGTGAGGCCGAGCCGGAAAGGCCATCTCTGGTTTATCCACACGAAGATCGTGCTCGCGGAGTAGCACAGGAAGATGAATCCGTGGATGCCTCCGATGATCGGAACCAGGTTTGCGACATCGAGTGCCCGGAGAATGAGCGCGGTGATGAGCCCGGCCCAGGTGAACATCTCGGCGATGGCGAAGCTCCGGAAGAGCACGCGGGGGCTGACGGTTCTGGATTTCTCTGTCGTGGTCATGGTCGATGAGCCTCTTGCTGTGCTGACGAGTTGACGAGGGGTGAAGCCGATGCGCGGCGCAGGCGTAGGGCCCCGATGAATCCGAGCGCGAGGAACACGGTCGCGATCAGGAGCGCCCAGCGAGTCGCATCAGCGAACCCGCCCGTGAGGGCGTCGACAGCCGTCGTGGTCTGGTCGCCGAGGCTGCTGCCGCTTCCCTGTTCACGGAGTTGCATGATCGTGGTGCCCGCCGATTGCCGGGTGGCGTCCGCAAGCGAGTCCGCCTCCGCACCGGTGAGCCCCGCGTTGCCGAGGGCGGTGGGGAGAGTGAGCGCGAGGGAGATCGAGAGCGTCGCTCCGGCGAACGCGGTGCCGAGTGCGGAACCGATTTGCCGGACGGTGCTCTGCGTGGCCGATCCCTGGCCGGAGATATCGACGGGGATGTCTTGGAGGACGGTGCCGGTGAGCTGTGCGGAGGCGAGCCCGAGGCCGAGGCCGTAGACGGTGAGGGGGATCGCGATGAGCCAGCCGGGAGTCGCGGGCCCCAGGAGCAGGGCGAGCGCGAGGACGCCCGTGACTTCGAGGCCCAAGCCGATGAGCACAGTTCCAGTCGAGCCGAACTTCGCGGCGAGGTGTCGGGCCGCGGCACCGGAGAGGAACGCGCCGACGGCCATCGCGGCGAGCACGAGGCCGGCGCCCATGACGTCAAGGCCGAGGGCGTTGATGAGGTAGAGCGGGAGGACGAAAATGATCGCGAACTCACCGACAGCGACCATCGCGGCGGTGAGGTTCCCCCACGAGAACGTGGAGAACGAGAACAGGCCGAGGTCGAGGAGCGCGGCGCGCTGCACCTTCTCGCGGTGTCGTTCCCAGATCACGAACAGGACCAGCGCGATCGCGGCAACGGCGAACGCGACGGGCACGGCGGAGATCGCTGCATCTTTCGGCCATACCCGTCCGAAGACGGTGAGGTCGCTCTTCGGGGTCCACCAGCCAAGGTCGGGGCCTTCGATGACGGCGAACACGAGCGCCCCGAATCCGATGGCGCTGAGCAGCGCGCCGTCGACATCGATACCGGGACGCTTCTTCTCACCGCGCGTCTCGGGCACGGTGAAGAGCGCGGCGATGAACACGAGGAGGCCAAGTGGGAGGTTCACCAGGAAGATCCAGTGCCACGAGGCCCACTGGGTGAGCGCACCGCCGGCGAGTGGGCCGACGGCGGCAGCGCCGGAGATCACGGCGCCCCATACCCCGAACGCCGCGGCACGGTATTTGCCTCGAAACACGGCGTTCACGGTGGAGAGGGTGGAGGGCATGATGAACGCCGCCCCGACTGCCTGCACCGCACGCGCCCCGATCAGCACCCCCGCGGTGGACGCGGCGGCGGCGAGCAGACTGCCGGCGACGAACACGATGAGGCCGGCGAGGAAGAGCCGCTTGCGCCCCCACCTGTCCGCAAGATTCCCGGTGGAGAGCAGGAGGGCGGCGAGCAGCACGGCGTAGAGGCTGTTCACCCATTGCGCGTCGGTGAGGTCGAGATGCAGGTCGCCGATGATGGCGGGCAGCGCGACACCGACGATCGTGCCGTCGAGCACGATGAGGCCGAGCCCGATGGAGAGGACGGCAAGGCCGAGCCATTCCCGCCGGGTCGGCGCGCTCTCCTGGGTGGTCGGTGCTGCAGTCATGGTCAGGCCGCTGCGGCTTCGGCGGGCACCGGCGTGCGGCCGGTAACGGCGCGGCGGAGCGCGACGAAGAAGACGATCATGCCTGCCGTGATCGCGATATGCCCCAGGCCCGCGATCCCCGCGATCATCGCGTTCGAGTCCTCGCCGAGGACGGTGAGGGTGCCGTGCCAGATGAGCATCGCGGAGGTGAGGATCACGCCGGCGTTGTACAGCCAGAAGAACCAGGCGAACAGCTTTGGACTACGCGAGATCGTGAAGACCTTCTCGATGACGAGCACGATCAGCAACACGATGAACCCGAGGGTGAGCAGGTGCGTATGGGCGAGGCCGAGCTGGGTGAACTGGCCCTCGGGGAAGTCATTGAGCTTGGTGAACTCGCGGTAGAACAGGCCGGAGGCGACACCGGCCAGCATGTAGATGAATGCCGCGTTGAAGAGCTTCTTCATGAGTGGGGAATCCTTTCGAGCAGGGGGTGAGATCTGCGGGGTTAGATGAGGCCGGTTTCCTGGGCGAGATGGATCGCGCGAGAGCGGCTGTCGACGCCGAGCTTGGTGAAGATGTGCGCGATGTGGCTCTTCACGGTCGCCTCGGTGACGAACAGGTTGCGGGCGATGTCCTTGTTCGCCGCTCCCGTCGACATGAGTCGCAGCACCTCGAGTTCCCGGTCGGTGAGGCGCGGCAGCGGGTTCCGCATGCCCTGGAGGACTCGGCCCGCGAGGTCGGGGGCGAGGAACATGTCGCCCCCGGCTGCACGGTGGATGCCCTCGACGATCACGTCGGGTGCGACATCTTTGAGGAGGTAGCCGGCGGCGCCGGCCTCGATCGCGCCGAGGATCTCGGCGTCGCGGTCGAAGGTCGTGAGGATCAGTACGGCCGGGGCCGGGTCGAGGGCGCGAAGGGCTGCGGTGGTCTGGATGCCGTCGATGCCGGCACCGAGGCGGAGGTCGCAGAGCACGACGTCGGGGTGGAGGTGGGCGGCGAGCGTGATGGCTTCTTCGCCGGTGGCGGCTTCGCCGATGACGTGCACGGTGTCGGTGTCGAGGACGGCGCGGAGTCCGCTGCGGACGACGGGGTGGTCGTCGACGAGCAGCACGGTGGTGGTCATGGCGTCTCCTCTGCGGCCGGTTCACTGCCGGAAGCCTGCGTCGTGATGGTGTGGTGGATCGGGAGGTGCGCCGAGATCGCGGTGCCCTCGCCCGGGGTGCTTTCGATGTCGAGGCCGCCGCCGAGTTCTCGGAGCCTGGCCCGCATGAACCTGAGCCCGTAGCTCGACGATCCGGTCCCAGGTTCCGCGGCCTGTTCCCATGCGGGGACGTCGAACCCGGCGCCGTCGTCGATGAGGTCGAGCCGCACGGTGGAGCCCGAGTCGATCAGGCTCACTACGACCCGGCTCGCCCCCGCATGCAGGCGCACGTTCGCGAGGGCAGACTGCGCGGTGCGCAGCAGCGCGACCTCGACCTCGGTGGGAAGGGCGGGCAACCCTTCGTCAACGTGTAACTCGGTACGCAGGCCTGTTTCGTCCCGGGCACGGTCGAGCATGCGACTGAGCGCCGCGGCGAGGGCGTTGTCCTCGAGTTCGGCGGGCGCGAGCGCGGCGACGATGCGCCGCACGTCGGCGAGGCTGTCGCCCGCCAACGTCTCGACCTGTTCGAGGGTCCGTGCAGCGTCGATGTCGGTCGTGCGGCCGGCTCCGGCGTGGGCGAGAAGCCGGATCGAGGAGAGCGCCTGTGCGATTGTGTCGTGGATATCACGGGAGATGCGGGTGCGCTCGGCGATCGCACCCGATTCGCGTTGGACGAGAGCGAGCTCGTCCTGCAGATCGGCCGTCTCCTGCTGCGCTCTCGTGAGGGAGGCCACCAGGCGCTCGCGTTCAGCCGCATCTCGGAGGAGTTGGAGATAGCCGCGGGAGATCCCGAACGCGAAGATCCCGCCGATGAGCGGACCCAACACGTTCGCGTAGCTCGTGGTGCCGTGGTGGAGGATCGGAGCGACGATCACGACCGCGAGCACGAGCCCGGAGAACAGCAACCCCCACGGGACTGGCAGCAGATGCCCGGCGAGGAGCCAGAGCAGGAACGCGATCCACACGAACTCCGCGGACACGGCGACCGCTGCGACCCAGATCACCGCGAACCCGACCAGCCACCACACGACGATCTGCCGTGAGCGGGTTCGGGACGGCAGGATCGCTCCGGCCGTGTGCCAGGCCAGGATCGCGAGGCCCGTGACGATCGCAGCCGGAATCGGGGTGCCGTCACCGATGGCGCGAATGGCACCGATCAGAGTGAGGGCGGCCGCGATGAGGTGCTGGCCGATCTCCATCGCCCGCACGGTGGGGCCGGCGGCTACCGGCCCCACTGGGTCATTGCGCGTCAGCGGCGCGTGCACGATGTTCATGCGTCGATTCTCCCCGGCCCGGTTTTCCGGGCCACCAGATGCGGTCGCCGACGAGGGTGAAGATCGCCGGCACGATCACCGTGCGCACCACCAGCGTGTCGACGATCACCCCCACGCCGACGATCAGGCCGAGCTGTCCGAGTGTGACCAGCGGCAGCACGCCGAGGGCGGCGAACACGGCTGCGAGGACGATGCCCGCGCTCGTGATCACGCTGCCGGTATGGGCGACCGCTTCAACCATCCCCTCCCGGGTGCCACGGACCGCAGCTTCGGCGCGGGCGCGGTGCACGAGGAAGATCGTGTAGTCGATGCCGAGGGCGACGAGGAACAGGAACGCCAGCAGTGGCACCTGCAGATCGAGCGCGTGCTGATCGAACAGGACCCGGCTCAGCCACGCACCGGCGCCGATCGCGGCGACCGCGCTGGCAAGGTTCACCAGGAGCAAAAGCACCGGGGCGACAATCGAGCGCAGCAGGATCAGGAGCACGAGGAAGCTCACCGCGAGCACGAGCGGTGCGACCAGCCGGAGATCCTGCTGGTTCCCGGCACGAGCGTCGAGATCGGTGGCGACTGCGCCGCCCACGACCGCATCCGCGCCCGGCACCTCGTGCACCGCGTCGCGCAGCTCCGTGATCTGGGTGAGACTGTCCGCGGTGCTTGGCGCATATTCGCTGGTCACCATGATCTTCGTGAGCGACTTGTCGTCTGTGGTGCCGACCGGGTGGGCGCGGACCACACCCTTCACGTCATTCGCCGCCGCGACGACCGCGTCGGCCTCCGTGCTGTTCGCGACGATGAAGATCGGCTGCGCCTCACCAGGCGGGAAATGATCCGACAGGACTTCCAGCCCCGTCGCGGACTCGGACTGCACCCGGAACTTCTCGATCTGGTCGAGCCCGACCGATGTCCCGACCAAGCCGGTCATCATCACCGCGAGCAGCGCGAGACCCGCGAGGAGACTCGCCACCGGACGCTTCACGACCCCGGACGCAATCTTCCGCCACGCACCGCCCTGTCCGCGAGTATCACCGGGCTTGGGCACGAATGGCCAGAACACCCTCCGCCCGCACACCGCCAGCAGTGGCGGCAGCAGGAACAGGACCGCGGCGAGCGCGATCAGCAGCCCGATCGCGGAGGAGATCCCGAGCCCGTGCGTGCCGGGAATCACCGCGAGTACGAGCGTCAGCAAAGCGAGCACGACCGTGACGTTCGACGCCAGGATCGCAGGAAGGGTCTTCCGCCAGGCGGTGCTGAGCGCCTGCCGGTGGTTCTCTGTCGACTGGAGCTCTTCCCGGTAGCGGGAGATCAGCAGGAGCGCGTAGTTGGTGCCCGCGCCGAACACGAGCACGCTGATGATGCCCGCATCGAACTGCAGATTCCACGCCGCGCCTGCCGCGGCGGTGAGGCGGCCCGCGAGCCCGTCTGCGAGCCCGACGGCGACGAGCGGAATCAGCCACAGCACCGGCGACCGGTAGGTGACGATGAGGAGGATCGCGACGATCAGGATCGTCACCAGCAGCAGCGTGAAGTCAGCACCCTCGAACGCGGCCGCCACATCCGCGCCGAACGCCGGCCCGCCGGTCACCAACAGCGACATTCCCGTCGGCGTATGGCCTGCGATATCCGTGCGCAGTTCTTTGATCACCGCAGCTGTGTCCGTGTTCGTCTCACCGACCTTGATCGGCGTGATCAGGACCGCAGCCTTCCCATCGTCACTGACCATCGGCCCGGACGAGGCCGCATCCGAACGGGCGTCGAGCACCGGGAGGAGACCCTTGAGCTCCTCGATCTCACCCTCGGAGAGCTTCGCGCCGTCATCGCGGGACGCGACGACGAGCACGGACTGACGGTCCGCGTTCGGGAACTCTGCCAGCAGCTCGCTCGTGCGCGAGGACTCCGCACCCGCGGGCGCCTGATCGTTTCGTGCGGGGGCTTTCGCCGACCCGAACACACCGAACAAGGCGACCATGATCAACACGACCAGACCGAGCGATACCCACGCCCCGCCGCGCGAAGTCAGCCGGTCAGAGAAGGGTCTGCGCGCACGAGAAATTGCCATACCGTCAACTCCACCGGGCCCGGCTCGTCACGGCATCGCGAGCAGTATTGAACTGCATCTCAACCTTTTGGATGATGCCGACGACCCGATGAGTTATGAATCGCCCCGGGTTTAGTGGAGGGCGAGTTCTCCCGACAGCGGCTGCTGCCGGGCGTTGATCTCACGGCAGTACTGCTCCTCGGCCTCGATCGGGGTGCGGTAGCCGATCGATGAGTGCAGCCGGTTCTCGTTGAACCAGTGCACCCAGGACAGGGTCGCGAGCTCGAGCTCGTCGACGGTCTTGAACGGGCCGTCGAGCTTCACGCATTCGGTCTTGTAGAGACCCACGACGGACTCCGCCAGGGCATTGTCATAGCTGTCGCCGACAGAGCCGATCGACGCGATCGCGCCGGCATCAGCGAGCCGCTCGGCGTAGCGAATTGCGGTGTATTCGGCTCCCGCATCCGAATGTTGGATGACCCCGGCGACGTCTTCGCCGGCACGGTCACGGACCCACAGCGCCATCTCGAGGGCGTCAAGCGGCAGCTCCATCGGCATGCGATTCATCGTGCGCCAGCCCACAATCCGTCGCGAGTAGACGTCGGTCACGAACGCGGTGAACGCCATCCCCGACCACGTCGGAACATAGGTGAAGTCCACCACCCAGAGCTGGTTCGGGCGCTCCGCTCGGAAGCAGCGCTCGACATGATCCGCCGGCCGGTCCGCCGTCTCGTTGGGCTTAGTGGTGACGAACTGCTTGCCGCGGAGTCCTTCTTGCCGCATCAGGCGCTCGAGCGTGCAGCGCGCGATCGTGACACCCTCGCGGGCGAGCAGCTGGCGCATCTTCCGCACCCCGCTGATCCCACGGCCGAGCTTCCAGTCGAAGAACACACGGCGGATCTGCACAACCAGCTTGTCGTCGCGCAGCGCGCGAGTCGATAGCGGGCGGGACGTAAACGCGTAGTAGCCGGACGGGGCGATCTGGACCCCATGCGCGGTCAGCACACGGCAGATCGGCTTGACCCCGAACCGGTCACGATGATCGTCGATGAACGAGATCACCACGGCAGTCGCGGGTCGAGCTCCCGCGCGAAGAACGACGATGCCGCCAAGAGAATCTCGTTCGCTCGCTTCAGCTCGCGCACCTCGGCCTCCAACGCCTTGATGCGCTGCGCGTCACTGGTCGTGGTCCCGGGGCGCTCGCCCGCGTCGATCGCGGCCTGCTTGCACCACCCTCGCAACCTGTCAGAGGTCACCCCGACGCGCCGCCCGATCCGGACTACTGCCGCATTCAGCGACAACTCCGGATCCTCCCTCCGCGCCTCTTGCACGAGCCGCATGGCCCGCTCCCGCAACTCCTGCGGATACATCCTCGGTGCTGGCATGAATCCCATCCTTCGGGGAATCAGACCCTCCACGAAACTCGGGGCGATTCACTCAGTGCCGAGCTGCGCCGCGCCGAGGTGGACGGGTACGACACGGAGCGCCTGCTGCACGCGCTCGTCGCCTCGCGTCCGCTCGACGACGCCGAGGACGTGGCCGCGGTGCTCCACGAA
>MKVN01000017.1:10613-12539 GCA_001898855.1 Micrococcales bacterium 73-13
CGCGCCCATCGCTGGACTCATCACCCCGGCGCTCGGCACGATGGACGACGACATGCGCGCCGCGCTCCGCGAACGCGCCGCACTCATCGAGCAGCGGGCCGACGCGCTCGTCGCCGAAGCGGTCGAGGCGTCCGAGGCATGGGCCGCGGAACTCGGCCCGGAGCCCGCCGATCCGCAGCTTGCCGCGATTTGGCGACGCGAGGCGCGCACCGTCGCCGCCTACCGCGACACCTACGGCATCACGGAGACCAGCGCGCTCGGACTCATCAGCGACGACGCGCGGCAGCGCACAGATGCCGCGCGAGCACGCGCCGCGATCCACCGCGCACGGCTGCTCACGGCACGCGCATCAGAACCGGCGTCCACGGTCACCGCGGTCGGGGTATCCGCGCCACGTCTGTAGTTGCCCTTCCGTGTGTCGGAGGTCGGGCGTCGCCTGGCTGTCGAGGTAGTAGCCACGATTTCTAGGTCGCTTGCGACGGTCCTCTCGGGACGCTCACCACATGATCTACCTCCTCGGCGGAGTTCCGCACCTCTCAGGAGGCGGACAACATGCTCCGACTGCTCTGGAATCTCAGCATCCGGGTTCGGCTGTTCCTGCGGACGTACATGCCGACGAACATCCTGCTCGACGCGCTGCACACGCGCCGCGGCCTGAAGTGGGGCGTGCCCGCCATGCTCATCGCCGTGCTGTACCTGCTCGGCGCGTGGCTGCTGACGGTGTGGATCGCCGACGGCGGGCCGGGCTGGCTGAACCTGGTCGTGCTGCTGTTCATCTGGAACGCGCTGAAGTTCCTCGTCAACGGCCCGATCACGCTCGTCATACTGATCCGGGCTCGCCGCGCCGAGCGGCGCCAAGCCTTCGAGCAGAAGTCGGCGGCTTACGCGATGGGCGGGCCTCCTCCGGTGCTCGCCTCTACGAGAGGCTGACAAGCCCCGCTGTCGCGCCTCTCATACCGCAGGCCGCGCGAAAGGGGGGAGGGAGCGACCGAGGCGCTACCGCGCTAGCGCGCCGATTAGCCGACTCCGGCTGTTCGTTGGACGCCGTCAGGCGCAAGAAGCACCGACGCGTGGAAGGTTCGGAGTTGGCATCGACGGGGGGCCACTCATGGCACATAGAATCCGACGACGATGACGATAGAGCACTTTCTGGGGGCTACGGATGACCGTCGTGCTGGTGCTGAACGCGGGCTCCTCCTCGATCAAGTGGCGGCTGGTCGACGGGCAGTCCGGAACGGCAATCCGGGGCGGCACCGTGGAACGGCTCGGTCACGATGCCTCCGAGGGAACGGGGCACGGTGCCGCGATCCGGGATCTGCTTGCCGAGCTGCGCCATGAACCTGTCGGCGTCATCGGTCACCGGGTGGTGCACGGCGGCAGCCGGTTCGATTCCGCGACGCTGATCACCGACGAGGTGGAGCAGCAGATCGACGATCTCGCCGCCTTGGCGCCGCTGCACAACCCAGTCAATCTCGCGGGCATCCGCGCCGCCCGCGCCGTGTTCCCCGGAATCCCGAACGTCGCGGTGTTCGATACCGCGTTCCACCGCACCCTGCCCCCGGCAGCCACCGCCTATGCGCTGCCGCCGGAGCTCGTCCGGCAGCATCGGATCCGCCGGTACGGGTTCCACGGCATCTCCTACCAGTACGTCTCCGCCCGGGCGGCCGAGCGGCTGGGGCGGCCGCTGTCGGAGCTGCGGCTGATCGTCTTCCATCTGGGGAACGGCGCCTCCGCCTGCGCGATCGCCGGCGGGCGGTCCGTGGACACCTCGATGGGCATGACGCCCTTGGCAGGACTCGTCATGGGCACCCGCGCCGGCGACCTCGATCCCGGAGTGCTCATCGCCCTCGGCCGAGCGGGCCTCGGGTGGGACGAGCTTGAGGAGCTGCTGACCCGCGAGAGCGGCTTGCGCGCTTTGGCCGGCAT
>MKVN01000018.1 GCA_001898855.1 Micrococcales bacterium 73-13
TTGCTCGGCCAGGACGCCACCGACGAGGCGGATGATCGCGTCGCGGTTGGGGAAGATGCCGACGGAGTCGGTGCGGCGACGGATCTCGCGGTTCAGGCGCTCGTTCGGGTTGTTCGACCAGATCTGACCCCAGATGTCTTTCGGGAACTCGGTGAACGCGAGAATGTCGACGCGCGCCCGCTCGAGGTGCTCGGCGACGGCGGGGAGCTTCTCGGCGACGTAGTCGAGAGTGCGGTCGAACTGCGCGTTCACGTCAGTAGCGGTGGGCTGGTCATAGACCGAGTGCAGCATCGCTTTGACCGCCGGCCACATGCTCTTCGGCGTCACCGACATCAGGTTCGCCGCGTAGTGGGTGCGGCAGCGCTGCCAACTGCTGCCGGGCAGGTTCGCCGCGATCGCGTCCTTCAACCCGGCGTGCGCGTCGGACGTGACGAGCTGGACGCCGGTCAGGCCTCGGGCGACGAGGTCGGCGAAGAACGCATTCCAAGCCGGCCCCGTCTCGGAGGTCGCGACGGTCAGGCCGAGGACCTCGCGGCGGCCGTCGCCGTTGACCCCGGTCGCGATCAGCACGACCGTGTTCACCACCCGGCCGCCCTCGCGGACCTTCATCGTCAGGGCGTCCGCGGCGACGAACGTGAACGGACCCGCCTCGGCCAGGGATCGGTGCCGGAACTCGGTGATGTGCTCGTCGAGATCAGCGGCCATCCGTGAGACCTGCGACTTCGACAGCGCGTGGATCCCGAGGGTCTTGACCAGCTTGTCCATCCGCCGAGTCGAGACCCCGGCGAGGTAGCAGTCCGCGATCACCGTGATCAGCGCCGCCTCCGAGCGCTTGCGCCGCTCCAGCAGCCACTCCGGGAAGTAGGTCCCGGAACGCAGCTTCGGGATCGCGACATCGATCGTGCCGGCCCGAGTGTCCAGATCGCGGTGCCGGTAGCCGTTGCGATGCGTCGTGCGGGTCGGGGACGGCTGACCCCACTCCGCGCCGACCACGGCGTCGGCATCGGCGGACAGCAGAGCGTTGATCATCGTCTGCAGCAGCTGCCGCATCAGATCCGGAGACGCATCGGCCAGGACTTCACCGAGCACGGTCGCGGGGTCGACAATATGAGGAGCGGTCATCGTGATGACTCCATTCGAGTGAGAAGTAGAGAGCTTTCTCGAAGGATCACACGGTGACCGCGTCTACGTCGGCAACGACCTCGACGACCACCGTGCAGTTACACCACTATGCGGGACGCCACTGAGCCAATCGGCTCACAGTTGCTCGACCATCTGGACGAAGGTTGACTATGGTCCGCCGACTTGAGCCGGAGACCGCTTTCGGAGTCACCTCCCAGCCATGGCTTCTACCCTCTTTCAGACGGCTGGCCGGAGCCGCGCAAGGAAGCGAATCAGGTGCCTGGCCAATGAAAGCGAACGTGACCGATCGAGCAGCTCTCCCCCGGAATCACAGGGGAGTCACCGGCCTCCCAGATTCTGTGAGGCCGGAGCTGGAATCGTCGGAGTGCCAGAATCTGGCAGACCGGCGTGCCGCCCGAGTTTCTGCGGCTGTCCAGTTTCTGGACAGCCGGCAAAGCTGACACCAACGGCCTCGCAGATTCTGCGACGCCGAGCCGCTCTCGACACCTGTGCGACCCGAACCCGAGGATCGAACGCATCCGAGCCGAGAGTGTGCGGTATCCGCGCCGAGCAGGGAGCGGATGCAACCCCTGGCGCATCGTTACGGATCGAACCGGTTGCAGGTAGCCGCGCGCACAACTCTGCGCACACCGTGAGGCAGTAACCGACGGCAGCACCGCTCACCCGATAGGTGCCCGCGCTCCCCCGTCGATCCGCTCCCTCTCTGGCCAGTGTTTCGAACCCCGATACCCGTGTCCGAAATAATTGTTCTGAGTACGCCACACCTCTTGCAGTTGCGGATGTAACGACTGGTACATCCCTAAAGATCGGCCCGATCGAAGCCGATCTTCCCGGCCCTGCCAACAGCATCTCGGGCGTTCGCCACTAGCCCCGACCCGGTGCGTTGCTGAAGAACTTTCAACCATCGCTTGAGGTGACTGTGACGACACGCCCGGCGTGGCGAACGGGTCAATCCCGGAGCAAGACGCTCAATGGGAATACGGTGATCGACTCACTTCGAGTAGCCGTCCGTCTTTGGACGGTTCACCAGGCCCCGCTAGGAGGAAGAACTTGAAAGGTTCGCACCACCTTATGGGCATGATCGGCGCCGACACCATGTAGACACGCCGATTGTGACCAGCGAGGCCACCGACCGCCGGACCCCCGGCAGAGAGGTGGCGACGATGACCATCATCGATCCCCCGATTCAGAAGACGAGCACGGTGGAGACCGCCCTGCTCGCCGCCCGCACCCGCATCGAAGTGAAGCGGGAGGAGCTCACCGAGGCCGAGCAGCGCCGGAGTGATCTCGCGGTGGTGCTGCGGGCCGAGTTCAAGGGCTCGCGCACCTACATCAACGGGAGCATCGCCCACCGTGATGCGTTGAACCCCCTGTCGGACGTCGACCTCGGCGTGGTCGTCCCTGACCCCGAGGGCAAGTACGGCCCCGGGAAGAAGGGTCCGTCGGAGCTCCAGGAGCGCGCGGCGAACGCGATCCAGCAGCTCCGGTCGAAGTACCCGGACCTGCGCGTCGAGTACAAGGGGCGCAAGCGCTCGATTCTCGTCCGCTTCGGTGACCCGGTCACGCCGGGGCAACCCGACTTCACAGCCGACGTCATCGTCGCGATCGACAACCCGACCGGTGCCGGCCTCTACATCCCGAGCTACGACCGTTGGGACCGCTCGCACCCGGAGAAGCACACGGAGCTCGTCCAGCAGGCGAATGCCGCCACCAAGAAGTCCTTCTCCCAGGGCACTCGCCTGATGAAGCACTGGAACCGGAAGCACGACAGGCCGATCTGCTCCTGGAACATCAAGGCGCTCGCCCTCGCGGTCATCCTTCGCCCGATCTCGATGACCGACTACATCCGCACCTGGCTCGACTACGCGATCGACGAGCTCGACAAGGGCGAGACGCAGGACCCGGCCTGCGTCGCAGGGCCAATCAAGATGAACAAGACGAAGACCGAGGTCCTGCAGTACCTCCGTGACGGCCGCGACATCTTCAAGCGTGCGCTGCAGCTCGAGGCCGAGGGCTACCCGATTCTCGCGCTGAACGAGCTCGCCAAGTTCTTCCGCGACGAGGAGGTCATGCCGCGCCCCAACCAGGACGACGTGCGAGCGATGGAAGCGCAGCGGATCAAGTCGATGAACTTCGGCGCTCCGGCGTCGGCGGCCACGTCGGCGTCGACGACCTCACTCGGCGAGCGGATCAACACCCGATCCTGGAGCTGCTGATGACCGCGCCCGCCTGGTACGGCAGCGACCCCCGGTGGGTCGGCGCCTTCGATGCTCGGGCGTACCGGGACTTCGGGAGCCGGCTGAGGGTGTCTGTCGCGGAGATCCCCGGCGTCGTGGGCGACCCTGCTGCGGTCCGAATGGGCTGCGGCAGAGTCGTCCCGCTCGGCTCGCTCCCGTCGACCATCGTCGGCGAGCCCTATCGGCTGTACCGGATCTCCGATGTCGACGTCCAGGCGCGGACCAAGCCGATCGAGGTCACGGTCGTGTTCGAGCGGTACCGGAACTTCGGCGGCCGGCAGTTCGCCGACGGGCGCAACTTCCCCGCGGTCTACGCGGACCGCTACGACGAGTCGCCGCATCGATACGCAGACGGCTCGCTCTGCCTGTACTACCCGCTCGACCTGGAGCAGCGGCGGTGGACGCCGGACAAGGGACTGCGCTCGCTCGTCTCACTCGCGGCGGATCACGTCTTCTTCGAGGACTGGCATCGCCAGACCGGCGAGTGGATCGCACCGGAGGCGCCGCACGGGTTCCCGGATGACAAGAGGAAAGCAGCATGAATTGGTTCACGACCCTCTTCGATGCCGACCACTGGGAGGGCACCGCGACGCTCATCGCTGGCGCCGTGGCGGTGGCGGGCGTGCTCATCGGGTTCTGGGTCGACCGCATAGTCCGTCGGAACGCGCGCCGGGGCGAGGCTTACGCCGGGGCGCTCCAGGCCGTTCACGACTATCTTGAGGCCCCCTACCGAATCCGACGCAGCTCGGGGAACACCGAGGAGCGATTCGCGCTCGTCGCTGCGGTCAGCGACATCCAGTCGCGTCTCGAATATTTCGATGGGCTGCTTTCCACGGTCGCCCCGGCGAAGGTCCACACCCAGTTCCAGGTCCTCGTCGCCGCGGCCCGGAGGGAGGCAGGTCGAGCCATGACCGACGCTTGGAAGGCGCGGCCGACCCGCCGGAATGCGGATGTGCCGCTCGGCGGGCGACTCTTCGAGCACCCGGACTCGGACGCCGCCCGCAAGGAGTTCCTCAGGCTGACACGGTAGAGCGCCGCTCCGCCCACTTCGCCCGCGCAAGGTGCAGCAGGGAGATCGGGGCGAACACGGCGAACTTCACCGCGCTTGAACGCGACGCAGGCAAAGACCGCGACCCATCCCGGTGCCTCGTCGTAGACAAAGGTGGCGAGCCAGTAGGAGATCGTGAGGTAGCCCGGGGGTAACGACGAGCATCACCGGCCATGCCCATTTGAGGCCCCTGCAGGTGCGGAGCCAGGCGATGGCGAGATTGGACGGATACCAACGGGAAATGGCAGTGTAGCCTGACGCCGCTCGCATGGCAAAGGTGAACAGGGCGGACCTTTCGCCGAATGATTCGAGAGATCCGATGACCAGTCGGGTTCGGCGGGTCGGTCCTGAAGGTAGCCACCCGAGGGTGGTGGCCGGTTCGAACGGCAAGTGGGATTCCGCCTACTGATGCCGAGTGTGCGCCCGAGCGGCGACGGCCTCACGGGCGCCGTGAAGCTGACTTCGAGGACTTCGCAGAGACTCGACGCCGCTACGCTGGGAAGAACCCGGTCAAACCCGACTCTACCTGGACGGAGGTCGAAGATGGCTCCGGAGCCGTGGCTGTCCGCAGACGAGATCGCCGAGCACCTCGCTGTCACGAAAGACACCGTGTACGTCTGGATCGCCGAGAAGGCGCTCCCCGCGCACAAGGTGGGCCGTGTGTGGCGCTTCCAAGTCAGCGAGGTCGATGACTGGGTGCGGAATGGGGGTGCGGCGACCACCGAATCGCCCTGATCCGGTCTTCGGGCGGCCAGTGTCGGTGGCGGCCCGTAGAGTAGTCGACTTTCCTTTTCCGTCCACCAGTTCCAGAGGAGGTGCCCCATGAACGCGGTCCGTGAGCCCGAGCGCTACAAGCTCTCGTTCGGCGTGGGCGGCCTCTACCTTCAGGGGGCGCCGATCGCTGCGCGTCTTTACCTGGAGCTCCGCGACTGGGTGGCAGTCCGCGCTGCGCTTGACGCAGACAACCTACTCCAGGCGAGGACCGCGTCAAGTGCGCGGCGTTGGGGCAGGGAGCTCGTGCAGCGGCTCGGTGAGCTGAGCGATGCCGAGCTCGAGATCCTCACCGACGCAACGGCGAACGAGCGCGCCCAGTTGATGTGGGCGGCCACCTGCCGCAGGTACGAGCTGGTCGCGGAGTTTGCGGAAGAGGTACTTCGCGAGCGCTTCTTGCTGCTCGCGACCGATGTGCTGCCGGAGCACTTCGAGGCATTCGTGCGCGGTAAGGCGATGTGGCATGACGAGCTCAACCAGTTGGAGACTTCGACGATGACGAAGCTTCGCACGAGCCTCTTCCTGATGATGAGGGAGGCCGATTTCCTCACGGAGGAGGGCGCGATTATTCCGACCCTGCTGTCTGGTCGTGTGCAGGACGAACTCGCGAGGCGCGTCCCGAGCGACATCCGCTTCTTCCCGACGAGGGAGTCCGCATGAGCGCCCCGAAGGACCTCGCCGGCCAGGAGAAGCGCCTCGCCGAAGTGCTCGCGAGCAAGCGATTCCTCCAGATGGAGGGGATCGGCAACGAGGTTCCCTTCTTCATCTACCCTTACGACCCCGAGGACGGGCTCGCGGTCGCCGCGGCCAAGAAGCGGGTGAAGAACAAGCTCTCCCAGCAAGGCGTGAACGTGCTGGAGATCAACCTCTACGACCTCACAGTCGAGATGCTCCAGGAGCGTGGCGTGTGGGATCGTCTCCTGAAGCTCGAGGTGGAGCAGAGCAAGGACGCCTTCATCAAGCCGCTGCAGAACATGCTCGATCCGGCCACCAAGCTCGGACCGGCGATCCAGGCCAAGATCGCCGCCACGCCCTACGACGTGCTGTTCCTCACCGGAATCGGCGAGGTCTTCCCTTACATCCGTTCGCACAACGTGCTGAACAACCTGCAGACCATCGCTGGCGGTAAGCCGATGCTCATGTTCTTCCCCGGCGAGTACAAGCAGTCGACCAGCTCCGGCTCGTCGCTCGTGCTCTTCGGGCGACTCAAAGACGACAACTACTACCGGGCGTTCGATATCCGGCACTGGGAGGCCTGACCCATGAAGCTCAACGAGATCTTCGAGAAGGACATCACTCGACCAATCGACGGAGTGATCAAGGCCGATGACACGACCCACTTGCAGGTCGAGGTGGAGGAGTACGTCCTCACGAACGAAACGGAGAAGGCCCTCAGCCAGCTTCTCGAGGCGTACACGAGCTCCACGACGGACAACGGTGTCTGGATCTCCGGCTTCTTCGGCTCCGGCAAGTCGCACTTGCTAAAGATGCTCGCGCACCTGCTCGGCGATGTGGACGGGCAGGAGTTCCGCCGTGACCAGGTCACCGCGAGTTTCGCGGAGAAGACCGAGGATCACCTGCTCAAGGGTTCTCTGAAGAAGGCGGCATCGATCCCGGCCAAGAGCATCCTCTTCAACATCGATCAGCTCGCAGACGTCGCCGGCAGCGACAAGACGGACGCCATCCTGAAGGTATTCGTCAAGGTCTTCAACATCGCCCGCGGCTACTACGGACTCCAGCCCCACGTCGCTCGATTCGAGCGCGACCTGGACACGAAGGGCCTGCTTCAGCAGTTCCGGGCCACCTATCAGGAGATCGCAGGCATTCCGTGGGAGGACGGACGGGACCTCGACGTGTTGGAGGAGGCGAACGTCGCCAAGGCGTTCGCCCAGGTGACGAACGCCACCGGCGCGAGCCCGGAGAACATCCTGGAGAAGTACCGCGACTCGTACTCGGTCTCGGTCGAGGAGTTCGCCGAGGAAGTCGTTGCCTGGCTCGACAAGCAGCCTTCGGGCAGCCGCCTGAACTTCTTCGTCGATGAGGTCGGGCAGTTCATCGGTGGCGACACCAAGCTCATGCTGAACCTCCAGACGATCGCCGAGTCGCTGAACTCGAAGGCAAAGGGCCGCTCGTGGATCTTGGTCACGAGCCAGGAGGCGATGGACAAGGTCATTGGCGACCCGACGAAGACCCTGGCGATGGACTTCTCGAAGATCCAGGCCCGCTTCGCGACGAAGGTGGCGCTGACAAGCGCCGATGTCGAGGAGGTGATTCGGAAGCGGCTCCTCGAAAAGAACGCTGCCGGCTCGGCTGGGCTCGCTGCTGTCTATTCGAGCCAGTCCGGCCACTTCAAGACGATCTTCGACTTCGTCGGGGGCAGGACCTACCCGAACTACTCGTCCGAGGATCGGTTCGTCGAGACCTACCCGTTCGTGAACTACCAGTTCCCTCTCTTCCAGAGCGCCCTCGTCGGACTCTCCGAGAACAACGCCTTCACTGGGAGGCACCAGGCCGTCGGCGAGCGATCGATGCTCGGCGTCGTGCAGCAGGTCGCGAAGGAGATGGTCGGTGCCGAGATCGGCGAGCTGGCATCCTTCGACCGTCTCTTCTCTGGAATCCGCGACACGGTCCAGTCGCTCGCCAAGCGGGCGATCGACATCGCGGAGGACAGGCTTCCCGACCAGGACTCGGACGTCACGAAGCTCGCGGTCCGCCTGCTGAAAGCCCTCTTCCTCGTGAAGTACGTCAAGGACTTCAAGGCCACGGCGCGGAACCTCGCGGTGCTCGTGTACGACCGCTTCGGGCTCGACCCAAGCGCGCTCAACAAGAACGTCAAGGATGCGCTCGCACTGCTCGAAGCTCAGACCTACATCCAGCGCAACGGCGACGTCTACGAGTACCTGACGAACGAGGAGCAGGAGATCGAGGCGAAGATCAAGCAGGCCGACCTCGATTCCTCCGAGATAGGGAGGCGCCTTTTCGACCTGCTGTCGCAGGACGTCGTAAAGTCGAACAAGTTCACCTACAAGTCCGGCCAGAACTACGCCTTCGGCTACAAGATCGACGAGAGCACGCACGGTCCGCAGCAGTTGCTCACGGTCCACTTCCTGACGCCGGAGTATGCCCACGACCTGACGACCATCCGGGCACACAGTACGGGGCTCGACGAGGTGCGGGTCGTGCTGCCTGACGCAGACGCCGGACTCTTCGCGGACCTGCGTCTCCTCCTCAAGACGGAGAAGTACGTCAAGCAGGCCGCGAACGCATCGTCGACCCCGGTGCAGCAGCGAATCCTCGCGGCGAAGTCCCAGCAGAACTTCGACCGCAAGCGGGAGCTCGTCGAACGGTTCAAGACTGCTGTCGGCAAAGCGACGTTGATCGTGTATGCCGCGGATGTGACCTCGAAGAGCGAGGCAGCCGACCAGCACGTCTTCGACGGTCTCGCGGCGCTCATCGCCAAGGCGTTCCCGCAGCTCAACACGCTCGGCGGGAAGATCTTCACCGAGTCGGACATCACGAAGTTCGTCCAGCCAGCCGACCAGGGCCTCGTGACCGTGGACTCGACGCTCACCGAGGCGGCGAAGGACGTCTACAACGTCGGCGTCTCGATGAAGGTGAAGACCGGCCAATCGGTCACCGTGAAGACGATCGTCGACCAGTTCGAGGGAAAGCCCTACGGCTGGGACCGGACCTCCATCCTCGCGGTCATCGCCTACCTGTTCGGCGACTCGCAGATCACGATCGAGCACAACGGCAACCTCCTGAAGCGCAGCGAGGTGCCCGGGCTCCTGAAGAACTCGCAGCAGCTCACGAACCTCAAGGTGGGTATCCAGAAGACCTTCGACGATGCGAAGGTCACCGCCTTCCGTAAGTTCGTGCAGGACTTCTTCGACGAGGCGGCGACTCCGGCCGCCCCGCTCGAGCTCGCGCGTTTCGGCGCCGACAAGCTGAAGACGCAGGTCGAGAAGCTACGTGAGGCACGGGCCGCGTATCCGTACCCGTTCATGGCGACGCTCGACCCTGCGATCGCTCTGCTTGAGAGCGTCGTCGGCAAGGCGGATGAGTGGTATCTCACCGACTTCGACCAGGAGGACGAGCTTCGGGAGACCAAGGACGACGTGCTCGACCCGATCCTCGCCTTCCTGAGCGGACAGCAGCGCACGATCTATGACAAGGTCGCTAAGTTCCTTGCCGACGCCGACGACAACCTCACCTTCCTTCCGAAGGGCGCTGCTGACGATCTGCGTGCACGGCTGGGCGACCTGAACGTGTTCCGCAGCAACAAGATCACCCAGCTCCAGAGCGCCGCCGACAGCCTGCGCGAGCAGATCGACTCCGTGGTCAAGGACGAGCAGGTCAAGTCGGCTGACTCCATCGAGCAGCGCCGGATTCAGCTCCAGCAGACCGCCGAGTTCCTCGAGGCGCCCGAGGTGGCGCAGGCGCGAGCGCTGGACCGCGTCGACGCGGTGATCCAGGGGATCTGGGCCGAGCAGCGTATCGCGAAGCTCCAGCTCGGGGCCACGAACTTCCAGACCGTGACCTTCCCCTCACTGATCGCCGAGCTGGCCTCCGCCAGGCCGGTGACTGTTGGCGGTGCGGCGTCTCCGGAGCCCGGCACCGAACCGGTCGGGACCGATGACGGGCCCCCGGCACCTCCGGCGAAGCCCACCGTTCACATCTCGAAGATCAACGTCGGCGGCAAATTCGTGCTGGCGTCGGATGCCGACGTGGATGAGTACGTCGATGAGCTGCGCGCAGCGCTCCACGCTGCCGTCGCCGAGGGAAAGCGAGTCACCCGCTGATGGACACCGCTGCACTCAAGAACTTCGCAACCCGTGCGCGCGCCGATCTCCGCAAGGAGGTGGGCGGTCGGATCGACGTCGTGCTCGCATCGAACTCGCTCGCGCGCGTCGAGTCGGCGGCGGCGGTTCAGGCGCTGGAGACGGCCATCGCCCAGGACGGCCGTGAGGCCGTCGTCGAGCGCGTCGCCTACACCTGGTTCAACCGCATCATCGCGCTCCGGTTCATGGATGCGAACGGCTACACTCCCTCGGCCGTGGTCTCACCTGGGGTCGGCAAGACGACCGGGCAGCCCGAGGTGCTGGCGGAGGTCAAGGCCGGCACATTCGACCACGCCATCGTGCCCGAGCGGACCCGTGAGCGGATCGTCGCGCTGCTGAGCGGCACGCTGCACAGCGCCGACCCGCAGGGCGAGGCATACGGTCTGCTCCTCGAGGCGTACTGCCGCCACTGGAACAAGGCGATGCCGTTCATGTTCGAGCGCGAGGGCGACTACACCGAGCTGCTCATCCCCGCTGCGCTGCTGGCGGAGGATTCGGTGCGAGACCAGGCCGTGCGGGCGCTCACCGAGGAGGCATGCCAGGAAGTCGAAGTGATCGGCTGGCTGTACCAGTTCTACATCTCGGAGCGGAAGGATGAGGTCTTCGCCGGGTTCAAGAAGAACAAGAAGGCCGGCGCTGCGGAGATCCCGGCCGCCACGCAGCTCTTCACCCCGCACTGGATCGTCCGATACCTCGTCGAGAACTCGCTCGGACGGCTCTGGCTACTGAACCACCCGGAGTCGAGGCTCGCCGGCCAGATGGACTACTACATCGCGCCAGTCGACGAGGAGACGGACTTCCTCAAGATCGACCGGCCCGAAGACCTCAAGCTGGTCGACCCGGCCGTCGGCTCCGGCCACATGCTCACCTATGCCTTCGACCTGCTCTACGCCATCTACGAGGAGCAGGGATACGCGCCATCCGAGATTCCCGGCCTGATCATCGAGCACAATCTCCACGGCATCGAGATCGACCCTCGTGCGGGTTCCCTGGCCGCATTCGCGCTCACGATGAAGGCCGCTGCGCGCCGCAAGCTCTTCCTGAAGAACCCGGTACAGCCGCACATCCTTGTTCTGGAGAACGTCCACTTCGACCAGGGGGATCTCGACTATCTGTGGTCGCTCGCCAAGGGCATCTCGGTGGCGCGTGCCGACTTCGATGAGTTCTGGACCACCTTCGAGCACGCCGACACCTTCGGCTCCCTGATCCAGCCGAACGAGACGATCCTCCCGTTGCTAAAGCCGGTGGCCGAGGTGCCGGAGGCCCGTCACACCTACCTTGGCCAGATGGTCAGCACCGTGCTCGCACAGGCGGAGCAGCTGTCGCAGCGGTACGCGGTGGTCGTCGCGAACCCGCCGTACATGGGCAGCAAGCAGATGAACGCCTTGCTTTCACAGTTCATGAAGGACGAGTACCCGGAAGTCAAGCAGGACCTCTACGGCGCCTTCGTCGTTCGCGGAATTGAGCTGGCGCACCGCGCGGG
>MKVN01000019.1 GCA_001898855.1 Micrococcales bacterium 73-13
CGTCCACGCCGCAGCCGAGGACGCCCACGGAGCCGTCCAACCCCACGGCATCGCCGTGGGGCAAGGAGTGACCACCCATGCCCACCACGGACCAGAAGACACCCGGTAGCGAGCTGACGCCGATGAAGTTCAGCCGACTCACCCGCCGAGGGGTGCTGCTCGGCCTCTCGGTCGCGCAGCTCATCACCCTCGGCATCGGCGGCCTGGCGCTGCTGGCCGCGTTCTACGGCGGCGCCGGGATGCTGCTGGTCTACACCGCCCCGGTCTGGCTGCTCGCGGTCGTGCTGACCTGGGTGCCCATCGCTGGGAGGCCGATGGTCGAATGGCTCCCTGTCGCGCTCTGGTGGCTGTGGCGCTCCACCGGCGGGCAACTGCTCTACCGGCGGCGGATCGTCAAGCCCCGCCCTGCCGGAAGTCTCGCGCTGCCCGGTGACATGGCCCGGCTTCGGGAGCACCTGGACCCCGAGACCGGGGCGTGCATGATCCACGACCCCCGCCAGGCAACCTTGACGGTCGTGACGGAAGTGACCCATCCGGCATTCATCCTGCTCGACCCCGGCGAGCAAGAGCGCCGCGTCACCTCCTGGGGGCGAGTGCTCGCCACGGTCTGCCGGTCCGGGCGGATCGCGACCCTGCAAGTGCTCGAACGAACCCTGCCCGACTCCGGTAGCGGGCTGGCCGAGTGGTGGGCCGAGCACGGCACCGACGACGGCTCCTGGGCCGCGACCACCTACCGCGAACTGATCGAGCGGGCCGGCCCCGCCGGGGAACGGCACGCCACCACGGTCAGCCTCTCCCTGGACATGAAGGTCGCCTCCCGGCAGATCAGGACCGCCGGCGGCGGCATCCGCGGCGCCGCCGCGGTGCTCCGGCAGGAGATGGCGACGCTGGTCGCCGCGCTGCGTTCGGCGGACTTGACCCCTTCGGGGTGGCTCGGCCCCGGTCAGGTCGCGGTCATCCTCCGCTCGGCGTATGACCCGGCCGTGGCCGCCACCTTGGAGCGCCACGGGCGGCTCGGGCAGGAGCTCGCCGCCGCCGGCCCGGTCGCGGTCACCGAGACCTGGGGCAACCTGCGCACCGACTCCGCCTGGCACACCGTGCTGTGGGTCTCGGAGTGGCCCCGCAGCCTCGTCTATCCGGGGTTCCTCGCGCCGGTGCTGCTCTCCACCGGCATCCAACGGGCTGTGTCGCTGATCTACACCCCGATGCGCTCGGACCAGGCGGCCCGCGACATCCGCAAGAAGAAGGTCGAACACATCTCCGATGCGGCCCAGCGCGCCCGAATCGGGCAGATCGAGGACGCCGCGCAGACCGCCGAATACCAAGACGTTCTCCAGCAGGAAGCCGACCTGACCGCCGGCCACGGGATTCTACGGGTCTCCGGGCTCATCTCCGTCTCCGCCCCCAGCGTCGACGAGCTGGAAGCCGCAGTCGCCGCGATCGAACAAGCCTCGATCCAAGCCTCCTGCGAGACCCGAAGGCTCGTCGGCCAGCAAGCCGTCGCGTTCACGGCGGCCGCGCTGCCGCTGTGCCGCACGGTGTGACCGGCGCGCTCACCTGGCAGGCATCCCACCCTCGTTGAAGGAGGCCCGTGATGCCGACATACACGAACCCGACCAGCGATGCCAGCGATGCCTACGAGGCGTTGCGCGGTCTGGCTCACGCCAGCCGTAGCTTCGAGGACCCGTCCGAGACCTACGTGGTGATCGGTGAGCTGTTGGGCGGGCTGCGATCGCTGCGGCAGGTGCTCGACCAGCTCGCCGCCCATCTGAGCCGGCAGCATCACGTCACCGACGAGTCCCGCGAGTACAGCGGCGGTGCGGCCGAGGCGCTGGCCGCAGCGGATGAGCTGCACCAGGCCGGCACGCTCATCGACCAGGCCGACGACCGCCTGAGCGCGGCCATGACCCACTCGGGCCGGATCGTGTGGAACCCGCAGGACCGGATGGTGGAGCGGTGGGTTGGCGTCGTGTTCCTCCAAGGCGAGGAAACCGACCGGGTGATCGACCTCATCGACGCCCACGGGGTCGAGGCGGGGATCGAGCATCTGTCGGCGTGGGACTACGGCGAGGAGACCACGAACGCCGCCTTGGAGAACGGCGACGTTCACGACACCGCCCCGGTCTATCCCGGTGACCGGCAGGCCGAGACCGGCGACTACGCGATGACCTACAACGCGATGGCCGGGCACGTCGCCCTGTACCGGCGGCACCTGATCCGTGCCGAGGACGCCATCGACAAAGAAGCAGGGGCGCACGTCCCGGCCCGCCGCCCGACGACAGGCCGTGAGCGAGAGACGGCCGGGCGGCGTAGCGCCGTCCGTGACGGGGGCTGGTTCGAGCATCCCGGCGTCGCCGCCGTCAAGCAGGCCCGCGGGCTGTCGCTCTGACATAGCCACCACGGAGACGTGCCGGCGCGCACCTGCCCGCCATGAACAGCGCAGACCCCACCGCTTCGATGTCCCGGCACGTCGGGACGCTCACCTTGACCGTCTGGCCGGACTCGCCGCTGGGCGAGCACCAGCGATATGCCTACCGCATCGAGGACACCGCGACCGGGCAGACGCTCGTCGGCCGGGACCTGTTCACCGGCGCCGGAGCGCCGGTCGCCCCGGACCGCGCGATGCGCGACCTCGCCGCCTTCCTGGCAGCGGCCGGCGACGCCCGCCAGTACGCCATCGACAACCCCGGCAGCAGGCCCGAGCATGAGTGCCTGTTTCCCGGATGGGTCGCGGAGGCCGCTCGCCAGAACGCGGACGCGCTGGCACCGCTCGGCATCGAGGGCCCGCCGCAGCCCAAGCCGGACATGCCACAGCAGCCTCGCCCGGCGCCGGACTCGTCATGGTTCGACCGTCCCGCCGGCGGTTGGGTCTCCGGGACGCGGGGGCGGTCGTTGTGAGCCGGGGCGAGAAGCTGCACACCGCTGTCCTCGTCACTGCCTCGGAGCGGCGCCGGCTGCGCAAGCAGCGGCGGCAAGCCGCCGCCCGCCTCGTCGCCGAGCAGCGTCACGTCGAGAAGGAAGCGGCCCAGGCCAAGGCCGCCGCCGAACGGGCTGAACGCCGTGCCACGGTCTACCTGCCCGCCGCCGGCGAGCCCGGCCCGGCCGCGCTGAGGACACCGGGCCGCTTCCGGGTGGCCCGGCATCAGGACACCAGCGCCGTGCTCGCCGGGCAGTACCCGTTCCTGGCCGAAGCCGGGCTCGGAGCCGCGGGAATCTTCATCGGCCAAGACCTCTACAGCGGCTCCTCGTTCGTGTACGACCCGTGGGAGTTGTACCGCAGGGGCATCATCACCGCGCCGAACCTGATCTTGGCGGGGATCGTCGGCTCCGGGAAATCGTCGCTCGCCAAGAGCCTCTACACCCGCAGTCTGCCCTTCGGGTACCGCGTCTATGTCCCCGGCGACCCCAAAGGCGAGCACTCCGGCGTCGCCGAAGCAGTCGGCGGGAAAGCGATCATCCTCGGGCACGGGATGGGCAACAGGCTCAACCCCTTGGATGAGGGCTACCGGCCCGGCGGCCTGTCCGACCAGGAGTGGGCCACCACCCTCGCCGCGCGACGCCGCGATCTGCTCGGAGCCTTGACGGAGACGGTGCTGGATCGGCGGTTGGCGCCGTTGGAGCACACCGCGATCGACACCGCCCTGGCCGGCGCGGTCCGCGACGCGGACGTGCCGATCCTGCCGATGGTGGTCGACCGGCTGCTGCGCCCCGACCCTGCCGACGACCCGGACGGCCGGCTCACCGAGGACGGCCGCCAGGTCGGCCACGCGCTGCGCCGCCTGGTGGCCGGGGACCTGGCCGGCCTGTTCGACGGGCCGAGCACCGTCAGGTTCGACCCGTCGCTGCCGATGGTCAGCCTCGATCTTTCGCGCGTCACCGAGAACAGCACGTTGATTTCGGTGCTGATGACCTGCTCGTCGGCATGGATGGAAGCCGCCCTGCTCGACCCCAACGGGGGCCGCAGATGGGTCGTCTACGACGAGGCATGGAGGCTCATGTCCCACCCGGCGCTCCTGCGCAGGATGGACGCCCACTGGCGTCTCGCCCGGCACTACGGGCTGGCCAATCTCTTGGTGTTCCACAAGCTCACCGACTTGGAGAACGTCGGCGATGCCGGATCGGCGAACCGGGCGCTGGCGAACAGCCTGCTGGCAAACGCGGAGACGAAGATCGTCTACCGGCAGGAGACCGATCAGCTCGGCCCCACCGCCGTCGCGCTCGGGCTGACCGGCACCGAACGCCGCCTGCTGCCCGGACTCGGCACCGGGCAAGGGCTCTGGCGGATCAAGGACCGGGCCTTCGTCGTGCAGCACCAACTCCACCCCGCCGAGCTCGCCGCGTTCGACACCACCGCCCGCATGACCGGCAAAGGCTAGAGCCGTCGCCCGCGATCGATTCCCATTCTACGCCTGTCCGCATAGCGTCCCGCTTACGCTGGAAGCATGGCTGTGGACCCCGCACTTTCCGAGCTCGCTCGCCCGATTGAGGACGGACAGCCGTGGCCGCGGCCTGCGTGCCCCAAGTGCCAGACCGGATACATCGGATTCTCAGCGCCCACCGAGGATGAAGGACACGATTCAGCTTCCGCGCGCAACCACCCTGCGTTCGAGCCGGAGTGGATTTCCGGCACGTTTGTCGTCCGCGGTCAGTGCGAGAATCCCGAGTGTCGACAGGCTGTGCACGGCACGGCGACTATCGCGTGGACTACTCCCACAGGTCGAACCGCGATGATTTCGAGTACCAAGGCATCGCCTATTCCTCGTACTACACTGTGATGTCGACGACGGTCGAAAATGAGGCCAATGCGACGGGCGAAAATGGGGCCACCTCGTTGTCGTTTGCTTAGTCTGCCGGATCCTGCGTTCTGATGCTGGGGAGGCTGTCGATGCCCCGCCCGCGGAGCCTGTAGCTGGCGCCTTTGAGGGTGAGGACATCGGCGTGGTGAACGATCCGGTCGATCATCGCGGCGGCGACGGCTTGGTCGCCGAAGACGCCTCCCCAGCCGGAGAACGGCAGGTTCGAGGTGAGGATCAGCGACGCGTGCTCGTAGCGTGAGGACACGAGCTGGAAGAACAGGTTCGCGGCGTCTTGCTCGAACGGGAGGTAGCCGACTTCGTCGACGATGATCAGCCCGTAACGCCGCAACCTCGCGAGCTCGCGGGGGAGGTTTCCTTGCCGGTGCGCATCGGTGAGGCGGGTGACCCAGTCCGTCGCGGTCGCGAACAGCACCCGGTGCCCGTGGCGGGCGGCGACGATCCCGAGCGCGGTCGCGAGGTGCGTCTTCCCGGTCCCGGGCGGGCCGAGCAGGACCACGTTCTGCGCCTCGAGGAGGAACCCTCCCGAGGCGAGTGCGGCGATCTGCTGCCGGATGGTGGGTTGCGCGTCCCAGTCGAAGTCCTCGAGCGTTTTCCGGGCGGGGAACCCCGCGGCCTTGATCCGCAGCTCCGCGCCGGAAGCGTTGCGGGCGCTCACTTCGCGTTCGAGGACGGCGGCGAGGTAGTCCTCGAACGACCAGCCCGCATCCCTCGCCTGGTCAGCCATGCGGGTGGCGGCCTCGGTGATCCGGGGTGCTTTCAGCGCGCCGGCGAGATAGGTGATCTGCTTCGCGGCGTCGGTCTGCTTGGTGACCATCAGGCGACTCCTTCGATCCCGAACGCCCGGTCGTAGTCCGCGAGATCGCGCCAGGTCATCAACCGGTGCGGGTCGTGGTGTCTGGAACTGCTGCCGCAACCGTTTCGCCGCCTCCAGATGCGCCGGGTCGGTGATCGTGGAACCGCGCGCCCAGACCCGGGCGTGATCGGCGACGAGCCGCCCATCCAAGCGCACCCGAACACGGTCGAGATCGGCGGCGATGTCAACGAACCGGCCTATCGCCGCCGGGTCGACGGAGTAATCGCTCGCGTCGAGGCGGACGTAGTAGTCCCGCCCGAGCCTCACTCGTTCTCGCCAGCCGAGCTGCAACGGGATCGGCGGCAGCGGCAGCATCCGTGAACGGTCGTGGACGATCAGATCGACCGGGCGAGCTTTGATCGTCCGCACCACCCTGGCGTTCGCTTTATCCAGCCAGCCCTGCAGCTGGGCGTTGAAGTCCGCCGACGAGGTGAACGTCCTCCCGGGCATGGACGAGGTCTCGAACCAGCCGTTGCGGCGCTCCACGATCCCCTTAGACTCCGGGTCGAACGGCTTCAGCTGCACGACCTTCGTCGCGAGAGTCCCCGCGAACGCGGCAACCCCCTGCGCGAGGCGGCCGCGCTGGCCGATGCCGGACTCGTTGTCCCAGATCAGCCGCCGCGGGACCGCGCCGAGCTGCTGAATCAGCTCCCACGACCCCAACAGCAGATCCTCCGTCTTCCTGGTCGGGAGCATCCGCGCCGTCACGAACCTCGAGTGCGCCGCGACGATCACCAACACCGGCAACAGCGCCGTCGTGCCGTCCTCGAGCGGAATCCTCCTGGGTGGGAACCACAGATCGCACTGCGCCGCATCACCCGCCGCCCACGACAGCCGATCCGCCGGATCCACGGGCCGATGCTCCGGCCGCAGCCGCTTCACGTTCTCCCGGAACCACGTGATCGACCCGCACCACTCGACGCGCTCCGCGATCACCGTCGCCGGCATAGACGGATGCTCCACGAGCAACGCCCGCACCCGCGCCTCGAACGGCGTGAACGACGTCTCCACCGGCGGCCGCTCATACTTCGGCGGCCGCTCGGACGCCAACGCTCTATCGACCGTGGACCTACCGATACGGAGCTGCCTCGCGACCTGCCGACGCGGAACCCCGTCCGCGACAAGCCGCCTGATCAACGCCCAATCTTCCACCGAGATCACCCACCCAATCTGCTCTGGGTGGCCTCGTTTTCGCCCGCCGTTTATGCGTCAGATTGGAGCGTCGCCGACATGTGACGCACCTGCATCCGCCGATGCTGATAATGCCGATCCCGAGATAGGCACCCGACGAAGTAAGAGAGGGTGTGCTGCGCGCTTCTCGCGTGCTTTTCGCTGATCCTGGTCTGGCCGCAACTGCGCTGCGTGCCACGGTGGAACGGTTCTTGACTTCAGAAGGAATCTCTGCAACTCGACCATCTGGGCAATTTCGGAACGCGCAGGCGGTGGATTCTACGAGGACGGCCACCGCTGCCCGGGTGAACCGGCGACGGTGGACCTCCTCGCTTCCGCTGCGGGACGGTTGGCCGCTGCGGAGTACACAGTCCCAGGCCAGGACTTTCGGGTCGACTTGCGGCGTTTCCCGGCACAACCAGAAGACGGGTTCGTGCTCATCCCCGCGTGACCAGGTCTCGCGGGGATGAGCACGAACCCCTGAAACCGAGGCGCAACCTGGCTTTGGAGACCCCAGTTCGCTTTGTCTTCTTCATGCGTCAGAGCCCGAATGCCCCGCCGCTGATCAGGATGAAGATGCCCAGGCCGATGAGAACGATTGGGAACAGGATGTGCTCCCAGCGTTCCAGGATTTCCGCGATCCGACGTCTGGTGGCGATGAATTTGGCCACGAACACCAGGACCGCAACGAGAGCGAGGAACACAACACAGTATGCGACCACGGCGGCAGGCCCCACACTGAGGAAAACTGGAACGTAAACACCGATGTTGTCCCCGCCGTTGGCGAAGGTGACTCCTGCCACGGCCCAGACAGCGACCTTCCTGCCTTCAATCTTGCCCTCATCATCGTCGTCATCGTCATGCCGCCGACGCCACGCCTGCCAGGCCGCCCATAGCCCCAATCCCAAGGGGATCAGGCCGAAGTATGGGATGACCTCAGGAGGCAGGAACGCTCCGGCGCCGAGGGCTACGAGTACGGCAGCGCCGAGAATACCTGCGAACCCCAGATACTGTCCAACTAGGATCCGAACCGTCGTGCCTCGCTGCCCTGCACCCCGGGCGAAGAACAGTGAGAGCACGATGATGTCGTCGATATTCGTGGCAAGGAACAGGCCGATCGCTTGCAGGATCGAGAGCAGGATCATATGTGCACCTCCGCCGTGCATTCCGAAACAGCGCAGGAAGGGTCGATGCAGGTCGCTTCGTGATCCACAGCCAAGGTCGTATCCAGCAGAGCGGTAAGCGCACGGGTGAGACGGGGGTCTGCGACCTCGTACCGCGTTCGGCGGCCCTGAGGTTCGGCCACGACGATGCCGCAGTCGCGAAGGCAGGTCAGGTGGTTAGAAACGTTGGACGGACTGAGATCCAGATCGCGGGCCAGTGCCGCAGGATAGATCGGGCCGTCAAGCAGGGTCATGAGAATGCGTGAACGTGTCGGGTCGGCCATTGCTCGGCCGAGCCGGTTCATCACGTCCAATCGATCGGTTATAGTCAGCACCCAATGAACATACACGCTTCGCTGTATGATTGCCAAAACCGTTCCTTCCATATCGCGATGGGTGAAAGTTGTCACAGTTCGGGCGTCGTGAATCCTTCTTCGGCTTGTTCCTCATGCTGAGTGGCATCATCGGGGTGACGGCATCGATGGCACTGTCCGTCGAGAAGATCGAAAAGCTGGCGAAACCCGACACGGACCTCAGTTGTGACTTTTCAGTGCTGGTGCAATGCTCCGCGAACCTCGACAGCGCTCAAGGGGCCGCCTTCGGAGTTCCCAATCCGTTCCTCGGGTTGGTCGGATTCGCGCTCGTGTTGTGCATTGGAGTCGCACTGTGGGCGGTACCTCACTTTGCCCGCTGGTTCTGGGTACTGTTCAATTTCGGTGTCGCGGGGGCGTTTGCGTTCGTGGTGTGGCTGATTGGGCAGAGCATCTATGTGCTCGGCACGCTCTGTCCCTGGTGTCTGGTTGTGTGGCTGACGACGCTCCCGCTGTTCTTCTTCGTGACGGCTCGGAACCTGCGTGAGGGCGTCTTTGGTCGCAGGGCAAGACGAGTCGGTGCGTTGTTGTGGCCGTGGATGACGCTCGTGACGGTCGCCGCATACCTAGTGGTCGCCGTGCTCGCTCAGCTCCGCCTGAATGTCCTGGCGAGCATCATTTAGCCCGAGGGACCCATATTCGGCAGAAGCTACTTCTCGCGGGTGGAGGTCGTCGTCGGTTTGGGGGCCTTGACCCCGGATCGTGGACACGGTGTCATTTCGGTTATGCCGCTTCCGTGAGGGTAGCTGATCTCGCGGCC
>MKVN01000020.1:0-7857 GCA_001898855.1 Micrococcales bacterium 73-13
CCTTCCCGGTGCTCGTCGTCGACGACGGGAGCGGGCCGCGGTGGAACGCGCTGTTCGCGGCGGTCCGCGCCGCCGGCGCCGAGGTGGTGCGGCTGCCGGAGAACCGCGGCAAGGGCGAGGCGCTGAAGACCGGCCTCCGGTGGCTGCTGGAGCACCGACCGGGGGAGGGCGTCGTGACAGCGGACTCCGACGGCCAGCACACCGTCGAGGACATCGCGCGAGTCGCCCGGGAGGCGCGCGAGCGGCCGGGGACGCTCGTGCTCGGCGCCCGCGCGCTCGGCGGGCGCGGGGTGCCGTGGCGCAGCCGCGTCGGGAACGCGATCTCCCGCGGCCTGTTCCGCCTCTCCGCGGGCTTCCCGGTGAGCGACACCCAGACCGGCCTGCGCGGCGCGTCCGCCGGGCTGCTGCCGTGGCTCGTCTCGGTGCCGGGCAGGAGGTTCGAGTACGAGCAGCAGGCGCTGCTGCGGGCCGCCTCCGCCGGCGTCGGGGTCGCCGAGGTGCCGATCGAGACGGTCTACCTCGACGGCAACTCCGGCACGCATTTCCGGCCCGTCCGGGACTCCATCCGGGTGCTGCTCCCGGTCCTGCTCTTCGGAGCCTCCTCGTTCCTCGGCTTCCTCGTGGACACGATCGCGCTGCTCGCGCTCGACGCGCTGACCGGCTCGCTCGTGGCCTCGATCGTCGGGGCGCGGGTCCTGAGCGCCTCCGTCAACTTCGCGGTGAACCGCCGCTTCGTGTTCCGGCGCCGCGGTCGCGGCCTGATCGGGCAGGCGGTCCGCTACGCCCTGCTCGCGGGCCTGCTGCTCGCCTCGAACATCGTCTGGATGCAGGCGCTCACCTCGTTCGGCGTCCCGCTGCTGCTCGCCAAGGCGCTCACCGAGCTCGTGCTGTTCGTCACCAGCTACCAGGCGCAGCGCGCCTTCGTCTTCGGGCGGCGCACGGAGGGCGCGGCCGCCGGCTCCCGGATCGCGCCGGGACCCGCGTGGACGAGCGCGTCCGCCGGTCGGTGAGCCCCGGTCGACACCGGGTCGCGCGGCTCGCTAGGCTCGTCGCCGACGGCCCGACGGGCTCGAGGAGGAGTCGACATGGCGACCCAGCGTCCCACCGGCGTGACCATCGTCGCGATCGTGGTGCTCGTCAGCGGCCTGCTGAGCATCACCGGCGCGATCATCTCGCTCACCACCGGCGGGCACGTCGTCTCGGCGATCGTCTCGCTGGCGCTCGGCATCCTCACCCTCGCGGTGGCGCTCGGGCTCTTCAGCCACAGCCGCGTCGCGCGCATCCTCACGACGATCGTGCTCGTGCTGCAGCTCGCCGGCGCGATCTTCTCGCTCGGCGCGACCGGGTTCGGGACGATCTCGGTGATCTGGCCGATCATCTCCGGCGTGCTGTCGCTGGTCGGCATCGCGCTGCTCTACACGAAGCAGGCGAACGCCTACTTCCGCTGAGCCGCCCTCCGGGCCTACTCAGATCCCGGCTCGGGCTACTCAGATCCGTGCGCCGGGCGGCACGGTCCGCGGGCGACGCGCTAGCGTCTCGGCAGCGACCCGGAGCCCGAGAGGAGCCGCAGAGATGCCACGTCCCGCGCGAGCAGACCGTCGCGGCCACCCCGCGGCGCTCGCGGCGGCCGTCGCGACGGCGCTCCTGCTCGCCGGCTGCGCGGCGGGCGGCGTCGGCTCGTCCTCCGGCGGATCGGCGGGGATCGGGGGCTCGGACTGCGCGACCGGGGGCGGCGCCCAGGACTGCGCGCCCGGCGACGCCGCGCCCGCCGGGCCGGACGGGCTCGCCCCCACCGACGGCGGGGTCGGGGGCGACGCTGGAGTGGGCAGCGGGCCGGGGCTGCCGCTGAAGGTCGACCTCAGCGTGTTCTACGACCTGCCGGTCGGCACGAAGGTCGAGTGGTTCTACAACCTGGATCCTCACGCGGGCAACTGCCTGCTCTCGTGGGCGAAGAACTGGGTCGACACGGTCGGTCGCACCGGAGAGCTGCGGGTGGTCTCGCCGCTCATGGTCGCGCCGAGCCTGCTCGACTCGGCCTCCTGCCAGTTCGAGCGCTCCTACGGCACGTGGCAGGTCCGCGTCACCGCGCCGGGGAAGACGCCGCGCCCCGGCAGCATCTTCGTGCGGACCGGGCTGCCGAGCCCGGTCAGCGACTACGTCGAGACCACCTGCCACGACTTCGCGGACGACTTCGTCTGCCGCGGCGACAGCACCTCGCAGGGGGAGAGCAAGGGCCTCATCGCGGTCGACCTGACACTCGGGCCGTTCCGCTGAGCCGGGGCCGAGTCGACCGCTCAGGCTGGCGCGGGGGCGCCTGAGCGGTCGGCGAGGCCGAGCGCAGCGGGCAGGTGCGCGCGGCCGCCGACGCCGAGCTTCCGGTAGACCTGGCGCAGGTGGTTGTCGACCGTGCGCACGGAGAGCCCGAGCGCCTCGGCGACCTCGCGACTCGTGCCGAGCCGGACCGCGGCGCGCGCGACGCGGAGCTCGGTCGCGGTGAGCGCGCGGCCGTCCGGCGGCAGCGTCGCGACCGCGCTCTCGGCGCCGCGCGAGGCCCATTCCGCGATCCGCGCGTCGGCGGTGGTCGCGATCGCGTGGCGGTCGGATCGAGCCGCGGCGAGTCGGGCGGCCTGCCGCGCGGCGTCGATCGCGCCGGGGAGCAGGCCCGCCTCGGCGAGTCGGGCGGAGACGGCGAGCAGCCGGTCGGCGTCCGCCGAGGCCGCCGCCTCCGCGTGCTCCAGGACGAGCGAGAGCAGCGGCCCGGGCGTCGCGCGGGTCAGCTCCCGCAGCCGGTGCAGCACGGCGCCGGGCCGCCCGATCCGGACGCACTGATGCGCCGCGAGGATCGCGTAGCCGCGGTAGCCGGCCTCGACGCCCGTCGCGATGCCGTCGGCGATCGCCGCGGCCGCAGCGTCCCGGTCCCCGTCGGCGGCGAGCCGCCAGGCGCGCGCCTCCGCGGCGAACACCGCCACCTTCGGCGCGGTGCGCGGGTCGGACCGGGTCGCGCCGAGGATCGCCTCGGTCGCGGCGCCGTCGCCGAGCTGCGCCGAGATCGCGGCGCGCAGGGCGTCGGCCGCGCCGCCGGTGCCGGTCAGGTCCTGCCCGGCGAGCAGCCCGGCGGCACGCTCGGCGACGCGCAGCGCGTCGCGCGGACGGCCGGTGTGCGCCGCGATGAGCGTGCGGCCGAACTCCCAGAGGCCCTGGTACGCCGGGGCCGCCTCGCGGGCCCGCGTCGCCGCGAGCCGGCCGGCCTCCGGCAGCCGCGCCTCGAGGGCGAGCGCGGAGAACTCGGCGTACTGCACGAGCTCCGGCGCGTGGCCCGCGGCATCCGAGGCGGCCGCGAGCGCGGCGACCCGGGCCGCGGTCCGACGGGTCCCCTCGATGTCGCCGCCGTAGGCCGCGACCGCCATCGCGGTCACCGCGAGCTCGAGCTCGGCCGGTGCGTGGTCGAGCTCGGGGATGAACTGGCGTCCGCCGGCCTGCATGAGGGCGATCTGGCGCCACTGGCCGACGTCCGCCGCGAGCGCGTCCCGCGGCGCGGAGGGCCCGAGGTCGGCGAGCAGTCGCTCGCCGACCTCGACGGCGAGGTCGTGCCGCTGGCGCCGCATCGCGAGATGGAAGCCCTCGCGCGAGCCGACCCGTGCGAGCAGCTCCCCGGTCGCGGCCTCGCGCGCCCGCGCGAAGTCCGCCTCGGCCTCCTCCAGCAGGCCGGTGACGGAGCGCGCGTCGGCCCGGATCAGCAGGGCCTCCGGGCCGGCGCCCGCGGCGACGGCCGCATCGGCGAGCCGCGCCGCGCCCTCCGGGTCGGCGCGCCCCGCGGCGTGCCGGGCCGCCCACAGCAGCTCGTCCCGGTCGGGCGCCCGCTCGGGGTCGTCGAGCAGCAGCCGGGCGGCCCGGAGGCGTCCGTCGTCTCCGGCGGCGCGCAGCGCGGCCGCCGCCTCGCGTCTCCGGTCCCGCAGGGCGCGCGTCGAGCACGCGGCGGCGATCGCGTCGGCGAAGAGGGGGTGCGCGAGCGCGATCAGGGTCTCGTCGCGGCGCGCGAGGCCCGACCGCTCGAGCCGGAGGACGGCCGTCGACGGCTCGAGCGCGGCGACCGGCAGCGGTCCGGCGATCGCGAGCAGCTCGGCGAGCCGCCTCGGCGCGGCGGGCAGCGCCGCCAACTCGTGCTCGACGAGCCGTGCGATGCGCGCCGGGACGGCGTCGGGGTCGCTCATGCGCTCGTGCTCGGCGACCACGGCGCGCAGCAGGAGCGGATTGCCGGCGGCCCGGGTGAGGCAGCGCTCGACGAGCTCGGGCGTCGCCTCCGCGCCGAGCGCGGTCCGGACGACCCGCTCGGCGCGGGCGCGGTCGAGCGGCGCCAGGCGGTGCTCGACGATCCGATCCTCGGCGAGGAGGCGCAGCAGCGGGCGCGGCATCGCCGCGGCCGTGGTGGCACCGAGCAGTGCGCACGTCCCCTCGCGCAGCAGCGTCGCGATCACGGCCGCCGAGGCCGGATCCAGCTCGTCGGCGTCGTCGACGAGCAGCACGCGGCGAGCCGCCGGACCGTCGAGGGCCGCGAGGGCGGCGGCGAGGCGCTGCCCGGCGTCGTCGGGGGCGTCGGTGACGTCGGCCGGGTCGGAGATCGGCGCGGTCCGGCCGAGGGGCATCAGCGCGCCGAGCGGCACGCCGGCGAGCTCGCGATCGCCGGCGAGTCGGAGCATCGCGAGGCCGCGCTGCTCGAGACGCCCGGCGACCGCCGCCAGCAGCGCCGACTTGCCGACGCCGCGATCCCCGACGACGAGCTGCGCCGGCGCGGCCGGCCGGGCGAGCCGGCCGGCCAGCTCGTCGCGCAGCCGTCCGTCGACCGCGATCGGCCACGGCCGCGAACCCCCGCTCGCCATGCGGCTCCCTCCGCCTCAGCCCCCGTCCGACGCTAGGGACCCGGCGCCGCGCGGTCAACGGGCGGAGCCGAGTTCCGGCCGATCGAGGGAGCTCCGGCCGATCGACTCCGCCGGGATCAGCGCGCCACTGCCTGCAGCAGCACGCCCGCGACCACCCCGATCACGGCGAGCACCCCGACGACGATGCCGACCGCGAGCCAGACGACCCGCGGCACGCGCCCCCGCAGGCGCGCCCCCGCCGGGTCCACCCCGTCGGCCGCCTGGCGCTCGCCGAGCACGAGCACGGCGCCGGCCACCCGTTCGTCGGCGTACCGCTCGGTGCGGTCCCAGGCCTTCGCTCCGACGGTCGCGCGGATCCGCTCGAACCGGGCCCAGGTCTCCGGCGCGGTCAGGTCGAAGCCGCCCGGACGGGTGACGATGAGGCGGTCGTCCCGGATCTCGACGTCGAGGTCGCCCGTCTCGTCGATGAGCAGGGCCATCAGGTCGGGCGTGAACACGTACAGCGCGTCCCGCTCGTAGCCGCTCGGCACGTAGAGCCGGAAGTGCCGGTCGAAGTCGCCCTCCAGGGAGAGGCGCTGATCCGATCGCGGCCGGTTCCGCAGGCTCGAGAACGGCCCGTGGTCGTTCGCGCGCGCGTCGAGCACGAGTTGCGGCAGGCGCCGCGGCAGCTCGATCGCGAGATAGCCGAGCTCCAGGCTCCGCTCCGGCGTGCTGACCGAGACCGACGTCGTCACCGTCCAGGCGCCGCGCTGCTCGACGCGCTCCGCGTGCCGCTCCCCGCCGGTGATGCGCCCCGCCTCCCAGCCGGGCCCGCGCACGCGGTCCCGGACCACGCCGAGCGAGACCTGCTCCCAGAGCCCGCCGCCGAGCGCCGGCGGCGGCGCCTCCGCCGCGTACTCCCAGCCGTGCGCCGCCGCGATCGCGGCGATCGCCGCGGATCGGTCGTCGGGCATGATCGGGCCTCCTTCGCTCGGCGGGCGCCTCGACTGCCAGCGTAGGGGGAGGAGCGGTGGGAGGGAGGCCGGCCGAGACGACGCGGAGGAAGCGGGGGAGCGGTCGCGAGGCTAGACTCGCCTGACCCCGCCGCGCGCGGGGCGGCCACCGGAGCGGCGCAGCTCGGCCAGCGCCCTCGACCGAGAGGCAGGGACGCATGAGGCAGGGACGGATGGGGCAGCGCACCGGATCGCGGAGCCGAGGAGGACGCACCTGGCCGGCTCTGCTGGTCTTCCTCGCCCTCTCCGCCGTCGTCGCCGTCCTCGGAGGCCTCGCCACCACGGCGAACGTCGACGGCTGGTACGCGGCAGCCGCTCGCCCGTCGTGGACGCCGCCGAACGCGGTGTTCGGTCCGGTCTGGACCGTGCTCTACGTCCTCATCGCCGTGGCCGCCTGGCTCGTCTGGCGCCATCCGGGTCACCGCCGTCCGGCGCTCGTCGCCTACGGGATCCAGCTCGCGCTCAACGGCCTCTGGACCCCGGTCTTCTTCGCCGGATACCCCGCGTTCGGCCCGGCGGCGCTCTGGACGGCGTTCGGGGTGATCGTCGTCCTCGTCGCGGCGATCATCGTGCAGATCGTGCTCACCGTGCCCGTGTCCAGGCTCGCCGCCTGGCTGCTGGTGCCGTACCTGCTGTGGTGCCTGTACGCGGCGACGCTCAACGCCGGCGTCGCCGTGCTCAACGGCTGAGGCCCGCGCGGGAGCCGCTAGACTCGATCGGTCGGCGCCCGGGCGACGACGGGATGTGGCGCAGCTTGGTAGCGCACCTGACTGGGGGTCAAGTAGGTCGCACAGCCCGGAAGCACTCAACAACTCAACAGCGGGCTGTGGCGCAGCTTGGTAGCGCACGTGACTGGGGGTCACGGGGTCGCAGGTTCAAATCCTGTCAGCCCGACGAAAATCCCTGATAGATCAAGGGTTTCGACGGATTCGAGGAAGGTCGCGCAGACCTCCCCGTAGACGACGAGAGGCCCCATCCGACTAAGCCACGGATGGGGCCTCTCTTTGTCTCTGCGACGGGTCGTTGCACAGGCCCGTTGCACGGTGCGCGGGAGACCGCGGCGGCTAAGCCTCCGCCGCGAGCTCCTGCTGTCGGGCCGCCAGGCCCAGAGCGCGGGCGGCTGCCTGGATGCCCGCTGCACCGGAATGCGGCAAGTAGGTGCTCAGGTGTACCTCGGTCGAGTGGCCGAGCAGCGCGGCGGCGTCCGCGGGCGCTACGCCGATCTGGTGGAGCCAGAAGGCCAGCGAGTGCCGGACGTGGTGCAGAGTGATGATCCGCACCCCCGCAGCGGCGCACAGCCGGCGGAATCGGTCGGAGTAGACCTCCGGGCGGATCGGGTCGCCCAGTTCATCGACGACCACGAAGCCGGAGTCGCGCCACGCGGCTCCAGCCGCGAGTCGCCATTCCGCCTGCCGCGTCTTCATCTTCTTGAGCAGGGCGATGCTGCCGGGATGGATCGCCTCGAACGGCACCGCTCGAACTCGCTGGGCGCTCTTCGGGTCGTCCACGACCGTGGTGCCGTCGTCCAACGCGACGCGGCCCTGTGAAACTGAGGCGACCCCGGCCTCCAGGTCCACGTCGGGCCAGCGGAGGCCCATGATGTCGGCGCGGGTCATCCCGGAGAGCGTGAGTCGCCACGCACCAGCCAGCGGGTCGGTATCGGCGCGCTCGCGGAACTTCACGAGCTCCGAGGGCTGCCAGTGCTCCAGGTCTTGCCCGCGCTTCACTCGCGCCTTCGGCCACTTCGCGAGCCGTACGACGTTCCGGGTGATCGTGCCCTCCGCGAGCGCGAGGTCGAAGGGCTGCTGGAGCGCGACCTTCACAGACTTGATGGAGTTGATCGCGAGCGGAAGACCCGACTCGCGCCCCTTCCTCGGCCTGCCGCCCTCGCGACCGAGCCAGGCAACGAACTCCTGGATGTCCGCGATCGTGATGTCGATGACCGGGAGAGAGGCTATGTGGTGCCGCTGGACTGCTGTGAGCGATCC
>MKVN01000020.1:8096-8716 GCA_001898855.1 Micrococcales bacterium 73-13
CGGTCGGGCTCTCCAAGCGGCGGATCGGCTCTGTAGCGGTCGGGCAATCCGCGCACGTGTAGCCGACTACGACCTCGGCCCTCGTGATCGGCACCCATCCGGCACGCTGGTTGCCGCGCGGCTTGCCGCACGACGCGCATGCCCGCGTGCCCACCTCGGGCACGTTCAGCCTTGGCATGGTGTTCTCCTTCGTTTCTCAGTCACCCGAGCGCCGGTCGGCGCCGGGAGTCGGTAGGTCGCGGATAGCCGCGTCGAGAGCCGCGAGGCACGGCATGTAGGGGTCGATCAAGCTCTGAACCTCGGCGGCCTCGTCCAGCCCCAAGACGGGGCCGCCCGGCTCGATCAAGTCGAGCACAGCCATGAAGTCGTCATAGGCGAGCGTGCCGCCCGCGTCGAGCAGCGCGTCGGCAAGATCGGCGATTAGACCGCCATTGCCCTCCACGAATGCCAGCGCGCGAACGGCGGTCATCGCGAGCCATCCGTGTGTCCGAAGGAGATCGTCGGTTTCCCAGACACCCTCTGCGGCGTAGGACTCGACCGCCTCTTCCCATGCCTCGATCTGCTGGCCCAGTGTCCGGCCCTGCAAGTCTCGGAGCATCCGGTATTCCTGCATGGGGCCG
>MKVN01000021.1 GCA_001898855.1 Micrococcales bacterium 73-13
GCGAGACGAGCGAGTCGAGCGTGCGCCTCGAGCTGGATCTGGACGGGACCGGGACGTCGACCGTCTCGACGTCGGTGCCCTTCTTCGACCACATGCTCACGGCGTTCGCGAAGCACTCGCTCGTCGACCTCGCCGTCCAGGCGACGGGGGACACGGACATCGACGCGCACCACACCGTCGAGGACACCGCGATCGTGCTCGGCCAGGCGATCCGTCAGGCCCTCGGGGACAAGCGCGGCATCGGCCGCTACGGCGACGCGACGGTCCCGCTCGACGAGGCGCTCGCGCGCGCCGTCGTCGACGTCTCCGGGCGCCCCTACCTCGTGCACGAGGGGGAGCCGGCGGGATTCGAGCACCACCTCATCGGCGGCCACTTCACGGGCAGTCTGGTGCGCCACGTGTTCGAGGCGATCGCGCTGAACGCCGGTCTCACGATCCACGTCACCGTGCTCGGCGGGCGCGACCCGCACCACATCGCCGAGGCGGAGTTCAAGGCCTTCGCGCGCGCCTTCCGCCGCGCCGTCGAGCGCGATCCGCGGGTGACGGGCGTCCCGTCGACGAAGGGCGCGCTGTAGCGGTGGCCGGGCGCAAGCGGGTCGTGGTGCTCGACTACGGCTCGGGGAACATCCATTCCGCCGCGAAGGCGGTCGAGGCTGCCGGCGCGGCGGCGGAGATCACCGCCGATCGCGCCGGCGCACAGGAGGCCGACGGGCTGATCGTGCCCGGCGTCGGCGCCTTCGCCGCCGTCATGGCGCAGCTGACCGCGGTCCGCGGCCCGGAGATCGTCGAGCGCCGGCTCGCGGGAGGGCGCCCGGTGCTCGGCATCTGCGTCGGCATGCAGGTGCTCTTCGAGCGCGGCGTCGAGCGCGGCGTCGACGTCGAGGGCCTCGGCGAGTGGCCGGGCACGGTCCGCGAGCTCGAGGCGCAGGTGCTGCCGCACATCGGGTGGAACACCGTCGCCGCGCCCGCGGACTCGACGCTGTTCGCCGGGATCGGCGACGAGCGATTCTACTTCGTGCACTCCTGCGCCGCGACCGAGTGGACGCTGGAGACCTCCGGCGTGTTCCGGCCGCCGCGGGTCACCTGGGCCCAGTACGGCGAGCCGTTCGTCGCCGCGGCCGAGAACGGGCCGCTCTCGGCGACGCAGTTCCACCCGGAGAAGTCCGGCGACGCCGGCATCCGGCTGCTGCGCAACTGGATCGGCACCCTCTAGCCCCGTCGTCCGTGCCGTGCCGCGCGCGCCGGTAGGCTCGATCCCCGACATGAGCGAGAACAGTCCTGCCCTCGTCCTGCTGCCCGCCGTCGACGTCGCCGACGGCAAGGCGGTCCGCCTCGTCCAGGGGGAGGCCGGCTCGGAGACGAGCTACGGCGACCCCGGCACCGCGGCGCAGGACTGGGTGGACCAGGGCGCGGAGTGGATCCATCTGGTCGACCTCGACGCCGCGTTCGGCCGTGGCGACAACCGGGCGCTGATCCGCGAGGTGATCGCCGGCGTCCCCGCGCACGTCGGCGTCGAGCTGTCCGGCGGCATCCGCGACGACGCGAGCCTCGACGCGGCGCTCGCGACCGGCGTGCGCCGCGTGAACCTCGGCACCGCGGCGCTCGAGGACCCGGAGTGGACGGCTCGCGCGATCCGCGCGCACGGCGACCGGGTCGCGGTCGGGCTCGACGTGCGCGGCACCACGCTCGCGGCGCGCGGCTGGACGAAGGACGGCGGCGACCTGTGGGAGGTGCTCGCGCGCCTGGAGGACGCCGGCTGCGCCCGGTACGTCGTCACCGACGTCACGAAGGACGGGACGCTGCGCGGCCCGAACCTCGAGCTGCTGCGCGAGGTCGCCTCCCGCACCGACCGCCCCGTGATCGCCTCCGGGGGCGTCTCCAGCCTCGACGACCTCGCGGCGCTGCGCGGCCTGGTCGGCGACGGCGTCGAGGGCGCCATCGTCGGCAAGGCGCTCTACGCCGGCGCGTTCACGCTCCGCGAGGCGCTCGCCGTCGCCGGCGGCTGACGTGTCCGGCCACCGCTTCGGCTCGACCGACGCCGCGGACTCCGCGGGGCGGTCCTGGGCGGGACGGGTCTTCCAGCCGAACCCGGCCGCGGGCGACGACGGCGCCGCGGATCCGGCGCTGCTGGCGGCGCTCACCGCGTTCGCGGAGCGCCGGGGCGCTCGGGCCGCGGTCGTCGAGGCGCTGCGCGCCGCTCGGCTGCTGGTGCCGCTCCTCGCGGAGGCGGGCGACGTGGGCCGCACCGTCGAGGGACGGCTGGTCGACAAGACCCAGGAGCTCTCGCTGGTGACCGTCGAGGGGCCGGGCGGGCGGGCCGTGCTGCCGGCGTTCAGCGGCGTCGACGCGATGCGGGCGTGGGACCCGTCCGCCCGACCGGTGCCGGCCGAGGCCCGCCGGATCGCGCTCGCGGCCGGCGCCGACGGCAGCGGCGTCGTGCTCGACCCCGGCTCGCCGACCGAGTTCGCGCTGCGCCGCCCGGCGCTCGCCGCGCTCGCCACCGGGGATCCCTGGGTCGCGGCGTGGGACGCCGACGAGCTCTGGGACGCCTACGGCGCGTTCATGGCCGAGGAGCCGGGGGTGCTCGCGATCGACATCGGGCCGGTGCGCGAGGACAGCACGTTCTTCGACCCCGAGGTGGGCATCGTCCTGACCCTCGCCGCCGAGGCCTCGGAGTCCGCGGCGTCGGCGATCATCGCCCGCGCGGACGCGGTCTGGCGCGGCCTCGACCCGGGGCTGTTCGACGGCCCCGCGTCGGTCGCGGTCGCCGCCGTCCGCGCGGCGCCCTGAGTCAGACGACCGAGCCGGTCCACTTCTCGCCCGGGCCCTTGCCGGGCGGGTCGGCGATCGGGCTCGCCTCGCGGAACGCGAGCTGCAGGCTGCGCAGCCCGTCCCGGATCGGCCGGGCGTGCACGTCGGCGATCTCGGGCGCCGCGGCGGTGACGAGCCCGCCGAGCGCGTTGAGCAGCTTCCGCGCCTCGTCGAGGTCGAGCTCCTCGGCGGCGTCGGGTCCCTCGCCGAGGCCGAGCTTGACCGCGGCCGCGGACATGAGGTGCACGCAGACCGTCATGATGAGCTCGACGGCGGGGACGTCGGCGATGTCGCGCATCGCGGCGTCGGCCGCCGCGTGGTCGGTGTCGGGGTCCATGGTCTCGGGCTCGTCGCGCATGATGCTCTCTGCTAAGCTTGTTCGGTCCCGCGGGCGAGTCCCGCTGGGCATGGAAGCGGATTTCGATCCCACCGGCGCCGCATCACAAGGCTAACCGGTCGTTGCACTCCGCCAGGCCGTGCCGCAAGGCGCGACGGACTGGCAGCTGTGAAGGGTGCGAGAGGACGCGCGCGGGCGCGTCCTCGGAACCGCAGCGCTCCGCGACCGCACACCGACGTCGTCGAATGAAGGAGCCCCGCATCAGCGATACGCGCACCAATGACCGCATCCGCGTCCCCGAGGTCCGCCTCGTGGGGCCGACGGGGGAGCAGGTCGGCGTCGTCCCGATCGAGGTCGCGCTGCGGCTCGCCCGGGAGGCGGACCTGGATCTCGTGGAGGTCGCGCCGAACTCGAAGCCTCCCGTGGTCAAGATCATGGACTACGGGAAGTTCAAGTACGAGGAGGCGCGGAAGGCCAAGGAGGCCAGGCGCAACCAGGCGAACACGGTCCTCAAGGAGGTCCGGTTCCGCCTCAAGATCGACAAGCACGACTACGAGACCAAGCGCAAGCACGCGATCGAGTTCCTCCAGCAGGGGGACAAGGTCAAGGCGATGATCCTGTTCCGAGGCCGCGAGCAGTCGCGGCCGGAGGCGGGCGTCCGCCTGCTGCAGCGGTTCGCGGAGGAGGTCGCCGAGTTCGGCTCGGTGGAGTCCACCCCCACGATCGACGGGCGGAACATGGTGATGATCATCGGCCCGCTGAAGAACAAGGCGACGGTGAAGGCGGAGGCCACCGCGGCGAAGGCCGGCGGCAGGGAGCAGGTCACCGAGGGCGCGGCACCCGCCGCGGACGAGAACGCAGCCGAGTAGGCAGCACAGTTAGGAAGACAGATGCCGAAGCAGAAGACGCACTCGGGTGCGAAGAAGCGTTTCAAGGTGACCGGCTCCGGCAAGGTCATGAAGCAGCAGGCGGGGATGCGCCACAACCTCGAGGTGAAGTCCTCGAAGCGCAAGCGCAGCCTCAACCAGGAGCAGGTGCTCGCGCCGGCCGACGCCAAGGTCATCAAGGGCCTGCTCGGCAAGTGACGCGCTGACGAGAACGACGCAGAAAGAGATCTGAGACATGGCACGTGTGAAGCGGGCGGTCAACGCCCAGAAGAAGCGCCGGACCGTCCTCGAGCGCGCCGCGGGGTACCGCGGCCAGCGCTCGCGCCTCTACCGCAAGGCGAAGGAGCAGGTCACCCACTCCCTCGTCTACGCCTACCGCGACCGTCGCGCGAAGAAGGGCGAGTTCCGCGCCCTCTGGATCCAGCGCATCAACGCGGCCGCCCGCGCCGAGGGCATCACCTACAACCGGTTCATCCAGGGCCTCGGGCTCGCCGGCATCGAGGTCGACCGCCGCATGCTCGCCGAGCTCGCGGTGAACGACCCGGCGGCGTTCGCCGCGCTCGTCGCCGCGGCCAAGGCCGCGCTGCCGGCGGACGTCAACGCGCCGAAGGCCTGACCCGGCCCCGACGCGCATCGAGGCGGCGCCCGCGAGCTGATCGCGGGCGCCGCCTCGGCGTCTCCGGCGCCGCAGCCGGGGCCGATGCAGGCCGCTGGCGCCGGCGCGCACCGCGGTCCGTTCACCGGCCGTTCACCGCGGCCGTCCTAGGCTTGGCGCGTGATCGACAACCCGCGCAGTCCGCGGGTGCGCGCCGTCGCGAAGCTCGCGAAGCGCGACGGGCGCCAGGAGACCGGACGGTTCCTGCTGGAGGGCCCGCAGGCGGTCGGGGAGGCGCTCGCCTACCGGCCGGAGCTGCTCGTCGAGGCCTACGCGACGGCCGCGGCGGTCGAGCGGCACGCCGACCTCGCCCGGGCGGCCCGGGCGGCGGGCGTCGAGCTGCTCCCGGTCGCCGAGAAGGTCCTCGAGGCCATGGCCGACACCGTCACGCCGCAGGGCGTGGTCGCCGTCGCGACCCAGTTCCCCGCCTCGCTGCAGGACGTCGTCGCGGCCCGGCCGCGGCTGGTCGCGGTGCTCGAGGAGATCCGCGATCCCGGCAACGCCGGCACCATCCTGCGCGCGGCCGACGCGACGGGCGCGGACGCGGTCGTGTTCACCGGTCGCACGGTCGACCCGTACCACCCCAAGGTGGTGCGCGCGACGACGGGCTCGCTGTTCCACCTCCCGCACGTGGTCGGCGTCTCGCTCGCCGAGGCCGCCGCCGTGCTGCGCGGCGCGGGGCTGCAGGTGCTCGCGGCCGACGTCGCGGGGGAGGACCTGCTCGCGGCGCGCGCGGAGCTCGCCCGGCCGACCGCCTGGGTGTTCGGCAACGAGGCGCACGGCCTCGACGCGGAGCGCCTCGCGCTCGCGGACCGCGCGCTGCGGCTGCCGATCTACGGCGCCGCGGAGTCGCTCAACCTCGCGACCGCGGCGAGCGTTTGCCTCTACGAGAGCGCGTTCGCCCAGCGCGCGCGCTGACCCGCGGCCGCCGTGCGGTCGCGCGCCGGCCCGAGGGCGCCCCGGTAGGATCGACCCTCGTGTCGACGCCCATCACCGAGGAGGCCGTGCGGGCCGCGGTGACGGCCGCGATCGAGGCGATCCGCGCGGCCGACGACGGCGCCGCGCTGCGGGCCGCCCGCGCCGAGCACGCCGGGGAGACGAGCCCGATCGCCCGGCTGAACGCCGCGATCAAGGAGCTGCCGGCCGAGGGCCGCGCCGAGGCGGGCCGGCTCGTCGGGCAGGCGCGCGCCGAGATCGGGCGGGCGCTCGCCGAGCAGGAGGCCGTGGTCCTGGTCGCGGAGGAGGGCGCGCGGCTCGCCGCCGAGGCGGTCGACGTCACCGCGCTCCCGGACCGGCAGCGCGACGGGGCGCGGCACCCGCTGAGCATGCTCATGGAGCGGATGGCGGACGTCTTCGTCGGCATGGGCTGGGAGGTCGCGGAGGGGCCGGAGCTCGAGAGCGAGTGGTTCAACTTCGACGCGCTGAACATCGACGCCGACCACCCGGCGCGCGGGGAGGCGGACACGTTCTGGGTCGACCCGCCGCAGCGCCACCTGGTGCTACGCACGCAGACCAGCCCGGTCCAGATCCGCTCGCTGCTGGACCGCGAGCTGCCCGTCTACGTCGTCGCGCCGGGCCGGGTGTTCCGCACCGACGACCTCGACGCCACCCACACCCCGGTCTTCCACCAGATCGAGGGGCTCGCCGTCGACCGAGGGCTCACCATGGCGCACCTGCGCGGCACCCTCGAGCACCTCGCGCGGGCGATGTTCGGCGAGGGGGCGCAGATCCGGCTGCGCGCGAACTTCTTCCCGTTCACCGAGCCGAGCGCCGAGATGGACGTGTGGCAGCCGAACGCGAAGGGCGGCGCCCGCTGGGTGGAGTGGGGCGGCTGCGGCATGGTCAACCCGAACGTGCTGCGCGCCGTCGGCATCGACCCCGACGAGTACCAGGGCTTCGCCTTCGGCATGGGCATCGAGCGCACCCTGCAGTTCGCCTACGGACTGAACGACATGCGCGACATGGTCGAGGGCGACGTGCGCTTCTCGCGCCGCTTCGGGCAGGTGATCTGAGATGCGGATCCCGGTGAGCTGGCTCGGCGAGGTCGTCGACCTGCCCGAGGACGTGACCCTCGAGCACCTGCACGAGGCGCTGGTGCGGGTCGGCTTCGAGGAGGAGGCGGTGCACGGCTTCGGCGTGACCGGCCCGATCGTGGCCGGCCGGGTGCTGTCGCGCGAGCCCGAGCCGCAGTCGAACGGCAAGACGATCAACTGGTGCCAGGTCGACGTCGGCGGCCCCGAGCCCCGCGGCATCGTCTGCGGCGCGCACAACTTCGAGGCCGGCGACCTGGTCGCCGTCACGCTGCCCGGCGCCGTGCTGCCCGGGCCCGCCCCGGACCAGCCGTTCCTGATCGCGGCGCGGAAGACCTACGGGCACGTCTCCGACGGCATGATCGCCTCCGAGCGGGAGCTCGGCCTCGGCGACGACCACGGCGGCATCATCGTGCTCGGTCGGCTCGGCATCGACGTCCCGCCCGGCACCGACCTGCTGCCGATCCTCGGCCTCGCGGACGCCGCCGTGGAGATCAACGTCACGCCGGACCGCGGCTACGCGCTGTCGATCCGGGGCGTCGGCCGCGAGTACGCGCATGCGACGGGCGCCGCCTACCGCGATCCGGCGCTCGAGCCGGGGCTCGTCGCGCGCGCCGCAGCCGCGGCGCCGATCGGCTTCCCGCTCGTCGTGGACGACGCCGCGCCGATCCGCGGTCGCGTCGGCTGCGACGCGTTCGCCGCGCGCGTGGTGCGCGGCGTCGACCTGTCCCGGCCCACGCCCGCCTGGATGGTCGCGCGGCTGCGGCTGGCCGGCGTGCGCTCGATCTCGCTGCCGGTGGACATCACCAACTACGTGATGCTCGAGCTCGGCCAGCCGATCCACGCCTACGACCTCGCGACGCTGCGCGGCGGCATCACGGTGCGCCGCGCCCGCCCGGGCGAGCGGCTGATCACCCTGGACGGCCAGGATCGCGTGCTGGACGCCGAGGACCTGCTCATCGCCGACGAGTCCGGCCCGATCGGCCTGGCGGGCGTGATGGGCGGCGGTCCCACCGAGGTGACCGCGGCGACCTCGAGCATCCTGGTCGAGGCCGCGCACTTCGATCCCGTCTCGATCGCGCGCACCGCACGCCGGCACCGGCTCTGGTCGGAGGCGTCGAAGCGCTTCGAGCGCGGCGTCGACCCGCGGCTCGGCCGGGCCGCGGCGCAGCGGGTCGTCGACCTGCTGGTCGCGCTCGCCGGCGGCACCGCGGACGACGCCTTCGGCGGCGTCCTCGACGAGGCGGCCGCCCCCGAGCCGATCGCGCTGCCGGCCGGCACCGTGGACGGACTGGTCGGCGCCGACTTCACCGCCGAGGAGATCGAGCGGACGCTGCGCGAGATCGGCTGCGCGGTGGCGCCGAACGGCGCGGCGGCCGGCTGGCTCGTCACGCCGCCGTCCTGGCGTCCCGACCTCCGGATGCAGGCGGATCTCGCGGAGGAGGTCGCCCGCGTGGTCGGCTACCACCGCATCCCCGCGGTGCTGCCGGTCGCCCCGCCCGGGCGCGGGCTCACCGAGTCGCAGCGGGTGCGGCGCGCGATCTCCGCGTCCCTCGCCGGGTCCGGGCTGGTCGAGGTGCTCTGCTACCCGTTCGCCGCGGAGGCCGACGCGGAGCGCTGGACCCCCGGCCGACCGGCCGTGCGCCTCGCCAACCCGATCGACGGCGCGGCCCCGTTCCTGCGCACCAGCCTGTGGCCGGGGCTCGTGCAGGCCGCCCGTCGCAACCGCTCGCGCGGGCTGACCGACCTGGCGCTGTTCGAGCTCGGCCGGGTGTTCCTGCCCGAGCCCGGCGCGGCGTACGGGTCCGACGCGCTGCCGGGCGTGGCGGCCCGACCCGCCCCCGACGTCCTCGCGGGGCTCGACGCGAGCCTGCCGCCGCAGCCCTGGCACCTCGGGGCGCTGTTCGCCGGCGACGCCGTGCCGCGTCAGCCCGGCGTCGCGGCGGTGCCGACCGGGATCGCCGACGCGGTGGGCGCCGCCCGGCGCCTCGCCGAGGCGCTCGGCCTCCGGCTCGTGGTCGCGCAGGGCGCCCATCCCGCGCTGCATCCCGGGCGCACCGCGGAGCTCGCCGTCGACGGCGAGCGGGTCGGCTGGGCGGG
>MKVN01000022.1 GCA_001898855.1 Micrococcales bacterium 73-13
GGACGGGGACGGGCCCGGACCGTGGCGTCGTCCTCGACGATCACGGTGCGGTCGTCGTCGACGATGGCCGTCGGGTCGTCGTCGCCGGGCGGCCGCGGCGACGCGCCGTCCTCGGCCGGCGCGTCGGTCGACATCGACACCGTGTCGTCGAGGTCGTCGGACCCTGTGCGATCGACGGGCGCCGTCGCGTCCTCGTCGGCGGGTGCCACGATGACGGTCTCGTCGTCGTCCGCGTCCCGCCGGACGATCACCGTCGCGTCGTCGTCCGCGACTCGCCGGCGCAAGACGACCGTCGCGTCCTCGTCGGGGGTGCGCGGCACGAGGACCGTGGCGTCGTCGTCCGGGCCGTCGACGACGACGGTCGGGTCCGGATCGGCGGTCTCCTCGAGCCCGTCTCCGCCCGCCGCCGCGCTCACCCGCTCGTCCCCTCGACCACCGGGATCGTGGTCTCCAGCAGGAAGGGGTCGTCCTCGTCGGCCGCGCCCGGAGCGCCCTCCACCCCGAAGTCGGCGGCGCCGGACCGCACCTCGACGAGCACCACCGAGATGTTGTCGCGCCCGCCCGAGCGCTTGGCGAGCGCGACGAGCGCGTTCGCCGTGTCGACGGGGTCGACCGATCCGGTCAGGGTCTGGCGGATCAGCTCGTCCGGCACCTCCGTGGTGAGGCCGTCGCTGCAGATCAGCAGCCGCTCGCCGTTGCGCAGCGGGAGCAGCCAGCTGTCCGCCTCGGCGTCGAGGGCGCCGATGGCCCGGGTGATGACGTTCCGGTCGGGGAACACCGCCAGCTCGGCGGCGGTGATGCGTCCGGCGTCGTAGAGCTCCTGGCCGAGCGAGTGGTCGATCGTCACCTGCTGCAGCACCGGCCCCGCGTGCCGGTAGACCCGGGAGTCGCCGACGTTGAAGATGACCCAGTGCGGCGAGCCGCCGTAGTCGACGATCGCGGCGCCCGCGACCGTCGAGCCGGCCCCGCGGCTGGTGCCGTCGGCGACCGTCGCGACCCCGTCGTCGGCGCGCTCGAGCGCCTCGCGGATCAGCTCGAGGGTGAGCGGCGCACGGTCCTCGGCCACCGAGCGGAACGCCTCGACGACCGCCGCGCTGGCCTGGTCGCCCGCCTCGTAGCCGCCCATGCCGTCGGCCACGAGGTAGAGGGCCGGCAGCGCCAGGACGGCGTCCTCGTTGTGCTTCCGCTTCAGGCCCACGTCCGTGACCGCGGCCGCGGCGAGGACGATCGGCCCGACCTGGAACGTCGCGCGCTCGCTCATCGGCTACCCGTCGGTCCGCTCGATCCGCAGGCCGAGCTCGCCGAGCAGGATCCTGCCGTCGACGACGGCCGACTCGTCGGCGCCGAGCGTCCGCTCCTCGTCGCCGTCGCCGAGCACGACGCCGTTCGTCGAGCCGAGATCCGTGATGGTCCAGACCTCTCCGTCTCGGTCGAGGCGCGCGTGCACCTTCGAGAGCGTCTTGGTCGCGTCCGGCACGGCGAGGCCGACGGCGTCGCCGACCTTGCGGCCGGGGGCGCGGCCGAGCACGACCGACGCCCCGAGCAGGGGGAGCGCCTGCCCGGAGTCGAGCACGATCGACCAGGCCGCCTTCGGCTCGCGGGTGACGAGGACCGTGTGCTCGTCCTCCGGCTCGGCGTCGACGGCCGGCGCGTCGTCGACCGACCGCGTCGCGAACGCGCTGATCGGCGGGGGCAGCGGCGCGGGCTCGAGCTCGCCGCCGATCGGGTCGTAGGCGGGAGCGGACGCGGGCGGCGGAGGCGGAGAGGGGGGCGCGGGCGGAGACGGAGGAGGCGGGGGCGGCGGGGCCTGGGGTGCCGGCGCGGGAGGCGGCGGAGGCGGCGCCGCGGGCGGCTCCGCCGGCGGCAGGATCACAGGGGCGGACGGAGCGGGAGGTGCCGGCGGGGCCGGCGCGGGAGGCGGAGGAACGGGTGCGGGCGACGGCGCAGGCGGGACCGGAGGTGCCGGCTGCGGCGGAGGCGGAGCCGAGGGCGCCACCGGGGGTGCAGGAGGCGCCGGAGGTGCCGGGGGTGCCGGAGGCGCGGGCGGCGCGGGGGGTGCGACCGGGGCGGGCGGAAGCGGCGCAGCCGGGGGCGGCGGGGCCGGAGGCGACGGCCAGGCGGGCGGCGGGACGGGCGGCGCAGCCGGTGCCGGAGGGACCGGGGGCGGGGGCGGCGAGGGCGGTGCTGCGGGAGGGCCCGGCGGGGCCGGAGGCGCCGGAGGAACGGGCGGAACCGGGGGCACCGCAGGAGGCGCAGGAGGCACCGGCGGAGCAGGAGGAGCAGGCGGCGCCGGAAGAACGGGCGGAGCGGGAGGTGCGGCAGGCGCCACGGGCGGCGGAGGCGGCGCGGCCGGGGACGGCGGCGGGGGCGGGGGCGTCGGACTGCTGCTGTCGGAGCTCATTCGACTTCTCCTCTGGGATCGGGCTCGAGGGTGATGCGCGCCGAGGTCGGACGCAGGTGGCGGATGAAGGACGCGGGGTTGAGCATGGCACGAAGCCGCGCCCGGATGGGCACATCCTGCCGGAGTCTGGTCCGTCGCTCGTCGAGCAGCCGCCACGCGAGCGCGCTGTCCGACTCGGCCGGGGCGGTCGCGCCGAAGACCGCGCGGTCGGCGGCGGCGGCGAGCTGGCGCGCGACGGGGTCGTCGAGGCGGGCGGCCAGCTGGACCCGGGTGCCGCCGGCGGCGCGCGGCAGCAGGCGCAGGTCGACGGACTCGTCGACGAGCTCCTCCCAGGCGCCGACGATGGCGGTCTCGGGGTCGGTCGACCTGCGGCGCGAGCGCCGGACCGCCTTCGCGCCGACGAGGATCCCGGGCGGGACGAGCAGCAGGCCGAGGCCGGCGGCCGCGACCGCCGCGACGCGCAGCGCGAGCAGCGCCGCCGACGACAGCACCGGCCCCGCGGCGTCCTCTTCGGCCGCCCGCGACTCGACCTGCGGTCGGGCGGCCTCCGGCGGGTCGACGACGCTGCTCGCCGGCCGCTCGGGGACGGTGCCGTGCGCCGGCGGCGTGGCGCCCTGGTCGGTGTCGGCCGGCGGCGTGGTGAACTGCGGGCCGGTGTCGATCGGGAGCCACTCCCCCGCGACCTGGACCTCGACCCACGCCGCCACGCTGCGCCCGGCGCACTCGTAGACGCCGTCGCCGGCGGCGGCACAGGCCTCGACGCCCGGCTCGACGGGTGCCGCTGGGTCGTCGTGCAGCCGGACGCCGAGCACCACCCGCGCCGGGATGCCGTTCGCCCAGGCGATCAGCGCCGCCGCGGCGGCGAACTGCTCGTCGTCGCCGATCCCCGCGACGTAGGCGGCCTCGTCGACGGCGCCGGTCGCCTCGGCCTGCCGCGCCCGGGCGGTGAGCTGCTCGAAGAGCGCCTCGATGCGCTGCGCCGAATGGCCCGCGCGACTCTCCTTGAAGGTGTAGCCGGGTGCGCGGGCGGCGAGGTCCCGGTACCACTCGGCCGCCTCGGCCTCGTCCTGCAGCAGGCCGTGGCTGAGGTAGCCGCGGGCGCGCAGCCGGTCGATGAGCTCGAGCACCGCGGCGCCCCCCGCGCCGGCGCGCTGGTCGTCGATCCAGCCGATCAGGTTCGGGTAGGCCTCCGCGGTGACTCCGCCGATCGGCGCGCCGCCCGGCGCCGCTGCGATGCGCTCGCGCACGTCGCCGACGACCAGGCCGCTCGCCGTGACGCGGTCGCCCTGGCCGAGGCCGGCGCCGCCGTCCGGACGAGGCGCGACGACGATCGCGAGGCTGTCGTCCGTCGAGTAGTAGAGCGCGTCCTCGAGCTCCGCGGCGCGGTCGCCGCCGGCGGGGAACGTCGCCGGCGCCGTCCGATCCCCGGGCAGCGGCACCCATGGCTCGCCGTAGCCGGGCCCCACCGTCACGGTCACCGTGGCGCCCCCGGAGGCGGTGGTGCCGTCGATGCGGGCGAAGCGGGAGCCGTCGGCGAGGTCGGAGACGGTGAACCGGGTGCCGTCGTAGGCGTCCATCACCGCGAGCCGCAGCCGATCCACCCGCTCCGGCGCCTCCACCGCGAACAGCTCCGCGTCGTAGCGGCCGTCCGCGACCCACTCCCGGTACGCCGAGAGCGGGCTCGGCTGCGGCGACACCAGCTCGAAAGGCCGGACGTGGTCGCGGATCACGTCGCGCGGTGCGCCGGAGGCGGGGATCGCGATCAGTCCCGCGCCGACCACCGCGACGGCGACCATCATCGCGGCGAGGCCGCCGCGGCGCACCAGGGCCCAGCCGCTGGTGCGACGGACGGTGACGCCGGACTGCGCGACGCCGGTCGCTCGGGCGAGGGCCTCGGCCCTGGTGCGCCGCGCGCGGAGGGAGAGCCAGACGAGCGAGAGCACGACGAGCAGCAGCGCCGCCGCGACGAGCACCATCGCGACGGTCACCACGCCGACGACCGGCAGCGGCGGGATGCGGCCCGGCGCGTACGGCTCGCCGAGCGCACTGGTGCCGAAGGCGAGACCGAAGCCGAACATCGCGAGCAGGACCACCGGGGCGAGGATCCGCCCGCGCCGCGCGGAGGTCGCGATCCGCGCCGCCGCGTAGCTGCCGAACAGCATGACCACGAGGAACGGCACGAGCACCGCCTGGTAGGCGCCGAGCGGCAGCTCGACCGTGACGAGGTCCTTCCAGCCGGTCACGACCCCGAGCGTCGCGTCGCGGAGCCCGGCGATCCATCGCCCGGGCATCGCCGAGGGGATCGCGACCGGCACCGCGACGAGCAGGTAGCATGCGACCGCGGCGAGCAGGTCGATCCAGAACGGCAGCCGCAGCGCGCGCCCGCCGAGTGCGCAGAGCAGCCCGACGCCGATGCCGACCGCGCCGACCAGGAGGACCCGCGGATGCTGGTAGATCGGCCAGGCCGAGGCGACGGCGAGCGACGCCGCGAGCAGCACGTACAGCCCGTCCAGCACGGTGATCCCGGCCGACGGCCGCTCGCGGCGCGCGGTCATCCGAGGGCTCCGCGGGCGATGAGGTGCTTGAGGTCGTCGAGCACGCCGATGGTGAGCACGGTGAAGTCGCGGGTGGCCCGTAGCGTCGGCTCCGCACCGGGCTCGACCCGGACGGCGACGGTCGTCGCGTCGGCGGGGAACGCGAAGGCGGCGCGCTGCAGGCGCTGCATCGCCACCCCGGAGCCGGTCACCAGGAACGCGATCGACAGCCCCGGGAACGCCTGCGCCGTGAGCCGGGTGACCGCCTCAAGCGGCTCGGCGGCCGCGTCGAGCTCGACCGCGCAGCTCGCGTCGAGCAGGTGCTTCGGGCTGCGGGTCGGCAGCGTCGTGATCGCGGCCTCCGGTCCGCGCCGCAGCTCGTGGCGGCCGCTCGTGACGGCGAGCACCTCGCGCCCGTCGCGGACCGCCTGCAGCGCCAGGGAGACCGCCGCGCTCACGCCGAGCTCGAACTCGTCCTCGCCGCCGTACTCCTCGGCCAGCACGTCGAGCACGACCGCGATCCGGGCGCGCCGGGTCTCCTCGAACTGGCGCACCATGAGCCGCCCGGTCTTCGCGGTCGACTTCCAGTGCACGTGACGCCGGGAGTCGCCGGGGATGTACTCCCGGATCGCGTGGAAGGCGAGGTCGGAGTCGACGATGCGGCTCGTCGGCTGGCCCTCGACGTCCTTGACGAAGCCGGCGCTGGTCGACGGCAGCCGCACGGTGACGGGATGCACGTAGACCTGCTCGACCTGCGGCCAGTCGATCTCGCGGCGCAGGATCCCGATCGGGTCGCCGCGGGTGATCCGCATCGGCCCGACCTCGATGATGCTCCGGCGCGGAGCCGCGATCTCGAGCCGCTCGACGTGCGAGGCGCGACCGCGCAGCATCGGCACCGCGGCCTCGACGAGGCCCGATCCGACCGGGATGTCCAGCACGACCGGCAGCGAGACGCGGCGGGACGCGTTCGTGACGGTGATCGCCGCGTCGACCCGCGAGCCGGCGACGACCCGGTCCTGCGACAGCGAGAACGCGACCCGGAGACGGATCCCGCCCAGCAGGAAGGGCACGCTGAGCAGCAGCAGCGCGCCCGCGACGACGGCGACCGCCCAGCCCTCCACCAGGCCGAACAGCGCGCCGGCCAGCACGCCGGCGACCAGCACGATGACGAGCAGCCAGCCCACCGGCGTGACGGCGTCCACGACCCGGCCGAACGCGACGCGCGAGGCGCGGCCGATGCCGCGGCCCGCCGACCGCAGCGCGCCGAGGAGGCGCTCCAGCGGGCGGGCGTCCCTCGGCCGCTCGGCGATCGTCTCGCCCAGCTGCGTCGTCGTCGCGCCGTGGTCGGTCATGCGATGGCGTTCTCCTGCGGCGCCGGCACGTCGAGCAGGATCTGGCCGATCACCTGCTCGGCTGTGACGCCGTCGAACTCGGCCTCCGGCTCGAGCACGATGCGGTGCGCGAGCGCCGGCACCGCGAGCCGCTGCACGTCGTCCGGGGTGACGTAGATCCGGCCGCGGGCGAGCGCCCAGGCCACGACGAGGCGGGAGAGCGAGAGCGCGCCGCGCACCGAGACGCCGAGCCGCACCTCGGTCGCCAGCCGGGTCGCGTTCACCAGACGGGTGATGTAGTCGTAGACGAGCGGGTTGACGTACACGCCGCGGCTCAGCTCGGTCATCGCCAGCAGCGTCTGCAGCTCGACGATGCCGGGCACGGTGCGGCGCGCGTCCCCGGTGCCGGCGAGGATCCGCTGCATCGCCGCGTCGTCGGGGTAGCCGATCGAGGTCTTGATCATGAACCGGTCGAGCTGCGCCTCCGGCAGCCGGTAGGTGCCGGCCTGCTCGACGGGGTTCTGCGTCGCGATGACCAGGAACGGCTGGCCGACGGGCCGGGTGACGCCGTCGACCGTGACGTTCCCCTCCTCCATCACCTCGAGCAGCGCCGACTGGGTCTTCGGGCTCGCGCGGTTGATCTCGTCGGCCAGCACGACGTTCGCGAAGATCGGGCCGGCGTGGAAGTCGAACTCGCCGCGCTTCTGGTCGAAGACCGTGATCCCGGTGATGTCGCCGGGGAGCAGGTCCGGGGTGAACTGGATGCGGGACGAGGTGCCCTTGATGGTCTGCGCGAGGGTGCGCGCGAGCGCCGTCTTGCCGGTGCCGGGCACGTCCTCGAGCAGCACGTGGCCCTGGCTCACCGCGGTCGCGAGCACCAGCTCGATGACGTGGCGCTTGCCGAGGATCGACTGCTCCATGTTCTCGGCGATCTGCCCGAACGCGTCGGCGAACCACTGCGCCTGCTCCTGGGTCGTCGTCATGGGGTCCTCTCGATGGTGGGCGGTCGGCTCAGCCGCAGCTGTAGCCGCCCGGATAGTGGGCCTGCAGCGCGGCGACGACGTAGTCGAACCGCGGGGTGGACGGGGCGCTCGCGCCGCCGAACGCGTAGACGACGCCGGTGAACCGGTGGGTGCCGGCGTCGTAGACCAGGGTCGTGCTCGGCAGGATGGCGAAGGGGGACTGCCCCGCGACGGTCCAGGTCGCCGGGTTGACGACGGTGGCCGGCAGCGCCGCGGACTGGAAGGCGGCCGCGGCGGCGTCCATCGCGGCCGCGGCGAGCTCGTCGCCCCCGCCCGGCTGGGCCCGCAGGACGGCCTCGTCGGCGGCCGCGGCGTCGCGGGCAGCGACGCCCTCGGGCGCCGCGGCGGCGGCCGCCTCGGCACGGGCGGCCGCGTCCCCCGGCGCGACGGCGGCCGTGTCGTGGCCCCAGGTGTTCGTCTGGTCCTCGGCCCAGAGGTCCCGCGCGACGGCCCAGGCGTCGTGCGCCGGGCCCGCGGGCGGCTCCGGGATGCCGGTCGCGGCGGCGTACTGGCTCTGGAGCTCCTCGAACCTCGTCTGCCAGGCGGGGTTCGTCACGGTGCCCTTCGGGCCGGCCGGGTCCGAGGCGGGGGTGAACCGCCAGTTCGCCTGGTACTCCGACTCGATGTGCCCGGCGCGGTTGGCCGGATAGACCCCGTCGTAGGTCGCGGTGTAGCCGGGGTGCCCGCCGTAGCCGCCGAGGTAGGCGACGTCGAGCACGCTGCCGGCGTGATAGCCGCTCGGCCGGGTCCCGTCCGGGATGCCCCACCACTGGGCGTAGCGCGCGGCGCCCGCGGACGGGATCACGTGGTCGTTGACGTCGGAGAAGAACGCGAGGCACTGCGACTGCGTCGGCAGCGCGAGCGAGGCGCTCGACCCGAACGGGATGCCGGTGTACTGCTTGGTCGGGGCGATCGCCGCGGACGCGTCGCTGCAGAAGTCGGTGCCGGAGGCGGTGAAGCACCACTGCGCGTACCAGGTCACGAACTGGTTGCCGCTGACCAGGCTGCGGATCGCGGTCGGCGAGCCGGACGGCAGCGGCCCGGACGGGCTCGTCCCCGAGGCGTAGCGGAGCTCCCAGCTCGAGCCGGGCGGCACGGCCTCGGCGGGCGGGACGAACGCCGGCGCCGAGGTCGGCGCGTCGGTCGCCGCGCTCAGGTCCCAGGTGAGCACCGGGGCGGTCGCGGTGCCCGTGAAGGAGTACACCGAGGCCATGTCCGCCGCGGCTGGCGCGTACGTCATCGGCGAGTCGGCCGGGGCGGCCGGCTTCTTGAACAGCCAGAGCGTCGTCGCCGGGGTGACCGCCGACTGCGCGAGGCCGTAGCCGTGGCTGCCGCAGGCCTTGAACGCGTATCGGTTGTTGACGAGCAGGTCGGCTCCGGCGCCGCCGACGGAGAACGTCGCGCCGACCGTGCCGGACCGCTGCACCGCCGCGCCCGAGACGGCGAGCTCGGTGAAGCCGCCGGCGTTGGGCGCCGCGGAGCAGATCGGCTCCGGGTCGCCGGCCGGCCAGGCGAGGAAGGCGATCTGCGGGAACGACCCGACCGGCGGCGGGGTGCCCAGGTCGCCGCCGTTCCAGTTCGCGGCGAACGTCGCGGTCACCGACCCGGTGCCGTTCCACGACACGGCGAGGCTCGGCGCGGGGCCGGGCGAGCCGTGCGAGACGAGCGCGGGCGACACGGTGCCCGAGCCCTCGGCGGATGCGGTGCCGGTGCCGATCGGCGGGGGCGTCGCGCCGCTGATCGGGGTCGCGGTGACCGTGTACGGGCCGGTCCCGTTCACCGTCACGGTCTGGGCGGCGGTGCAGCCGGTCGCGCCGTCGACCGGGACCGTGATCACCGGGTTGCCGGGCAGGCTGATCGCGTAGCGCACGGTGCTCGTCTCGCCGGCGACGGCGGAATTGTGCTCCAGGCAGACCGCCTCGATGCGGAGCCGGCCGCGGCTCGGGCTCGTCGTGCCGGCGTCGTAGACCCGGTCCTCGTAGGTCGGCGCGCCGCCGGCCGGGAAACCGGGGGCGACGAACGCCCAGGTCTCGAGCGTCCCGGAGAGCGCGGACTCGTCGCCGCGGGCGTTGGCGGTGCGGGCCGCGTAGAGGTGGTGCACCGCGTTCGCCAGCCCGGTCACGGTGCAGCGGAACGTGCCGGCGTCCAGGCGCGCGCAGCTCGACGACGGGACGGGCGCGCCGACCTCGTAGAGGTTGACCGCGGTGACCGCCGGGTAGGCCCGCGTCGCGGCGCCGAGCGCGACGTCGACCTGGACGGTGCCGGCGCCGGAGTAGGCGAGCACCGGGGTCTCCGGCTTCTGCGGGAAGCCGGTCACGTCGAAGGTGACCTGGCCGGTGCCGGTGCGGCCGCGCACGTCCGCGACGGTGAACGGCACGACGCAGGTGCCGCCGGCCGGCCGGTTCTCCTCGGCGGCGAGCAGGGTGAGCCGGATGCCGTCGCCCTGCGCCGTGGCCTGGCCCAGTGCCGGGCAGTCGAAGGCGCCGGACCCGCCGACGCCGACCAGCCGCAACGCCGTGGACGCGCCGGAGGTGTTCCCCGACAGCGGGTTGAACTGGCCGGAGCGGTCGCTCGGGAAGACGACGTCGAGCCGGCAGGCGTCCGGGGTCCGCGCGTCGCAGGCCTGCGTCAGCGTCGCGCCGGAGGGACCCTGCGCCGGCACCTGGCCGACGTAGAGCACGAGCGCGACGTCCTTCTGGAAGTGCGGCAGCGACGGGTCCGACGGCCAGGGGTAGTCGAGGTGGATCGCGACCGTCTCGCGGGCGCCGCTCGGCGCGGTCGGGCTCACGTCGATGGTGAGCGTCAGGTCCGAGGGCGGACCGCTCGGGGTGACCGTGAACGAGCCGCCCCCGTACGTCGCGGTGAACGTCATGGTGTCCCGCCGGCCCGCGTCGTCCATCGAGAAGCCGCCGGCCCAGCTCACCAGCTCGTCGTGCAGGTCGACCGTGATCCGGCCGTTCAGGATGTTCACCGTCTTCGTCACCGGCGTCAGGATCGCCAGCGGGTCCTTCGGCCGGATCGGGATCGGGACGACCACCGTCGACCAGGCGTCGTCGCCCTGCCCCGCCAGCCGCACGTCGACCGTGCAGGTGTCCGACCCGATGCCGGGCGAGTAGCCGGCCGTGTACTCCAGGACGGCGCCGCCGCCGGAGCGCTGCGCGCACCGCGTCACCGCGAGCGACTCGTTGACGGAGGCGCGGTGCGTCGCGAAGCTGCTGGCCGGGCTCAGCTCGAGCACGTCGCCGGCCCCGATCCCGAGCACCCCCGCGAGGTCGATCTCCCCGGTCTCCAGCTCGGTGACGGGATCCGGCAGCCGGACGACCTGGAGCCGGAGGTCGTCGAGGGCGGGGATGCGCAGCAGGCCCCACGCCGACCTCGCCGCGCCGCTGGCCGGGTCGACCCCGTACTCGACGCGGAACGGGATCGTCGCCCCCGCGGCGGGGATGCGGCCGCGGATCCGGGCGCCGTCGAAGGCGAAGCCGGCCGGGGCGCCGGCGCCGAGCTCCGCGATGCGCAGCGCGGTCGCGTCCCCCGTCGGCCACACCACCTTCCCGCTCAGCACGTCGATGCCGCCCGCCTCGACCTGGCCGCGGGTCTGCGCCGTCACGACGGTGTCCTCGATGACGGGCTGGTTCGGCGAGTCGCCGGGCGAGACGGTGATGGCGATGACGCCCTCGGCGGTCGATCGGGTCTTCAGCGACTCGGCGGTGTAGCGGAAGTAGTAGGTGCCCGGCGCGGTCGCGTCCGTGACCCGGAAGCGCACCGAGCCGTCGGGGTAGAGCTCCGTGCTGCCGTCGGCGAGCGTCGTCGGCCGGGGCTCGACCTGCAGCGCCCGCGCCTGCTCGTAGGGCGAGCCGGCCGCGACGGCGCCGTCGGCGGAGCGCCCGGGCATGCTCGGCAGCACCTCGTACAGGATGTGCAGCCCGGAGCCGGTCGGATCGACGAGCGAGAGGGCGCCGGCCGCCGGGTCGCGGTCGTTCAGCAGCGGCTCGACGTCGATCGGCACCGGGGCGCCGCCCGGCTCGACCTGCCGGACGCGGATCTTGTCGATGAACGTGATCGGCGCGAGGCCGTCGGGGTCCTGGGCGCTCACCGCGACCCGGACCGTGGCGGTGCCGGTCGCGCCCTCGGCGTCGCGCACGGTGTAGCCGAACTCCGCCTGCCAGCCGCCGGCCGAGAGCCCGCCGATCGCCTGCTGGTTCACCTCCGGCGCGGTGAACAGCAGCGAGGCGCCGCCCTCCCCGACCATCACCGCGCCGAGCCGCGGCTCGGCCGGCTGGGACACGCCGGTGACCACGACGCGATCGCCGTCCGGGTCCATCGTCCCGATCGGGACCGGGATCGACACGGTGCGGCCGGCGAGCGTGCGCGCCTCCAGGTCGGCGGGCCGCGGGGCGCGGTTCGCGCCCGACGGGAGCACGGTGACGGTGACCTGGGAGCGGGCGAGCAGCTCCGGCGCGCCCTCGAGGTACGCGTAGTAGAAGACCGTGTAGGTGCCGGGGACGTCCGGGGCGACGTAGCGCAGCGTCGAGCCGGCGGAGAACGCGAGGCCCGCGCCCTCCCCGGAGGTGCTCACGTCGGGGTGCAGCACGAGCCGCTCGCCGCGCGGGGCGACGTCGTTGGCGAGCACCGCGATGTCGGCGACGTCGCCGGCGCGCACCGTCGCCGCGTCCGGCACCGCGATCGGCGGCTGGCCGGACGGCGGCACCAGGAACACGCTGACGGTGCCGCGCACCGAGTTCCCGTCGGAGTCGGCGAGCGTGAACGCGACGCTGCCGAACGGGCCGTCGGTGCGGCCGAGCCGGTCGGCGATGGCGTCGTCCAGGCCGCGCAGCCGGATCAGCGAGTGGTCGACGACGGAGGCGGCGAGCACGGTCGGGCCGCCGTTCGGCGCCGGACCGGGGGTCGCCGAGGTGACGAGCAGCACCCGGCCGGTCGTGTTCTGCACGGCGCCGAGGACGTCGATGAGCGCGTCCTCGCCCTGGCGCAGGTAGGCCGTCAGCGGCGGGACGGCGACGGCGTCCTGCTCGGCCGGCAGCACGGTGTAGCGGACGTTCACGTCGTGCTGGTTCGGAGTGGCGGCGTCCTTCACCCGGACGGAGACGATGTGCTCGCCCGGCTCCGCCGCGCGCAGCCGGATGGTGCCCTCGGCCTCGTTCCAGTCCGCGTCGAGCCGGCTGCCGACGGTGAGCTCCGTGACGTCGAGCACGTGGTAGCCGCCGGAGCCGCCGCTCGCGAACCGCGCGGCCGGCACCGTCGTCCACTCCCCCGCGCGGCCGAGCACGGCTCCGCCGCGGACGGCGAAGTCCGGCGCCGCGAGCACCTGGACGGTGAGCTCCCTCGGCTGGGACACGTCGCCGGAGGCGTCCCGGACGGTGACCAGGATCGAGTAGGAGCCGGGCGCGCGACCCGTGTCGCCGATCGCGAGCCGGCCGTCGGCGGTCGGCATGGCGACCAGCGGGGCGCCGTCCTGCGGGATCGCGGCGTCGATGACCATCGCGTCGCCCTCGGCGTCGACCCAGCCACGGAGCACGTCGAAGGTCGCCGTGCCGCCGACCAGGATCTGCGGGCTCGGCCAGTCGACGAAGCACGGGTCGGGCGCGAAGTAGTCGGCGCACCACGCCGGCGCGGTGCGCTCGGTCGTCCTCAGGGCGAGCCGGACGGTCGCCGGCTCGACGCTCGCGTTCTTCCCGTCGGTGGCCCGGTAGCGGAACGACGCCGTCGGCGCGTCACCGGTCACGGTGAGCACGAGCGTCTGGTTCGCCCCGACCAGCGAGAGCGAGCCGAACGCGGGGTCGAGGCCCTCGACGGAGGCCGGGTCGATGGCGAGCACGTCCTCCGGGTTCGGGTCGTGGTCGTTGTAGAGCACCGGCAGCACGACCGTGGCGCCGGGGCGCACGCCGAACGCGTCGTCCACCGCGACCGGCGGGGCGGGCGACTCGTCGGGGACGTCGTCGTCGGCCGGAGCCGGCACCACCTCGTCGGCGGTCCACTGCCGCAGCGGGATGAGCGCGCCGTCCGGAACGCTCCAGAGCATGCCCGTCGAGCGCTCGAGCAGGACGGCGCGGTCGCCGTTGGAGACCAGCGCCGGCCGGATGCGGACGTTGTCGTCGAAGGCGCCGCCGTCGATCTCCAGCGGGATCGGCTCGGCGAGGCCGGAGACCCAGAGGCTGCCCGTGCCGCCCGAGAGCCACGCCGCCGCCCAGCGGTCGCCGAACGCGACCGGCCGGGCCGCGACCCCGGCCGCCGCGACCTGCTCGAGCTGGGCGCCGCCGGCCAGCGCGAACCGGTGCAGCCCGTTGCTCGAGGCGACCAGGACCGCGTCGGACGCGGGACCGGACGCCTGCAGCAGCGCGTCCGCGCCGATCCCGGCCGGCAGCGCGTAGGGACCGGCGCCGTCGACCCAGAGCCGGGGCGCGTCCGCGTCCGCCTGGAGCAGCACCACGCGATCGCCGACGAACGCGAGCTGCAGCCCGCCCGGACCGGTCGGCGCGTCCGTCAGCTCGATCGTCCGCCACAGCGCGGTCGTGATGTCGAAGACGCGGATCCGCCGCTCGGCCTCCTGCGCCGAGTACAGGGCGACGCGGCCGGCCGCGGAGATCGTGGAGGCCGCGGCGGCGTAGCCCGCGGCGCCGTCCGTCCGCGGCGGCTCCAGCGGGGTCGGCGCGCGGTCGGCGGCGCTCAGCTCGGCGCCGATCGCGACCGCCGGGGCCGGGCCGGAGAACAGCACGTACCGTCCGGCGGTCTCGATCCCGGAGGTGCCCTCCGGCGCGGCGACGCCCTCGTCGGAGTCGTCGGCGACGCCCGCCTCGTCGACGTCGAGCGGCTTGGCGGCGTCGATCGGCCAGACCTTGGAGTAGCTCGCCCCGACGACGAAGGCCGAGGATCGCGCCTGCACGACGTCCGCGATCCCCGCTGCGTCGTTCACCGTCTCGATCTCGCCGATGTCGGTGTTGACCCGGGCGAACTGGCCGCCGGCGGCGTCCCTGGCGACCCACACCGATGACTCGACGGTGGGGACGTCCTCGGCGTCGTAGCCCTGCGCCAGGACGGCGCCGCCGACCAGCAGCGTCGCCACCACGGCCCCGCTCGTCCACGCGATGATCGCGGGGGCGCGCCGCCGGGCCATCAGCCGATGACCCCGGTCAGCAGCAGCACGACGATCGTCGCGGCGACGATGACGCCGGCGACGACACCGCCGACGATCCCGGCCTTCCATCCCCCGCCGCGGGCCGCGACGACCACCTCGTCGGGGTCGCGGCTGACGCTCGGGGTCTGTCCCGCCGCGCGCGCGGCGCGGCGCGAGTCGCGGCTGACGGTCGAGATCACCGGTCCGCGCCCGTCCTGCGGCCCCGCGCTCGGCGCCGCGATGCCGCTCGCGACGTCGATCGGGGTCGGCAGCAGGCCGAGCTCCTGCTGCAGCCGACGCAGCTCCTCGGCGAGCTGCAGCATCGTCGAGGGACGCTGCTCAGGATCCTTCGCCATCGTCCGCGCGAGCAGCTGCTCGACCTGCGGCGGCACGTCGGGCCGGTGCAGCGGCGTGTAGTGCGCGCGCAGCACCCGCTCGCGCATGAGCTCGCGCGTGTTCCTCTCCCGCTCCGGGGAGGCGAACGGGCTGCGGCCGGCCAGCAGCGTGTACAGCGTCGCGCCGAGACTCCAGATCTCGCTGCGCACCGTGCCGGTGGTGCGCTCCGAGACCACCTCGGGGCTGGACCACGGGATGCTCATCGCGACCAGCTGCTCTTGGTCGTCGGGTCCCGAGGCGGAGGCGGCGATCCCGAAGTCGCCGAGCACGGGCTGGCCGAGCTGGGTGACGAGGATGTTCGACGGCTTGACGTCCCGGTGCAGCATGCCGGCGCGGTGCGCAGTCTCGAGCGCCGCCGCCATCCGGATCCCGGTGTCGAGCACCACCGGCAGGGCGATCGGGGCGCGCCGGTACCGCTCGCCGAAGGTCTCCGGGCAGTACTCGGTGACGAGGTAGGGACGGCCGTCGGAGGAGATGCTCGCCTGGTGGATGGTCAGGATCGAGGGGTGCATCGAGAGCTGGGCCATGGCGTTCGCCTCGGCGTCGAACAGCCGCCGCGCCGCGGGGTCGATCGCGTCCGAGCTCAGCACCTTGACGGCGACGGTGCGCCTCGGCAGGTCCTGCTCGTACAGGAACACGTCGGCGAAGCCCCCGGCGCCCAGCGGGCGCAGATACGCGAACCCGGGTAGGACCGGAGGGGACGACTGCGGCGTGCGCGCCACTCGCGGCCCTCCTCCCAGGCTGTCATCGTAACTTTCACCGCCCGACAGACGAAGACTCCCCGCGCACCCGCCAGAGCCCGGTTACCCTTGCTGCGTCTCCGCCCTGGGGGAGTTGGCCTGGATGGCGCCACGCGGGGAGCCGTCCTCGATCCTACCGGTGCTCCGGCCGTCGCGCGGAGCGGTCGCCGGCGCGAACCGCCGGGCCGGGACGGCAGGGTAGACTCGTCGGCGGTCTCCGGGCGATCCTCGGGACCACCCGGAGGTGTCGCCTAGTGGCCTATGGCGCACGCTTGGAAAGCGTGTTGGGTGCAAGCCCTCGGGGGTTCGAATCCCCCCTCCTCCGCCGCGAAGACCAGGACTCCTCCCGAGCGCCGTCCCGCTCGTCGGCAGGATGCCATGGCGCGCCGGAACCGGCCCCTCGGACCCTCCGGGATCCGCCGAGGCCGGCCGCCGCTCGGCGGCTCAGCCGGCGGCGAGGATGCGCTGCTTCTGCGCCTCGAACTCCGCCTCGCTGAGGACGCCGGCGTCGCGGAGCTGCCCGAGCTGCTGCAGCTGGTCGAGCATGGACGAGGCGGCGGGCTCGGCGGCGGGAGCCGGGGCGACGGGCGGCGGCGCTGCCGGGGCCGCGGCGGCCTGCGCCGCGGCATCCGCGGCGCTCCAGCGCTGCTGCTGACGACGGTGGACGTTGCCGACCACGTGGGCGGCGACCCCGGCGCGCGCGGCGGTGCGTAGCAGTCCCATCAGTGCTCCTCCTCCGTGGTCTCGAGCGCGTGCTCGAGCTCGTCGATCGCGATGCCGCCGGCCCACAGCAGCCGGCCGCCGTTGCCGACGACGCTGTCGGCAACGGCGGCGAGGCTGCGGTCCTCGTACACGATCGCGATCGCGAGCTCGTCGCCGGTGAGCTCCGCGGCGACCGAAGCGAGGTCGTCGGCGTCGAACAGGTCCGACTCCGCGCCGTTGTAGACGGCGAAGTCGAACGCCTCGCCGTGGTCGAGGACGCCGACCGGGCGGCGCACCGGCCGGCCCGAGTCGTCGAGCCCGATCACCTCGAGGTCGAGGATCTCGATGGCGCCGGCGTCGATCCGCTCGAGCAGCAGGCGCAGCGCGGCGCTCACGTCGGCGGTGCCCGGCACGACGAACACGGCGTAGTCGACCGGTCCGCTGTAGGTCTCGCTGGTCATGTCCTGCTGCTCCTCATCCTGGTCGAGGTCATCGGTCGCGGCGCCGCTCAGCTGGGGGTCCAGCTGTCCGCCGAGCATTCGCAGAAGCACGGCGAGACGGTCGGGGGCAGACTATTGGCCCGGCCCGAGAGCCGGAGGACCGCCCCCTACCTCGACGGGTGCCGCCCCGGAGCGGCGTCGGCGGCGCGGGACCGCGCCGGGCCCGCGCCGCCGACGGGATTCCGCGGGGCCGCGCCTCGCCTCGCGGTCCGGAGGGGACGGCGCCGGCCGATCGCGGCATCCGTTCCGCCCGGAGAATCCCCTAGCAGTAGGGAGCCGACGGACCGCGGGTCGCGCCTCAGGCCGCGGCGCGATACCGCAGATCCGAGAGCCGGCCCTCGGAGACGACCCAGAGCCGGTCCTTCGTCGGATCGCCCGTCACGGAGCCGACGGCCTTGCGCCCGTCCGGGATCGCGGCCCCGGCGGCGCAGTAGAGCAGCGCGACGCTGCTGCGCCCCGACCGGAACTCGTCCGTCTGGTAGCAGTCGCCGATCGCCGTCTCGCCGCCCGCGAGCCGGACGACGTCGCCGCCCGGCAGCGTCGCCTCCGGCCAGGCGATGGCGAGGCAGGCCGAGCCGTCGCTCGCGCACCAGCGCCCCTCCGCCTCGCGGAAGCCGAGCAGCCTCGCGGCGAGCACCGCGGCGGTCTGGTCGGTGAGCCCCCGGGTGCCGGCGACGACGTCGTCCACCGTCACGGCGCTGCCGGCCAGCAGCGCGCGGGCGGCGTCGATGCGCGCCTGCAGCTCGACGCGCAGGCCGTCGTCGGAGACGCGGCCCTCGGTGTCCGCGTTCACCTGCACCGCGGTGCCGATGACCGCGGAGAGATCGGTCTGCGCGTCCGACAGGGCCTTCGCGCTGCGGGAGCGGGTCACCCGGTCGATCGCGTCGAGCAGACGGCCCCTGGCCGCCTCCGCGCCGGCCGGCGTGCCGACGGCGCCGGCCTCGACGAGCGCCCCGAGGAGGGCCGAGTACGCCTGCGGGTCGGCGAGCTGGTCGGCGGTCGTCGCCGCCGCGAGCGCCGAGCCCTGGTCGATCGCCGCCGCGAGCGCAGTGGCGGCGTCGCCGGCGAGCGGGCCGGCCGGCGGACCGGCGGCGCCCCCGGCTCCGAGGACGCCGACGGCGCGGCCGCCGAGGAGCGCGAGCACGACCACGACGATGCCGGCGAGCACCGCGACGGCGGCACCGCCCCACAGCCACCACGGCGACGGCGGCCGGCGGCCCGCGGGCGCGTCGAGCACCGCGGTCTTCCCGTCCATGGGCCGCCAGCCTAAGCGGGCAGCCTGACAGCCCGCCGACCCGGATCGGCGATCGATCAGCGGAACAGGTTCTTCAGCACGCCGCGCAGCACGCCGTTGACCGTGGTCTGGATCGCCGAGCCGATCACCCGCTCGGTGGTCGAGGTCGAGCGGCGCCGGGTGGTGGTCCGCCGTGCCGAGCGCTCGTACTGCTCCTTCGCCCGCCGGTAGGCCTCGTCGCCGGGGTCGTCGGCCCTGGGGGTCGGCGGCTGCTTGGTCAGGGACGCGTTCATCTTCGCGGCGAGCAGCTCGCGCGCGGACTCGCGGTCGATCGGGGTGCCGTACCGCGCGGCCAGCGGCGATGCGGCGACCTGGGCGGCGAGCGCCGCGGGGTCGGTCGGCGCCATCGAGGCCTGCGGCGCGCGCATCCTGGTCCACGCGACCGGCGACGGGGCGCCGTCCTCGTTCATCACCGTCACGATCGCCTCGCCGGTCGGCAGCGCCGTGAGCACCTCCTCGAGGTCGTATCCGGACCTCGGGAACGTGCCGACCGCGGCGCGCAGCGCCTTCGCGTCATCGGGCGTGTGCGCGCGCAGCTGGTGCTGGACCCGGGAGCCGAGCTGCGCGAGCACGTCGTTCGGCAGGTCCTTCGGCGACTGGGTGACGAAGACGATGCCCACGCCCTTGGAGCGGATGAGCCGGACGGTCGCGACGATCGAGGCGAGGAAGTCCTTCGACGCCCCGCGGAACAGCAGGTGCGCCTCGTCGAAGAAGAACACCAGCTTCGGCCGCTCGGTGTCGCCGACCTCCGGCAGCGACTCGAAGAGGTCCGCGAGCAGCCACATCAGGAACGTGGAGAACACGGCCGGCTGGTCGTAGACCTCGGGGATCTCGAGCAGCGAGATGACGCCGCGGCCATCGGGCGCCTGGCGCAGGAGCAGCTCGGTGTCGATCTCCGGCTCGCCGAAGAACGCGTCGGCGCCCTGGTCGGCGAACGCGATGAGCTCGCGCAGGATGACGCCGGCGGTCGCCTTGGACAGGCCGCCGAGCTCGGCGAGCTCCGCCTTCCCCTCGTCCGAGACCAGGTAGGTGAGCACGGCTCGCAGGTCGGAGAGGTCGAGCAGCGGCAGGCCCGCCTCGTCCGCGTAGTGGAAGACCAGGCCGAGCGAGGACTCCTGCGTCTCGTTGAGGCCGAGGATGCGGCTGAGCAGCAGGGGGCCGAAGCTGCTGACGGTCGCCCGGATCGGGATGCCCGTCCCCCGCCCGCCGAGGCTGTAGAACTCCGTGGGGAACGCCGCAGGCGTCCAGTCCTGGCCGATGCTCGCGGTGCGGGCGAGCAGCCGCTCGCTGCTGGTGCCCGGGGTGGCGACGCCGGAGAGGTCGCCCTTGACGTCGGCGGCGAAGACCGGGACGCCGTTCGCGCTGAGCTGCTCGGCGATCAGCTGCAGGGTGCGGGTCTTGCCGGTGCCGGTCGCGCCGGCGACGAGACCGTGCCGGTTCAGCATGCCGATCGGGACGCGGACGCGGACCTCCGGCAGCGCGACCCCGTCGACGAGCGCGCCGAGCTCGAGCGCGGGGGCGGAGAACGCGTACCCGGCGCGGACCGCCTCGGCGCCGGCGGGGCCGAGCGGGCCTGCGGCGGCCGCGCCGGCGCTCCGGGTCTGGTCGCCCACGGCGGTCTCCTCGACCGCCGATGCCACCTCGACCGACGACGACCCTTCGGCCGCCTCGGCCGCCGGGGCGTCCGCCGCCTGCTGCGAGAGCTGCGCGCGCAGCGCCTCGACCTGGGCCTGCAGCGCCGCCAGCTGCTCCTGCGCCGCCGCGAGCGCGTCCGCCGGGTCCGTCATGGCACCAGGCTAGACGGGAAGCTCCCGCTGCCCCCAGCCCTGCCCGTAGCCGCCCTCCGACTCCGGCCGCGCCATGAGCTCGAGGAACGGGTCCGCCTCGAACGCCTCCGGCCCGAGCACCCCGGTGCCGGACCAGACGCCGGTCGCGAGCAGCTCGAGCGCGATGACCGGGTTCAGCGCGGTCTGCCAGACGACGCACTGCGAGGCGTACTCGCGCATCGTCCACTCGTTGTCGGCGACGTGGTACAGGTACGTCGACCGCGGCGCGCCGTCGACGCCGGTGCCGCGCGCCCACAGGCCCGCGCAGGTCTTCCCGGTCATCCGCGGCCCGATCGTCGCCGGGTCCGGCAGGCCGGCGGCCACCACGTCCCGCGGGGCGACCTCGACCGGCCCGGCGGCCGAGCGCACCCGGAGCGGCTCGGTGCGGTCGAGCCCGAGCGCGTGCAGCGTCTTCAGGATGCCGATCATCTCGTCCCCGAGCCCGTACTTGAAGGTCACCCGCCGCGCCCGGTCGCCGAGCCAGCGCGGCATCAGCAGCACCTCCTCGTGCTCGACGTTGACGCACTCGACCGGCCCGATCCCCTCCGGGAAGTCGAACACCTCCGGCTCGGAGAAGGGCGCCGTCGTCCGGAACCCGCTCCCGCGCTCCCAGACGACCGGCGGGTTCAGGCACTCCTCGATGACGGTCCAGATGGAGAACGACGGCGCGAAGACCTCCTCGCCGTGCTCGTCGCGCACCACGAGGTTCGCGCCGTCCCTGGTGCCGAGCTCCTCGACCTCGGCGAAGAGGCGGTCGACGGCGTAGCGGGCGAACACGTCGGAGAGCCCCGGCTCGACGCCCATCCCGACCAGCGCGAGCCGGCCCGCGCCCTCCCACTCGGCCGCGAGCGCGAACTGGTCGTCGCCGAGCTTGACGAAGGGCTCCCGGTACGGGTCGGTCGGGTGCGGCACGGACAGGCTCATCGCCATGTCGAGGTAGTCGGCGCCGGCGGCGAACGCGCCCCGGAAGACGGGCATCACGAACTTCGGCTCGACCGCGTTCATCACGTGCGTCGCGCCGTGGCGGCGCGCGACCTCGGCGACGACGTCCTCGTCGGAGGCGTCGATCCGGTCCGCGGCGAACCTCGCGGCGACCTCGGGCCCGTGCCGCTGCGCGATCCAGGCGACGGTGCGCTCGGCGCGCTCGAGCGCGTAGTCGGCGACGACGACGCGCTCGAAGCACGAGCGCCGGGCAGCGATCTTCGCGATCGCGTCCCCGACGCCTCCGGCGCCGACCAGCAGGATCCGCATCCGCTCAGCGTAGGGGCGCGGTGCTCGCCGGTCGAGCGATCGTCCCGCCGGGTGCGGCGGCCCGGCGGCGCCGGGCTCAGAAGACGATGACGGGCTTGACGGTCACGCCGTGGTGCATGTCCTGCGCCGCCTGCTCGATCTCCTCGAGCGGGTAGCGCCGCTGCATCCGCTCGAGCGGCAGCTCGCCGGCGGCGTGCAGCTCGACCAGCTCGCGGATCAGCTCCGGCGGGTTCGCGTCGCCCATCGTGATGCCCTTGAGCGCCTTGCCGAGCAGCAGCCCGGTCATCTCGACCGGCAGCGGCGTGCCCGGCGCCGCGACCCCGACGACGAGCACGGTGCCGCCGACCGCCGCCGAGTCCATCGCGGCGGCGCCGACCGCGGGCGACGCCGTGGTGTCGAAGGCGAGGGTCGTGCCGCGCCCCCCGGTGAGCTCCGCGATCCGCGCGGCGACGTCCTCGCTCGAGGCGTCGATCGCGTGCGTCGCGCCGAGCTCCAGCGCGAGCGCCAGGCGCTCCGGCACCCGGTCGATCGCGATCAGCACCGCCGGGCGGCGGCGGGCCGCGCCCCAGATCGCGGCGAGGCCGACCGCGCCGACGCCGTAGACGGCGACGAGGTCCTCGGGACCGGGCCGCAGCTCGTTCCACATCGCGCCGACCCCGGTGATGACGCCGCAGCCGAGCGGGGCGAGCACCGCGAGGTCGGCGGAGCCGTCGACCTTCACGAGCGCGCGCTCGTCGGCGATCGAGTACTCGGCGAACGCGGACTGGCCGAAGAAGTGGGCGTGGGTCGGCTCGCCGCCCAGCCGCGTCGCGCCCGAGTCGGCGCCGCGGACGTCGCCGAGCACGTTCCGCGGGAACCAGGTCGTGCAGTAGGCGGGATGGCCGCCGCGGCAGGGCGCGCAGTCGCCGCAGGAGGTGAAGCTCATCAGCACCCGGTCGCCCGGCGCGACCGAGGTCACGCCCGGCCCGACCCGCTCGACGACGCCGGCGCCCTCATGACCGAGGATCCCCGGCAGCGCGAACGGCGCCCCGATCGCCTGCACGCCGAGGTCGGTGTGGCAGAGCCCGGTCGCGACGAGACGGACGAGGACCTCGCCGCTGCCCGGCTCGTCGAACTCCAGCTCGACCACCTCGAAGGGTGCTCCGGCCCCCGTGACGAGGGCGCCTCTCCCGGTCGTCGTCATGTGCTTCCTCTCGCCGTTGAGGGATTCGGGCATCTGCCGCATAATCAGTAAACCTGATAATCACGCTCGGGCGCGAGCGCGTTCCGATCGGGCGGTTTCTCGACGAGGAGATGACTGAGATGAGCGGTACGAGCGTGCTGGCGGGGCCGGCGAAGCTGTACATCGGCGGCGAGTGGGCGGAGGCCTCCGGCGGGGAGCGCCGCGACATCGTCGACCCGGCCACGGGCACGAAGATCGCCGACGTCCCCGAGGGCACCACCGCCGACGCCGACGCGGCGATCGCGGCGGCGAAGGCGGCCTTCCCCGAATGGTCGGCGAAGTCCGGGCGCGAGCGCTCGCGCATCCTGAACCGGGTCGCGCAGCTCATGGGCGAGCGGCTCGAGGCCTTCGCCCAGGCCGAGACGCAGGACGTCGGCAAGCCGATCCTGTTCACCCGGATGATCGACATCCCGACGGCGATCGAGCAGTTCGAGTACTTCGCGGCGCTCGCGCAGACGCTCGACGGCTCGGTGCGCGAGACGCCGCTGCCGGCGCTCTCGCTGGTGCGCCGCGAGCCGCTCGGCGTGGTCGCGGCGATCACCCCGTTCAACTTCCCGATGATCCTGGCCGCGTCGAAGCTCGCGCCGGCGCTCGCCGCGGGCAACACGATCGTGCACAAGCCGGCCGAGGACACCCCGCTGTCGGCGTTCCTGCTCGCCGAGGTGCTCGCCGACGCGGGCGTGCCGAGCGGGGTCTACAACCTCGTGACCGGGCCGGGCGCCGAGCTCGGCGACCACATCGTCGCGCACCCGGACGTCGCGGCGATCGCGTTCACCGGCTCGACGACGGTCGGCAAGCGCATCGCCTCGGTCGCCGGCGCGAGCCTCAAGCCGGCGATGACGGAGCTCGGCGGCAACGGGGCGAACATCGTGTTCGCGGACGCCGACCTCGACGCGGCGGTCACGACGGTCATCAACGCGTTCGTCTACAACACCGGCCAGTTCTGCATGTCCGGCACCCGGCTGCTCGTCGAGCGGCCGATCCACGACACGCTCGTCGGCATCCTGGCCGGCGCCGTGCCGCACGTCCCGCTCGGCAGCCCGAGCGATCCCGGCACGGTCATCGGTCCGCTCGTCAGCGAGCGGCAGCGGACGCGCGTGCAGCGCCTCGTCGACCAGGCGGTCGCCGACGGCGGCACGGTCGTCGCGGGCGGGGCGCCGCTCGACCTCGACGGCGGCTACTACTACCCGCCGACGATCATCACGGGCGTGCCGAACGACTCGGAGGCCGTGCAGGAGGAGATCTTCGGCCCGGTGCTCACCGTGCAGGCCTTCGACACCGAGGCCGAGGCGATCGAGCTCGCGAACTCGACGCGCTACGGGCTCGCGGCCGGCGTGCAGACCGCCGACGCCGCGAAGGCGCTGCGGGTGACGAAGGCGCTCAAGGCCGGCGTGCAGTGGGTCAACGGCTGGGCGATGCTCGACCCCTCGGTCCCGTTCGGCGGCTACAAGGACTCGGGCCTCGGCCGGGAGAGCGGCCCCGAGGCGCTGCTGAACTACACGCGGTCGAAGTCGGTGACGATCTCCGTCCCGCCCGCCTCGTGAAGGACGCGACCGGATCGCGCACGGACGGCGGGACCGAGGCCCTCGCGGCCGAGCCCGCCTGGGACGTGAACTGGTCCCAGCTCTGGGACCGGGTCGCGGCCGCCCGGCCGGACGCGATCGCGATCGAGTCGCCCGGGGCGACCCGCGACTACGCGGAGCTGGAGGACCGGGCCTCACGGCTGGCCCGCGCCTTCGCGGACCTCGGGGTCGGCGCCGGGGACACCGTCGGACTGTTCCTGTACAACCGCGCCGAGTACCTGGAGGCGATCTACGCGGCGTTCAAGCTCGGCGCCATCCCGGTGAACATGAACTTCCGCTACCGGGCGCAGGAGCTCGCGGAGCTCGTCTCGATCTCCCGCAGCCGGGTCCTCGTGGCCCCCTCCTCGCTGCGCACCGAGGTCGCCGGGGCCCTCGAGCTGCTGCGGGCGGCGACCGGGGACGGCGAGGCGCGCCCCGAGACGGCGCCGGCGCTCGTCGAGATCGACGACGGGCTCGCGCCGGACGCCGGCGCCGCGCCCGAGGGCGCGCTGGCCTACGAGTCGCTGCTCCGCGAGCGCTACGACGGCCCCGACGTCCGCCGCGGCGCCGACCAGATCCACCTCTTCACCGGCGGCACGACCGGGACGCCGAAGGCGGTGATCTGGCAGCACGGCGACCTGCTCGACGCGCAGCTGGTGTCCCTCTACGGCACCGGACCGGCCGGCGCGCTCCCGGACAGCGTCGACGCGATGGTCGCCATCGCGACCGACCCCGACCGGCCGGCGCCGAAGATGCTGCCGATCGCCCCGCTCATGCACTCCTCGGCGATGTTCAACTCGATGAACACGCTGACGCTCGGCGGCACCGTCGTCTTCCTCGACAACCCGCGCTTCGACCCGGCCCAGGTGCTCCGCACCATCCAGGATCGCCGAGTCACCCGCACCGTCATCGCGGGCAACGCGGTCTCCGCGCCGCTCGTCGACGAGCTGCGCCGCGCGGCCGCCGGTGGCGAGCCGTACGACGTGTCCTCGCTCGACCTGATCGTCTCCTCCGGGATGGCCTGGACCGACGAGTCGAAGGCGGAGCTGCTCGAGCACCTCTCCGGCGCGCTGCTGTTCGACATCTTCGGCGCGACCGAGGGGGGGCCGTTCGCGTACGCCTTCGTCCGGTCCCCGGAGGACCTGCCGAGCCGGATCGTGCTCGCGCAGGGGGCCGTCGTGCTCGACGAGGACGGAGCGGAGCTCGACCGCGAGTCGGGTGCGACCGGGGTGCTCGCCTACGCCGGGCCGAAGCCGCTCGGCTACCGCGACGCGCCGGAGCAGACGGCGAGGACCTACCGGCGGGTCGGCGACCGGCTCTACGTCGCCCCCGGCGACTACGTGCGGCTGCTCGGCGGCGGACGCGTCGAGTTCCTCGGCCGCAGCTCCGCGACGGTGAACACCGGCGGGGAGAAGGTGTACCCGGCCGAGGTCGAGGACGCGCTGCGGCGACATCCCGACGTCACGGACGCGGTCGTCTTCGGCGTCGCGGACCGCCGCTGGGGGCAGGCGGTCGCCGCGGTGGTCGCGGTCCGGCCGGGCTCGACGGCCACCGCCGAGGAGCTCACAGGCCTGGTCGGCGACCGGCTCGCCGGCTACAAGAAGCCCCGCCGCCTGGTGCTGGTCGACTCGCTCGAGCGCACCCCGAGCGGGAAGGCGGACATGCGCCGCATGCAGGCGCTCGTCGAGTCCGCCGGCTGAGCGAGCGATCCGGGCCGGCGGCCGGCCGGGCCGGCGCTCCGGGTCAGACCAGCGTGCTGAGCAGCACCCCCGGCCGCGCCCCGACGTGCGAGATGACCTCGGCGGCCGCGACGCCGCCGAGGCGCGCACACTCGTCGAGCGGGAGGCCGCGGGTGAAGCCGTGCAGGAAGCCCGACGCGTACAGGTCGCCGGCGCCGGTCGTGTCGACCACGCGTGCGACCGGCTCCGCCTCCACCGCGTAGGTCTCGCCGCCGCGGACCACGACCGAGCCGCGCTCGCTGCGGGTCAGCACCATGACCTTCTCCTCGCGGCGCGCCCGCTCCATCGCCGCCTCGAAGGAGTCGACCTCGTAGAGGGACATGATCTCGACCTCGTTCGCGAAGACGACGTCGAGGTGGTTCGAGACCAGGTCGCGGAACTCGCCCCGGAAGCGGTCGACGCAGAACGGGTCGGACAGCGTCAGCGAGGTGAGCCGGCCGGCGCCGTGCGCGGCGTCGAAGGCCTTGAGCACGGCCGCCTTCGCGGCGTCGGTGTCCCACAGGTAGCCCTCGACGTAGACGATCCGCGCCGAGGCGACGTAGTCCTCGTCGATGTCCGCCGGGCCGAGGCCGCGGCCCGCGCCGAGATAGGTGTTCATGGTGCGCTGCGCGTCCGGCGACACGAAGATGAGGCAGCGTCCCGTCGCCGGGCCCTCGGTCGCCCGCGGCACCTCGAAGCTCACGCCGATCGACTGCAGGTCGTGCGCGAAGACGTCGCCGAGCTGGTCGTCGCGGACCTTGCCGATGAACGCGCCGCGACCGCCGAGCGAGGCGATGCCGGCCATCGTGTTCCCCGCCGAGCCGCCGGACATCTCGATCCCCGGCCCCATCGCGCCGTAGATGTCGACGGCACGGCCCTCGTCGATGAGGTGCATGGTGCCCTTGGCGAGGCCGAGCTCGTCGAGGAACGCGTCCTCGGCGTGCGAGAGCACGTCGACCATGGCGTTCCCCATGCCGAGGACGTCGAAGATCGCGTCGGTCATGAGGTGCTTCCCCTCGGGCTCGCCGGATCGGACCGACGACGATTCTGGCAGACCCGCGGACCGAAGCCGGACGCCGCGCGGCGTTCAGCTTGGGCTGCACAGCGTTTAGGCTGACTTAATGGACGTCGCCACGATGCTGGCACCGCTGTTCGAGCCCCTCGAGGTCGGACCGGTCACCCTGCGCAACCGCTTCGTGATGCCGGGCATGCAGCGCGAGTGGTGCGTGGACGGCGTGCCGACGCCGCGGCTGGCGGAGTACTACCGCCGGCGCGCCGCCGGGGGCACCGCGCTGATCATCTCCGAGGCCTGCGCGGTCGACCACCCGAGCGCGACACAGCGCCCGGTGTTCGCCTGGCTCGCCGAGCGCAGCCGCGACGCCTGGGCCCGCTGCGTCGACGCCGTGCGGGGCGAGGGTGCCGAGTTCTTCATGCAGCTCTGGCACGAGGGCGCCTATCCCGGGCGGCGCGGCGAGATCCGGCCGGGCGATCCCCCGGCCCTCAGCCCGTCCGGGCTGATGACGGCGGACCGCCCGAACGGCCGCGCGCTGACGACCGCGGAGCTCGACGAGATCGAGGCGGCGTTCGTGCGCAGCGCGCTGCTCGCGCGGTCGATCGGCGCCTCCGGTGTGGAGGTGCACGCCTGCCACGGCTACCTGCTCGACCAGTTCCTCTGGCACGAGACCAACCGTCGCGACGACGGCTTCGGCGGCGCCGACCTGCGCGACCGGCTGCGGTTCCCCACCCGGGTGATCGCGGCGGTGCGCGAGGCGGTCGGGCCGGACATGGCGGTCTCGGTGCGGTTCTCCCAGTGGAAGGAGGCCGACTACCAGGCTCGCATCGCGGAGACGCCCGACGAGCTGCGGGTCGTCGTGGAGGCCTTCGAGGCCGCGGGAGCCGACATGCTGCACTCCTCCACCCGGCGCTTCTGGACGCCCGAGTGGCCGGAGCTCGACGCCGACCTCGGGCTCGCCGGCTGGGTCAGGCGCTTCGCCCGCGTGCCGGTCGCCGCCGTCGGCAGCCTCGGGCTCGCGACCGACGTCATGACGAGGCTGAACGGCCGCCCGGCCGAGCAGATCGGGCTGCCGGCGTTCGAGGAGCTGCTGCGCCGGTTCGAGCGCGGCGACTTCGACCTGATGACCGTCGGCCGCGCGCAGATCGCCGACCCGGACTGGGTCGCCAAGGTGCGGCGCGGGGCGATCGAGGAGCTGCGCGCCTACGACAGCGTCGCGGCCGAGCGCGAGCTCGAGGAGTTCGTGGCCGCGAGCTGACCGGCCCGCGCCCGGGCCCGGCGGCTCAGAACGCCTGCTCGATCCAGGCGTCGCCGCCGACCTTCCTGCCGAGGAAGGTCCCCTGCGGGTCGGCCGTGCCCTCGTAGACCGAGGCGCTCGGCAGCGCGAACTCCTGGTCCTGGAGGCGGGTCGACACGACGATGTCGGCGTCGAACGAGGGGATCTCCACGCGGAACTGCTGGGCGTACGCGACCCCGGTCGCGGGGCTCGTCCAGAGCTCGCCGACCGGCGTGATCCTGCTCGCGACGTAGTAGAGCTGCCCCTGCGGGTCCTGGATCGTCGCGTACGCGTCGACTGGGACGCCGATCTCCGGCTTGTAGCCCTCGCCGATGATGCCGGCGTTCGAGATGGTGTAGCCGTTGTCGAGCTGCATGTCCTGGAGCAGCCAGCGCACCCGGCTGTCCGAGCTGCTGCCGCCGAAGTAGCCGTACTCGTGGTCCATCCAGGTCGTGCCGCTCACCTCGTAGGACTTGCCGTCGATCGTGATCGTGCCGCTCGCCTCGAGGCGGGTGAAGGAGAAGTAGTAGTTGTCCTTCGACAGGCTCTGCACGGTCGCGCTCGGCTCGATCCCGGTGCCGAAGACGAAGAACGGACGGCCCTGCTGGGAGAACGTCAGGTCGAACTCGATCGGCGTCAGGCTCGGGTCGTCGACGAGCGTCGCGGTCACGTGGATGTCCTGCGACGGGTCCGCCTGCGGCGCCGTCATCGAGAGGGCGTTGCGGACCGCGACGGCCGTCGCGCCGGAGCCGCCTCCCCCGACGAGCGTGACCGTCGGCGTCTCGGCGTAGCCCGTTCCCGGGTCGAGGAGCACGATCTGGCCGACGGCGCCCGACGCGTCGAGCACGGCCATCGCCGAGGCGCCGGAGCCGTCGCCCTCGATGCGCACCTCTGGCGCCGAGGTGTAGCCCGAGCCGCCGTCGGTCACGGTGAAGCCGCCGACGGTCCAGCTCGGGTCGCCGAGCCGCGCGTACCAGTCCTTCGAGGGATCGCCCTCGGCCCAGGTCGAGACGTCGAAGTTGCCGATCGGCTTCGGGACGTAGACCTGGGTGCGCTCGTAGTGGCGCTCGGCGTCGACGTCGCTCAGCGACATCTGCGTCATCGCGAAGCCCTGGCCGATGAAGGAGGCGCCGTTGAGCTCGAAGCCGAAGACGCGGTCGCCGGCCCGCAGCGTGCCGATGTGCCACCACCACTCGGTCGGGGCGCCGTTGTGCCGGTACATGTCCTTGGGCAGCGCGAGGACGACGTTCTCCTCCGGCACGGGGTCGGGCTTCGTGTCGCCCTTCCAGATCGGGTTCGCGGGCACCGCCATGCTCGGAGCGGGCACGCCGCCGGGCCAGTTCGTCGCGAGCAGGATCGCGAGCACCGCGGCGGTCGCTGCGACCGCGCCCGGCACCGCGGGCGGCAGCGGCGTCTCGCGGCGGCGCAGGTGGGTGACGATCGCGCCGATCATGACGAGCACCAGGCCGATCGCGGCCGCCGCGACGAGCCACCACGCGAGCGGCGCGTAGTCGCCCTGCGCGACGAGGCCGACGACGAGCCCGGCGGCGCCGAGCAGCTCGACGACGCCGATCAGCTTGATCTGCCAGCCCCGGAACCCCTCCGTCCAGGCCATGCCCATGCGCCGCAGCCGCGCCTTCGGCACGACGAGCTTGAGGACGCCCGTGACCAGGAACAGCAGTGCGGCGAGACCGCCGAAGATCCACAGTGCGATGCCCACGGCCGTCCTCCCCGAGACGCGCGGGAGCCGATGCCCCGCGCAGGTCCAACGCTAGCGGTCATCGGGCTCCGCGCGGCACCGATCCCGGCGCCGACTCCGCCGGAGGCCTCAGCGGCTCGACGTGCTCCAGACCTGCCCGCCGGAGCGCGACCGGCCGCCGGAGCCGCCGCGACGCGAGCGACGGCCGCCGCGGGGCGACGCGGCGCCGGCGCCCTGGGCGCTTCCGCGCGGGGCGTCGCGCGGGGCCGAGCGGCGCGGCGCGGGCTGGGCGGGCGCGGGCGGTGCGACGCGGGGCGCGACCTCGCCGACGAGCTCGCGCACGGGGGCCGCGGCGGCGGTCACGCGCTGGCTCTGGACCCGGATCCCGGCCCGGCGCATCATGCCGGCGACGTCGCGCTCCTGCTCCGGCGTCACCAGCGTGACGACGTCGCCGGCCGCGCCCGCGCGCGCGGTGCGACCGGAGCGGTGCAGGTAGGCCTTGTGCTCGGTCGGTGGGTCGACGTGCACGACGAGCTCGACGTCGTCGACGTGGACGCCGCGCGCGGCGACGTCGGTCGCGACGAGCACCCGCACGGCGCCGTCCGCGAAGGCCGCGAGGTTGCGATCGCGCTGGCCCTGGCTCAGGTTGCCGTGCAGGTCGACCGCGGGGATGCCGGCGGCGGTGAGCTCGCGGGCGAGTCGCTTCGCGGTGTGCTTGGTGCGCAGGAACAGGATGCGGCGGCCGACGCCGGAGGCGAGCGCATGGACGAGCTCCCTCTTCGCGGCCGCGTCCACGACGAACGCGTGGTGCGTCATCGCGACCGGCGGCGCGTCGATCTCGTCGACCTCGTGCTGCCTCGGGTCGTGCAGGAAGCGCCGGACGAGCTTGTCCACGCCGTTGTCGAGCGTGGCGCTGAACAGCATCCGCTGCCCCGTCTCCGGCGTCGCGGACATGATCCGGGTCACCCCGGGCAGGAAGCCGAGGTCCGCCATGTGGTCGGCCTCGTCGAGGACGGTGATCTCGATCGCGTCGAGGCGCAGGTGCCCCTGCTGCATGAGGTCCTCGAGGCGGCCGGGGCAGGCGACGACGATGTCGACGCCGGCGCGCAGCGCCGCCACCTGGCGGACCTGCGAGACGCCGCCGAAGATCGTCGTCGTGGTCAGGCCGCAGGCCGCCGCGAGCGGCGCGATGACGGCGTCGATCTGGGTGGCGAGCTCGCGGGTCGGCGCCAGCACGAGGCCGAGCGGTCGGCCGGCACGACGGGTGCCGCTCGCGAGCCGGGCGACCATGGGGATGCCGAATGCGAGCGTCTTGCCCGAGCCGGTGCGGCCGCGGCCGAGCACGTCGCGGCCGGCGAGGGTGTCGGGCAGGGTGTCGGCCTGGATGGGGAAGGCGGTCGTCTTGCCCGCGCGGGCGAGGACCTCCACGAGCGCGGCGGGGACGCCGAGCTCGGAGAACGTCGGGTGGAGGGTGGTCATGCTGTCCTTCTGCCGCGCTCGCGCGGCGGGGCGCGGAGGCGGTCGGGATCGGGGGTGGCGAAGGCGTCGATCGACGCGATCGTTCGCCGGAGAAGATGTCAGCCGTGCTCTCGTGAGGAGATGACGGCGAGGGAGTGTTCCACGACGCTTGCGGAGCGAGAACCGCGCCGCGAGTGACCCCATCCTATCAGGACGCCGGCCGGCGGGCCTGCGAGACCCCCGGCCGCGGGCGCCCGGCGAGCGGCTCGCGCGGGCGCTACTCGAGCGGCCGGCGGTAGGACAGGTCGTCCCGGTCCCAGCGCCCCGTGTCGTAGACGTCGAGCAGCCGGTGCGAGCGCGGGCGCGTGACCGGCATCTCGCCGGTCCAGTCGAGGATCAGCACCCGGCGGGCGATGCGCCACTGCCCCGACCGCCGCTCGAAGCGGTCGACGTACCGGCCGCCGAGCACGTCGTCGCCGGTCTCGTCCTCGCGGCGCTGCACCACGAGCACGTAGGTCTCGGTGTGGCAGACGTCGCCGTCGAAGTCGAAGCTGGTGTTGCCGAGGTAGTGGTTGTGCGCGAGCCACCGCTTCGCGTGCTCCCGGTTGCCCCACTCCGCGAGCTCCTCCGGATCGCCCTGGAACCGTCCGTGCGTGTCGACGGCGTCGGGGTGGAACGCCGACACCACGATCTCCGTGTCGTGGCGGTCCAGCCCCCGGCTGTACCGGATCAGCGCGTCGCGGATGCTCTCCCGGTCGAGCAGCCGCTGCAGCGCGGCCTCGTCGATCGTCATCGTCCTCCTCCTTGCTCCTGAGGCTCGGCGGGCCTCGCCGAGCCGGTGTGGATGGGCATGCCGGGCACCCCGAGGCGCAGCCGGAGCAGCCGGCCGGATCCCCAGTAGGAGTGCCCGAGCGCGTTCCGGCGCTCCGGGCCGTCGTCGGTGAGGTAGAGCTCGTCGCCGTGGAACGCGCAGTTCGTCAGCACCGTGCCGCCGAGGTCGAGGAGCTCGGCGCCGGAGCCGTCCGCGTGCACGACGTGCAGCCCGCCGGAGTGCAGGGTCGCGACGTAGACGTCGCCGTTCGCCGCGACCGCCATGCCGTCCGGGATGCTGCCCGGCTCGAACTCGTGGAGATCCTCGATGCGGCCATCGCGGTCCATCCGGCGCATCCGGCGCGAGAACGACTCGACCCAGAGCAGGCGGCCCTCGGCGTCGACCGCGACGCCGTTCGGGTAGCCGGGGCCGGCCTCGACGACGGTCTCCGCACGACCGTCGGGATGGACGAGGTGGATGAACCCGGGGTCCGGATGCTCGGGCTCCCAGGGACCCGGGTCGGTGAAGTAGAGCCCCTCGGGCCCGAACGACAGGTCGTTCGGACGGCTCAGCGGCCTGCCGTCGACCTCGGTGAGGATCGTCTCGGGGACGCCCCCCTCGACGACGCGCTGGATGTAGCCGGACGACGAGTCGAAGGACCGCAGTCCGCCGAGCGCGCCGCCGTTGTTCGCGACGTAGACGTGCCCGTCCGCGCCGAGGGTGGCGCCGTTCGGGTAGCCGCCCACCTTGGCGTAGATGTGCTCGCCGCGCTCCGCGGACCAGGCGTTGAGCAGTCCGCGGTAGGTGTCGGTGTACAGCACCCGTCCGTCGGGCAGGCTCACCGGCCCCTCGGCGTTGGTGATGCGCTCGACGAGCACCTCGGGTTCCCGAGACGCCATGACTCCTCCTCGTCGTGGGCCGCTCGGCGTGCGGGCTGCATCGGATGCGACCCGCACGCCGAGCGACGGCCGGTCCGGCTCAGGCTCCCGGGTTGTTGAAGAACAGGTCCAGGAACGGCCCGTCGATCCACGGGCCGACGCTCTGCGTGTCGGCCTGCGAGGTCGTCCCCTCGCCCGGCACCACGTACTTGGCGAGGTTGTCGTTCGTCACGAGCTTCGGGGCGACCGGGATCTGGTTGAGGATCGGCTGCTCGCCCGCCATCACGCGCTGGAGCACGTCCCACACCGAGTCGACGACCTGCAGCGCCGTCTCCGGCACGCCGACGCCCTGGTAGCCGCTGCCGAGCGCCTGATCCCAGTAGGCGAGCGAGGCGGCTGTCGTGCCGAGGTCGATCACCAGCGGGGCGGGCCTGCCGACCGAGGCGAACGCGTCCCACACCCCGGCGCCCATGGTGCCGATCTGCAGCACGGCGTCGATCTGCTCCGGGTGCGAGGCGAGGAAGGTCACCAGCGAGGACTTCGTCACCGAGTTGGAGTACCCGCCGTAGACGGTCCCGACCACCTTGATGTCCGGGCAGGACTCGAGCACCTGCTTCGCGGCGTCGAGGCTCACGGTCGTGATCGAGATGCCCTCGATGCCGGCCACGACGATCAGGTTGCCCTGGCCGCCGAGCATCCGGGCCGCCTGGGCCATCGGCTGCGCGACGTAGTTGAAGGGGTTGTTCCCGACGTTGACGGCGTAGCTCGAGGGCACGTTGCCGACGATGGTGATCGTCGGGATGCCCTTCTCGCCGGCCGCGTCGACCGGCGCCTTCATCGCCTCGCCGTCGAGGGGGTACATGAGGATGACGTCGGCGCCGTCCTCGACGAGCTTGTTGTAGCCGGCGATCTGGTCCGCCGCGGTCATCGTCGCCGCATCCGCCGGGATCTGCACGAGCAGGTCGCCCTCGACGAGACCGGCCTGCTTCGCCTTCTCGAAGTCGGCCTCGATCTCGGCGACGGCCGCGGTCGCCCAGGCGTTCGCGACGGGCAGGAAGGCGAGCCCGACCTTGTACGGCGCCCCGGCCGCCGGCAGCTGCTCGGCCCAGGAGCTCGCCAGGATCGGCTGCGGGAACCCGCTGAAGGCGTCCTGCGCCGCCTGCGGGAGCTGAGCGACCAGGTCGTCCGGGTCGTCCTGCGGCGGCAGCACCGGGGCGGTGCCGCAGGCGCCGAGGTCGGGGGTCGCGCTGCCGGTGTCGGCGCCGGTCGGCGACGGCGACCCGCTGCCCGAGCAGGCGGCGAGGGTGATCGCGAGGCTCGCGGCGCCGAGGACGGCCGCGCCGCGGATCGTCGCGCGGACCGCGCCGGGACTGCCGGACGCCCGCATGATTCTTCCGAACATTGCAGTTCACTCCAATCGTGTTCACGGTGCCCGGCGGCGTCGCCGGGGGTCTGGGTCAGACGCGGTCCCTGATGCGGCGCTCGCGTCCGTAGATGGCCATGGCGAGGAGGATCACCGCGCCGTACATGATCTGCTGGTCGGCCGAGGTGAGCCCGTGGCCGACGAGCACGGTGGTGACCATGGTCAGCAGCAGGGCGCCGACGACGGTGCGGGTGTAGTCCCCCGGCCCGCCGCCGGTCGTCCCGCCGACGATCACCGCCGCGAGACTGATGAAGAGGTACGGGTTGCCGAGGTTCGGGTCGACGTTCCCGGAGAAGGAGACGAGCATGACGCCGGCGAGCGCCGAACACAGGGCGCTGAACGCGAACGCGATGACCCAGACCCGGCGGGTGCGCACCAGCGCGTACTCCGCGGCGACCGGGTTCGCCCCGGTGAGGTACAGCCGTCGCCCGCCGACGGTGAACCGGAGGAACACCGCCAGGGCGATCGTCACGAGCACCCAGATCACGATGATCGGCGGGACCGGGAGGCCGAAGGTCGTGGAGATCGGCGAGGAGAGCCCGGTCAGCCAGGTGGGCGCCTGCCCCACGACGGCGAGGCCCGACGGCCCGCGGACGATGCCGAGGGCGAACGAGCCCATCGCGAGGGTGAGGATCAGCGGCTGGATCCGGAAGCGGTGCGAGAGGTAGCCGACGAGCCCGCCGAGCACGAGCGCGCCGGGGACGAGGATCAGGAAGGCGCCCCAGAAGCCGATGCCGAGCTGCTCGGAGACCTGGGTGACCAGCAGCGCGCCGGCGACGATGAAGCCGGCGACCGACAGGTCGAAGCCGCCGACCAGGATCGTGATGGTCTGGCCGATCGAAGCGAGCCCGGCGAGCGCGGCGATGACGAGCACCGAGACGACGCTCAGGCCGCCGCCGAATCCGGGCAGGGTGACGACGCCGACCACGAACGCGACGACGAGGAGCACGAGCTGCAGCAGTGGGAAGCGGCGCTGCGCCGCCGCAAGCGCCCGCCAGGCGCCGCGCCGCGGCGGTGAGCCGGCCGCCGCGCTCACGCCCGCCTCCCCGTCCGCTCGCCGGACAGCAGCGCGCCGACCACCACCGCGACGATGAGCATCGCGCCGTAGATCGCCGGCAGCCAGGTCTGCGGCACCTGGGCGTCCGCGAGCACCGACTGGACCAGGAAGATCGACGCGGCGCCGAGCAGCGCGCCGGTCATCCCGCCCGCGCCGCCGGCGAGCGAGGTGCCCCCGAGCGCGACGGCGGCGATCGCGATGAGGGTGTAGGCGGAGCTCGTGCTCGAGTCGGCGGTGCGCACCAGCGCGACGAGCACGAGGCCCGCGATCCCGGCGAAGGCGCCGCCGAGGGCGAACGCGACGACCCGCACGGCCGAGACGGCGATGCCGGCGGTGAACGCCGTGGCGTCGTTCCCGCCCACCGCGTAGAGGTTGCGCCGGAAGGCGGTGAGCCCGAGGAGCGCCCACAGCGCGACCGGGATGGCGAGGCTGATCAGCGGCCCGGGGAAGCCTCCGATGCTCCCGGCGAGCGACGTCGCCCAGTTGTCGTCGGCGAGCCGCATCGGCGTCGGCGCGAGCTTGAGGTTGATCCCGATGACGATGAAGTACATCGCGAGGGTCACCACGATCGGGGAGAGCCGCAGCCAGATGACGATGAGGCCGTTGACGGCGCCGATCGCGCCGCCGAGCAGCATGAGGATCGGCAGCGCCTCGAGGCCGCCGAGCCCGTTCGGCGCGAGATAGCCGGCGAACACGATCCCGGAGAGGGTCATCACCGGCCCGATCGACATGTCGATGCCGCCGCGGCCGCTGACGATCGACGGCATGCTCGCCGCGGCGGCGACCGCCAGCGGCGCGAACGACGCGAGCTGGGCGATCCAGCCGAAGTTCGGCTGCAGCACGAGGTTCACCGCCAGCAGCACGATGGTAAGCCCGAGCGCGAGCAGGTAGCCGTGCCGCCGGAGCAGGCGGCGCAGCCGGGGCTCGCCCGCACGGCGCGGCGCGGCGACGGCGCTCATGACGCGAGCTCCTCGGCGCCGAAGAAGCTGGCGACCAGCGCCTCGCGGGTGAGGCCCTCGTGCGGGAAGACGGCGGCGAGCTCGTCGTCGCGGAACACCAGGACGCGGTCCATCAGCTCGAGGTGCTCCTCGAGCTCGGTCGAGAGCATGACGACGGCGAGGCCCTCGGCCGCGAGCCCTTCGAGGAGCGCGTAGAGGTCGCGCTTGGCGCCGATGTCGATCCCGCGGGTGGGGTCGTTGAGCAGCAGGACCTCCGGCTCGGCGGCCAGGCTGCGCGCGATGATGACCTTCTGCTGGTTGCCGCCGGACAGCGTGCCGATGCCGTCCTCGGGCCGGCCCAGCTTGATCCGCAGCCGCTCGACGTAGTCGGTGAGCCGTCGCAGCGCCGAGCGGCCGCTGAGCAGCCAGCCCCGCCGGTCGCGGCGCAGCGTGGTGGCGGTGAAGTTCTCGAGGATCGACATCCAGTCGAAGATCGACTCGGCGCGGCGCTCTCTCGGGACGTAGGCGATGCGGGCCCGTCTCGCCGCGTGCTTCGAGGCGATCGGCTGGCGGCCGCGGCTCGAGACGCGGGTCACCGCGCCGCCGGCGTCGCCGAGCCCCCAGAGCGCGCGGAGGAAGGCGTCCTGGCCCTGGCCCTCGAGCCCGGCGAGGCCGACGATCTCCCCGGCGCGCAGCTCGAAGTCCAGCGGCGCGGCGTCGGCGCGGACCCGCAGCCCGCTCGCCTGGAGGACGACGTCGCCGGGCGCGCGGCGAGCGCGGTCGGTGCGCGCCTCGTCGCCGAGCTGATGCGCCTGTCCGGTCATCAGGCGCACCACCTCGGCGGTCGTCCACTCGGCGCCGTCGAGCGTGGCGACCGTCTCGCCCGAGCGCAGCACGGTCACCCGGTCGGCGACCTCGCGGACCTCGTCCATCCGGTGCGTGATGAGCACGACGCCGGAGCCCGCCGCCACGCGCCGCCGCACGATCTCGAAGAGCCGGTTGCGGGTGTCGAAGTCGAGCGCCGAGGTCGCCTCGTCGAGGATCAGCAGGTCGGGGTCGCGCAGCAGGGCGCGGGCGATCGCGCACGCCTGCCGGTCGCTCAGGTCGAGGTCGCCGACGAGCGCGTCGAGCGGCGGGGGCGAGACGAGCAGCTCGGCGAGCGCCGCCTCCGCGCGGCGGCGGCGCTCGCGCGGCCCCTGCGCGATGCGGAAGAGGCCGTCGGCGCCGAGCCAGAGATTGTCGAAGACCGTCCGGTTCGGCGCGGCGAGCACCTCCTGGAAGACGGTCGCGATCCCGCTGCGCAGCGCCGCCGCAGGGGTGCGGAACGCGGCCACGGCCCGTCCGGCGAGCAGGATCCTCCCGCGGTCGGGGGCGTGGACGCCGCTCAGGATCTTGACGATCGTGCTCTTCCCCGAGCCGTTCTCCCCCATCAGCGCGTGCACCTCGCCGCGGTGCACCTCGAGCGAGGCGTCGCGGACGGCCACGGTCGGGCCGAAGGCCTTGCCCACCGACTCCATCCGAAGCAGGACGCCGTCGACAGTGGGCAAGGCCGGGAGCTCCTTCGACTCGACACGCGGAGGCCGCATTCGTCTATACGATCCGAATATCGGCTGCGTCAGATTCTATAGAATTTTGACGAGCTGTCCAGCGGCACGGCTCGCGGGCACCCGATGGGGAGGCGACGGATAGCATGAGACGCGTGGCGGACACCCCGGAGCGGACGGGCGACGAGCACGGCGCTCGGCGGGGCCCGGACGTCGCGGAGTACGTGCGCGACCTCATCATCACGCGGCAGCTCAAGGCCGGCGACCGGGTGCGCGCGGAGCAGGTCGCGCAGGCGCTCGAGGTCTCCGCGACCCCGGTGCGCGAGGCGCTCCGCTCGCTCCAGGCCCAGGGCTTCCTGAGCTACCAGCACAACCGCGGCTTCGTCGTCTCCCGGCTCTCCCCCGAGGACATCCGCGACGTGTACATCTCGATCGGCCTGCTCGCCGGCGAGCTGGCCGCCCGGGCCGCGATGACGGCGAGCCACGACGATCTCGCGCCGATCCGCGCCATCCAGGAGCAGCTGCACGCCGCCGAGGCCTCGGGCGACCACTCGAACGTCACCGAGCTGACCGCCGAGTTCTACCACCAGCTGCACATCCTGGGCCAGTCGCCGAAGATCGTGAACCTCGTGCTGACGCTGGACATGTACACGACCCGGGAGCTGCACGCGACGATCCCCGGCTGGTTCGAGGCGGTGGTGCGATTCCAGGATCTGCTGCTCGCGGCCTTCGACGCCCACCAGCCGGAGGCCGCCCGGGCCGCCGTCCGAGGGCACATGGAGGACGTCGCAGAGCTGTTCTCGGAGTGGCTGGAGACCGCCAGCGAGCCGGCGAGGCACCGCGTCCCATCCAGCAGGACGTGATTTTCTATATAGATTTCTCGCGATGACTCAATCGACTCCGTCGATGCCGAGCGCGGCGGCGATCGCGGCCGACTCGCTGCGCACGGTGTCCGCCGGCACCAGACCGCCGGCCTGATCCAGCAGCAGGCTCGTCCAGGCGTCGAGGATGCCGAAGGCCTGCCCGCTCTCGATCAGCTCGCGCTGCAGCTCGTCCGCGGCCCGGTCGATCATGGCGGAGAACGCGGGGTCCGCGCGGAACCGCTCGGCGAGCACGTTCCCGCCGCTCGGGCCGCCGGGGCCGAAGCCGCCCTGCGGCGCCTGGCCGTCCTGCGGGAAGCGGCCGCCCTGCGGCGCGGCGCCGACGCCGGGCGGCTGGCCGCCCGGCTGGCCCGTAGCGCCCGGAGCGCCGCCGGCGCCGGGCGCGAACCCGCCGCCGGGGCCGCCCGCACCGAGCCCCCCGCCGGGGCCGCCGCCCGGCGAGGCGCCGAAGGCGAGGTTGAGGTCCCAGCTGACGACGGTCATCCGGCCGGTCGTGGCGTCGTAGGCGAGGTAGGAGTTGTTCCCGGGACCGTCGATGTCGTCGGTGTTGCCGACCAGGTCCTGGAACGCGAGGTAGGTCGCGAACGCCTCGACGTCGAGATGGTCGCCGAGCTGCGCGGCGAAGGTCGCGTCGTCCGACTCGTTCACGAACTCGAGGAAGGCGATGAGCGGGCCGTAGTCCTCCTCGCCCGCCTCCTGATCGAAGGACTCGGCGTAGGCGGCCGGGTCGTCGCCGACGTAGTCCCAGGAGCCGCCGGCCTCCGACTTGTAGAGCAGCACGCCCTCGCCGAGCTCGTCGGCCGTCCAGGCGTCGTCCGGGTTCTGGATGACAAGCCGCAGCCGCGACCCGCCGCCGTTGACGGAGAAGGAGGCTCCGATCGCCGACTCGGAGGCGAGGCCCGCCGCGCCGAGCAGCGAGAGCGCGACGGCCTCGTTGAGCGAGGTCGACGACGAGTTGCCGCGCACCACCAGATCGCTCTGCCCATCCCACGACTGCCCGTCGACGTACTTGTCGAGCCGGATCCGCCACGGGATCGTCGCCGGGTCGGTGTCCGCGGTGATCTGACGCAGGCTCGAATTGCCCTTCAGCTTCAGCCCCACCCGGTCGAACCGGACGCCATCGATCGTCACCGACGCCTCCACCCAGACCTTCTCGCCGGTCTCGGCGTACGTCGTCAGGGCGTCCTGCAGCGCCGCCTCGTCGACCTCGAGATCGATCTGGTGCAGCGTCGAGGCGTCCCAGAGGTCCGCCGCGCTGAGGCTCACGGAGCCGGCGGCGGCGACCACCGCCCCCGACTTGGCGGATGGGGCGCCGGCGGCGGCGCAGCCCGCCAGCACCAGCGCCGGCACGAGGAGCAGACCGGCCAGGCCCGCGGATCGACGTCGTGACATGCCTCGATGCCAGCGCATCCGGCTATGGCTCAGCTATGCCCGAGGTGGACACTCGCTATCAGGCGACGGGCTGATGCCGAAGGACCGGAACAGTGCCCCTGGAGAGAATCGAACTCCCGACGCCCTCCTTAGGACGGAGGCGCTCTATCCACTGAGCTACAGAGGCGGGCATCCCAGTGTAGCGAGCGGGCCGGCGTGCGGCGCCGGCTCAGAGGAAGACGCTCGTGCCGCCGTCGACGACGAAGTTCTGCCCGGTGACCCAGCGCGCCTCGTCGGAGGCGAGGAACAGGGCCATCCGCACCGGGTCCTCGGGCTCGCCCGGGCGGCCGTCGAAGGTGTGCCGGATCATGTTCGCCACCGGCGACCGGTCGCCGTCCCGGTCGATCCAGGCCTGCACCGGCGGGCTGGCGATCACCCCGGGCGAGATCGCGTTGGCGCGGATCCCGTGCCGGGCGCCCTCCGCGGCGAGCTGGCGGCTCAGCGCGATGACCGCGCCCTTGGTGAGCGAGTGCGCGGCCTGGGTGAACTCGCGGTCCCCCACCATGCCGGAGACCGAGCCGACGACGATGATCACGCCGCCGTGCTGCCGCACGAGGATCGGCCAGACCGCCTGGGCGGGGAACCAGACCGTGTCGATCTCGTTGCGCACGGTCGAGCGGAAGTCCTCCTCGCTCATCTCGCCGAAGGGCTCGAACCTGGGCGCGCTCGCGTTGCAGTAGAGCACGTCGATTCGTCCGTGCCGCGCGGCGGCGCGCTCCACCCAGGCCCGCGCGGCGCGCGGATCGGCGAAGTCGACGGGCTCCGAGGGCTCCATCCGGAAGCCGTCCGCCCGGACATGCGCGACCGTCTCGTCGTTGTCCGCCTGGTTCAGGTCGGCGCCGACCACCGTGGCGCCCTCGCGGGCGAAGAGCCGGGCGGCCGCCCGCCCCTGCCCGCCGCCGGTCCCGGTGATGAGCACGACCTTGCCGTCGAGGCGACCGCAGGCGACCGTCATCCGAGACCCCTTCGCACGACTCGAACCCTACGAGGCCGTCGCCGAGGCGACCATCCGAACCGTGCAGCCGGTTGTCCACTTCGCGCGGACCCGGCTGCGGCACCTCGTCGCCCGCCCTACCGTTGGGCCGAGGAGCGCCGGCGACGAGGTGCTCGCGAGGGAGAGGCGGGCAGCCGATGGCCCCATCCGTGCTCATCACCGGCGGCGCCGGGGCCATCGGACGGGCGGTGGCCGAGTCGTTCGCCGGGGACGGCTGGGAGGTCCATCTGCTCGACCTCGCGCCGGACCTCGAGGCGATCGCCGGGCGGCTCGGGGCGCGAGCGCTGCGCGCCGACGTCACCGACCCCGCTGCGCTCGCCGGAGCCGTGGCGGGCGTCCCCGCGCTCGACGTGCTCGTCACCGCCGTCGGGACCTGGCCGCAGCTCCTGATCGACGAGCTGTCCTTCGAGGAGTGGAACCGGCAGATCGCGATCAACCTGTCGAGCGTCTATCTCTCGGTCAAGTGCCTGCTGCCGGCGCTGCGCGCGGCGCGGGGATGCGTGGTGAACTTCGCCTCCGCGGCCGCGCTCGTCGGCCACGAGACGATGATCGCCTACTGCACGGCGAAGGCGGGCGTGATCGGGCTGACCCGGGCGCTCGCGGTGGCGCTCGGCCCCGAGGGCATCAGAGTCAACAGCGTGCTGCCGGGGGCGCTGGACACGCCGAGCAACGAGGCGCTCCCGCCCGAGATCCTTCAGGACGCGCAGCGCGCGCGAGCGCTGCGCCGTGCCGGGACGGCGCAGGACCTCGTCGGCGCGACGCGGTTCCTCGCCTCGTCGGGCGCCGAGTTCGTCACCGGGCAGTCGATCGTCGTCGACGGCGGGCTGCACTTCCTGTAGCACCGGGCGCGACGACGGCCGTGCCGGTTCCGGCGCACCGGCATAGAATCAGCGGATCGGCCGCGGTCCTCGCGCCGCGGCCACGGACGAGGAGGTCCTGGGCAGTGGCGCATTCGCACGATGCGGCGCCCGCCGGAGGGTTCGCGCCTCCGGGCGGCGCGAGCCGCCGCATGAGCATCCGCACGAACGACGTCGACGAGGCGCGCGCGATCAGCGAGCAGGTGTTCTACGCCAACAGCATGGTCGTCTTCGACCGCGCCGCGTTCGACTTCCGGCTCACCTCGGTGCAGGTCGGGCCGGTGACGGTGGGCATGATCCGCAACGGGACCGACGTCCATTTCGACTGCTACGAGCGGGGCACCGCCTACCAGCTGGACCTCGGCGTCGCGGGCTCCGCGACGGGCCGCTGCGGCGACCAGCGCGCGACGATCGGCAACGGCATGGCCGCGATCTCGAACCCGGAGGGCCGGTCCGTCTTCGACCACTGGACCCCGGACTGCGTCCTGCTCGGGGTGAAGATCGACCGGGCCTTCATGGAGCACCAGCTGCGGGTGCTCACCGGCGAGCCGAGCCGCGAGCCGCTGCGGTTCCGGATGGCCGTCCCGACGCGGGCGACCGAGCACCAGCCGTGGCTGAGCCTCGTCCGCGCGCTCGCGAGCCTGCTGCCGAGCAGCACCGACGACGCCATGGTCGACGCGCTCGGCGGAGTGCCGGAGGCCCTCGTCACCGCGCTGCTGGCGACCGTCCCGAACAGCCACTCGGAGCGGATCGAGCGCGCGGCCGAGCGCTCGGAGCCGGCAGCGGTGCGCCGAGCGGCGAAGGCGATGCGCGAGCAGCCGGAGCGCTCCTGGACGCCGCAGCAGCTGGCGGCGCTCAGCGGCGTCGGCGTGCGCGCCCTGCAGGCCGGCTTCCAGCGGACCTACGACCGCGGCATCTCGCGCTTCCTCCGCGAGCTGCGCCTCGACCAGGTCCGCGCGGAGCTGCTCCGGGGCGAGCGGCTGGTCAGCGACGTCGCCGCCGACTACGGCTTCAACCACCTCGGGAGGTTCTCCGCCTACTACGCCGAGCGCTTCGGCGAGCAGCCCCGGGCGACCCGGCGTCGGGCGCAGCCGATCGGCTCGGCTGCGCGGCTCAGCTGAGCTCCGCGATCATCCGGGATCGGATCAGCCCCCAGTCGGGCTCGGGGCCGAGTCCGGGCTCGTCGGGCGCGTGGACGAGCCCATCGCCATCGATCCGGATGGGAGCGGTCAGTCCCCAATTGAGGTACTCGAGGTCGTACCGGCCGGGCCGGTGGGGGACGAGCACCTCGAACCAGGCGCAGTTCGGGATGGCCATCGCGACGTGCAGCACCGCGAGGTTGTTCCGCGCGTTGTAGCCGTCGTGGAGCTCGCAGTTCAGGTTGAACGCCTCGGCGAGGTGGGCGAGCTTGACCAGCCCGGTGATGCCGGCCTTGAGGACGACGTCGCCGCGCAGATAGTCGGTGGCGCGGCTCACCGCCCACAGCACGTGCGCCGGGAGACCGCCCAGGGTGAGCTCGGTCGCCAGCAGCGGGATGATGAGCGCCTGCTTGAGGCGCAGGTAGCCGTCGAGGTCGTCAGGACCGAGCGGGTCCTCGAACCACTCGTAGTCCAGGCGCTCCAGCACGCGGCCGACCCGCACGGCCTGGGCGTAGCTGTACCGGAAGAACGGGTCGGCGAACAGCGCGTAGCCCGGCCCGAGCGCCTCGCGCACCCGTCGGTACACCTCGATGTCGACGTCGATGTGCGCGGCCGTGGCCGCGCCCACCGCGCGCGGCCCGTGCATGCTCGGCGGGTGGACCTTGTAGCCGGCGAAGCCCTGCTCGCGATAGGCGACGGCCTCGTCGACGTACGCGGCGGCGTCCGGCAGCACCCAGGACGACGCGTACGCCGGGATCGTCGTGCGCACCGTCCCGAGGAGGCGATGCACCGGGAGACCCGCCGCCTTGCCCGCGATGTCCCAGAGGGCGACGTCGACGTAGCTGCGCGTCGTCGGGTCGAGGTCGCGACGGGCGCCGAGCTGCCCCCAGATCGCGCCGATCTCCAGCGGGTCCCGCCCGAGCAGTCGCGGCTTGACGACCTCGAGGAGCTGCTTGACGACGTCCGGCTGCGGCGGCGTCAGGAACGTGACGCCCTCGATCCCCTCGTCGGTCACGACGACGAGCACCGCGTTCTCGACGGTCGGGGGGTCGCCGGGGAAGGTCGTGCGCGTCTCCCGCTCGTGCACGATGACGCGCAGGTCGGTGATGCGCATGATCGCCTCGTCCCTTCCGCCGGCGGCTCCGATACGGAGGCTAGGGACCGGGCGGGGGGCGCGCTATCCGTCGCGGACGTCGGACTGTCCGTTTCCCGCCCCGCTCCCTCGAGGCGCCCGCGCCCGAAACGGACAGCCGGCGTCGCCGATCGGATACCGCCGGGAGGCGGGCGCTCGTAGCGTGATCCCGCCGACCGAGACGGCGAGACGCGCAGGCGATCCGACCGCGCAGGGCAGGAGAGGGATGACCATGACGTCGAGCACGGCGACGCTGCCGGACGGCACGCGCCTCGCGTGCCGCGAGCTCGGCGAAGGCCGGCCGGTGCTCCTGCATCCCGGCTTCGCGCTGACCCGCGAGCTGTGGGCGCCGCTCATGGCCGAGCTGGCGGAGGACCACCGGTGCATCGCCTTCGACCCGCGCGGTCACGGCGCCTCCGACTCCCCCGCCGGCCGCTGGACGATCGAACGGCTCGCCGAGGACCTCGCCGAGCTCGCCGACGTCCTCGACCTGCGCGACGCGACCCTCGTCGGGCACTCGCTGGGCGGGGCGGTGGCCTGCACCGCCGTGCTCGACTTCGACGCGGCGGCTCGGTTCTCCCGGCTGGTGCTCCTCGGACCGGCCGTGCCGGGCTTCGTGCAGCGCCCCGGCCAGCCGTTCGGCGCTCCGCGGCCGGTCTTCGACCGGCTGCTGGGCGAGATGACCGACGACTTCGTCGGGACCTCGCGCCGGACGGCGGAGATCTTCTTCCACCAGGCGGACCCCGAAGCCGGACGCGCGGTCATGGAGGCCGGGCTGCGGATGCGCCCCGAGGTCGCGGCGGAGCTGTTCGCGCAGCTCGGCGAGATCGACCTCGCCGACCGTCTCGACGAGATCCCGATGCCCGTGCTCGCCCTCTGGGGCCGGCACGACACGCTCTCCGACCCCCGCTGGGCCGGGTGGTTCGAGGACCTCGAACTGCCGGGCTGGCGGACGGGGATCCTCGAGCACAGCGCCCACGGGTCGATGCTCGACGAGCCGGAGGAGCTCGCGAGCCGGATCCGCGCCTTCGAAGGACTGGAGTCGACACCATGGACGTGACCACCCCGACCAGCGCGATCGCCGACGAGCTGATCGCCCGCATCGACGCGGCGGCACCCGCGATCGAGGCCGAGGCGGACGCCAACGAGGCCGCCGGCCGGCTGAACGAGCGCACCGTCGAGCTGCTGCGCCGGATCGGCGTGCTCGAGGCGATGGTGCCGGCGGAGCACGGCGGCCCGGACCTGAGCGTCTACGACGTGCTGCGCGTCTTCGACCGGCTGAGCTACGTCGACGCGTCCGCCGGCTGGGTCGCGATGATCCCGGGCGTCCAGGGCAAGTCGCTGCTGCTGCTCGACGACGACGTCCGGGACCGGATGTCCCGGACCGGCTATCCGTTCGTCGCCGGGCAGGGCGCCCCGAACGGCCGGGCGATCGTGACGGACGGCGGCTACCGGGTGTCGGGGCGGTGGTCCTACGGCAGCGCGATCCTGCACTGCGACACCGTCGTCGGGCTCGCGACCGTCGTCGACGACACCGGCCCCGTGCTCGACGCGGAAGGGATGCCCGACCTCGTGATGTTCTACACGCCGGTGGCGAACGCGACGATCGAGGGCAACTGGGACGTCATCGGCATGCGTGCGACGGGCAGCGTCGACTACTCGATCTCGGACGTGTTCGTCCCGGAGGAGATGGTCGCGCGAGGCGCGTTCACCCGGACGCTGAGCGGACGGGGCCAGGCGAGGCTGCTGGGCTTCACCGGCTGGGTCATGACCGTGCACTGCGCCGTGCCGACCGGGGCGGGACGGCGCCTCCTGGACGAGCTCGGCGCGCTGGCGCGGACGCCGCGCGGCCGGGGCGGGCGCCTCGCCGACGACCCGCGGTTCATGGCCGAGCTCGGCCGCGCGGAGGCCGCGTACCGCGGCGCCCGCGCGCTGATGTACCAGGCGTTCGGCGACGCGCAGGAGCGCATGAACGGCGGGGCGCCGGCCACCCGCCGTGATCTGACGGACATGCGCACGGCGTCCGTCCTCATGCACGACGTGAACATCGCCAACGCCGCGCTCGCCATGCGCGAGTCGGGCGGCGTCGGGCTGCGGGCGGGCCGGCTGCAGCGCCTGTACCGCGACGTGGTCGCGATGGGCCAGCACCTGCAGGCCGGCCACCCCACCTGGGCACAGGTCGCCAGGGACTACGTCGGCGAGGCCGAGGGGATGACCTGGGCGCTCAACGCGCTGGTCTGAGGCCCGGGGGACGCCGCGGCGCGGTCGCCGCTACGGCCGCGGCGGCGGGTAGAGGTAGAGCGCGACGGAGCCGGCGGGGATGACGCGGGAGCCGTAGACGAGCGGGCTCCAGTTGTACTCCTCGATCGTCACCGTGCCGTCGTCGTTGACGGCCTGGACGTAGGCGACGTGGTTCGCACCGTAGCCGAACCAGGCGACGGCGCCGGCGACCGGGGTCGTCGAGGTCGCCCACCCGTTCGCCGCCCAGGCGTCCGCCCAGCTCGCCGCCTCGCCGCCGGTCGGCGTGAGGTAGCCCCAGTCCATCAGCCACGGCTCGCCGAAGGAGCCGGCGTCGCGGTTGAGCCGCCAGGCGACGAAGTCGGTGCAGGTGCGGATGCCGTAGCGCAGCGGCGACATGCCGTAGCCGTTCGGGCTGTCCTTCAGGTAGTAGTCGTCGCCGATCGGCCAGCTGATGTTCCCGTTCGCGAGCCGGTATGCGGCCGCGAGGTCCTCCGCGGTCGGCTCGGCCGGGAGCCCGGTCAGGGTGTCGCGCTCGGCGACCACCGGGCTCGCGATCGCGGCGACCTGGAGGCCCTGTCCGGCGGCCGCCGCCGAGCCGCTGCTCGCGGGCTGGGAGGCCGCGACCGCGTCCTCGTGCGTGCCCGCGTAGGCCGGGAGGGAGAGGGCTCCGAGGAGGCCGACGGCGCCGACGAACGCGACGACCTGGCGGAGCATGGTCTCCAGAGTACCTCTTATGCCGCGACGAAACCTGGGACGAGGAATTCGTCCCAGTCGGGCCGGGTCCGCTCGACCCCGCGGACGAGCCAGGTCGGCCCGTACGGCGGGCGCGGGCGGACGCGCAGCGACCAGCCCATCTCGCCGGGCGTTCGGTCCCCCTTCGCGTTGTTGCACCGCAGGCAGCAGGCGACCAGGTTCTCCCAGCTGTCCGCGCCGCCGCGGGAGCGCGGCAGCACGTGGTCGATCGTGGTGGCGGGCGCCGCGCAGTAGCCGCAGCGCTGGCCGTCCCGGCGGAGCACGCCGCGGCGGGAGACCGACACCTGCCGGCCGCCGGGGATGCGGACGTAATTGCGCAGCACGATGACCGACGGTCGCGGCCAGCTCGCCGTCTCGGAGCGCACCGGGTCGGTCTCGTCCGCGGCGACGACGCTCGCCTTCTGGTTCATCACGAGGACGAGCGCCCGCTTGAAGGAGACGACGGCGAGCGGCTCATACCCTGCGTTCAGGACCAGCGTGCGCGTCATCGCGCTCCGCGAGCCCTGCCGGGTATGTGGTCCATGGCCAAAGACTAACGGACCGCTCCGCGGGTGACAGGGGAACGGCGCGCCATCGCGGCGACCTCAGACCACGACGAAGAGGTGCGACGCCGTCACGATCGGCAGCACGATCGGCGTGCCGCCGTCGGCCTCGAGCCGGATGTCGTCGCCCGCGCGCGAGATCGTCGCGGACGCGCCCGGCTGGATCCCGGCCTCCTTGAGCTGCTCGAGCAGCTCCGGATCGACCTGCACCCGCTCGCTGAGGCGGCGGATGGTCGCCCGCAGCTCGTCGCCCGCGGCGTCCAGGGCCGCCGGCAGCGCGATGACGCCGTCCATGAACTCGGGCGCGACCGGACCGCCGATCTCCTCCAGCCCGGGGATCGGGTTCCCGTACGGCGACTCGGTCGGCTCGCCGAGCATCCGGTAGAGCCGGCGCTCGACCTGCTCGCTCATCACGTGCTCCCAGCGGCACGCCTCGTCGTGCACGAGCTCCCACTCGAGCCCGATGACGTCGGCGAGCAGCCGCTCCGCGAGCCGGTGCTTGCGCATCACGTGCACCGCGCGTCGTCGTCCCTCGGCGGTGAGCTCGAGGTGCCGGTCGCCCTCGACGGTGACCAGGCCGTCGCGCTCCATTCGGCTGATGGTCTGCGACACCGTCGGACCGGAATGGCCGAGACGCTCGGAGATGCGGGCGCGCAGCGGCACGATCCGCTCCTCCTCGAGGTCGAGGATGGTGCGGAGGTACATCTCCGTCGTGTCGACGAGGTCCGTCACTCGAGCCTCCGTTGGGTACCAGCGGGACCAGCCTAGCCAGGCCGGCGGACGTCATGGTCCCAGCCAATAGAATCTTGCCTCGTGCCGAGCATCGAGATCCCCCAGTCGCTCCTGCCCGCCGACGGCCGATTCGGCTGCGGTCCGTCCAAGGTCCGCCCCGAGCAGCTCGCCCACCTCACCGCGAACGCGCACCTGCTCGGCACCTCGCACCGGCAGGCGCCCGTCAAGGACCTGGTGGGCCGGGTGCGCTCCGGGCTCGGGACGCTGTTCTCGGCGCCGGAGGGCTACGAGATCCTGCTGGGCAACGGCGGCTCGACCGCGTTCTGGGACGCCGCGGCCTTCGGCCTGATCGAGCGCCGCGGGGAGTTCCTCTCCTTCGGCGAGTTCGGCGGCAAGTTCGCGGCCGCGGCGAAGGCCCCCTGGCTGGACGCCCCGCACGTCGTGACCGCGGAGCCCGGCTCGCGCGCCGAGATCGAGCCGGTGCCCGACGTGGACATCGTCGCCTACCCGCACAACGAGACCTCCACCGGCGTCATGGCGCCCGTGGTGCGCGCCGGGATCGAGGGCGCGCTGACGGTCGTCGACGCGACGAGCGCCGCGGGCGGCATCGCCTTCGACCCGCGGGCGGTCGACCTCTACTACTTCGCGCCGCAGAAGAACTTCGCCTCCGACGGCGGCGTCTGGTTCGCCCTCGCGTCGCCGGCCGCGATCGAGCGCATCGAGCGGATCGCCGCCTCCGGGCGCTACATCCCCGACTTCCTCTCGCTCAAGCAGGCCGTCGACAACTCGCGCCTGAACCAGACGCTGAACACCCCGGCGGTCGCGACGCTGCTGCTCATGGAGGCGCAGCTCGACTGGATGAACGCGAACGGCGGGCTCGCCTGGACCGACGCGCGGACTCGGGAGTCGTCCGGCCTCCTCTACGCGTGGGCGGAGTCGGTCGACTACGCGACGCCCTTCGCCGCGAACCCGGACCACCGCTCGCAGGTCGTCGTCACGATCGACTTCGCGGACTCGGTGGACGCGGCCGCGATCGCGAAGGCGCTGCGGGCGAACGGCGTGGTCGACACCGAGCCCTACCGGAAGCTCGGCCGCAACCAGCTGCGCATCGCGACCTTCGCGGCGATCGAGCCCGACGACGTCCGCGCGCTCATCGCGTCGATCGAGTACGTCGTCGAGCGCCTCTGATCGATCCTGGGGTTCGATCAGGCCTCGTCGAGGTCGTCGATGTCGACGCCGTCGATGTCACCGCCGTGCGTCAGGCGCGGGCCGTCATCGTCGAGGTCGTCCTCGTCCAGATCGTCGAGATCGTCGTCTTCCTCGTCCAGATCGTCGTCTTCCTCATCCGGCTCGTCGTCCTCGTCGAGGGCGTCGTCCTCGCCGTCCGGGTCGTCCGTCTGCGCCTCGTCGACCGACTCCGCGGCCTCGGCCGCCGCCGCCTCCTGCTGGGCCTTCCACTCCGCGAGCCGCACGGACCAGGGGATCCACTCGGGCGCGAGCAGGGCGTCGTCGCCGGGAATGAGCCCGAGCTCGAGCACGCTCGGCGCCTCGTCGTCCTGCTCCGCGATCGAGACGACCCAGGACCACCCGCGGTAGCCGGCCTGCGCGCTGGAGTAGACGACGTCCACGACACCGGCGGCGTCCTCGCGGACGCGGTCCTCGATCCAGTCGCCGACGTGCGCCGGCGAGGCGACCTCCGCGAGCGCCGACCGCGCGAGCTCGTCGTACCGGGAGGCGGATGACACGGGCTCAGGCATCGAGATCGTCGGCGACGCGGCGCAGCATCGCCGCGATCTTCCCGCCGTGGGCCTTGTCGGGGTACCGCCCGCGCTTCAGGCCGGAGCCGATCGAGTCGAGCAGCTTGACCAGGTCCTCGATGATGACGGCCATGTCGTCGGCGGGCTTGCGCTGCGCGCGGGTGACGCTCGGCGGCGCCTCCAGGACGCGCACGGAGAGCGCCTGCGCGCCCTTCCGGCCGTCCGCGACGCCGAACTCGAGCCGCGTGCCGCCCTTGACGGTGACGCCCGCCGGCAGCGCCGAGGCGTGCAGGAAGACCTCCTGACCGTCATCCGACTGGATGAAGCCGAAGCCCTTGTCCTCGTCGTAGAACTTCACCCGACCGGTGGGCATCACTGGCTCCTCGACTCGCGCACCGGCGTCCGCCGGGCCGCAGCAAGCCTACCGGACGCCCCGATATCCTGGTCGGGTGACGAAGACGAACGGCGGCGCATCCGAGGATCAGCCCGCCCCGATCGGCGACAACCGGCTCGACCGGGTGCTCGCCGGCATGATCGTCGGGATCGTCGTGCTCTCGGTCGTCGCGATCCTCACCTACATGATCGGCACGGCGGGAGGCTGGCTCGCCGGCCCGACCGCCTACGTCATCTGGACGATCTTCTTCGTCGGCCTGCCGATCGCGATCGTGCTCATGATCGTCGTGACGATCCGCATCGGCATCCGCCGCCGCCGCGACAGCGAGCGCTGAGAGGGGGCTCCCGTCCCGAAGTCCCCGGGCCTCAGGCGCGCCCGCGGCGCTCGGCGAGCGTCTGGTCCCCGGACCCCCAGTGCGTGAGCGGCACCTCCGAGACCACGACCCGGATGGTCTCGACGGGCGCCTCCAGCGCCTCGGCGACCGCGCCGGTGACGCCCCGGATGAGCTCCCGGATCTGCTCGGGGCGACGGCCCTCGGCGATGGACACCTGGATGATCGGCACGACGTCCTCCTCGGCCCTCAGCGCGCGCCGAACAGGACGGCGGCCTCGGCGGCGACGTAGCGGTTCGGCGTCCGATAGGCGGTCGCGCCGACGAGCGGGGTGGCGTAGGTGTCGAACTCGGCCGGCAGGTCGGCGCCGTACCAGATGATGGCGTTGTCGATCGCGTCCTGCGCCCAGAGCACCGGCTCCCAGCTCGGGTCGGTGATCTGATACCCGGGCACGCCGACGAGCTCGATGCGGTTGCCGCCGGGCTCGAAGACGTAGATGAACTGGGCCTGGCTGATGGCGTGCCGGGCCGGGCCCGCCTCGAACTCGATGCCGTGGTCGGTGAGCACGTCGCAGGCGTCCTCGAGGTGCTGGAGGTTGCCGTAGAGGAAGGCGACGTGGTGCAGCCGGCCGCCCTCGCCCACCGCGTCCTTGACGAGCGCCACGTCGTGGGAACGGGTCAGCGTGCGCAGCCAGGCGCCCATCTCGGTGTCGTCGCCGGCGATGATGTGCTCGCTGAGACGGAACCCGAGGAGGTCGGCGTAGAACCGCTTGTTCGCCGTGACGTCCTTCGACAGCAGGTTGATGTGGTCGAGGCTGCGGATCGGCACGCCGCGCAGCGGTCGGCGCTGGACGCGGTTGAGCACGATGCTGCGCTCCGCCTCGGGCGGCGCGTAGTAGTCGACCTCCCAGCCGAGCCGCTGGACGGCGCCGTCGGGCGTCGTGAACTCGTAGGCGGGCCCCATCCCGACCTCGCCCTCGACCCAGCCGCGTCCCAGGCCAGCCTGCTCGATGGCGGCGACGCGGCGCTCGAGCGCCGCCGGCGACGAGGCGCGCCAGCCGGCGAAGCCCATGCCCGCCTGCTGCCGATGGGTGACCTTCAGCGAGTGGCCGTAGGGGTCCTCCCAGCCCCGCAGGAAGACGGAGTCGCCGGAGCGGGCCGTCTCGATCATGCCGAGCAGGTCGCAGAAGAACCGGACCGTCGCATCGACGTCCGGGGAGTAGAGCTCGAACGAGGCGAGCTCGGCGACGTCGAAGATCGGCTCCGCGTCGTTCGTGGTCATATGCTGCTCCTTCGAAGACGGACGGCTCGCGCGGATCAGCCCGCGCTGAGGTGGATCGACCCGAGGCTGGTGAACTCGGCCGAGACGACGGTGCCGGCGGTCAGCGGCACGGCGTCGGTCATGCCGCCCGTGAACACGATCGACCCGGCCGGGATGGACTCGCCACGATCGGCGAGCGCGTTCGCCGCGAGCGCGAGCGCCTCCGCCGGACTGCCCTGCACCGCGGCGCCGGTGGCGGTCGCCGTCACCTCGCCGTCGACGGTGAGCGCCACCGCCTCGAGCGTGAGGTCGAGCCCGAGCGGCGGCACGAGCTCCGGGCCGAGCACGAGCAGCGCGGTCGAGGCGTTGTCGGCGACGACGTCCGGCAGCGCGAAGTCGTAGCCGAGGAAGCGGCTGTCGATGATCTCGATGCCGCCGAGCACGTGGTCGACGGCCGCGAGGGCCGCCGCTGCGGTCACCCCGGGGCCGGCCAGCTCCCGGCCGAGGACGAAGACGATCTCCGGCTCCGCCCGCGGCTGGATGAGCCGATCCAGCGGCACGGGGACGTCGGCGGGCAGGATGTGCGCGTCGGTGAGCACCGCGGTCAGCGGCGAGTCGATGCCCATCCGCTCCTGCTTCGCCCGGCTGGTGAGGCCGAGCTTGATGCCGACGCGGCGCTCGCCGTCGGCCAGTCGCGCCTCGATGAGGGCGCGCTGCACCGCGTAGGCGGTCTCGACGTCGAGGTCCGGCCACTCCGCCGCGGTGATCCTGCCGCGAGCCGTGCGACGCCGTTCGGCCTCGCGGAGCGCGGCGGCCGTCGCGATGATCCGCTCCCGGCTCATGCGCTCACCGCCACGGGCTCCTCGCGCTCGGCGGCGAGCCGGATCGCGACGTCGATGATCATGTCCTCCTGGCCGCCCACGTAGCCGGCCTCGCCGACCCGCCGCAGGATCTCGTGCGCGGGCACGCCGTACCGCTCCGCGGCGCGGCGCGCGTGCAGCAGGAAGGAGTTGTACACGCCGTAGCGTCCCTGGATGATCGCGTCCCGGTCGAGGAGCGGCACCGTCGGTACGAGCGGGGCGAGCACGTCCTGCGCGGCGTCGAGGATCGCCGGCAGGTCGACCCCGGTCCTCACCCCGAGCGCGTCGAGCGCCGCGATGAGCACCTCCGTCGGGGTGTTGCCGGCGCCGGCGCCGAGCGCGCGCAGCGTCCCGTCGATCCGGCGCGCGCCGGCCTCCACGGCGACGATCGAGTTCGCGACGCCGAGGCCCAGATTCATGTGGCCGTGGAACCCGACCTCGGCGTCGCCGCCGAGCTCGGCCGCGAGCGCCTCCACCCGGGCGCGGACGCCGTCCGGCAGCAGCGCGCCGGCGGAGTCGACGACGTAGACGCACTGGCATCCGGCGTCCGCCATGATGCGCGCCTGCCGCGCGAGCTCGGCGGGCCCGGTGCGGTGGGAGAGCATCAGGAACCCGGCGGTCTCCAGGCCGAGCGCCCGCGCGGCCTGGAAGTGCTGGATGCTGACGTCCGCCTCGGTCGAGTGGGTCGCGATCCGGAGATAAGTCGCGCCGGCCGCGGCCGCCTCCCGGAGGTCCCGCACCGTGCCGAGGCCCGGCAGCAGCAGCGCGGCGATCCGCGCCCGCTCGACCGCCGAGCGGGCGACCTCGATGAGCCGGATGTCGCTCACCGCGCTGAAGCCGTAGTTGAACGAGGAGCCGGCGAGGCCGTCGCCGTGGCTGACCTCGATGACGTCGACGCCCGCCGCGTCGAGCGCGGCCGAGACCCGGCGGACCTGCTCCTCGGTGAACCGGTGGGCGACGGCGTGCGAGCCGTCCCGCAGCGTCGTGTCGGTGATGCGGACGCGCGACGCGGCGCTCATGCGGAGACCTCCTCGACTCGCAGGCCGACCGGGCCGGCCGCCGCGAGCAGCTCTGCGGCGCGGTTCGCGGCGGCCGTCATGATGTCGAGGTTGCCGGCCCACTCCGGCAGGTAGTCCCCGTTGCCGGTGACCTCGAGGAACACGGCGACCCGGCCGCTGCCGCCCCAGTCGGGGCTCGGGTCGTCGAACTGCGGATCCGCCTTGAGCCGGTAGCCCGGGACGTACTCCTGCACGGTGGCGACGGCGCGCTGCACCGACTCGGCGATCGCGTCCCGGTCGATGTCGGGACCGACCGCGGCGAAGACCGTGTCGCGCATGACGAGCGGGGGCTCGACCGGGTTGAGGATGATGATCGCCTTGCCGCGCTCGGCCCCGCCGACCGACTCGATCGCGCTCGCCGTCGTCTCGGTGAACTCGTCGATGTTCGCCCGGGTGCCGGGGCCGGCCGAGCGGGAGGAGATCGAGGCGACGATCTCCGCGTACCGCACGGGGGTGACCCGGCTGATCGCGTGGACGATCGGGATCGTCGCCTGGCCGCCGCAGGTGATCATGTTGATGTTCGGGCTCTCCCGGTGCACGTCGAGGTTGACGGCCGGGCTCACGAAGGGCCCGATCGCCGCGGGCGTGAGGTCGATGGCCCGGATGCCGGCCTCCTCGTAGCGCCGGGCGTTCGCCTGGTGCGCCCGGGCCGAGGTCGCCTCGAACACCACGTCGGGCAGCTCGTCCTGCGCGAGCAGCCAGTCGACGCCGCCCGCGGAGGCCTCGACGCCGAGCCGGCGCGCTCGGGCGAGCCCGTCGGACTCCGGGTCGACGCCGACCATGTACCGCACGTCGAACACGTCCCGGCGCCGGAGCTTGACGAGCAGGTCGGTGCCGATGTTCCCCGGGCCGACGATCGCGGCGGTCGGTCTGCGGGTGGCTGCTGCTTCGCGCATTCGGGTCCTCGGTTCCTGGTCCTGCTCAGTCGGCGCTCGCCACGGCGAAGCGCGCGGTCACCGAGCCGAGCCCGGCGAAGTCGGCGGAGATGACGTCGCCCGGCTCGGCCGGGACGGCGGCGGTGATCGCACCGGGCAGGACCACCGAGCCGGCCTCGACCGCCGTGCCCGCGCGTCCGAGCGTGTTCACGAGCCAGACGAGCGCCGACACCGGCGAGCCGAGCACGGCCGCGCCGGCTCCCGTATGCACGATGCGGCCGTTGCGACGCAGGATCCCGCCGGTGAGCCGCAGGTCGCGACCGGCGAGCGCGACCGGGGCGGTGCCGAGCACGACGGCCCCGGCCGAGGCGTTGTCGGCGATGGTGTCGGGGAGCGTGATGCGCCAGTCGGCGATGCGCGAGTCGATGATCTCGAGCGAGGCGACGGCGACGTCGATCGCGCGGATCGCGTCGGCGACGGTGACCCCGGGGCCCTCGAGGCCGCGGCCGAGCACGAAGGCGATCTCGGGCTCGACCCGGGGCTGGATGAACCGACCCGCGGGGATCGGCTCCCCGCTCAGGACGACGTCGTCGTCGAAGAGGTGGCCGAAGTCCGGCTGGTCGACCCCGAGCTGCCGCTGGATCGCGCGCGAGGTGAGGCCGACCTTGTAGCCGATGACGCGCCGGCCCTCCCGGCGCCACGCGTCGACCTGGGCGAGCTGCACGCGATAGGCCTCGTCCTGTCCCAGCGCGATGCGCTCGGAGATCGGCGGGATGGGCGCGCCGTCGCGCCGCGCCGCGAGCAGCTGCGCCGCGATCCGATCGATCTCTTCCTGCATCCCGACCTCGCCGTCCATTCGCTTGACAGCCTGCGCGAGCAGCCGCGATCCTCCAAGCATGCGTTCCACTGAACGAGACGACCGCGTCTCCATGATCGGCCGGGTCGACGCCGTGCTGGGGGCGCTCGGCAGCCGTGCGGAGACGCTCGGGATCTCGGAGATCGCCCGCCGCACCGGGATCCCGAAGGCGTCGACGTCCAGGATCGTGGCGGAGCTCGTCGAGCACGGCTACCTGGAGCGCACCGACGCCGGCGTCGGCCTGGGCCTGCGGCTCTTCGAGCTCGGCGGCCGCGCCGCCAGGCCGCTCGATCTGCGCCGCCTCGCACTGGTGCACATGGCGGATCTGCGGGGCGCGACCGGGCAGACGGTGCACCTGGCGGTGCTCGAGGGGACGGAGGTCGTCTACATCGAGATCCTCCGCTCGCGCTCGACCCCGCCGCTGCCGTCGCGGGTCGGCGGGCGGGTGCCCGCCTACGCGACCGGCGTCGGCAAGGCGCTGCTCGCCGACCTCCCGCCCGAGCGGCTCGAGGCGCATCTGCCCGAGCGGCTGGTGCCTGTCGGACCCCGGACCGTCACGGACCGCGAACTGCTCGTGCGCGAGCTCGCCGGGATCCGCGAGCGGCGCATCTCCTACGAGCGGGAGGAGTCGGCACCGGACGTCGGCTGCGCCGCCGTGGCGATCCGCGGGGAGGACGGCGAGCCGATCGCCGCGATCTCGGTGAGCGTGCACCTCGGCTCCGCCGACCTCGCGGCGCTCGGGATCGCCGTCGCCACGGCGGCGAACGCCATCGCGCGGGAGGCCGCGAAGGCTCGCTACCGCGGCGCGGGCGGGTCGGCCCGGCGGCGTCGGCAGGCCCGCTAGGCCGAGGGCTCCGCGGCGCGGGCGGCCTCGGCGCGGCGCACGTGGTCCCGGGCGTGCTCGACGGCGGGCGGCAGCTCGTCGAACAGGTGCTTGTGGTGCCGCAGCGAGTCGAGGATGCCGACCCGCTTCGCGAGCGCGAGATGGCGCGCCTGGATCCCCTTGAGCAGGACGGTGACGCCGCGCCGCTCCAGCGCCTGCACGAGCTCGGTGATGACGCGCGCGCCGGTCGCGTCGAGGGAGCCGATCTGGGACATCCGCACGACGACCACCTCGACCCCGCCGTGCACCCGCTCGACCTCGGCGGCGACCGCCTCGGCCGCGCCGAAGAACATCGCGCCGTCGAGCCGGAACAGCGCGATCCGCTCGTCGCCGGCCTGCGCCGGCCCGGGCAGCGGCTCGCGCGACGCGCTGCCGGATCGCGCGAGGGCGCGCAGGGCGAGCACCGCCGCGACGACGAGGCCGATGGCGACGGCGATGATGAGGTCGAACGCGATCGTGACGACCGCGGTGAGCCCGAACACGAAGGCGTCGCCCCGGCTCGCGCGGACCACCGCGCGCACCGTGGAGGGCGTGACCATCCGCACCGAGGTGACCATCAGCACCCCGGAGAGCGCGGCGAGCGGGATCTCGGCGACGACGGATGCGGCGAGGTAGACGACCAGCAGCAGCACGACCGCGTGCGTCACGGAGGCGAGGCGGGTGCGACCCCCGCTGCGCACGTTGACCGCGGTGCGCGCGATCGCGCCGGTGGCCGGCATGCCGCCGAACAGCCCGGACGCCACCGAGGCGAGGCCCTGGCCGACCAGCTCCCGGTCGGCGTCGACGTGGCCGGTGTCGGCGAGGGTCGAGGCGACGCGGGCCGAGAGCAGCGACTCGATCGCCGCGAGCGCGGCGACCGTCAGCGCCGGGGCGATCAGCTGCTGCACGGTCGGCCAGTCCAGCGGCGGGACCGAGGGCGGCGGGAGCGCCGAGGGCAGCGCGCCGATCCGGTCCACCGGCGCCTGGGCGAGGAACGCGACGACCGACACCAGGATGATGGCGATGATCGAGCCGGGCAGATGGCGGTGGAGGAACGGCGCGGCGACCATCACGGCGGCGACCGCGGCGACGAGGCCGAGCGTCCAGGGCAGCACCGCGAGGTCCGCCATCGAGATCGACTGGATCGCGGCGACCAGCGCGTTCGTGCTGTGGTCCAGGCCGTTGAAGTCGCCGACCCCGAGCGCGTTCGGCACCTGCTGCAGGAAGATGATGACCGCGATGCCGAGGGTGAAGCCCTCGATCACCGGCCACGGGATGATCGTCACCAGCCGGCCGAGCTTCAGGAGCCCGACCACCAGGACGATGACGCCGGCGAGCAGGCTCACCGTCGCGACGGCTCCCACCCCGTGCGCGGCGACGATCGGCGCGAGCACGACGACCATCGCGCCGGTGGGCCCGGAGACCTGGACGTTCGAGCCGCCGAACACCGCGGCGACGGCCCCCGCGACGATCGCCGTCACCAGTCCGGCGGCGGCGCCGACCCCGGAGGAGACGCCGAACGCGAGCGCGAGCGGCAGCGCCACGATGCCGACCGTGAGGCCGGCGAGCAGGTCGAGGCGCCAGGTGCGCGGCAGCGCCCGGTAGTCGTCCGGGCCCGGCACGAGCGAGCGGACGTATCCGACGAGCCTCATCCCGGGACCTGCTGCAGCCCGATCTCGGGCAGCGACTCCGTCGCGCTCAGCCGGTCCTGCGACTCCTCGAGGGCGAGGACGAGCAGCCGTCTGGCGACCGTGAGCAGCTGGGCGACCTCGGGGAAGGCGAGCCGGTAGTAGACGAAGCTCGCCCTCCGCTCGGAGACGACCAGCCGATGCCGGCGGAGCACGGCGAGATGCTGCGAGAGGTGCGAGGGCTCGAGCCCGGTCGCACGCATCAGCTCCGTCACGGGGACCTCGTCGCCGCCGGCGAGGACCTCGAGGATCCGCACCCGCAGCGGATGCGCGAGGCCCTTGAACATGTCGGCCTTGACCTGATAGAGCGGCCGGGCGTCCTGCCAGTCGAGCTCGTCGCTCTGCGGATTCACAAACTCATCATATCGAGGCGGACGAGCGTCGATCGCCGACGCGGGCCCGGTCGGCCGCCGCCGCGGGCTCAGCGGCGGATGACCGGGCGCAGCGCCGCGAAGCGACGTCCCCGGATCGCCGACCACCACACCCCGGCGCCGTACGCCAGGTCGTCGATCCGGCGCAGCAGCCCGAACCGCACCGGGTCGAGGTCGGGCTCGAGCCGGACGTACTCGACCGCGGTGTCGGCGACCGCCGCGACGATCGCCGCGGTGCGCACTCGTCGCGAGCACACCGCGGCGACCAGGGTCGCCGGCCACCAGTGCCGCAGCAGCAGGGCGGAGGTCTGACCCGCCGCCGCGACCAGGCCCTGCCCGGCCAGTCGCAGCGCGACCGGGCCGGGTCGGCGCACGCCGTCGAGCCGCCGGGCGATCCGACGCGCCGCGATCGCCGTCGCCACCGCCGCGACCGGCAGCGACCAGCGTCGCTGCGCGAGCAGCGCCGCCATCGTCGCCGCGCTCCACGGCGCGAGCACCGCGGGGGCGATCGCCTCCGGATGGCGCTCCCCCAGCGCGGCGGCGGAGGTGCCGTAGGAGAACTTCGTCGCGACGAAGGCGCGGAGGCCGGTGCGGTGCTCGTGCGCGACGGCGACCGCCGGCTCGTAGCGCACCCGATGGCCGGCCGCGACGAGCCGCCAGACCAGGTCGACGTCCTCGCCGACCCGCATCCCGGCGTCGAAGCCCGCGCCGAGCGCCTCGACCCGGCCGACGAGGCAGGTGCTCGGCACCCAGCCGACGCGGCTGCCCGGCCGCACCGACGCCGCCTCGGCGCCGAGATCGAGGGAGGAGCGCGCCGCCTCGTACCGGGCGACCCAGCCGCCGCCGGCGTCGAGCGGGACGATCCTCGGCGCGACGAGGGCGACCAGCGGATCCTGGAAGTGCCGCAGCAGCGCGGGGATCGCGCCGGGCCCGAGCACGACGTCGGAGTCGGCGAACACGACGAACGGCGTCTCGACGTGCGCGAGGCCCAGGTTCCTCGCCGCGGCGGGACCCCGGTTCCGCCGGCTCGCGACGAGGCGCACGCCGTGCGCGGCGGCGACGCGACGCAGCTCCGCCGGCCGACGGGAGCCGTCGTCGACGACGACGACCCGGTCGGGCGCCGTGTGCGCCGTGAGCGCGACGAGCAGGCGATCGAGCTGTGGCGCGCGGTCGCGGATCGGCACCACCACGGTGTGATCCGCGTCGAGATCGGGGAGCCGGTCGAGATCGGGGAGCCGGTCGAGCACGGGGTCCGCGAGACCGGCCTCCAGCAGCCGGTCGGCGAGCACCGCGCCGACCGGCGTCGCGGCGCTGATCCGCCGGCCGTGCAGCGCACGTCGCGCCTTCGCGGAGAGCCGCAGCAGCCGGGTGGGCGAGCCGCCGATGAGCGCGGCGCCGCCGTCGAGCACCTCGGTGCGCGGTCCGAGCTCGACGAGGAATCCGGGCGGCAGGCTCATCCGACGAACCCCCTCGCCCGCTCGGTCGCGCTCGCGACCATGGCGCGCAGGAGCGCGGCGCCCTCCGCGGCGCTCGCACCGGTCGGGTCGCCGAGCACGCCGTTCGGCGCGACCGCCCGGACGCCCTCCGCGCGCAGCCGCGGCAGCAGCCCGGCGATCGGTTCGACGGCGCCGGGCTCCGCCGCGTCGAGCGCGACGAGGTCCGGACGCAGCTGGAGCAGCAGCGAGGTCTCGGCGCGGCCGGCGTGCGCGTCCGCGCCCCGCACGCCGCAGGGCAGCCAGGCGGTGGGCCGGCCCTCGGACTCGAGCAGCGCGACGACCGCGTCGAGGGTCGGCGCGTTCCCGCCGTGGCCGTTGACGAGGAGGGTGCGCGGCGCCCAGGCGCTCGCCGAGCGGACCAGCTCGACGAGCAGGGCGCGCAGCGCCCCGTGCCCGATCGAGACGGTGCCGGGGAAGCCCTCGTGCTCGCCGCTGGCGCCGTACGGCACGGTCGGGCCGAGCACCGCGCCGACCCCGTCCTCGACGAGCGCGGCGACGAGGCGCTCGGCGACCGCCGCGGCGACGATCGCGTCGGTCGCGAGCGGGAGATGCGGGCCGTGCTGCTCCGTGGAGCCGACCGGCACGACCAGCAGGTCGACGCCGGCCGCCTCGGGCCAGCGGAGCTCGGCGAGCCGGCGCACCTTCGTCACCCGGCCGACGCTACCCGGCCGCGCGCGCCCGCGGCTTCCGGACGGCGGCCGCGGGCGGCTCGGGCGCGGCGCCGAGCACCCGGCCGAAGTCCGCCGGGATGTGGAGATCGTCGGGGCCGAGCTCCGCGATCGACTGGTGCCCGAGGCCGAGCAGCGCGGAGTCGAGGCCCATGCGCAGCAGGTCGAGCACGTTCTCCACGCCGGTCTGGCCGTTCGCCGCGAGGCCCCAGAGATAGGCCCGGCCGATCATGACCGCGCGGGCGCCGAGCGCCAGCGCCTTCGCGACGTCGCCGCCGCGGCGCACGCCGCCGTCGAGGAGCACCTCGATCTGGTCGCCGACACGCGCGGCGACGGCGGGGAGGCAGCGGATCGAGGCGGGGGTCGTGTCGAGGTTGTTCCCGCCGTGGTTCGACACGGAGACCGCGTCGACGCCGGCGTCGACGGCGCGCAGCGCGTCGTCGATCCGGGTGACGCCCTTGAGCAGCAGCGGACCGCCCCACTCCCGCTTGAGCCAGGCGATGTCCTCCCACTGCGGCGGCGGCGTCTGCATCCACTCGTAGTACGCGGCGAAGAACGTCGGGGCGGCCCCGGTCTGCGGGTCGCGGAGGTTCGGCGCCGTGAGGTCGGGGAGGCCGCCGCCGGTGACGAACCGCCACGCCCAGGGGAGGTGGGTGATCCCCTCCCATTTCATGTCCCACATCGCCTTGAAGCTCATCCGCTCGGGGATCTGCGGGCTGCCCCAGTCGCGGCCGATCGAGAACGACCAGTCCGTCGTGACGATGAGCGCCTTCGCCCCCGCGGCCCTGGCCCGGTCCATGCGCTGGGCCATCTGCTCGCGGGTGCCCATCCAGTACAGCTGGTAGAAGGTGTTCGGGTTCGCCGCGACGACGTCCTCCACCGGCTTCGAGGCGAACGAGGACAGACCCATGATCGTGCCGCGGTTGGCCGCCGCACGGGCCACGGCGACCTCGCCGTCCGGGTGCACCGCCTGCACGCCGGTCGGCGAGATCAGCACGGGCAGCGAGATCGGGACTCCGAGGACCGTCGTCCCGAGCTGGCGGTCAGGGCGATGCCCGGCGACGTGCGGCGCGAACTGGAGCTCCGCGAACGCGTTCATGTTGTCCTCGGGCGTGCGCCCGCGCTCGCTGCCGGCCACGAGGGCCGCGTAGACCGACGGCGGCAGGCGGCGCCGGGCCCGCCGCTGCGCCTCCAGGACGGTCTCGAACCACGGGTTCCGCTTCGCCACGACGACTCCTCTGCTCCAGGGCTTCGTCGAGTCTACGCGGTTATGTGGCACTCGATGCCACATTTATCTCAGTAGCTGCTCAGACCTCCGTCGACCACGAACGCGCCGCCGGTCGCCCACTTCGACTCGTCCGAGGCGAGGTAGACCATCAGGTTGGAGATCTCGCTCGGATCGATGAGCCCTGGCATCCACTTCGTGATCATCCCGTAGAGGTTCGGGTTCTCCTCGCGTCCCGGCTCGAAGCCGTCGCGCGCACCGACGCCCATCGGGGTGTCGACGCTGCCGGGATGCACGGTGTTGACGCGGATCCCGTCCTTGGCCAGCTCCATCGCGAGCGACTTCGCCAGGGCGACCACGCCGAACTTCGACACGTTGTAGGCCATGTTGAACGGGCCCGCCTTGAGGCCGTTCGCCGAGCTGGTCATGATGATCGACCCGCCCCCGGCCGCGAGCAGCCCGTCGACGCCGGCGAGCACGGTGTTGTAGACCCCGGTGAGGTTGACGTCGAGGGTCGTCTGCCAGATCTCCGGGGTCTGCGCGTGCCAGGGACCGGTGATGTCGATGCCGGCGTTCGCGATGATCACGTCGAGCCGCCCGAGCCGGGCGACCGCGTCCGACACGAAGGCCTTCATCCCGGCGAGGTCGCGCACGTCGATCGCGCCGGCGACGATCCGGCGGCCGAGCGACTCGACCTGCCGGACCGTCTCCGCGAGCTCCCCGGCCGAGGCGGTCGGGTAGTTCATGTGCTCGACCTGCGCCGGCGCGTCGGTCACGATGACGTCCGCGCCCTCCTCGGCCAGACGCACCGCGTGCGCCCGTCCCTGGCCGCGGCCCGCGCCCGTGATGAACGCGACCTTGCCCTCCAGCCGACCGGGCATCACTGCGCGTCCGTGTAGCGCACCAGCTCGAGCTGGTTCCCCCACGGGTCGAGCACGTAGTTGACCTCGATGCCCGGCCAGGCGCCGGACTCGTCCTCGCCGGCGGGGACCAGGATCGGCTGCGCGGCCTCGGTGCCGCCGTGGGCGAGGATCTGCTCGACGGCCTTCGGGATGTCGGAGACGACGAAGGCGATGTGGTGCCCGCCGACGTCGTTGTTCCTCGGCGCCGAGGGGTTGCCCGCCGGACGCAGGTACTCGAAGAACTCGATCGGCCGGCCGTCGCCGAAGCCGACGAACGCGATGTTGTAGAGCGCGTCCGGGACTGCGACGTGCGTGCCGGTCCAGTCCTCGTCGCCCTCGGACATCGCGCGCGAGTCGAACGGGCCGAGGCGGTAGAGCACGCGGCCGCCGAGGGCCTTCGTGTAGAACTCGATCGCGGCCTCGAGGTCGGGCACGGTGAGCCCGATGTGGTCGATGGCTCCGATGAGCGGAGGAGCTGCAGTCACGCGAGTGTCGCCTTTCTCGTCTCGCCGGTCTCGGCAGCGCCGATCGCGGCAGTGACGCCCCCGCGGGTCCGCGCGGACGATGCCCGCCATGTTACAGGAAGATGACGCAGTGTTCATTTTTCTTGCCAATGTTCATTTATGCGTCTAGCGTGTCCGCAGCGTCCCGCTATCCATCGAAAGGAAGTCCCAATGAAGCGCTCCTTCCAACTGCTCGCGGTCGCGGCCGCGGCGGTGGCCGGCCTGAGCCTGGCCGCATGCTCGTCCGGCGCCCCGGCGCCGAGCGAGGCCCCGACCTCGACCGAGCCGGCCGTGTCCTACGTGCCGGTCAACGTCGGCGTCGGCTCCGACGCCGGCTACTCGGCCTTCTTCGTCGCGGACCAGCAGGGTCTGTTCAAGAAGGCCGGCCTCGACGTCACGCTCACCCCGTTCGCCACCGGCGGCGACGCGCTCGCCGCGCTCAGCGCCGGCCAGATCCAGATGACGCAGAGCTCACCGGCGACGATCACCACGACCATCGCGAACAACCCGAGCATCACCGCCTTCGTCCAGACCGTGGACATCTCGAAGGTCAACAAGGTGGTCCTGCGCGACGGCATCGAGTCGGCCAAGGACGTGAAGAACTTCGGCTACATCGCCGGGCTCAGCCAGTACATGGCCTACACGTACTTCGAGGCCAACGGGGTCGACCCCTCGACGATCAACTGGATCGCGGCCGGCGCGGGCGACATGCCCGCCCTGATCCAGCGCGGCGACATCGACGGCTTCTTCCTGTGGGAGCCCTGGCCGACCAACGTGACCACCGCCGGCGGCGGGCACATCGTGGCGTCCTCGGCGGACTTCCCGGACATGGTGCCCGTCATGGTGAACTGGGTCGCCTCCACCGACGCCTGGCTCGAGGCCAACGAGCCGACGGCGCAGGCCATCACCAAGGTGCTCGGCGAGGCCATCGACATCATCAACGCCGACCCGAAGGTCGCCGCGGCCGCGGTGGAGAAGGCCGTCGCGATCAAGGCCGACGACGCCCTCGTCATGGTCGAGCGGCTGAGCTTCGGCCTCAAGCCGATCACGAGCGACGTCGTCGCCGCGACGCAGAAGATCGGCGACTTCTTCGTGTCCACCGGAGCCATCAAGGCCACCCCGGACCTGAAGAGCGAACTGGTCCTCGACTGGTCCTGGTAGGTCATGTCGTCCACCATCACGAGCGACCGCGATGCCGGGGGACTCCCCGGCATCGCGGTCGCGATGAACTCCGTCGCGATCGCGTTCGGCGACCTCACCGTGCTGCACGACGTCGACTTCCGGGTGGAGCCCGGCGAGTTCGTCTGCCTGCTCGGGCCGAGCGGCTGCGGCAAGTCGACGCTGCTCGCGGCGATCGCCGGCTTCGTCGAGCTGTCCGCGGGCGAGGTCGTCTGCAACGACGAGCCGGTCAAGGGCATCAACCGGCATGCCGGCGTCGTCTTCCAGTCCAGCGAGGCGCTGTTCGAGTGGCTGACCGCCGAGCAGAACGTCGCCTACGGGCCCAGGATGCACGGGAGGGGCAAGCTGGAGAGCCGCCGCGTCGCGGCGGACTTCCTCGCGAAGGTCGGCCTCACCCCCGCCGCGAAGAAGTACCCGCGCGAGCTGTCGGGCGGCATGAAGCAGCGCGTGCAGATCGCCCGCGTGCTCGCGAACGAGCCGCGACTCGTGCTGATGGACGAGCCGTTCGGCGCACTCGACGCGCAGACCCGGCACGTCCTCCAGGAGGAGCTGGTCCGGCTCTGGCAGCGCACCGGCTGCAGCATCGTCTTCGTCACCCACGACATCGACGAGTCGGTGATCCTCGCCGACCGGATCGTCGTGATGACCGCCGGCCCGTCGGCGAGGATCAAGAGCGTCTACCGGGTGGACGCCGCGCGGCCGAGATCGCGGCAGGACGTCGCGGACCTCTACGACCGCATCCAGGAGGACATCCGGGTCGAGGTCGCGCAGAGCCTGCTGAACCAGGGTCTCGAGATCGACGCCGGCGTCACCGGAGGCGAGGCCCGATGAGACGTCGCAAGGGGTTCTGGCCCAACCTGCTGAGCACCCTCGGCACCTGGGCGATCTCCATCACCGTCGGCCTGCTGCTGTGGTGGCTGGCCTCCTCGCTGCTCGGCCCGTACATCATGCCCTCGCCGTGGGCGACGGTGGTCGGACTCGGCGAGCTCAGCGACCGGGGAACGCTCTGGCCGTCGATCGGCGCCTCGATGTTCCGCATCATCACCGGGTGGACGATCGGCCTGGTGGTCGGCGCGCCCATCGGCATCCTGATGGGGCGCATCCGGCTGGTCCGCAACTTCCTCGATCCGTACGTCGAGATCCTCCGGTTCATCCCGGCGATCGCGCTCGTCACGGTCATGGTCGTGTGGTTCGGCATCGGCGAGCAGAGCAAGATCGCGCTCATCGTCTACACCTCGATCTTCGTCGTCGTGATCAGCACCACCGACGCGACGCTGCGGATCTCGAACGACAAGGTGCTCGCCGCGCGCAGCCTCGGCGCCGGGAACACCCAGGTGCTCTGGACCGTGGTGCTCCCGTCGGCGGTGCCCGGCATCATCACCGGCGCACGGCTCGCCATGGCCAACAGCTTCCTGACGATCGTCTCCGCGGAGATGGTCGCCGCGCGCGAGGGCCTCGGCACGATCATCTGGACCTCGTACAGCTTCGGCCACATCGACTGGATCTTCGCCGGCATCGTGACCCTCGGAATCCTCGGGTTCTGCTGCGACCGCATCCTGCGCATCATCTCGACCACGCTGCTCGCCAGGTTCGGCGTGAAATGACCCCAATGAAGAACGCGATAGCAAGCAAAGGAAATGAGCAACGAATGACGACTGACGAGATCGCCGACCTGAAGCACCGCCTGCACGTCCTCGAGTCCGAGGCCGACATCCGCCGGCTGATGGCGCGATACATGTGGCTGTGCGACACCCCGCTGCCGGAGCACCCCGGCGACCTCGGGCCGCAGGAGCGCATCAGGCTCATCCTCGAGCTGTACTCGAAGGACGCGGTCTGGGAGGGCGTCGGCCCGTTCTACGACGACCAGTTCGGCTACTCGAAGGGCATGGCGCAGCTCACCGAGCACTTCGAGGGCTTCTTCGCCGGCAAGGGCGAGGGGCAGAACGCGACCTCCGACCTGCTGCTCAACGCGCACTATCTGACGACCGAGCAGATCCACGTCCACGAGGACGGCACGACCGCCGACGGCCAGTGGATCCACATGCAGCCATGGCTGTTCAGCGATGGCTCCGCCCTGCTGCGCTCCTCCCGGCTGAACAACGCGTTCAAGATCGAGGACGGCGTCTGGAAGATGTCCCGCTACCGCACGGAGAACGTGTTCGTCGCACCGCTGCCGGCGTGGTTCGCGTCGAACTACACGGCGAAGTCAGTGCTCACGCAGGTCGATTGAGCCGGGTCACGCTGTGACCCATCAGCCCGGGCGGGCGTCGGAGCAGGCATTCTCCGACGCCCGCCGGCGCATCGGCGCCGACGAGTTCCATGCCTGGGTCGCGGTCGCCGACCCGGGGCAGGCCGCCGCGTGGCATCCCGGACCCGGACCCCTGGAGGGGATCGCGGTGGGCGTGAAGGACGTCATCGACCTCGCCGGGATGCCGACGAGATGCGGCTCGCCCATCACGCTGGACACCCCGGTCGCGCGGTCCGCGGTGCTCGTCGAGCGGCTCATCGGTCTGGGCGCGATGCCCGTCGGCAAGACCGTGACCACCGAGTTCGCCTTCTTCGCCCCTGGTCCGACGCAGAATCCGCGAGCACCCGGGCACACCCCGGGCGGGTCCTCGAGCGGCTCGGCCGCCGCGGTCGCGGCCGGGCACGTCCCGCTCGCGCTCGGCAGCCAGACCGCCGGATCGCTGATCCGGCCCGCCGCGTACTGCGGCGTGGCCGGCCTGGTGCTCCGCCACGACGCGGTGCCGCTGGAGGGCTTCTCCGGACTCGCCCCCTCGCTCGACGCCGCCGGGCTGATGGCGCCGACCGTCGCCGGGCTGCGCGCCGCGCACGAGGCCCTGTTCCCCGCCCCGCCCCGCCCGAGCCGGGCGGCGCGGGCGCTCGTCTGGCACGGCGACGACCTCGACGAGGTGTCGCCCGACATGCGCGCCGCGCTCGAGCGCGCGGCGCAGGCCCTGCGGGGGCTCGGACTGGATGTCGAGCCGCTCGGGGACGCGCTCCCGATGCGGTCCCTCGCCGCCGATCACCTGACGGTGATGCAGGCCGAGGTCGCTCGCGAGCGTCAGGACCTGATGGCCGCCCGCGAGCGCCTGAGCCCTCAGCTGCGCGGACTGCTCGACGCGGGCGCCGCCGTCCCGACGGCGGACTACGCCGCCGCCATCGCGAGGACGACGGCGCAGCGCGCCCGGATCGCCGAGCTGCTCGGCGAGGACACCGTGGTCCTCGGCCCGGCCGCCCCGGGCGCCGCGCCCGCAGGGCTCGGGGCCACCGGATCCCCCGTGATGAGCCGACCGTGGCAGCTGCTCGGGCTCCCGCAGCTCGCGGTGGCCGGCAGCGTCGACGCGGCCGGGCTCCCGCTCGGGGTGCAGCTCGTCGCCCGCGGCGGCGCCGAGACGATGCTGCTGACGGCCGGAGAACTCCTGGAGGCTCGCCTTGCCGAGCGCTGATCGCCGACGCACTACTCCGGCCGGCCGTCGGTCGAATACCTTGGGGAGCATGACCGACACGGTGGAAGATCGAACCGACGCCGTGCCCCGCCTCGGCGTACGCGAACGCAAGGCCCACGCGACCCGGCGGCGGCTGCTCGCGTCCGCGCTCGACCTCATGGCGCGCGAGGGGACGGACGCCGTCACGGTCCGTGTCGTCGCCGACCACTCGGACATCGCCACCGGCACCTTCTACAACTACTTCCCGTCGGCGGAGGCCCTCATCGAGGCCGTCATCGACCTCGAGATCGGCACCATGGGCCGGCGGCTCGACGCCCTGTCGAACGGCATCGACGATCCGGCCGACGAGCTCTCCGCCGCGCTCCGGCATCTGGTCCGCGCCTCGATCACCGATCCGACCTGGGGCTGGCTGCTCGTGCGGCTCGGCTCGGAGAGCGAGTGGGTCGCCACCCTGCTCGGCGCACGGCTGGCTCGGACCGTCGAGCGCGGCGCCACGACGGGACGGTTCATCGTCAAGGACGTGCCCACCGCGACCGCGATGACCCTCGGCGCCCTCGTCGCGGCGACCCGCGTGTTCCTCGATGCGGGTCGTGCGCTCGGCGAGGCCGAGTCGTCCTTCGTGGAGAACCAGCTGCGCGCACTCGGCATCACGCCGGCCGAGGCGGAGCGGATCGCGAACCGCCGTCTTCCCGAGCTCCCGATCATCGCGGACCAGGGCGCGATGTCGATCGTGCGGATCATCGCGCTCTGACGCCGGCCGCGGGCCGCGGGCCGCGAGCGGCCTAGACGCGACTGGGCGCGAAGTCCGCGAGCGGGTCGTCCTGGAGGTCGTTGACCGGCATGCCGCCGTTGCTGATCCGGGCGAGGTTCGGCTTGATGTCCAGGGCCGCGGCGGGGTCGATCGGACGGGTGCCGAGCCGCACCGGCACCTTCCCGGACTTCGAGTAGCGGATGGTCCGGTGCGAGTGGTCCTGGCCGGGGCGCGGGTGGCTCGCATCGTCGTCGCGCGCCGCGAGCAGCTCCTCGCCGTAGCCCTGCACGCACTCGGGGTCGGGGCCGTCGAGCGGGAGCCCGGTGAAGAACTTCGCCGCCATGCAGCCGCCCTTGCAGGTGTCGTAGAACTTGCAGGACGAGCAGGCGCCGCCCGACTGGGGCGACCGCAGCCGCTGGAAGAGCTCGGAGCCCTGCCAGACGCGCTGGAAGCCGCCTTCGCCGCGCACATTGCCCGCGAGGAACTCCTCGTGGATCGCGAACGGGCAGGCGTAGACGTCGCCGATCGGGTCGATCAGGCAGACCACCCGGCCCGCGCCGCAGAGGTTGAGCCCCGGCAGCGCCTGGCCGAAGGCCGACAGGTGGAAGAAGGAGTCGCCGGTGAGCACGCCGTCGCCGTGCGCGACGAGCCAGTCGTAGAGGATCCGCTGCTGCTCGGGCAGCGGGTGCAGCTCGTCCCACACGTCGGCGCCGCGGCCGGAGGGGCGCAGCCGGGTGAGCCGCAGCTGCGCGCCGTAGCGGTCGGCGATCGCCTTGAACTCGTCGAGCTGCGGGATGTTCTGCCGGGTGCAGACCACGGAGAGCTTGAAGTTCCGCATGCCGGCGGCCTGCAGGTTCTCCATCGCGCGGATCGCGGTGTCGTAGGAGCCCGGCCCGCGCACCCAGTCGTTCACCTCGGGCGTCGCGCCGTCGAGCGAGATCTGGATGTCGAGGTAGTCGTTGCGCGCGAGGCGCTCGGCGACCTCGGGGGTGATCTTCACGCCGTTCGTCGAGAACTTCACCCCGACGTGGTGGCTCGTCGCGTAGTCGACGAGCTCCCAGAAGTCCGAGCGCACGGTCGGCTCGCCGCCGCCGATGTTCACGTAGAACACCTGCATCCGCTCGAGCTCGTCGATGACCGCCTTGCACTCCTCGGTCGTCAGCTCGCGCGGATCCCGGCGGCCGGAGCTCGACAGGCAGTGCACGCAGGAGAGGTTGCAGGCGTAGGTGAGCTCCCAGGTCAGGCAGATCGGGGCGTCGAGGCCGTACTCGAAGAGGTCGACGAGCCGGCTCATGCCGCCCGCTCCACGAGCATCGAGGAGCGCTCGAGCGCCCCGAGCGCGGCCGCGAACCGCGGCAGATCGGCCTCGCCCACCCCGGCGTCGGCGCAGGCGACCCTGGCCGTCGGCGCCTCGTCGAGGCGCTGGACGACGTCGAGCAGGGCGCGGTCCTTCAGGAAGGAGAGCTTGCGCGTGCCGAAGTGGTAGACGAGCGCCCCGAAGGGCTCGGGGCGGATCGACACCTGGGGGTGGACCGCCCAGGCTCGGTCGAGATCCATGGCGGGAACGCCGGACGCGATGGGCACGGCGTCAGTAGACGCCGCACATCCCGTCGATCGAGACCTCCTCGACGAGCTCCTCGGCGGTCACGACGTCCTCGACGTCGACGGTCTGCGTGCTGTCCATGATCGGTTCCTCAGCTTCGAAGTCGGCCACAGCGGGCGGTGAGTACCTAATCTGGCATCGAGTGCCAATATGCGCAAGTGGAGCACAATGACATCCATGGAACGCTCAGGGGCGCGACCCGGGGAGCCGCGACGGAGCACTCGCGCCGTGACCAGCACCGCCGAGCTGAGTCACATCGGCCTGCGGCTCTTCCTCGAGCGCGGCTTCGAGGCGACGACGGTCGACGACATCGCGGCCGCGGCCGGCATCGGGCGGCGGACGTTCTTCCGCTACTTCCCGTCGAAGAACGACCTCGCCTGGGGCGACTTCGACGCGCTCGTCGCGTCGATGCGCGAGCATCTCGCCGCCACCCCGGCCGAGCTGCCGATGATCGCCGCGCTCCGGGTCGCCATCGTCGAGTTCAACCGCTTCCCGGTCGAGGAGATCGAGTACCACCGGCAGCGGATGCGGCTCATCCTGAACGCGCCCGCCCTCGTGGGGCACTCGGCGCTGCGCTATCAGAGCTGGCGCACCGCCATCGCGGAGTTCGTCGCGGCGCGCGCCGGCGGGACCCCGGACGACCTGCTGCCGAGCACCGTCGGCTCCGTGATGCTGGGGCTCGCGCTCGGCGCCTACGCCTACTGGCTCGCGCATCCCGAGACCGAGCTCGTGACGGCGATCGAGACCGCCTTCGACGAGCTCGGCGCGGCGTTCGGCGACGCGTGACCGAGCGGGGCGGGCGCTGGGACGCGATCGTCGTCGGCGCCGGGACGAGCGGCAGCGTCGTGGCGGCGCTGCTCAGCGAGGACCCGTCCCGCCGGGTGCTCGTCCTGGAGGCCGGTCCGGTGCCGACGTCCTCGTCGGGGCTGCCCCGCCGGCTGCTCGACGCCGGGCTCGTCCCGGGGGCCGCGCCCCGGACCGCGGAGACCTCGCGCTACCCGGCGGCGCTGACGCGGGACGGGGGCGCGGACTTCCACGTCACGCGCGGGCGGATGCTCGGCGGGTCCTCGGCGATCAACGGCGCGGCCTTCGTCCGGCCGCGTCCCGAGGACTTCGCGCGCTGGGCGACGGCGGGACTGCCCTGGGACCACGACACGGCGCTGCCGGCGATGCGCCGGCTGGAGCGCGACCTCGACCTCGGCGCGAGCGCGCTGCACGGCGACGCGGGGCCGATCCCGGTCCACCGCACGCCGCTCGACCACCCGATCGGCGCCGCCTTCCGCGACGCCGCGCTCGACGCCGGGCATCCGTGGGAGGCCGACAAGAACGCGCCGGGCGAGCCGGGCATCGGCCCGCTCCCCCGGAACGTCGAGCACGGGCGCCGCGTCCAGCCCGGCGACGCCTACCTGCTCGCCGCCCGGGACCGGGGGAACCTCGTGATCCTCGGCGAGGCGCCCGTGATCGGGCTCGCCGTCGACGGCGGGCGCGTGGTCGGCGTCCGGTACGCGGTCGAGGGCGCCGAGGCCATCGCCCGGGCCGACGAGGTGGTGCTCTGCGCCGGGCCCGTCGAGTCCACGCACCTGCTGCTGCTCGCCGGCATCGGACCGGCCGTGGCGCTGCGCCGGGCCGGCCTGCCGGTGCGCCTCGACGCGCCGGGGGTCGGGACGGCCTTCGCCGACCACCCCCAGGTCGTCCTCGAGTGGGCGCCGCCGCGGCCCGCCGCCGCCCCGGCCGGCGAGTGGACCGCCGGCGTGCTGCACGCGGGCTCGGTCGAGCTCCTGCAGGGCGCCAAGCCGCTCGCCGCCCTCGGCGGCGACCGCACCGAGCCGACCGGTCCGCTGCCGCTCCTCGTCACCGATCTCGCACCCCGCTCGACGGGGCGGCTCGTCCTCGACCCGGCGGACCCGCGGCTCCCGCCGCGCCTCGACTACGGCTACCTCGCCGACGACGCGGCCCGGTGCGCGCTGCGCGAGGGCGTGCGGCTCGGGCTCGAGCTGATCCGCGCGATGGGCGGGGTGCTCGTCTCCGGTCCGGCCTCGACGAGCGGCCGGGACGTCGACGCCTGGGTGCGCGCGCACCTCACGACGGCGTTCCACAGCTGCGGGACCGTCCCCATCGGCGGCCCGCTCGACGCGGCCGGCCGCCTCCGCGGGATCGACGGGCTGCGCGTCGCGGACACCTCGGTCCTCCCGGACGCCCCGAGCCGCGGACCCGCGCTCGCCGCGGTGCTCGTCGGCGAGCTCCTCGGCCGCGGCGGAGCCGCCGCCGATCAGCCGCGGACGTAGCGGAGCACGAGCTCGTCGGACTCGCCGTGCAGCACGTGGGCGAGCCGGAGGCCGACCTCGGCCGGGGCACCGTGGGCGATCCTCGGGCCGACGCCGGAGCGCAGCCGCGGCTCGATCGTGAGGCAGAGCTCGTCGACGACGTCCTGCGCCGCGAACGCGCCGAACAGCGACGGACCACCCTCGCACAGCACGTCGGTCCAGCCCCGGTCGGCGAAGGCCCGGCGCAGTCGCTCACCCTCCACCTCGACCTCGCCGCAGTCGACGAGCTCGGCGACCTCGGACAGCGCGGCGCGCGCCGCGGCCGGCGCGGTGGCGACCGTGAGCACGATCGGCCGCACCGGCGACTCGGCGAACAGCGGCGAGCCGGGATCCAGATCGAGCCGCCCGGACACGATCGCGAGGCCCGGGTGCTCGGCGAGCCCGTGCGCCAGCCGCCACTCGCGCTGGCCCGGGCTCACCAGCGGGCCCTCGTACCCCTCGTGCCGCACGGTGCCGGCGCCGACCAGGACGACGTCGGCGAGGCGGCGGAGCACGCCGAAGACGGCCTTGTCGACCGCGGAGGAGATCGTGCCGCTGCGTCCGTCGGCGCCGGTGGCCGAGCCGTCGAGCGTGCTGACGAAGTTCATCCGGATCCAGGGCCCGCCGTCCGGAGCCTCGCCGGCGGCGCCCGGCCGGCCGTACCGGGCGGCGAGCGCCTCCCGGTCGAGCCCGGTCCGCGGCTCGGGATGGAGCTCGTCGATCCTCGGCATGCTCATCGGGCGCCTCAGTTCTGTCCGTTGTTGTGCCAGACCCGTGCCGGCTCGCGCAGGCCCAGGGCGGCCTCGGTCATGCGCACCGCGTCAACCGTCTCGGCGACGTCGTGCACCCGCACGATGCGCGCGCCGGCGATGACGCAGGCCACCGCCGCGGCGACCGAGCCGATCACGCGGCCGTCGCGGGCGCGGTCGAGCGTCTCGCCGATGAAGTCCTTGTTCGAGAGCGCGACGAGCGTCGGGTAGCCGAGCGCGACGATCTCGGACAGCCGGCGGACGAGCTCGAGCGAGTGCAGGGTGTTCTTGTTCAGGTCGTGGCCCGGGTCGACGACGATCCGGTCCGCGGGGATGCCCGCCGCACGGCTGCGGGCCACGAGGGCGGCGAGATGGGCGCGCACCTCGGCGACGACGTCGGCGTAGACCGGGCGCACGGGCTCGCTCCGCGGCGGATGGATGCTGTGCGTGAGCACCACCGTCGCGCCGGTGCGCGCGACGACGCCGGGCATGCGCTCGTCCCAGTACCCGGAGGTGTCGTTGATGACGGCGGCGCCGGCGAGCACGGCCGCCTCGGCGACGACCGCGTTGAAGGTGTCGACGCTGATCACCGCGTCGGTGCTCGCCGCGACGGCCTCGACGAGCGGGATCACCCGGTCGAGCTCCTCCTGCTCGCCCACCGCGGGGCCGCGGCCGAACGGCACGCCGCCGACGTCGACCCAGTCGGCACCGGCCTCGACGGCGCGCAGCGAGGCCGCGACGGCGGCGTCGAGCGCGAACGTCGCGCCCCGGTCGTGGAAGGAGTCGGGCGTCCGGTTGATGACCGCCATCACCGCGACGCGACGGCTGAAGTCGAACTCGCGCCGGCCGATCCGGCGCGGCCGGGCATCCGCGAGCGGGATGGCCCCGTCGAGTTCCACGCCCCCGAGCCTACGCGCACCGCCTTCCCGGCACTCCCAGCCGGCAGGGCTTCGAAGGCGGTGCCGCGGCGGTCGCCCTGCCTCAGAAGACATTCAGACAACACGCGAGAGAGACATAGGAGATTCCCGGGAGACAGTCAGAGAATCGGAGCATGACCGGACCCCGCATCCTCGTCGTCGACGACGAGCCGAACATCCGCGACCTCCTCGCCACCAGCCTGCGCTTCGCCGGCTTCGCCGTCCGCACCGTCGGCAACGGCGCCGCCGCGATCAGCGCCGTCATCGAGGAGGAGCCCGACCTCATCGTGCTCGACGTCATGCTGCCGGACATCAACGGCTTCGGCGTGACGAAGCGGCTGCGCGCCTCGGGCTACACCAGCCCCATCCTCTTCCTCACCGCCAAGGACGACACCGAGGACAAGATCACCGGCCTCACCGTCGGCGGCGACGACTACGTGACGAAGCCGTTCAGCCTCGACGAGATCGTCGCCCGGATCCGTGCGATCCTCCGCCGCACCATGCAGGAGGACGACGACGCCGTCATCCGCACCGGCGAGATCTCGATGGACCAGGACACGCACGAGGTCAGCGTCAACGGCAACGCCGTCGAGCTGTCGCCGACCGAGTTCAAGCTGCTGCGCTACATGATGCTGAACCCGAACCGGGTGCTCTCCAAGGCGCAGATCCTCGACCACGTTTGGGAGTACGACTTCAACGGCGACGCCGGCATCGTGGAGAGCTACATCTCCTACCTGCGGCGCAAGATCGACGCGCACACCGACGAGCCGATGATCCAGACCAAGCGCGGCTTCGGCTACATGCTCAAGACGAAGACCGCATAGACCCGCTCAGGGACGGGCGGCGAGGTCCGAGCTGCGGATCTCGCCGCCGGAGCGGCCGAGGAACCCGGTGTCGATGAAGGCGATCCGGTCCGCGGCCGCGGCGCGGTCGGCGCCGACGTCCGCGCGGCGCTCCTCGCCCATCACGCCGACCTTGATCGTGCGCTCCGGCAGCCCGAGCACCGACTCGACCCGGCGGAACAGCTCGATCGTGAAGTCGGCCTCCTCCGAACCGTGCTGCTGCGGCCTGATGACGTACACCGAGCGCTCCGTCCCGCGCAGGCTCGGCACCGCCGCCGCCGTGGCCACCAGCGCGTCGAGCAGGCCCGCGGGGATCGCCCGGCCGTAGCCGTCGAGCACCGCGTCGGTGTGCATGTGGATGCCGACGTGGCGGACGAGCACGAGCGACCGTCCGGGCAGCCGCAGCGCCGACCCGTCCGGGGCGGTGTACTCGCGGTCGGGGCTGAGCCGGGAGAACGGCGTCGCCCGCTGCTCGGCCGGCCCCGTCGCGTCCTGGAACAGCCCGCGCAGCACCGAGTACGCGAGGACCTTGTCCGCCGCGCCGACCGTCGCGAAGGACTCCTCGAGGTCGACGATCGTCGTCACCGCGGACTCCAGGACGAGGTCCCGCACGCCGGCCCGATCGATCGCCCCGACCGGATCGTCGCGGTCGAGGACGATCTCGATGTGCAGGCCCTGATGCCGCATCAGCACGGCGCTCGGCGCGTCGGGCTCGCCCCGGTATCCGACGAACGCGTCCGCGTCGAGCAGCCCCACCCGGCACCGCTCGGCGAGCGCGACCATGAGCCGCCCGTCGTGCACGGCATAGCCGGTCGCACCGGCATGCGAACCGTGCTTGAGCGGCGCGGCCGCGTCGAGCAGGTCGCGACCGAGCGCGACCACCCGGGCCCCGCGGGCGGGGTTGAACGAGCCGCCGCGCGCCGTCGCGCCCTCGTCCGGCACGACGTCCGAATCGTAGACCGCCGCGTAGAGCGAGCCCCAGCGGGCGTTCACCGCGTCGACGACGAGCCCCGCGTCGCCCACCGGCACCACGACCTGCGGCTCCGCCTGCTCGTCCTGGGGCTCGGACCGCCCGGGGTGGGCGCGGCGCCAGGCGTCGAGCTCGACCTGGAGCTCGTCGCACCCGGCGAGCAGCGCGGCGTTCCGCGGGCGCAGCTCGCGCAGGATCTCCGCGAACCCGCCCCAGAACGCGTCCGCGCCGAGGCCGATCCCCGACAGGATCCCGGCCTCGACGAAGTCGTGCAGTCGGCGGTCGATCGCGAGCCCGGCGATGGTGATGCGCTCAGTCATGAGAATGGACCTCATCGTCTCAGCCGGATCGCCGAGCGGGATTTCCCGGCAATCTTCCGTATTGTGGAAATCTTCTTCTATAATACGGAATCGTTGGTCGAGCTTAGCGTGACATCGACCTTAGGGGAACGGAGTGGCGCGATGGCCGGAGACGGCGGTCTGCAATCGGTGCGACGGGCGTTCGCGATCCTCGACGCGGTCGCGGCGGGAGGCGATGCCGGCACCGGGGTGACCGCGATCGCCGCGGCGACCGGGCTCGCCGAGTCGACGGCGCACCGGATCGCGGCCACCCTCGTCTCGCTCGGCGCGCTGCGCCGACTGCCCGACCGCCGCTACGCGCTCGCCTCCCGGCTCATCTGGCTCGGCGCCGCGGCGGCGTCGGCGAGCATCGACCGGGCCGTGCCGGTGCTGACCCGGCTCGTCGAGACGCTCGGCGAGAGCGCGAACCTCGCCGTGCTCAGCGGCGATCGGGCGGAGTACGTCGCCCAGATCCCCAGCCCGCACTCGATGCGCATGTTCACGGAGGTCGGCCGTAGGGCCGAGCTGAACTGCACCGGCGTCGGCAAGGCGATGCTGTCGGCACTGCCCGACGACCGGATCGAGGCGATCATCGCGCGCACCGGGCTGCCGCAGAAGACCGAGCACTCGATCAGTGAGCCGGACGCGCTGTGGGCCGAGATCGCGGCCGCGCGGGCGCGGGGCTGGGTCCTCGACGAGCAGGAGCAGGAGCTCGGCATGCGCTGCATCGCGGCGCCGATCGCCGGCCCCGCCGGCGACGTCTACGCGGTCTCCGTCTCGGGCCCGCTCACCCGCATCACCGACGCGCTCATCGAGCGCGCGGTGCCGCTCCTGACCGGGGCGGCGGAGGAGATCGCGGGCCTGCTCGACGGCTCACGGCCTCCTCGGAACCGGCCCGACTAGCCTGTTCGCAAATGTCGAAGCTCGCCCGCCGCTGGGACGCGATCTCGCTCCGCACGAAGATCACGGGCGTCACGGTGCTCCTGCTCACCGCGGGGCTCGTCGTCGCCGGCTTCGGCACCATGGCGGTGCTCCGCGGCTACCTGCTCGAGCAGGTCGACCGGCAGCTGAACACCGCGCTCGCGACGTTCGGCCGCACCGGGACCGTCGACCTCGACCAGGTCGGCACCTACTTCGAGGACGACCCCAGCCCGCTGAACCCCTACTACCTCGCGGTCATCGACCCCGACGGCCGGCTCCGCTCGGACAACCTCGGCTCGAGCCCGTCCATCCGACCCGACTGGACGGTGCTCGACCTCTCGACGGACGCCTCCGGCCAGCAGACCGAGACCGTGCGGAGCACCGATCGCGGCACGCAGTGGCGCCTGCTGCTCACGCCCGTCGCGATCACCGGCACGGACGGGGTCGCGACCCTCGTCATCGGTTCCGACCTGCGGGAGGCGGACGAGACGGTCGCGCGGTTCGGCGCGGTCTTCCTGTTCTTCGCGCTCACCGTCATCATCCTGGGCGGGGCGCTGACCCGCCTGCTGGCGACCACCACGTTCCTGCCGCTGCGCCGGCTCGAGGACCAGGCAGCGAGGTTCGCCGACGGCGACTACAGCCAGCGCATGACCGGCGCGCCGCCGAACACGGAGGTCGGCCGCCTCACCCGCTCGCTGAACACCATGCTCTCCCGCGTCGACGCGGCGCTCGCCGACCGCTCCCGGACGATCGACCAGATGCGGCGCTTCGTCGGCGACGCCTCCCACGAGCTGCGCACCCCACTGGTCACGGTGCGCGGCTACGCCGAGCTCTACCGGATGGGCGCGCTCTCCAGCCCCGAGGACGTCGCGCAGGCGATGGAGCGCATCGAGAAGGAGGCCGTGCGGATGGCCGGCCTCGTGGAGGACCTGCTCGAGCTCGCACGGCTCGACGCGAGCGCGGCGGAGTCGGCGGCGAGCGGCGCCGCCGCCGAGTTCGCGCCGGTCGACCTCATCCCCCTCGCGAACGACGCGGCGAGCGACGCGATGGCGGTCGCCCCCAACCGCACGGTCACCGTGGTCGGCCTCGACGCCGGGTCGCTCGGCGGGCCGCTGCACGCCGCGCGCCCCGCCGACACCCCGGCCGAGCCGATGCCGGTGCCGCCGTCGGAGGACACGCTCACCAAGCCCATCCCGCTGCCCGCGGCGGCGGGCGCCCGCCCCGGCCGGTCGGCCGCGAACGCGACCGGGCCGATCTCGCTCGTCTCGCGGCTGCTCCCCCGGCGCGCGCCGCGCGCCGCGGTCGTCGAGGCCGAGCCGCTGCCGGCGCCCCCGCCGGAGCTCGCCGCCGTCGTGCTCGGCGCCGAGGACAAGATCCGCCAGGTCATCGCGAACCTGATGGGCAACGCGATGCGGTTCAGCCCGGACGGCAGCCCGCTCGAGATCGGCGTCGGCGTCGACGCGGCCACGCGCCGCGGGGTCGTGGCGGTCATCGACCACGGCGAGGGCGTGCCGGAGCAGATCCGCGACAAGATCTTCCAGCGCTTCTGGCGCGCCGACACGTCCCGCGCCCGCGAGACCGGCGGCAACGGGCTCGGCCTCGCGATCGTCGCGGCGATCGTGCAGGCGCACGGCGGCTCGGTCGACGTCGTCCACACCCCTGGCGGCGGCGCGACGTTCCGCGTCTGGCTGCCGCTGGCGTAGCCGACGAGCCCTGGCTCGGTCGACGGGCGCCGGGGTTCCGGGCCGGAGCCGGAGCGCGACTAGGTGAGCTTGAGGACCTGGGTGATGTACTCGACGGTCCAGTTGCCCTCGCTGGCGCGGGTCGGCTCGCCGGACTGCGTGCAGGCGAGTCCGTTCTCGCCCCAGCACAGCGTCTCGGTCGAGCCGCCCTGATGCGTGAAGGCGAGCTCGAAGGTGGTCGACTTCGTCGACCCCCCGGGCAGCTTGAGGGCGAGCGTCCAGGTGATCCAGGACTTCGAGCGCGTGCCGAACCAGCAGGTGGTGCCCTGGTCGAGCTCGACGAGGAACTGCTTCGGCTTCGAGAGGTCGAGCGGGCCGTTCAGCGCCCCCTCCATGCAGTTGAAGTCCTTGAGCGTCAGCGTGGCCGTCGCCCCGGCCGGCACCTTCGACGCGTCGAAGGTGATCCGGAAGCCGTGCGGCCTCGCCCACGGCACGATCGAGAGGCCCTCGGCCTCCTCGGGGCTCGTGCTGTCGTCGGCCGGGTCGTCGATCCCGACCCACCCGCCGGAGCCGGTGTCCTCGGCCCCCGCTCCTGCCTCCGAGCCGCCGAGGCCCGGCGAGGCCGGTTGGGTCGCGGCGCATCCGGCGAGCAGCCCGAGCGCCGCGACGCCGACGACGACGGCTCTGACGGTCGCGATCCGCACGCTCATCCCGGTCCTCCCCCTCTGGACGGATCCACGGTACCGGTCGGGCGACGGGGATCGGTGAGTGGTCTCCACCTACGACGACGAAGGGCGGCCCCGCGCGGGGCCGCCCTTCGTGCTGGGTGCTGGACGGATCAGAAGTCCATGCCGGCACCGGGGTCGGCGTGGCCGGCCGCGGCCGGGGGCTGCGGCTTGTCGGCGACGACGGCCTCGGTGGTCAGGAACAGACCGGCGATCGACGCGGCGTTCTGCAGCGCCGAGCGGGTCACCTTGACCGGGTCGTTGATGCCCGCGGCGAGCATGTCCACGTACTCGCCGGTCGCGGCGTTGAGTCCCTGGCCGACCGGGAGGTTGCGGACGCGGTCCACCACGACGCCCGGCTCGAGACCGGCGTTCTGCGCGATCTGCTTGAGCGGCGCCTCGACGGCGACCTTGACGATGTTCGCCCCGGTCGCCTCGTCGCCGGTCAGCTCGAGCTTCTCGAACGCCTTCGCCGAGGCCTGGATGAGCGCGACGCCGCCGCCGGCGACGATGCCCTCCTCGACCGCCGCCTTCGCGTTGCGGACGGCGTCCTCGATGCGGTGCTTGCGCTCCTTCAGCTCGACCTCGGTCGCGGCGCCCGCCTTGATGACGGCGACGCCGCCGGCGAGCTTCGCGAGACGCTCCTGGAGCTTCTCCCGGTCGTAGTCGGAGTCGGTGTTCTCGATCTCCTGGCGGATCTGCTTGACGCGCCCGGCGATCTCCTCCGGGTCGCCCTCGCCCTCGACGATGGTCGTCTCGTCCTTGGTGATGATCACCTTGCGGGCGCGGCCGAGCAGGTCGAGCGTCGCGTTCTCGAGCTTGAGGCCGACCTCCTCGGCGATGACCTGGCCGCCGGTGAGGATCGCGATGTCCTGCAGCTGCGCCTTGCGGCGGTCGCCGAAGCCCGGCGCCTTGACGGCGACGGACTTGAAGATGCCGCGGATCTTGTTGACCACGAGCGTCGCGAGCGCCTCGCCCTCGACGTCCTCGGCGATGATGAGGAGCTGCTTGCCGGCCTGGATCACCTTGTCGACGATCGGGAGCAGGTCCTTGATGTTCGAGATCTTCGAGTTGACGATGAGGATGTACGGGTCCTCGAAGACGGCCTCCTGGCGCTCCGGGTCCGTGACGAAGTACGCCGACAGGTAGCCCTTGTCGAAGCGCATGCCCTCGGTGAGCTCGAGCGTCGTGCCGAAGGTGTTCGACTCCTCGACGGTGACGACGCCCTCCTTGCCGACCTTGTCGATCGCCTCGGCGATGAGCTCGCCGATCTCCGGGTCGGCGGCCGAGATGGACGCGGTCGCGGCGATCTCGTCCTTGGTCTCGATCTCCTTGGCGGAGTCGACGAGCGCCTCGACGACCGCCGCGGTCGCCTTCTCGATGCCGCGCTTGAGGCCGATCGGGTCGGCGCCGGCCGCGACGTTGCGCAGGCCCTCCTTGACGAGCGCCTGGGCGAGGACGACCGAGGTGGTCGTGCCGTCGCCGGCGACGTCGTCGGTCTTCTTCGCGACCTCCTTGACGAGCTCCGCGCCGATCTTCTCGTACGGGTCGTCGAGCTCGATCTCCTTGGCGATCGAGACGCCGTCGTTCGTGATGGTGGGAGCGCCCCACTTCTTCTCGAGGACCACGTTGCGGCCGCGGGGGCCGAGGGTCACGCGGACCGCGTCGGCGAGCGTGTTGAGGCCGCGCTCGAGGCCGCGACGGGCCTCCTCGTCGAAAGCGATGATCTTCGCCATTGTGCTTCTCGTCCCTCCCGGACGTCTGACGTGCTTGCTGGCACTCCGAGGAAGGGAGTGCCAGTCTCGACGTTAGCACTCTGGAGGGTTGAGTGCAAAAGGCGGTTCAGGCGAGCTTGACGGACTCGGCCTGCGGGCCCTTCGCGCCCTGGCCGACCTCGAAGGTCACCTTCTGCCCCTCCTCGAGGACCTTGTACCCGGTCATCTCGATCGCCGAGAAGTGGACGAACACGTCCTGGCCGCCCTCATCCAGCGTGATGAAGCCGTAGCCCTTCTCCGAGTTGAACCACTTGACGGTTCCCTGTGCCATTGCTGCTCGCCCCTTGGTGCGGTGAAACGGTGAAGCCGTGAGGCCCGATCGGGGCCCCACGCTCCGATGCTAGGCGGCGGGACGCGACGGAGACAGCCCCGCGACGGCAGATTTCACACCGGCGTAACGCGATCGTGACCGCGCCGAGACCCGGCTCAGCCCGCGGGCTGCTCCGAGTCGGTCGGCGCAGGCTCGGGCCTCGGCACCGCCGGGTGGTCGTTGCCGAGCACGATGATGAGGTCCTGGCCCGGGTAGACGTTCGGCGCGATCGGGCGAGCCTCCCCGATGCCGATCGCCTCCGCGAGGCCACGGGCGAGGTCCGCGTTCGCCGGGTCGACGTAGTAGATGATCGTGTCGAGCACCTGCCGGTCCCCGGCGGCGGCGCGCGTGGCGATGGGCCAGCCGACGCCGACGAGCTCGTCGCCGACCGTGTTCTGCAGGCCGACGACCGGTGTCCCGTTCATGATCATGATCCGCACGCCGCGGGCGACCGCCTCGTTCGGGTCGTTCGTGACCACCGGGGCCTCGGTCGGCTCCGGCGTCGCCGCGTCCGTCGGCTTCGGCAGGAACGGGAAGGCGAAGTCGAGCCCCTGGCCGGTCGGGCTCGTGTCGCGCACGATCCGGTCGACGACGAAGAGCCCGGCAGCGGTGATCACGACGAGGCCGATCAGGAAGAGCAGCAGCCCGATCCAGCCGCCCCCGCGACGGATCGGACCGCGATGCGAGCCGACACGGCCGGGCTCCCGGGCGATCGCGTCGAAACGGTCCCTCGTCCTGGCCATTGACTCAGTTTATGAGCACGCCCCTGGAAGGCCGGTACATCGAGCGGTGCGGGATGCCGGCCTCGTCGTAGGGCTCCCCGAAGGCCTGATAGCCGAAGCGCTCGTAGAGGCCGACGACGTGCTGCTGCGCGTGCAGCATGGACGCCGCGGCGGCCGCGTCCGCCAGCTCGACCGCGCGCTCCATCAGCCGGCGCGCGAGCCCCTCGCCGCGGCGGTCCGCGCGCACCGCGACCCGGCCGATGACCAGCCGCGCGTCGAGATGCTCGGCGACCTCGTTCCGCAGGATGCGGAGATAGGCCGCGCAGCCGCGGTCGTCCGTGATCCAGACGTGGCGCGTCGCCGGCTCCTGATCGCGGCCGTCGAGCTCCTCGTCGTCCGCCCGCTGCTCCCACATGAAGACGTCGCAGCGCAGCTTGAGGAACGAATACAGCTCGTCTGGCGTTAAATCGTCCCAGAGCTTCACGATCGGTTCCGCCACGGGGCGAGTCTACGGATCGCGAGGAGGGAGGACCCGATGGCCTACGACGTGCTCAAGTCCGACGAGGAGTGGCGGCAGCTGCTCGGCCCCGATCGCTTCGCGATCCTCCGCCAGGCCGCGACCGAGCGGCCATGGACCGGCGAGCTGCTCGACGAGCACCGCGCCGGCAGCTACGTGTGCGGCGCCTGCGGCGCGGAGCTGTTCACCGCGGACACCAAGTTCGAGTCGCACTGCGGGTGGCCGTCGTTCTACGAGGCGATCCGGCCGGAGGCGGTCGAGTACATCGAGGACCGCACGCACGGCATGCTGCGCACCGAGGTGCGCTGCGCGAGCTGCGGCTCCCACCTCGGCCACATCTTCCCCGACGCGCCGCAGACGCCGACCGGCGACCGGTACTGCATGAACTCGCTCTCGCTGCGGTTCGTCCCGGCGGACTGAGGGCGGGCGGCGACCGGCACGGGACCGCTGGAGCCCCCGACAGGGTTCGAACCTGCGACCTGCTGTTTACAAGACAGCTGCTCTACCGGCTGAGCTACGGGGGCGTCGTCCGATCGTAGCGAGGAGCGGCTACGCGGTCACCGGGCGCGGCTCGCCGACGGTGCGCACCGGCGTCGACTCGACGAAGGCGCGGAAGTCGGCCGGATCGAACCCGCCGGGGTAGAGACGGCCGTCGACGACGACCGTCGGCGTGCCGCGGATCCCGAGGTCGAGCGCGCGCTGCGTCCACTCGTCGACCCAGTCGGAGAACCAGCCGTCGAGGATGCACTCCGCCGCGGCCGACGGCGCCTCGCCGGCGAGCTCCCGGTCGGTCAGGCCGCCGGTGCCCTCCTCCGGCTGGATGGCGTAGAGCCGCCGCAGGTAGCCGAGGGCCTCGTCCGGCGCGCGCTCGGCGACGCAGACGAAGGCGTTCGCCGCCCGCGTGGAGTACTGCGTCCCGGCCGAGACGCGGTTGAGGATCGCGATCGGGTGCACGCGCAGCGTCGCGGCACCGGCGTCGACGAGCGACCCCAGGTAGTCGCCGTTCGCCTCCTCGAACATCCGGCAGTACGGGCAGAGCAGGTCAACCCACAGCTCGACCTCGACGGCGCCGTCGCCGATCACCACCGCGCCGTCGACGGCGGAGGCGGGCTCCTCCGGCGGAGCGGATGAAGGGCCGTCCGGCGCAGCGCCCGGCGCCGAGAGGGACGGCTCCGGCGTCGTCACGGCCGACGGCGCACCGGGGAAGCCGGGCATGGCCGGGGCGCAGGCCGCGAGACCGAGCCCCGCGGCGAGCGCCGTGACGCCCAGCAGCAGTCGCCGGCGCACCGGCTCAGCCCGACGGGGTCGGCGTCGGAGTCGGCGCGGGCGTCGACTGCGTCTGCTCGACGTACTGGACGCCCTGCGCCGCCGCGACGAACTGGCGGAACGTCGCCTGGTCGGTGAGCGAGCCGTTGTACGACTGGCCGAACACCGTGCCGCTGTAGATCTGCCCGTTGACGATCACCGTCGGCGTCCCGGTCACGCCGGAGACGCTCTGCGCGCGCTCGGTCGCCGCGGCGACCCAGCCCTTGAACTTCTGGTCGCGGATGCACGACTCGACGGAGGTCGACTTCGCACCGGCCTGCCGGGCGAACTCGATGATCTGGTCGTCGCTGAGGCCGGAGGACGACTCCGCCGGCTGGTTCTCGAACAGCAGCTCGTGGAACGCGAGCGCCTTGTCCGGCTGCTCGTCGGCGACGCAGGCGAAGGCGTTCGCGGCGCGCGTCGAGTAGGCGGTGCCGAGCGAGAGCCGGTCGAGGAACGAGATCGGGAAGATCTCCAGCGACGCGGCGCCCGAGTCGACGAGGGTCTGGATGTACTGCGCGTTGGTCTGCTCGAACAGTCCGCAGTACGGGCACATGTAGTCCACGAAGGTCTGGATGCGGATCACGTCGTCGCCGGTCGGCTGCGGGTTCGGCGTCGGGGTGGCGCCGGGCTGCAGGCCGGGCGTCTCCGCGACCGCGCCGCCCGGCTGGACGAGCAGGCTGTCGCTGGCCATGTTGCGCGGGCCGGGACCGGCGGGCTTCACCGAGGAGACGATGACGATCGCGATGACCGCGACCACCGCGATCACGGCGACGATGATGCCGCCCTGCAGCAGGATGCGGTTGCGCCGCTCCTTCTTCTTCGCGGCCTCCCGCAGCTGCCGCGCCTGCTCGCGCGCCTGCTCGCGTCGTTCGTTCTTCGTCTGGCGTCCGCCGGTCGGTGTGCTCACGGGGCCCTCTCGAGTCGTTCCGACAACCCCGGAAGTCTATCTACCGTCGCCTGAACCGCGACCACGCGTCGAAGCCGACCGCGATCAGGATGATCGCGCCGAGCGCGATGCCCTGGAACAGCGGGTCGATCTTCAGCAGCGTGAAGCCGTTGTAGAGCATCGCGATGAACAGGATGCCGAGCACGGTGCGCCAGATCGCGCCCTCGCCGCCGAGGATCGAGGTGCCGCCGACCACGATGCCCGCGAGGACCGTGAAGGTCAGGCTGGTCGCGATCGCGTCGTTCTCCGGCGCGGACGGCGTCCGCGCGAGGTCGATCACGCCGCCGAGCCCCGCCGCGAGACCGGTGATCGCGAAGGTCGCGATCCGCACCAGGTTGACCCGGATGCCCGCGAGCCGCGCCGCCTCGGCGTTCCCGCCGGCCGCGTAGATGTAGCGCCCGAACCGGGTGCGCCAGAGCATGACGCCGAGCACGACGAGGACGACGAACGCGATCCAGATCGGCAGGCTGATGCCGAGCGGCTTCGTCGTGGCGATCCAGCGGAACTCGGGGAAGTCGACGCGGATCTGGCCGATGCCCTCCTTCCCGAACTGCGAGACGAGCTTCGTCGTGCCGAGGATGATGAACGACATCGCGAGCGTCGCGATGAGCGGGTTGATCTTCAGGTAGGTGCTGATCACGCCGTTGATGACGCCGACCAGGAGGCCGGCGAGCAGCGCGACGACGACGCCGGTCCACACGCCCGCGATGCCGCCGACCTTGATGACGAGCGTGCCGCAGACCACGGCGGTGAACATGTAGGTCGCCCCGACCGAGAGGTCGAGGCCGCCGGCGATGAGCACCAGCGTCGAGGCCGCTGCGATGATCAGGATCCCCGCCTGGCGGTCGAGCACGTTCGTGATGTTCAGGAACGTCAGGAAGTTCGAGCCCGGGAACGCCGACAGGAAGATGAAGACGACGACGAAGGGCACGACGATCGCGACGGAGCGCCATGGGATGCGGCTCGCGAGGGACGGCGGGCTGTCCGGCGCCTTCACCGCGGTCGTGGAGGTGACCCTGTCCGGCTGGCTCATGCTTCTTCTCCCCCGCGTTCTTCGTTCGGCGCGGACGCTCGCCCGGTCGTGCTCGGCTGGGCGAACGCCGCGGTCAGGATGTGCTCCTCGGTCATCTCGTCGCCGGTGAGCTCGGCGACGATGCGACCGCCGCGGACGACGAGGATGCGATGCGCGAGCCCGAGCACCTCCTCCACGTCGGAGGAGATGACGACGACGCCGATGCCCTCTCGGGACTGCTCGGCGATGAGGTCGTAGATCGCCCGGCGGCTGCCGACGTCGACGCCGCGGGTCGGCTCGTCGGCGATCAGGACCTTCCGCTTGCGCTGGAGCGCCCGGGCGAAGAGGACCTTCTGCTGGTTGCCGCCGGAGAGCGCGGAGACATTGCGGCGGTCGTCGCCGGCGACGGTCACGCGCCCGAGCACCTCGCGCGACTCGCGGCGCTCGGCGGCCGTGCGGACCCAGCCGCCCACGGCGAGCTCCGCGAGGTTCGACAGCGTGACGTTGTCCCGGATCGGGCGGCCGAGGACGAGCCCCTGCTCCTTGCGCGACTCCGAGATCAGGAAGAGCCCGCTGCGCAGCGCGCCGGGCACGTTCGCGGGCGCCTCCGCTCCGGCGACGCGGACCGTGCCGCTCGTGCGCGGCACCGCACCGTAGACGGCGTGCGCGATCTCGCTGCGCCCGGCGCCGACCAGCCCGGCGAGGCCGACCACCTCGCCGGCGCGCACGTCGAACGAGACGCCGTTGACCCCGGGGGCGACGAGGTCGCGGACCTCGAGCACCGTGTCGGCGCCGACCGGCGGCGCGGACTTCTCCGGGAAGACGGAGCCGATGCTGCGACCGAGCATGCCCTCGATGAGGGACGCCTCGGTCTCCTGCGAGGCGGGCGCCGTGCGGATGTGCCGGCCGTCGCGCAGGATCGTGACGGTGTCCGCGAGCTCGAGCACCTCGCCGAGGAAGTGCGAGATGAGCAGGACCGTCGTGCCGTTCGCGGCGAGCCGGCGCACCACGCCGTGCAGCAGCTCGGCGTCGCGACCGGCGAGCGCGGCGGTCGGCTCGTCCATGATGATGAACGACGCGCCGCGCGCGAGCGCCCGGAGGATCTCGACCTTCTGCTGGTCGGCGGTCCGCAGCGACCCGACCGGCGCGTCGGGGCTCAGCTCGAAGCCGGTGGGGCCGGCGAGCTCGAGGAACTGCCGGCGCAGCTGCCGGCGGTCGAGGAAGCCCCCGCGCCGCGGCTCCCGGCCGAGGAACACGTTCTCGGCCACCGAGAGCGCCGGCACGAGCGCGAGCTCCTGCGCGATCGTCGCGATGCCGCGGTCGAGCGCGTCGCGGGGCGAGCCGAAGCTCACCTCCTGGCCGCCGACGACGAGGGTGCCCGTGTCGGCCGTGTAGATGCCCGAGATGATCTTGCTCAGCGTCGACTTGCCGGCGCCGTTCTCGCCGACGAGCGCGTGCACGCGCCCCGGCTCGATCTCGAGATCGATGTCCTGAAGGACCCAGGTCCCGCCGAAGGACTTGCCGACGCCCCGCAGCTCCACTCGGAGCTGCGGGGCGCCGGCAGTCGCGGCCTCAGCCGACATCGATCACCCGGCCCACTCGCCGGTGAACTGGTGCGCGTTGTCCTTCGTGATGTACGTCGACGGGAAGTCCGCGAACGGGTTCACGTCGCCCCAGTGCTTGCCGTTGCGCAGCGCGTCGATCATCGCCTCCATGCCGAGGCGGCCCGTCGTGGCGGCGGCCATCAGCACGTCGGCGAAGACGGTCCCGTCGGCGACGTGCTCGACGGCCCAC
>MKVN01000023.1:0-85047 GCA_001898855.1 Micrococcales bacterium 73-13
CGGTCACGCCGACTACATCAAGAACATGATCACCGGCGCGGCCCAGATGGACGGCGCGATCCTCGTGGTCGCGGCGACCGACGGCCCGATGGCGCAGACCCGCGAGCACGTGCTGCTCGCCAAGCAGGTCGGCGTGCCGTACCTGCTGGTCGCGCTCAACAAGTCGGACATGGTCGACGACGAGGAGATCCTCGAGCTCGTCGAGCTCGAGGTCCGCGAGCTGCTGTCCTCGCAGGACTTCGACGGCGACAACGCGCCGGTCGTGCGCGTCTCGGGCCTTAAGGCGCTCGAGGGCGACGAGAAGTGGGTGCAGTCGGTCCTCGACCTCATGGAGGCCGTCGACGAGTCCATCCCGGACCCGGTGCGCGACAAGGACAAGCCGTTCCTGATGCCGATCGAGGACGTGTTCACGATCACCGGCCGCGGCACCGTCGTGACCGGTCGCGCCGAGCGCGGCACCCTCGCCATCAACTCCGAGGTCGAGATCGTCGGCATCCGCCCGACGCAGAAGACCACGGTCACCGGCATCGAGATGTTCCACAAGCAGCTCGACGAGGCCTGGGCCGGCGAGAACTGCGGTCTCCTCCTCCGCGGCACCAAGCGCGAGGAGGTCGAGCGCGGCCAGGTCGTCGTGAAGCCGGGCTCGGTCACGCCGCACACCGTGTTCGAGGGCACCGCCTACATCCTCTCCAAGGAGGAGGGCGGCCGTCACAACCCCTTCTACACGAACTACCGTCCGCAGTTCTACTTCCGGACCACCGACGTCACCGGCGTCATCTCGCTGCCGGAGGGCAAGGAGATGGTCATGCCCGGCGACACCACCGACATGTCGGTCGAGCTGATCCAGCCGATCGCCATGGAGGAGGGGCTCGGCTTCGCGATCCGCGAGGGCGGCCGCACCGTCGGCGCCGGCAAGGTGACCAAGATCATCAAGTGAGTCCGAAGGACTCGGGTCGAGCGGCGCCGCAGGCGCGCATCGAGACCTAGCTCGAAGGGGCCGGACCGCGAGGTCCGGCCCCTTCCGCTTCCCCGGGCCGCGCTCGCCGCCTCGCAGGCCTACACTCCATCCCATGGCGCCCCGCCGCCCCCGCCGCACCCCCGCCTGGCGGGACCTGCTCGCGCAGTTCTCCTCGCCGATCATCCTGATCCTGGTCGCGGCGACCGTCCTCGCGATGGCGCTCGGCGACCTGCTCGACGGCGTCATCATCCTGGTGATCGTGCTCGCGAGCGGCCTGCTCGGCTTCTGGCAGTCGCGCCGGGCGGGCGACGCCGTCGCCCGGCTGATGAGCCAGGTCGAGGTGCTCGTCGCGATCGTCCGGGACGGCGCGGCGCTGCGGGTGTCGGTCGACGAGGTCCGGGTCGGCGACATCGTGCTGCTGTCCGCGGGCGGGGTGGTGCCGGCCGACGCCCGGCTGCTGGAGGCGGCGAGCCTGCTCGTCGACGAGTCGGCCCTGACCGGGGAGTCCTTCCCCGTCGAGAAGGACCCCGCCGCCGTCTCGGCGCCGGGCGCGCCGGTGTCGCAGCGACGGGACCGGGTGTTCCTCGGCACCCATGTGCTCAGCGGGAGCGGCCGCGCGCTCGTCGAGGCGGTGGGCGCCGGCACGCTCTACGGCGGCGTCTCGCGCTCGCTCGCCTCGCGGGTCCGGCCGACCTCCTTCGAGGCGGGCACGACCCGGTTCGGGCTGCTGCTGGTCTGGGTGATGGTCGTCGTCACCGCCTTCGTGTTCGTCGTCAACGTCGTCCTCGGCCGCGAGTTCGTCGAGGCCCTGCTCTTCTCGCTCGCGCTCGCGGTCGGCATCACGCCGCAGATGCTCCCCGCGATCCTCGCGGTGAGCCTCGCCTCCGGCGCCCGCCGGATGGCGCGCCGGAAGGTCGTGGTGAAGCGGCTCGACGCGATCGAGGACCTCGGCGCGCTGACCATCGTGTGCACCGACAAGACCGGGACGCTCACCGCCGGGGCCGCCCGGCTCGACCGGGCGCTCGACGCGGCCGGGGCGGAGAGCGACCGGGTGCTCGCGCTCGCCGCGCTGAACGCCGGGCTGCAGCGCGGCTTCCCGAACCCGCTGGACGAGGCCGTGCTCGCGCGACGGCGGCCGCCCGACGGCGCCCGGGCGAGCGGCGAGGTGCCGTACGACTTCGCCAGGCGCATGCTCTCGGTCGCCTGCGAGGTCGACGGCGCGCCGGCGCTCGTCACCAAGGGCGCGTTCGACCCGGTCCTCGCTGCCTGCGCGACGATCGCCGGGCCGGAGGGGGAGAGGCCGATCGAGGACGGGCGCGCCGCGCTCCGCGCGCGCTTCGAGGCGCTCAGCGCGCAGGGCTACCGCGTGCTCGGCGTCGCGACCCGGCCGCTGCCGGCCGGATCGGGATCGGGGCCGGGGCCCGAGGCCGAGACCGGCCTGCGCTTCGAGGGGATGCTCGCGTTCCACGACCCGGCGAAGGACGGCGTGCCGGAGGCGATCGAGCAGCTGCGCGCGCTCGGCATCGACGTCGCCATGATCACCGGCGACAACCGGCTGGCGGCGGCCGCGATCGCGTCGTCGGTCGGCATCCCCGCCGGCGACGTCGTGATCGGATCCGAGATCGCGGGCCTCGCGGACACCGCGCTGGCGGTCCGGGTCGCGCAGGCGCGGGTGTTCGCCGAGGTGGAGCCGGCCCACAAGGCGCGCATCGTGAGCGCGCTGCGGCGCTCGGGGCAGTCGGTCGGCTACCTCGGCGACGGGATCAACGACTCGCCGGCGCTGCACGCGGCCGACGTCGGCATCTCGGTCGACACCGCGGTCGACGTCGCCCGCGAGGCCGCCGCGGTGGTCCTGCTCGACAAGAGCCTCGCCGTCGTCGCGGACGGGGTCCGGCTCGGTCGGCAGACCTTCGCGAACACGCTCAAGTACATCCGGGTCACGGTCAGCGCGAGCTTCGGGAACATGGTCTCGATGGCCGCCGCCAGCCTGTTCCTGCCGTTCCTGCCGCTGCTGCCGCGGCAGCTGCTCGTCCTCAACTTCCTCACCGACATCCCCGCGATGTCGGTCGCGGGCGATCGGGTGGACGACGAGCTGACCGCCCGCCCCGGGCGCTGGGAGGTGCGCTCGATCGCGCGCTTCATGGTCGTGTTCGGGCTCGTCTCGTCGGTATTCGACGGCGTCGCCTTCGCGATCCTCGCCCTCGGCTTCCACGCCGGCGACGCGCTGTTCCGCAGCGGCTGGTTCGTCGAGTCGACGCTCAGCGAGCTCGTCGCGCTGCTCTCGCTGCGCTCGGCGCTGCCGATCTGGCGGACCCGCCCCGGCACCGGGATGCTCGTCGCGAGCGGGGTCGTCGCGGCGGTCGTGCTCGCGATCCTCTACACGCCGCTCGCCGACCCGCTCGGGCTGGTCGCCGTCCCGGGCCCCGTGCTCGCCGCCATGATCGGCGTCACGGCGCTGTACCTGGTGGCGAACGAGGCCATGAAGCGCCGGTTCATCGTCCGCCGCTGAGCCGCGACACGCCCGAGTTGCAGCGGATGCCGAAGCCTGGCAGAATCTTCTAGTTCAATACGCCGCCTGACCGCGTTCGACACGGACGAGGGACGGCGGCTCACTCTCAGGCAGTGCATAGCTCGTGAGTGGGGCCCCGGTCTCCGGTGGCAGCCCCAGACCGCAGCTAGGCCGCAGGGAGCGGACACGGCGGGCGCCGCAGGACGGCGTGCAGCCATGGGCGCATGCGCGCCCGGCCACTGACATCAGCACAGCGCCATCGAAGTGCGGTGCGCGGCGAGACCGCGTGCCGGCTGAGACGAGTACGAGAAGAGGAAGGCGAGAGCCATGGCGGGACAGAAGATCCGCATCCGGCTGAAGTCGTACGACCACGAGGTCATCGACTCCTCCGCCCGCAAGATCGTCGACACGGTCACCCGTGCCGGTGCGAGCGTGGTCGGCCCGGTGCCGCTCCCGACGGAGAAGAACGTGGTCGCGGTCATCCGCTCGCCCCACAAGTACAAGGACAGCCGCGAGCACTTCGAGAAGCGCACCCACAAGCGGCTCATCGACATCATCGACCCGACGCCGAAGGCGGTCGACTCGCTCATGCGCCTCGACCTGCCGGCCGACGTCAACATCGAGATCAAGCTCTGACGGGCGAGGAACACCACCAATGACTGCCACCAAGACGACGAAGGGCCTGCTGGGCGTCAAGCTCGGCATGACCCAGGTCTGGGACGCCAGCGGCAAGCTCGTCCCGGTGACCGCGATCAAGGTCGACGCGAACGTCGTGACCCAGGTCCGCACCCCCGAGGTCGACGGCTACAGCGCCGTCCAGATCGCCTCGGGCGCGATCGACCCCCGCAAGGTCACCAAGCCGCTCAGCGGCCACTTCGAGAAGGCCGGCGTGACGCCGCGCCGCCACGTGACCGAGGTCCGCACCGCGGACGCCGGCGAGTACGCGCTCGGCCAGGAGCTCGACGTCACCGTCTTCGAGGCCGGCCAGCTCGTCGACGTCGTCGGCACCAGCAAGGGCAAGGGCACCGCGGGCGTCATGAAGCGCCACAACTTCCAGGGCGTCTCCGCCTCGCACGGCTCGCACCGCAACCACCGCAAGCCGGGCTCCATCGGCGCCTCCAGCACCCCCTCGCGCGTCTTCAAGGGCATGCGGATGGCCGGCCGGATGGGCGCCGAGCGCGTCACCGTCCTCGGCCTCACGGTCCAGGCCGTCGACGCCGAGCGCGGCGTGCTGCTCGTCAAGGGCGCCGTCCCCGGCGCCAAGGGCCGCCTCGTGTTCGTCCGCGACTCCGTGAAGGGGGCCTGAGCATGTCCGCCATCGACGTCGTCGACGCCAAGGGCAAGAAGGTCGGATCCGTCGACCTCCCCGCCGAGGTGTTCGACGTGCAGACCAACGTGCCGCTCATCCACCAGGTCGTCACCGCGCAGCTCGCGGCGGCGCGCCAGGGCACGCACAAGACGAAGAACCGCGGCGAGGTCTCCGGGACCGGCGTCAAGCCGTTCAAGCAGAAGGGCACCGGCCGCTCCCGTCAGGGCTCGGTCCGCGCGCCCGAGCACCGCGGCGGCGGCACCGTGCACGGCCCGCAGCCGCGCGACTACTCGCAGCGCACCCCGAAGAAGATGATCGCCGCCGCGCTCAGGGGCTCGCTCTCCGACCGCGCCCGCGCCGGCCGGCTGCACGTCGTCGAGGCGCTCAGCGTCGACGGGGTGCCGGGGACCCGGCTCGCGGCCGAGATCCTCGGCTCGCTGACCAGCGGCAAGTCGACGCTCGTCGTCGTCCGCGACCACGCCAGCGCGTGCGCCAAGTCGGTGCGCAACCTGCCCGCGGTGCACGTCATCGAGGCCGGCCAGCTGAACGCCTACGACGTGCTCGTCGCCGACGACATCGTCTTCACCCGTTCCGGCTACGACGCCTTCGTGGCGGCGCAGGCGGGCGCGAAGCCTGAGGAGGTGACCGCGTGAGCCTCACGTACAAGGACCCGCGCGACATCATCATCGCCCCGGTCGTCTCCGAGAAGAGCTACGCGCTCATCGACGAGGGCAAGTACTCGTTCATCGTCGCGACCGACGCGAACAAGACCGAGATCAAGCTCGCCATCGAGAAGATCTTCGGCGTCCGGGTCGAGGCCGTGAACACGCTGAACCGGCAAGGCAAGACCCGCCGCACGCGTGCCGGCATCGGCAAGCGCAAGGACACCAAGCGCGCGATCGTCACGCTCAAGTCCGGCTCGATCGACATCTTCACGGCTGTCGGCTGAGGACGGGGGAGAAGAGAACCATGGCCATCCGCAAGTACAAGCCGACGACCCCGGGCCGCCGCGGCTCCTCGGTCGCCGACTTCGCCGAGATCACCCGGAGCACCCCGGAGAAGTCCCTGCTGCGCCCGCTGCCGAAGACCGGCGGCCGGAACAGCTCGGGCCGGATCACCACCCGCCACATCGGCGGCGGGCACAAGCGCCAGTACCGCGTCATCGACTTCCGTCGCAACGACAAGGACGGCGTGAACGCCAAGGTCGCGCACATCGAGTACGACCCGAACCGCACCGCGCGCATCGCGCTGCTGCACTACGTGGACGGCACGAAGCGCTACATCCTCGCGCCGAACAAGCTCGCCCAGGGCGACGTCGTCGAGTCGGGCCCGTCGGCCGACATCAAGCCGGGGAACAACCTGCCGCTGAAGAACATCCCGGTCGGCACGGTCATCCACGCGATCGAGCTGAAGCCGGGCGGCGGCGCCAAGATGGCCCGCTCCGCCGGCGCCAGCGTCCGGCTCGTCGCCAAGGACGGCCCGTACGCGCAGCTGCGGCTGCCCTCGGGCGAGATCCGCAACGTCGACGTCCGCTGCCGCGCCACGGTCGGCGAGGTCGGCAACGCCGAGCAGTCGAACATCAACTGGGGCAAGGCCGGCCGCATGCGCTGGAAGGGCGTGCGCCCGACCGTCCGCGGCGTCGCCATGAACCCGGTCGACCACCCGCACGGCGGCGGCGAGGGCAAGACCTCCGGCGGCCGCCACCCGGTCAGCCCGTGGGGCCAGCCCGAGGGACGCACCCGCAAGCGGGGCCTGCCGTCCGACCAGCTCATCGTCCGTCGCCGCAACGTCGGCAAGAAGCGCAAGTAGGGGAGGAGGAACACATGCCTCGCAGCCTCAAGAAGGGCCCCTTCGTCGACGAGCACCTCCTCCAGAAGGTGGTCAAGGCGAACGAGTCCGGCTCGAAGAACGTCATCAAGACGTGGTCGCGCCGATCGATGATCATCCCCGCGATGCTCGGTCACACGATCGCGGTGCACGACGGCCGCAAGCACGTCCCGGTGTTCGTCACCGAGACGATGGTCGGCCACAAGCTCGGCGAGTTCTCGCCGACCCGCACCTTCCGCGGCCACGTGAAGGACGACAAGAAGGGGCGGCGCCGCTGATGGTCACCTCAATCGCCAAGCTGCGCCACATCCGCATCACGCCGATGAAGGCCCGCCGCGTCGTCGACATGATCCGCGGCCGCCAGGCCGTCGAGGCGCTCGCGATCCTGAAGTTCTCGCCGCAGGCGGCGAGCGAGCCGATCTACAAGCTCGTGGAGTCGGCGATCGCCAACGCCCGGGTGAAGGCCGACAACTCGAACGAGTACCTCGACGAGCAGGACCTCGTGATCGCGAAGGCCTACGTCGACGAGGGCACCACGCTCAAGCGGTTCCAGCCGCGCGCGCAGGGCCGGGCGTTCCGGATCCGCAAGCGCACGAGCCACATCACCGTCGAGCTCGCGACGCCCGACCTCGCGAAGACCACGAAGGCAGGCAAGTAATGGGACAGAAGGTCTCCCCCTACGGGTTCCGCCTCGGGACCACGACGGACCACGTCTCCCGCTGGTTCTCCGACTCCACCAAGGACGGTCAGCGCTACAAGGACTACGTGGCCGAGGACGTCAGGATCCGCAAGCTGCTGCAGTCCAAGCTCGACCGCGCCGGCGTCGCGAGGATCGAGATCGAGCGCACCAAGGACCGCGTCCGCGTCGACATCCACACCGCCCGCCCGGGCATCGTGATCGGCCGCCGCGGCGCCGAGGCGGAGAACATCCGCGCGCTGCTCGAGAAGCTCACCGGCAAGCAGATCCAGCTCAACATCCTCGAGGTGAAGAACCCCGAGGCCGAGGCCCAGCTCGTCGCGCAGGGCGTCGCCGAGCAGCTGTCCGCTCGCGTGGCGTTCCGCCGCGCGATGCGCAAGGGGCTGCAGGGCGCGCAGCGCGCCGGCGCCAAGGGCGTCAAGATCCAGGTCTCGGGCCGGCTCGGCGGCGCGGAGATGTCGCGCTCCGAGTTCTACCGCGAGGGCCGGGTGCCGCTGCACACGCTCCGCTCGAACATCGACTACGGCTTCTACGAGGCCAAGACGACGTTCGGCCGGATCGGCGTGAAGGTCTGGATCTACAAGGGCGACCTCACGAACAAGGAGCTCGCCCGCGAGCAGGCGAACATGAAGTCCACGCGCCCCGAGCGCGGCGACCGCGGCCCGCGCCGCGGCCCGCGCGCCGACGCGCCCGTCGCAGCAGGGGCGGAGGCCTGATCATGCTGATTCCCCGTAAGGTCAAGCACCGCAAGCAGCACCACCCCGGCCGCGACGGCCAGGCGACCGGCGGCACCAAGGTGACGTTCGGCGAGTTCGGCATCCAGGCCCTCTCGCCGGCCTACGTCACCAACCGCCAGATCGAGGCCGCGCGTATCGCGATGACCCGTCACATCAAGCGCGGCGGCAAGGTCTGGATCAACGTGTTCCCGGACCGCCCGCTCACCAAGAAGCCGGCCGAGACCCGCATGGGCTCCGGCAAGGGCTCGCCGGAGTGGTGGGTCGCCAACATCAAGCCGGGTCGCGTCCTGTTCGAGGTCGCCGGCGTGGGCGAGGAGCTCGCCCGCGAGGCCATGACCCGTGCCATCCACAAGCTGCCGCTCAAGGCGCGCATCATCAAGCGTGAGGAGGCTGACGCGTAATGGCCGTCGGATCCAAGCAGCTCCGCCCGACGGAGCTCGACACCTTCGAGGACAGCCGTCTCGTCGACGAGCTGAAGAAGGCCAAGGAGGAGCTCTTCAACCTCCGCTTCCAGTCCGCGACGGGCACGCTCGACGCGCACGGCCGCATCCGCGCCGTCAAGCGCGACATCGCCCGCATCTACACCGTGATCCGCGAGCGCGAGCTCGGGATCCGGGCCACCCCCGCCCCGCTCGAGGCCCCGGCCAAGAAGAGCGCGGCGAAGAAGTCCGCCAAGGCCGAGGCGCCCGCCGAGGCCGAGGCCGAGAAGGCTGAGTGAACGACATGGCTGAGACGAAGAAGGCCGCGACCGGCTCGAAGGGCCACGAGCACGCCGCGCACGACGTGCGCGACGCCTCCGCCCGCGGCTATCGCAAGGCCCGCCGCGGCTACGTGGTGAGCGACAAGATGGACAAGACGATCGTCGTCGAGGTCGAGGACCGCGTGAAGCACCCGCTCTACGGCAAGGTCATGCGCCGCAGCTCGAAGGTGCACGTGCACGACGAGCAGAACGCCGCCGGCATCGGCGACCTCGTGCTCATCAACGAGACCCGTCCGGTCTCGGCGACCAAGCGCTGGCGCCTCGTCGAGATCCTCGAGAAGGCGAAGTAAGCGATGATCCAGCAGGAGTCCAGGCTCAAGGTCGCCGACAACACCGGCGCCAAGGAGCTGCTCACCATCCGCGTGCTCGGCGGCTCGGGCCGTCGCTACGCCGGGCTCGGCGACGTCATCGTGGCGACCGTGAAGGACGCCATCCCCGGCGGCAACGTCAAGAAGGGCGACGTCGTCAAGGCGGTCGTCGTGCGCACCGTCAAGGAGACCCGTCGCCCGGACGGCTCGTACATCAAGTTCGACGAGAACGCCGCCGTGATCCTGAAGAACGACGGGGACCCGCGCGGGACCCGCATCTTCGGGCCGGTCGGCCGTGAGCTTCGCGAGAAGAAGTTCATGAAGATCATCTCGCTGGCCCCGGAGGTGCTCTGACCATGGCGAAGATCAAGACCGGCGACCTCGTGCAGGTCATCTCCGGCCCGAAGCCGGAGCGCGGCGGCGACCGCGGCAAGCAGGGCAAGGTCATCAAGGTGGACGGCGACCGCGTGCTCGTCGAGGGCCTGAACCTCGCGACGACCCACCGCAAGGTCGGGCAGACGCAGCGCGGGACCAAGACCGGCGGCATCGAGCACGTCGAGGCCCCGATCCACATCTCGAACCTCGCCCTGGTCGACCCGGACACGAAGGCCCCCGCGCGCGTGGGCTTCGAGATCGGCAAGGACGGCAGGAAGACCCGCGTCTTCAAGCCCTCCCGCTACGCCGCCAAGCCCGAGAAGGCCGCGGCGAAGAAGGCCTCGGCCAAGAAGACCGCCGCGAAGGCCGCCGACGAGACGGTCGAGACCGTCGAGGCAGCTGAGGAGAACTGAGCATCATGAGCACCGCTACTGCCGCGCCGGCTGGCAAGATCCAGCCCCGCCTCAAGCAGAAGTACCGCACCGAGATCGTCCCGGCCCTGACCGAGGAGTTCGGGTTCAAGAACCCGCACCAGGTCCCCGGCCTCGTCAAGGTCGTCGTGAACACCGGCGTCGGCGAGGCCGCGCGCGACTCGAAGGTCATCGAGGGCGCGATCAAGGACCTCCAGCTCATCACGGGCCAGAAGCCGCAGGTCACCGCCGCCCGCAAGTCGATCGCGCAGTTCAAGCTGCGCGAGGGCATGCCGATCGGCGCGCACGTCACGCTGCGCGGCGACCGGGCCTGGGAGTTCCTCGACCGCCTCGTGACGCTCGCGCTGCCGCGCATCCGCGACTTCCGCGGCCTGTCGCCGAAGCAGTTCGACGGCCACGGGAACTACACCTTCGGCGTGACCGAGCAGTCGATCTTCCACGAGATCGACCAGGACAGGATCGACCGCGTCCGCGGCTTCGACATCACGGTCGTCACGACGGCCGCCAACGACGACGAGGGTCGCGCGCTCCTGCGAGCGCTCGGCTTCCCGTTCCAGGCCGCGGCGAGCGCCGAGGCCTGATTTCGCACAGGCCGGCCGGGCTGGACCCCGAGCCGGAACCGACGAGAGAGAAGAACCAGCAATGACGATGACCGACCCGGTGGCAGACCTGCTCACCCGGATCCGGAACGCCAACTCGGCGCACCACGACACGGTGTCGCTGCCGGCGTCCAAGCTCAAGGCGCACATCGCCGAGATCCTCAAGCGCGAGGGCTACATCGCAGACTTCGCGGTCGCCGACGCGCGCGTGGGCCAGACCCTGACCATCACCCTCAAGTACGGCCCGAACCGCGAGCGGTCGATCGCCGGCGTCAAGCGGGTGTCCAAGCCGGGTCTGCGCGTCTACGCGAAGTCGACCGAGATCCCCAAGGTGCTCGGCGGCCTCGGCGTCGCGATCCTGTCCACCTCCTCGGGGCTCCTGACGGACCGCGAGGCCACGACGAAGGGCGTGGGCGGGGAAGTCCTCGCCTACGTGTGGTGATCTGACATGTCGCGCATCGGTCGTCTCCCCATCAGCATCCCGTCCGGCGTCGAGGTCAAGATCGACGGCCAGGACGTCACCGTCAAGGGCCCGAAGGGCGAGCTCGCGCTCACCGTCGCCGAGCCCATCGAGGCGAAGGTCGAGGAGGGCCAGGTCGTCGTGACCCGGCCCGACGACGAGCGGGGCTCCCGCTCGCTGCACGGCCTGACCCGCACGCTCATCGCGAACAACATCGTCGGCGTCACCGAGGGCTACGCCAAGGGCCTCGAGGTCGTCGGCACCGGTTACCGCGTGACCGCGAAGGGCGCCTCCGTCGAGTTCGCGCTCGGCTACTCGCACCCGATCACGGTGGACCCGCCCGCGGGCATCACGTTCACCGTCGAGGGCAACACCAAGCTCACCGTGAGCGGCATCTCCAAGCAGGCCGTCGGCGAGGTCGCCGCGCAGATCCGCAAGCTGCGCAAGCCCGAGCCGTACAAGGGCAAGGGCGTGCGCTACGAGGGCGAGAACGTCCGCCGCAAGGCCGGCAAGAGCGGGAAGAAGTAAGCCATGACCGTCAAGACCAAGTCCGCGGCGAAGGCGCGCCGGCACGCGCGCCTGCGCAAGAAGATCGTCGGGTCGGCCGAGCGTCCGCGCCTCGTCGTGACCCGCAGCTCCCGGCACGTCTTCGTCCAGATCGTCGACGACGCGCAGGGCCGCACCCTCGCGTCGGCCTCGACCCTCGAGGACGGCCTGCGCGCCTTCGATGGCGACAAGACCGCGAAGGCGAAGCGGGTCGGGGAGCTCGTGGCCGAGCGGGCCAAGCAGGCGGGCATCGAGTCCGTCGTGTTCGACCGCGGCGGGAACCGCTACGCGGGTCGCGTCGCGGCGATCGCCGACGGCGCCCGAGAGGCGGGGCTGGCACTGTGACCGAGGAGAACACCGTGAACGAGGAGACCCCCGTGGTCGAGACCCCGGCCGAGGCCCCGGCCGACAGCGCGAACGAGCCCCGCGAGGCCCGTCGCGGCAGCCGGGAGCGCAACCCGCGCCAGGAGCGCGGCTCGCGCGCCGGTCAGGACGAGAAGGGGAACCAGTTCCTCGAGCGCGTCGTGACGATCAACCGCGTCTCGAAGGTCGTCAAGGGCGGTCGCCGGTTCAGCTTCACCGCGCTCGTCGTCGTCGGCGACGGGAACGGCATGGTCGGCGTCGGCTACGGCAAGGCGCGCGAGGTCCCGCTGGCGATCTCGAAGGGCGTCGAGGAGGCGAAGAAGCACTTCTTCCGCGTCCCGCGCGCCGGCGCGACGATCCCGCACCCCGTCCAGGGCGAGGCCGCGGCCGGCGTCGTGCTGCTGCGCCCGGCGTCCGCCGGTACCGGCGTCATCGCCGGCGGCCCGGTGCGCGCCGTGCTCGAGTGCGCCGGCATCCACGACGTGCTGAGCAAGTCGCTCGGCTCGTCGAACACGATCAACATCGTCCACGCGACCGTGGCGGCGCTCAAGCAGCTCGAGGAGCCGCGCGCCGTCGCCGCCCGCCGTGGGCTCGAGGCCGACCAGGTCATCCCCGCCCGCCTGCTCAAGGCGGAGGCGGCGGCCGCGGCGGCCGCGCAGGCGAAGGCAGGTGTCTGATGGCCGCGCGCCTGAAGGTGACCCAGATCAAGTCCAAGGTGAGCGAGAAGCAGAACCAGCGCGACACGCTGCGTTCGCTCGGCCTCAAGCGCATCGGTGACGTCGTCGTCCGCGAGGACAACGCGCAGAACCGCGGCTACGTCCGCACCGTCGCCCACCTCGTGAAGGTTGAGGAGATCGACTGATGGCTGAGAAGAAGGAGTCGGCGGCCGAGGCCGTCGAGACCGCGAAGCCGAAGGCCGCCGCGCGGAAGCCGGCCGCCGCGAAGGCGCCGGCCAAGGCCGAGGAGCGGGCGGAGCGCGTGCAGCTGCTCAAGGTCCACCACCTCCGCCCGGCCCCCGGCGCGAAGAAGGAGCGCACCCGCGTCGGTCGCGGCGAGGGCTCGAAGGGCAAGACCGCGGGTCGCGGCACGAAGGGCACGAAGGCGCGCTACCAGGTGCGCGTCGGGCTCGAGGGCGGCAACCTGAACCAGGTCATGCGCGCGCCGAAGCTGCGCGGCTTCAAGAACCCGTTCCGGGTCGAGTACCAGGTCGTCAACGTCGCGAAGCTCGCCGAGCTGTACCCGAAGGGCGGGGACGTCACCGTCGCCGACCTGGTCGCCAAGGGCGCCGTCCGCAAGGGCGAGCCGGTCAAGGTGCTCGGCAACGGCGACGTCGCGGTCAAGCTCAACGTCGCGGTCGACAAGGTCTCCGCCTCCGCCGAGCAGAAGATCGTCGCCGCCGGCGGCAGCGTCGGCTGAGCGCGGCGACCTCGAGTAGCGGGTAGCGTAGACGGGTGTTCTCCGCGATCGGCCGTATCTTCCGTACGCCTGACCTGCGTCGGAAGCTCGCCTTCACGCTGCTCATCGTCGCGCTGTTCCGGCTCGGCTCGCAGATCCCGGCGCCGTTCGTCGACTTCCGGAACGTGCAGCAGTGCCTCGCGGGCACGACCGCGACCGGCGGGCTCTACGACCTGATCAACCTGTTCAGCGGCGGGGCGCTGCTGCAGCTGTCGATCTTCGCGCTCGGCATCATGCCGTACATCACCGCGTCGATCATCATCCAGCTGCTGCGCGTGGTCATCCCGCACTTCGAGACGCTGTACAAGGAAGGCCAGGCGGGCCAGAGCAAGCTCACGCAGTACACCCGCTACCTGACGATCGGCCTCGGCCTGATCCAGTCGACCACCCTGATCACGGTGGCGCGCAACGGCGCGCTGTTCCCGTCGAGCGTCGTCGGCGACCCGTGCTCGGAGCTCGTGACCGACAAGTCCTGGTACGCGATGATCCTGATGATCATCACGATGACCGCCGGCACCGGCCTCATCATGTGGCTCGGCGAGCTCATCACCGAGCGCGGCATCGGCAACGGCATGTCGCTGCTGATCTTCACCTCGATCTGCGCCACCTTCCCGACTGCGCTCTGGGCGATCCAGGTCGCGCGCGGCTGGGAGGTCTTCCTCCTCGTGCTCGCGGTCGGCATCGTGATCATGACGGCGGTGGTGTTCGTCGAGCAGTCGCAGCGGCGCATCCCCGTGCAATACGCGAAACGCATGGTCGGGCGCCGCACCTACGGCGGGAACAACACCTACATCCCGATCAAGGTCAACATGGCCGGCGTCGTCCCGGTCATCTTCGCCTCGTCGCTGCTGTACCTGCCGGCGCTCATCGCCCAGTTCAACCAGCCGCAGCCGAACGCGGACGGCTCGGTCCCGCCCAAGGCGGAGTGGGTCTCCTGGATCGAGAACAACCTGACCTCCGGCAACAGCTGGGTCTACGTCCTGGTGTTCTTCCTGCTGAACATCGGGTTCACCTACTTCTACGTCGCGATCACCTTCAACCCGGAGGAGGTCGCCGACAACATGAAGAAGTACGGCGGCTTCATCCCGGGCATCCGCGCGGGCCGGCCGACCGCCGAGTACCTCGACTACGTGCTCACCCGGATCACCCTGCCCGGGTCGCTCTACCTCGGCATCATCGCGATCATCCCGCTGCTCGCGCTCGGGCTGGTGCAGGCGAACCAGAACTTCCCGTTCGGCGGCGCGAGCCTGCTCATCATCGTCGGCGTCGGCCTGGAGACGGTCAAGCAGATCGACTCGCAGCTGCAGCAGCGCCACTACGAGGGCCTGCTGCGATGACGCGCACGGCGCTGCGCACCCTGACCGCGCGGCTGCTCATCGTCGGCCCCCCCGGAGCCGGCAAGGGCACGCAGGCCTCGCGCATCGCCGCCGCGTACGGCGTGCCGGCGATCTCGACCGGCGACATCTTCCGGGCGAACATCTCGCAGGGCACCCCGCTCGGCGTGCGCGTCCAGGCGATCCTCGACTCCGGCGGGCTCGTCTCGGACGCGCTGACGAACGAGATCGTCGCCGACCGGCTCGCCGAGCCCGACGCGGAGCACGGCTTCCTGCTCGACGGCTATCCCCGCACGGAGGAGCAGGTCCGGTTCCTCGACGAGCTCCTCGACGCCGACGGGCAGCGGCTCGACGCCGTCGTCCGGCTCCTCGCCGACGAGGACGAGGTCGTCCGCCGGCTCCGGCTGCGCGCGATCGAGCTCGGGCGCTCGGACGACACCGAGGAGGTCATCCGGCACCGCCAGGACCTCTACGCCCGGGAGACCGCGCCGCTGATCGCGATGTTCGCCGAGCGCGGCCTCCTGGTCGAGGTCGACGGCCTCGGTGCGGTCGACGAGGTGACCGCGCGGATCCTCGGCGCGCTCGCCGAGCGCGGCCTGGTCGCCCCCGGCGTCTGAGGGTCCGCCGCCGCTCCGTCGTGGTGGCAGCGTCCGCCGGAATGGTCTAAGCTTGATCCTTGGCGTTTTCCGGCCGCTTCGGCGTGTCCGGCGGCGCCATCCCCGCAGACCGGCGGGCGAGCAAGCAGCGATAGAAGGACAATGGCCAAGAAGGACGGCGTCATCGAGATCGAGGGATCGGTCATCGAGGCCTTGCCGAACGCGATGTTCCGGGTGGAGCTCGCCAACGGGCACAAGGTGCTGGCGCACATCTCGGGCAAGATGCGGCAGAACTACATCCGCATCCTCCCCGAGGACCGGGTCGTCGTGGAGCTGTCTCCCTACGACCTGACCCGAGGCCGCATCACCTACCGCTACAAGTGAGCCCTGCCGGGCAAGTAACGGCCGGATCGCTGGTCGAGGAGCGCGCAGCGCGGCTCGGACACCAGCGGCCAGGCACGAGGACGGCGAGAGAGAGCGCATCATGAAGGTCAACCCCAGCGTCAAGAAGATCTGCGACAAGTGCAAGGTGATCCGTCGCCACGGCCGCGTCATGGTCATCTGCGAGAACCCGCGCCACAAGCAGCGCCAGGGCTAGCGCGGATCGAGTAGGCCCGCAGGGCCGTATCGAGATCACAACCGAATAACCAAGCGGCTCCAAGAGGCCAAGCCGACACCCCGGGCGCGAAGGCCCGAGTACCGGAGCCGCCACACACCTTCGCAAGTCCGAAACGGAACGCATCATGGCACGTCTTGCCGGCGTCGACATCCCGCGCGAGAAGCGCGTGGAGATCGCGCTCACCTACATCTACGGGGTCGGCCGCACCCGATCCACCCAGATCCTCGCCGCGACCGGCGTCGACAAGGACACCCGGGTCAAGGACCTCAGCGACGATCAGCTCGTCGCGCTCCGCGACTACATCGAGGAGCACTACAAGGTCGAGGGCGACCTGCGCCGCGAGGTCCAGGCCGACATCCGCCGCAAGGTCGAGATCGGCTCCTACGAGGGCCTCCGCCACCGCCGCGGCCTGCCGGTCCACGGCCAGCGCACCAAGACCAACGCGCGCACCCGCAAGGGCCCGAAGCGCACCGTCGCCGGCAAGAAGAAGCCGGGCCGGAAGTAAGCGGTAGGAGAGAGCACTCATGGCAGCACCGAAGGCGTCCGCCGCGCGCAAGCCGCGCCGCAAGGACAAGAAGAACATCCCCGTGGGCCAGGCCCACATCAAGAGCACGTTCAACAACACGATCGTCTCCATCACCGACCCGTCCGGCGCGGTCATCAGCTGGGCCTCCTCCGGCGGCGTCGGCTTCAAGGGCTCGCGCAAGTCGACCCCGTTCGCCGCGCAGCTCGCCGCGGAGTCGGCGGCGCGCCAGGCGCAGGAGCACGGCATGAAGAAGGTCGACGTGTTCGTCAAGGGCCCGGGCTCCGGCCGCGAGACCGCGATCCGCTCGCTGCAGGCGGCGGGCCTCGAGGTCGGCTCGATCAACGACGTCACGCCGCAGGCGCACAACGGCTGCCGCCCCCCCAAGCGCCGCCGCGTCTAGCACCTCCGCTGCTCAGGAGCAGGGCCGGGTCGGCGCGCATGCCGGGCGCGGACCCCGCCGAGCTCCTGAGGGGCACGACCGCTTCTCCAACTCAATACCCATCCAGCCGAGCGTCATATAGCGGACGCTCCGCCGAAAGGAACCATCCGTGCTCATCGCACAGCGTCCCACCCTCTCCGAGGAGCCCATCTCCGAGTTCCGGTCGCGGTTCGTCATCGAGCCGCTCGAGCCGGGCTTCGGCTACACGCTCGGCAACTCGCTCCGCCGCACCCTGCTCTCCTCGATCCCCGGCTCGGCGGTCACGAGCATCCGGATCGACGGCGTCCAGCACCAGTTCTCGACCGTCCCCGGGGTCAAGGAGGACGTCATCGAGATCATCCTCAACCTCAAGAACCTGGTCGTCTCCTCCGAGCACGACGAGCCGGTCGCCGCGTACCTGCGCAAGCAGGGCGCCGGCGAGGTCACGGCCGCCGACATCTCGGTGCCCGGCGGCGTGGAGATCCACAATCCGGAGCTCGTGATCGCGACGCTCAACGAGAAGGCGAAGTTCGAGCTGGAGCTCACGATCGAGCGCGGCCGCGGCTACGTCTCGGCGACGCAGAACCGCAACGACTTCGCGGACCTCGGCCAGATCCCGATCGACTCGATCTACTCCCCGGTGCTCAAGGTCACCTACCGGGTCGAGGCGACCCGCGCCGGCGAGCGCACCGACTTCGACCGCCTGGTGGTCGACGTCGAGACGAAGCCGGCGATCACCCCGCGCGACGCGGTCGCGTCCGCCGGCCGCACCCTGGTCGAGCTGTTCGGCCTCGCCCGCGAGCTGAACGTCGCGGCCGAGGGCATCGAGATCGGCCCGGCGCCGGTCGACGCCGTGCTCTCCAGCGAGCTGTCGATGCCGATCGAGGACCTCGACCTCTCGGTCCGCTCGTACAACTGCCTCAAGCGCGAGGGGATCAACACGGTCAGCGAGCTGGTCGCCCTCTCGGAGATGCAGCTGATGAACATCCGGAACTTCGGCCAGAAGTCGGTCGACGAGGTGAAGGACAAGCTCGTCGAGCTCGGCCTCTCCCTCAAGGACGCCGTCCCCGGCTTCGACGGCGCGCACCTCTACACGGGGTACGACGACGAGCCGATCGCCTGAACGACGACCGACTGAGATAGAGAGCTAGAGAACATGCCCACGCCCACCAAGGGTCCGCGCCTCGGCGGCGGCCCGGCGCACGAGCGCCTGCTGCTCGCGAACCTCGCCGCGGCCCTCTTCACCCACAAGTCGATCAAGACGACCGAGGCGAAGGCCAAGCGCCTGCGCCCGCTCGCGGAGCGGCTCATCACCTTCGCCAAGCGCGGCGACCTGCACGCCCGCCGTCGCGTCCTCGCGACGATCGGCGACAAGGAGGTCGTGCACGTCCTCTTCACGGAGATCGCGCCGCTGGTCGCCGAGCGCGAGGGCGGGTACACCCGCATCACCAAGCTCGGCTTCCGCAAGGGCGACAACGCCCCGATGGCGCAGATCGAGCTGGTCCTCGAGCCGGTCGTGAAGAAGCCGTCCGCGAAGAAGGCCGCCGCCGCGGCCGAGGCGACCTCCGGCCAGAAGGCGAAGAGGTCCGACGAGGCGAAGGCCGAGGCCGCTGCGGAGACGACCGAGGCGAGCGAGGCGGTCGACGAGACCGCCGCCGCGGAGGCGGAGGTCGTCGAGGTCGAGGCCGAGGTCAACGAGTCCGCCGAGGTCGCCGAGGCGACCGAGGACTGAGGGCCCGCCCCTGACTACGCTGTCCGCGTGAACGACGAACCGTCGACCCGGGTCCGGCTGGACCTCGGGTACGACGGTTCGTCGTTCTCCGGCTGGGCGCGGCAGGCGGATCGACGCACCGTGCAGGGCGAGCTCGAGGCCGCGCTCGGGACGCTGCTCCGCGGCCGAGGGGAGCCGCCCCGGCTCGTCGTCGCCGGCCGCACCGATGCCGGCGTGCACGCGCGCGGCCAGGTCGCGCACGTCGACCTGGACGGCGCCCAGTGGGGCCGCCTCGGCCGGATCGGGGCCGGCGCGGAGCCGGCGGCGACGCTCGCGCGCAAGCTCAACGGTCTCGCGGGTCGCGCCGGCGACGTGCGGGTGCATCGCGCCGCGGTCGCGGCCGCCGGGTTCGACGCGCGGTTCTCGGCCGTCTGGCGGCGCTACGAGTACCGGATCGCCGACTCGCTCGCCGTCCGGGACCCGCTCGCCCGCACCGCCACCGTCTGGCTGCCGCGCCCGCTCGACGCCGAGGCGATGCAGGCTGCGGCGCGTTCGCTCGCCGGTCCCGGCCTCGCCGACTGGGCGGCGTACTGCCGACCGCGGGAGGGCTCGACGACGATCCGCGACCTGCAGTCCTTCTCCTGGGCGCGCGACGCCGACGGCGTGCTCGTCGCCCGGCTGCAGGCCGATGCGTTCTGCCACTCCATGGTCCGCGCGCTGGTCGGCGCCTGCGTCGCGGTCGGGGAGGGCGCGCTCGGACCCGACGATCCGCTCGCGCTCCGGGACGCCGGCGAGCGCACCAGCGCGTTCAAGGTCATGCCGGCGAAGGGCCTCGTCCTCACCGAGGTCGGCTACCCGTCGGACGCCGAGCTGGCGCTCCGCGCCGAGCAGACCCGCGGGCTGCGCGTCCTGGAGTGACGGCACCGGCGCCTGCTGACCCGGGTGCGACGGGGCGCGCGACTTCCGCTACACTGGAACGTCGGTCCGCGCCAGCGGGCCGGGATCGAGTGCCCTCCACCGGGCGTTCGCCGGCAGCGGCCGGAGAACCCCCACCGGAGCGGGATTCACGAACCTCACCGATCGAAAGCAGACCACTGTGACTCGTACGTTCACGCCCAAGGCGGACTCGGTCGTCCGCGAGTGGCTCGTCATCGACGCCACCGACGTCGTGCTCGGCCGTCTCGCCTCGCACGCCGCGGCCCTGCTGCGCGGCAAGCACAAGCCGACGTTCGCGAACCACGTCGACACCGGCGACTTCGTCATCGTCGTCAACGCCGACAAGGTCGCGCTGACCGGCCAGAAGCTCGCGCAGAAGAACGCGTACCGCCACTCCGGGTACCCGGGCGGCCTGACCGCGACCAGCTACGCGGAGCTGCTCGAGACCAAGCCCGAGCGCGTCGTCGAGAAGGCGATCCGCGGCATGCTGCCGAAGAACTCGATCGGCCGCGCCCAGTTCACCAAGCTCAAGGTCTACGCCGGCCCGGAGCACCCGCACGCTGCCCAGCAGCCGAAGCCGTACACCATCTCCCAGGTCGCCCAGCAGGCCTGAGCCGGATCACGCAGAAGGAACACGAAGTGGCTGACATCGAGACCACCGCCGACGAGATCTCCGGCGACTACACGACCGAGACCCCGGTCGCCGCGGCCGAGACCCGCGCCCCGCGCCCCGCGCTCACCGTCCCCGGCGCGGCCGTCGGCCGCCGCAAGGAGGCCATCGCCCGCGTCCGGCTCACCCCCGGCAGCGGCGCCGCGACCGTCAACGGGCGCCCGCTGGAGGCCTACTTCCCGAACAAGCTGCACCAGCAGCTGGTCAACGCCCCGTTCACGGTGCTCGAGCTCACCGGCTCCTACGACGTGACGGCGCGCATCACCGGCGGCGGCCCCTCCGGCCAGGCCGGTGCGCTGCGGCTGGCGATCGCCCGCGCCCTCAACGAGATCGACCGGGAGAACAACCGCCCGGCGCTCAAGAAGGCCGGCTTCCTCACCCGTGACGCGCGCGTCATCGAGCGCAAGAAGGCCGGTCTGAAGAAGGCCCGCAAGGCCTCGCAGTACTCGAAGCGCTGATCCCTCGGCCCGCCTCGCCCGCGCAGGGACCGAACGCTCTGGCTCGCCGGACATGACACGCCTCTTCGGCACGGACGGGGTCCGCGGGCTCGCCAACGGCGACATCACCGCGCAGCTCGCCCTCGACCTCGCCCAGGCGGCCGCGTCGGTGCTCACCCGAGGCCGGCACGCCGACGAGAACCGCGCCGCGGGGCGCCGCCCGACGGCGGTGCTGGCGCGCGACCCCCGGATCAGCGGCGAGTTCCTGAGCGCGGCGGTCGCCGCCGGCCTCGCGTCCTCCGGGATCGATGTGCTCGACGCCGGGGTGATCCCGACGCCGGCGTGCGCGTTCCTGGTCGGCGACGTCCACGCCGACTTCGGGGTGATGATCTCGGCCTCGCACAACCCCGCGGCCGACAACGGCATCAAGTTCTTCAGCTACGGCGGGATCAAGCTCCCGGACGACGTCGAGGACCGCATCGAGGCGGCGCTCGGCACCCAGGAGCTCACCCCGCTCGGCGGCGACGTCGGCCGCATCCGCCGCTTCGCCGACGCCGAGGACCGCTACGTGCTGCACCTGCTCGGCACGCTGCCGCACCGCCTGGACGGCCTGCACGTCGTCGTCGACGCGGCGAACGGCGCCGCCGCGGGCGCATCGCCGGAGGTGTTCAAGGACGCCGGGGCGCGGGTCACCGTGATCGGCGCCGACCCGGACGGGCTCAACATCAACGAGGGCTCCGGCTCGACGCACCTCGAGCGGCTGCAGGCGACGGTGCGCGAGGTCGGCGCCGACCTCGGGATCGCGCACGACGGCGACGCGGACCGCTGCCTCGCGGTCGACGCGGACGGCGGGATCGTCGACGGCGACCGCATCCTCGCCATCCTCGCCATCGCGATGCGGGAGCGCGGCGTGCTCCGCGACGACGTGCTGGTGACCACGGTGATGAGCAACCTCGGCCTGCGCCGGGCGATGGCCGAGCATGGCATCCGGGTGGAGACCACCGCCGTCGGCGACCGCTACGTCCTCGAGGCGCTCGCCGAGCACGGCTGGTCGCTCGGCGGGGAGCAGTCCGGCCACGTGATCCTCGCCGATCACGCCACGACCGGGGACGGCATCCTGACCGGCCTGCACCTGGCGGCCGAGCTGGTGCGGCAGGGCAGGTCGCTCGCCGAGCTCGCGTCGGTGATGACCGTCTACCCGCAGGTGCTCGTCAACGTGCGCGGCGTCGACCGCGCCCGGCTCGCCGGCGACGAGGCGATCGCGGCGGCGGTCCGCCGGGAGGAGGCCGCGCTCGGCGACTCGGGCCGCGTCCTGCTGCGCCCCTCGGGCACCGAGCCGATGGTCCGGGTGATGGTCGAGGCGGAGCACCAGCACGACGCGGAGTCGATCGCGGAGCGGCTCGCGGCGCTGGTCCGCGAGCGCCTCGCGCCGCGGCCCTAGCAGCCGCGTCGCGGCCGGGCCGGATCAGATCTTCCGCACCAGGACGCGCTCGACGACGTGGTTGGGGCCCTTGCGCAGCACCAGGGTCGCCCGGTCGCGCGTCGGCAGGACGTTCTCGACCAGGTTGCGGCCGTTGATGCGCCGCCAGATGTCCCGCGCGGTCGCGACCGCCTCCTCGGGCGAGAGCCGGGAGTAGCGGTGGAAGTACGAGCCCGGGTCGGCGAACGCGCCGCGCTGCAGCCGCAGGAAGCGCTCGACGTACCAGTCCTCGATGTCCTCGGTCGCGGCGTCGACGTACACGGTGAAGTCGAACAGGTCGGAGAGCGCGAGCGCCTGGCCCTGCGGTGCGGGCTGCAGCACGTTGAGGCCCTCGACGATGAGCACGTCCGGCCGGCGCACCACGACCGACTCGCCCTCGACGATGTCGTAGCCGAAGTGCGAGTAGAGCGGCGCGCGCACCTCCGGCTCCCCGGCCTTGATCGCCGAGACGAACTCGATGAGCGCCCGCCGGTCGTAGGACTCGGGGAAGCCCTTGCGCTCCATGAGCCCGCGGCGCTCGAGCTCCGCGTTCGGGTACAGGAACCCGTCGGTCGTCACGAGCTCGACGCGCGGCGTCCCCGGCCAGCGGGAGAGCAGCTCGCGCAGTACGCGCGAGATCGTCGACTTGCCGACCGCGACCGAGCCGGCGACGCCGATCACGAACGGCGTCTCGCCCGGGACCGAGACCGCGCCGTCGAGGAAGTCCCTGGTGTCCGAGTAGAGCCGCTGCGCGCCGGCGGCGTAGAGCGAGAGGAGGCGGCTGAGCGGGAGGTAGACGTCCTCGAGCTCGACCAGGTCGAGCTGGTCGCCGGCGCTGCGCAGCGCCGCGATCTCGGTCGGGGTGAGCGGCGCCCGCATGCCCGCGGCCAGGGCGGCCCACTCGTCGCGCCCGATCTCGTGGAAGACGGACTCGGTCACGCCGACTGAGCCTAGCCCGCGCCGAACCCGCCCGCTCAGGGCGCCCCCCGTAGAATCGAGCGCATGTGCGGGATCGTCGCCTATGTCGGCCCGAGGGACTCGGCGGACCTCATCATGGCGGGCCTCAAGCGGCTCGAGTATCGCGGCTACGACTCCGCCGGGATCGCGATCCTCGACCGGGAGGGCCGGCTCGACACGCGCAAGCGCGCCGGCAAGCTCGGCGCGCTCGCCGAGGAGCTCGTGCAGCATCCGATCGGCGACGGCGGCACCGGCCTCGGCCACACCCGCTGGGCGACGCACGGCGGCCCGACCGACCGCAACGCCCACCCGCACCTCTCGGAGGACGGCCGGCTCGCCGTCATCCACAACGGCATCATCGAGAACTTCGCCGAGCTGAAGGCCGAGCTCGTCGCCGACGGCGTGGTCTTCCGGTCCGAGACCGACACGGAGGTCGCCGCGCACCTGCTCGCGCGCGCCTACCGGCGCAGCGGCGACCTCACCGAGGCGTTCCGCGACGTGGTGCGCCGGCTGCGGGGCGCGTTCACGCTGCTGGCCGTGCACCAGGACGAGCCCGGCGTGGTGGTCGGCGCGCGTCGCAACTCGCCGCTGGTGATCGGCCTCGGCGAGGGGGAGAACTTCCTCGGCAGCGACGTCGCGGCCTTCGTCGAGCACACCAAGCGCGCGGTCGCCGTCGGCCAGGACGAGATCGTCACGATCCGACCCGACTCGGTCGAGATCACCGACTTCTCCGGCGGGCACGTGGACGGCGACGAGTACGAGGTCGCCTGGGACGCGAAGGCCGCGGAGAAGGGCGGCTGGCCCTGGTTCATGACCAAGGAGATCCACGAGGAGCCGGACGCCCTCGCGAACACGCTGCTCGGCCGCACCCGTGACGGGCTGGTCGTGCTCTCCGACCTCGGCGACCGGCTCTCCGACGAGGTGCTCGCCGGCATCGAGCGGATCGTGCTCGTCGCGGCCGGCACCGCCTCCTATGCGGCGGAGGTCGCGCGCTACGCGATCGAGGCGTGGGCGCGCGTCCCGGTCGCCGTCGAGCTCGCGCACGAGTTCCAGTTCCGCGAGCCGCTGCTGGACGAGCGCACGCTGGTGATCTCCATCTCCCAGTCGGGCGAGACGATGGACACGCTGGTCGCCGTGCAGCACGCCCGCGCGCACGGAGCCCGCACGCTCTCCGTCTGCAACACCCAGGGCGCCACGATCCCGCGGGAGTCCGACGGCGTCGTCTACACGCACGCCGGCCCGGAGGTCGCGGTCGCCTCCACGAAGGCGTTCGTCTCCCAGATCGCGGCGCTCTACCTGGTCGGCCTGCACCTCGGCCGCATCCGAGGCGCGCTCGACGACGCGACGCATCGCGCGCTGGTCGACGACCTGCTCGCCGCGCCCGAGAAGCTCCGCGCCGTGATCCAGGACTCCTGGACCCGGATCGAGACGCTCGCGCACTGGATGGCGGACACGCACTCGGTGCTCTTCCTCGGCCGTCACGTCGGCTTCCCGATCGCGCTGGAGGGGGCGCTCAAGCTCAAAGAGCTCGCCTACATCCACGCGGAGGGCTTCGCCGCCGGCGAGCTCAAGCACGGGCCGATCGCGCTGGTCGACCACGGCCAGGTCGTGTTCGTCGTCGTGCCGAGCCCCCGCCACTCGGCGGCGCTGCACGCGAAGGTCGTCTCGAACATCCAGGAGATCCGGGCCAGGGGCGCGCGCGTCATCGCGATCGCCGAGCAGGGCGACGCGGCCGTCATCCCGTTCGCCGACGAGCTCATCCCGCTGCCGCTCACCGGGCCGTGGACGGAGCCGCTGCTCGCCGTCGCGCCGCTGCAGATCTTCGCGCTGGAGCTCGCGAACGCGAAGGGCCTCGACGTCGACCAGCCGCGCAACCTCGCGAAGTCGGTGACGGTCGAGTGAGCCGATGGGCGTGATCGGGGTCGGGGTGGACCTCGTCGACATCGCGCGCTTCGAGCGGGCGATGGGGCGCACGCCCCGGCTGCGCGCCCGGCTGTTCGCCGAGGACGAGCTGTCGCGCGACGGCCGTCCGCTGCCGCTGCGCTCGCTCGCGGGCCGGTTCGCCGCGAAGGAGGCCTTCATCAAGGCGCTCGGCGGCTCGGACGAGATCGGCTGGCACGACATGCCGGTGGTCTCCGACGAGCACGGCAACCCCGGCTTCGCGCTGCGCGGCCGCGCGGCCGAGACGGCGGGGGCGCTCGGCGTCGCCGGCGTGCACCTGACGATGAGCCACGACGCGGGGCTCGCGGTCGCGTTCGTCGTCGTGGAGGACTGAGCGTGCGCGAGCTGGTCGTCGACCTCGGGGCGATCCGGGAGAACGTCCGCACCGTCGCCGCCGGCGTCGCCCCGGCGCGGCTGATGGCCGTCGTCAAGGCCGACGCCTACGGCCACGGCCTGGCGCCGGTCGCCCGCGCGATGGCGGAGGCCGGCGTCGACGCGTTCGGCGTCGTCGACCTGGACGAGGCGCGGCGGCTGCGCGAGGCGGGCATCGAGCAGCCGGTCCTCGCCTGGATCCACGGCTCGGACGCCGACTTCGATTGGGCGGTCGCGGCCGGCGTCGAGCTCGGCGTCGGCGCCGCCGACGTCCTCGATCGCGTCGCGGCGGCGGTCGAGCGGGTGCGCTCGGCGTCGGATGCCGCCGCGGTCGCCGTCGTCCACCTGAAGGCCGACACCGGCCTTGGCCGCGGCGGCGCGCTCGGCGCCGACTGGGCCGCGCTCGTCGAGCGGGCCGCGGCGCACGAGCGCGCCGGACGGGTCCGCGTCGAGGGGCTCTGGACGCATCTCGCGAACGCCTCGCCGGAGGCCGACGAGGCCCAGTTCGCCGCCTTCGACGGCGCGATCGCGATCGCGCGCGCCGCGGGCCTCGCCCCGGGGGTCGAGCACGCGTCGTCGTCCGGCTCGATCGTCGCGCACCCCGGCCAGGTCCGCGGCATGGTCCGGGTGGGGCTCGCGCTGTACGGCCTCTCGGCGTTCCCGGAGCGCGCACCCGCCGAGCTCGGCCTGCGGCCGGCGATGGAGCTCGCCGGCGAGGTGGTCGCGGTCAAGCGGGTGCCGGCCGGGCTCGGCGTCTCCTACGGCCACCGCTACGTCACGCCGCGCGAGACGACGCTCGCCCTGGTCCCGCTCGGCTACGCCGACGGGCTGCCCCGCGCCGCGAGCGGCCGCGCCGCGGCCTCGCTGCGGGGCCGGCGGTACCCGGTGGTCGGCACCATCGCGATGGACCAGGTCGTGATCGACGTCGGCGACGACGAGGTCGCGGTCGGCGACCGGGCCGTGCTGTGGGGGGATCCGGAGGCGGGCCACCCGTCGGCGCAGGAGTGGGCGGACGCGGCGGGGACGATCTGCTACGAGATCGTGACGCGGGTCGGCCCGCGCGTCCGCAGGCGGTACGTCGGGTGACCGCGATCGAGGTGCCGACGGCCGCGGCCATGGAGGGCCTCGGCCGGCGCATCGGCGCGCTGCTGCGCGCCGGCGACCTGGTGGTGCTGGTCGGCGGGCTCGGCGCCGGCAAGACGACGCTGACGCGCGGGATCGGCGAGGCGCTGCGCGTCCGCGGGCCGATCACCTCGCCGACGTTCGTGCTCTCCCGCGTCCATCCGCCGCTGACCGGGGACGGGCCGCCGCTCGTGCACGTCGACGGCTACCGGCTGTCCGGCGCGCGGGAGCTCGACGACCTCGACATCGACTGGGACGGCTCGGTCGCCGTCGTGGAGTGGGGGGAGGGGCTCCTGGACGGCGTCGCCGCCGCCTGGCTCCGCATCGCGATCGACCGCCCCCACGGCGCGGACGCCGGTCCGCCGGTCGGTGCGGACGAGCCCCTGGAGGCCCCGTCGGACGAGGAGCCCGTCGTGCCGCGCATCGTCTCGATCGAGGGATTCGGGGCTCGCGGCGCCGAGCTCGCCGCCCTCCTCGCCGACGGGACGCGGGCCCCGTCGTGATCCTCGGCATCGACACTTCGATGGGCACCTCGGTCGCCCTCGTCGCCGACGACGGCGCGGTGCTGGCCGAGCGCGCCGGCGACGATCCGCGCGGCCACGCCGAGCTCATCGGCCCGCTGCTGGAGTCCGTGCTCCGGGGCTCGGACGGGCCCGGCCCGGCCGCCGGCTCGAACGCTCGGGCACCCCGGGGGCCGTCCGCCGTGACGGCCGTCGCGGTGGGGATGGGTCCCGGCCCGTACACCGGGCTGCGGGTCGGCATCGCGGCGGCGCGCGCCTTCGCCGCCGCGCTCGGCGTGCCGGTGCTCGGCGTCGTCTCGCACGAGGCGGTCCGCGAGCAGCTCGGCCTCGGCCCGGAGGCCGCCGTCGCGACCCCCGCCGGCCGTCGCGGCCACTATCTGTCGGTCGACGGGCGGATCGAGCTGACGCAGCAGGACCCGGGCGACGCCGTGCGCCCCGACGGGGTCTCCGCGGCGGCGGTGGCGCGGGTCGCGCTGCGGCAGCGGCGGCTCGGCGAGGAGGGCCCGCAGCAGCCGCTCTACCTCCGCGAGCCCGACGTCGCGCCGCCGGCCAGGTCGAAGCGGGTGCGCTGATGGGCTGGACGATCCGGGACGCCGCGGCCGAGGACCTCGGCGCGATCCTGGCGCTCGAGCGCGAGCTCTTCCCGGAGGACGCCTGGCCGGAGGAGGTCGTGCGCGCCGAGCTCGCGCATCCGGCCGGACGCTACCTGGCCGCCGTGGACGCGGGCGGGCGGGTCGTCGGCTACGCCGGGCTCCGGGTCGCCGGTGACCAGGGCGACATCCAGACGATCGCCGTGGCCGCGGGGTTCCGCCGTCGCGGGATCGCGCGCGGCATGCTCGTCGAGCTGCTCGGCGAGGCCAGGCGCCGGCGGGCGGCGGACGTGCTCCTCGAGGTCCGCGCGGACAACGCGGGGGCGATCGCCCTCTACGAGTCGCTCGGCTTCGCGCGGATCGCCGTCCGACCGAGGTACTACCCCGGGGGCGTCGACGCGGTCGTGATGCGCCTCGCGCCGATCCCGCGCCGGCTGCCGGCGCCCGCGGTCGCCGGGCGGCGGGCGCCGCTCGTGCTCGGGATCGAGACCTCCTGCGACGAGACCGGGATCGGCATCGTGCGCGGCGACCGGCTGCTGGCGAACGCGATCGCGAGCTCGATGGCGGCGCACGCCCGCTACGGCGGCGTCGTGCCGGAGGTCGCGGCGCGCGCGCACCTCGAGGCGCTCGGCCCGACCCTCGACCGCGCACTCGCCGAGGCCGGCGTCGCGCTCGACGAGCTCGACGCGATCGCCGTCACCAACGGTCCCGGGCTCGCCGGCGCGCTCATGGTCGGCGTCGCGGCCGCGAAGGCGCTCGCGGTCGCGCTCGGCAAGCCGCTCTACGCCGTCAACCACCTGGTCGGCCACGTCGGGGTCGACGTCCTCGCGGACGAGCCGCTTCCGATGCCGACCGTCGCGCTGCTGGTCTCCGGCGGCCACACCTCGCTGCTGCTGGTCCGCGACCTGGTGGAGGACGTCGAGCTGCTCGGCGAGACGCTCGACGACGCCGCGGGCGAGGCCTTCGACAAGGTCGCCCGGCTGCTCGGCCTGCCGTACCCCGGCGGGCCGCAGATCGACCTCGCGGCGGCGGCCGGGGACCCGTCGGCGATCCGGTTCCCACGCGGCCTCACCCGGCCGAAGGACCTCGAGCGCCATCGCCACGACTTCTCCTTCTCGGGGCTGAAGACGGCGGTCGCACGGCACGTCGAGGCGCTCGAGGACGCCGGCGAGCCGGTGCCCGTCGCCGACGTCGCCGCGAGCTTCCGCGAGGCGGTCGCCGACGTGCTCGTGTCGAAGGCGGTCGCGGCCTGCACGGGGCTCGGCATCCCGCGCCTGCTGCTGGGCGGCGGGGTCAGCGCGAACGCGCGGATCCGCGCGCTCGCGGAGGAGCGGTGCGCCGCCGCCGGGATCGCGCTGCGCGTGCCGCCGCTGCCGCTGTGCACCGACAACGGCGCGATGATCGCCGCGCTCGGCGCGCAGCTCGTCGTCGCGGGGCGGGCGCCGAGCGGCCTCGCGTTCGGCGCCGACTCGACGCTGCCGGCGACGGTCGTGCAGGGCTGAGCCGCCTCAGATCCGCTCGGCGAGGATCGCCCGGCGCCGCTCGCCGAGCCGGGTGAGGATGAGCGTCGCTGTCGCCGTGCCCGCCGCCCTCGGCAGCACCTGCCGGCGGAACGCCTCCGGGTCGACGTCGACGCCGCGCTTCTTGATCTCGAGCACGCCGACGCCGCGCGCGGCGAGGGCCCGCCGCACCGCCTTCGCGTCGAGCGGCAGCACGTCGACGACGCGGAACGCCGCGCCGAACGGCGTCGCGGGCGCCGCGTCGCAGCTGAGGTACGCGATCGTGCGGTGCAGCATCCGGGCCCCCAGGGATCGGGCGAGGTCGCCGATCAGCCGCGCCCGGATCACCGCGCCGTCCGGCTCGACGAGGTACTCGCCGAGCTCGCCCGCCGGGACGTCCTCGGTGTCGGCGCGGGCGATGAGCTCGTGCGCGCCGTCCGGGCCGACGACGAGCGCCGCGCGGCCGACGCCGGGTCGTGCGAGCGGCCCGGACCAGACGGCGAGCTCGACGACCTCGCCGGCGTCCGACACCCACTGGGCCTCGACGCCGTCCGGGATCAGCGCGCGGTCGATCCCGGGGCCGAGCTTGACGCCGGTCGGCAGCCGCTCGGCGAGGCCGAAGGCGAAGCCGAGCGACGGCGACCAGTCGGCGGGGTCGCGCAGCCGCGTCGCGCCGTCGCGCCGGGCGGGGTCGAGCCAGACGCCGTCGATCCCGGCGAGGTCGGCGCCCTCGGCGTCGCCGACCTCGACCGTCGCCTCCGGGAAGGGCGCGAGGTTGTAGGCGGCGATGGCGGCGGTCACCGGGTCGCGCTCGACCGCCCGCACCGCCAGCCCGAGCCCGGCGAACGCCATCGCGTCGCCGCCGACGCCGCAGCCGAGGTCGGCGATCCGCGCGAGCCCGGCCGACCGGTAGCGCTCGGCGTGCCGTGCCGCGATCCCGAGCCGGGTCGCCTGCTGGAGGCCGTCCTCGGTGAATAGCATCCGGGCGGCGAACCCGCCGAACTTGGCGACCGCCCGGGTGCGCAGCCGCGCCTGGGTGAGCACGGTCGCGGCGACCTCCGGTGGGACGCCGTCGTGCCGCAGCCGGGTCAGGGCGGCGGTCGCCTGGTCGATCCCGGCGATCGCGCCGAGCTCGTCGATCAGCCGGAGGTGCTCGGCGTCCAGCAGCAGATCGAGGTCCGGGAGGCCCATCTCAGGCGCCGGTCCGCAGCCGGTCGCACAGCTCGGTCAGCGTGCGCAGCTCCGCCTCGTCGAGGCGGTCGCCGAAGCGCCGCGCGATCGCCTCGGCGTGCAGCACGGCGACCCGGCGGAACAGGTCGAAGCCCTCGTCGCTGAGCCGGACCACGGTGCCGCGTCCGTCCTCCGGGTCGGGGTGCTTCGCGACCAGCCCGCGCCGCGCGAGCCGGTCGATCATCCGCGAGACGCTCGGCTGGCTGAGCAGCAGCAGCGGCGTGAGGTCGCGCGGACGCGCCGAGCGGTCGGGCAGCTTCGAGAGGTTGAACAGCACGTCGTACTCGACGAGGCTGAGCCGGTCCTCCGGGAAGCTCGCGCCGAGGTCGCGCAGCACCGAGACCTGCGCCCGGAACAGCGCCTCCCACGCCTCGACGACCGCGCGCTTGGCAGGGGGCATGGCCACCAGCCTAGGCCGCGGCGTCCTCGGCGACCGGGGCGCCGTCGTGCCGCCGGCCTGGCATGATCGTGCCGTGGCTGCGTTCCGGAAGGGGCTGCGGAGATCGTTCTCCCGCCTGATGCGGACCCGCCCGGCCCGCGCCGTCGCCCGCGTGCTGCTGCCGCCGGCGGAGCGGCTGGTGCGGCTCGCGAGCCGCGGGCGCTGGCAGCTGAGCTCGGCGCTGGTCCCGTCGCTGACGCTGCGCACGACCGGCGCGCGCTCGGGGCTGCCGCGCGAGACGGTGCTCATGTGCCTGCCGCGCGGCGAGGAGCTCGTGGTCGTCGGCAGCAACTTCGGCGACGCCCGGCATCCGGCGTGGACCGCGAACCTGCTCGCCCATCCGGAGGCCCTGATCCGGCATCGGGGGCGCGTGCGGCGGGTGACCGCCGCGCTCGTGGTCGGCGCGGAGCGCGAGTCGCTGTGGGACGAGCTCGAGGAGCAGTGGCCCGAGTACCGGGCCTATGAGCGGGACTCGGGGCGGGAGCTGCGGATCTTCCGGCTCAGCCCCGCGGCGCGCGGCGGCGAGCGCGGCGCCGCCGAGGGCGATGCGCACGAGCCTGGTGCGGAATGAGTCGAGGGCCGGTATCCTGTTCCGGATCCCGGCCCTCGTCCCGTTGCACCAAGAGTGTCCTGCAATCACATTCCGCGTCAGCCGCCACAGCGAACGACTTCGGCTGACACCGAGAGTATAACGAAACGGTAACGGTGTCAACTCGATCCGCCGCGTCCTCCCGATCGCGCGGATCCGACCGCCGCGTCGCCGTCGGCGGGCCGGCGTAGGCTGGGGACGTACCCGCGAGTCGACCAGGAGGCGGACATGGCCGTGCAGCAGATCCAGATCATCGACGTGACCGAGCTCTCCGCCGGCTGCGCCTGCGGCGAGGGCGAGGCCTGCGCCTGCGGCCAGTCGTGCGCCTGCGGCGCCGACGGCGCCTGCTGAGGTCCCGGCCTCAGAAGAGATCCGGGGACGGCGTCGCCGCGAGCCGGATCGAGACGTCGGCGTGCCGGTCGAACCGGTAGCCGGTGCCCCGCACCGTGCGGACGATGTCCTCGTAGTCGCCGAGCTTCGCCCGCAGGCGTCGCACGTGGACGTCGATGGTGCGCGCGTTCGGCACCTCCTCGGCCGGCGCGTCGCGCCAGACGCCGTCGATGATCTCCTGGCGGTCGACCGCCCGGCCCTCGCGCAGCACGAGGAACTGGAGCAGCTCGAACTCCGTGAACGTCAGCGGAGCGGCGTCGCCGTCGAGCACGACGCGCTTGCGGGAGATGTCGACGACGACGCCGGTGCGGCGCCGCGGCGCGGGCTCGGCCTCGGCGCGCAGTCGGGCGAGCCCGGGCTCGTGCAGGGCGGCGCGGACCACGTCGATGTCCCGGCCGCCGGCGGCCGCCGGCGCGATGGCGACGGTCGCGTGCGTCTGGGCGTCGGGGACGAGCTCCCCGACGAGGCGTCGGAGCCGCTCGACGAGCTCCGGGAGCGGGACGCCGGCGGCCGCGGCCTTCGCCTCGTCGATCCCGACGTAGAGGGCGAAGCCGCGGGCGTGGGCCGACTTCGGGTCGGCGGCGTGCGGGGCGGTGCTGGTGATGATGGACATTGGTCGAATCCTTCTGGGTGCGTGCGGCGAGCAGTGGGGGATCGAGCTCCCTGATCGCCCGTGGCTGGGGTCAGCCGGATATGGGCGCGGGACTCGGGGGCGGCGTCGGCTCAGGCGCGCATTCGACACGGCGCCGACGCCTGGCACATGCAGGCGGCACCCATCATCGACATGGTCGACGACACGATGCGGCTGGAGGTCATGGCTCCAGTGTGACGGCCGCCCGGCCGCGCGTCAACTCGGCGGCGGCTACTGCGCCGTGCCGTACAGCCGGTCGCCGGCGTCGCCGAGCCCGGGGACGATGTACCCCTGGTCGCTGAGCCGCTCGTCGAGGGCGCCGAGGACCACGTCGACGTCGTGCCCGCCGAGCTCCGCCTCGAGCAGCGCGAGCCCCTCCGGCGCGCCGAGCAGGCAGATCGCGGTGACGTCGGTCGCGCCCCGATCGAGCAGGTACCGGATCGCGGCGAGCATCGAGCCCCCGGTGGCGAGCATGGGGTCGAGGATGAACGCCTGGCGGCCCGAGAGGTCGTCCGGCAGCCGGGTCGCGTACGTCGTCGGCTGCAGGGTCTGCTCGTCGCGCACCATGCCGAGGAAGCCGACCTCCGCGGTCGGCACGAGGGCCGTCATGCCGTCGAGCATCCCCAGCCCCGCCCGCAGGATCGGGACCACGAGCGGCCGCGGCGAGGCGATCTGCACCCCCCGCGTCGGCGCGACCGGCGTGACGATGTCGACCGGCTCGACGCGGACGCGCCGGGTGGCCTCGTAGGCGAGCAGCGTGACCAGCTCCTTGACGAGCGAGCGGAACGTCGAGGAGGGGGTCGTCGCGTCGCGGAGCACCGTGAGCTTGTGCGTGATCAGCGGGTGATCGGCGACATGGACTCGCATAGGCTCACCCTAATGGACCGCTATCGAGCCTGGATGGCCGAGGCGCTGGCCGAGGCGAGCGCGGCGGCGGAGGCCGGCGACGTGCCCGTCGGCGCGCTCGTGATCGACCCGGGAGGGGCGGTGATCGGCCGCGGCCGGAACGCGCGCGAGGCGGGGCACGACCCGACCGCTCACGCCGAGATCGTCGCGATGCGCGCCGCCGCGGCGGCGCTCCGCGGCTGGCGGCTCGACGGCTGCACGCTCGTCGTCACGCTCGAGCCGTGCACCATGTGCGCGGGCGCCGCGCTCGCGGCGCGGCTGGCGCGGATCGTGTTCGGCGCGTGGGACGAGAAGGCCGGCGCCGTCGGAGGCCGGATCGACGTGGTGCGCGAGGCGGGGCTGCCGCACGCCGTCGAGGTGGTCGCGGGTGTCGCCGCGGACGAGAGCTCTGCCATGCTGAGGGAGTTCTTCGAACGGAGGCGATGATGCCGGGGGATGCGGTGGGGGGCCGAGTCATCGGGCTCGCGATCGCGGGCGCGGTCGGCGGGTTCCTGTTCGGCTTCGACTCGTCGGTGGTCAACGGCGCGGTCGACGCGATCCAGTACGACTTCGGGCTCGACCCGACCGCGACCGGCTTCGCCATCGCGATCGCGCTGCTCGGCTGCGCGCTCGGCGCGGAGCTCGCGGGACGGCTCGCCGACCGCTTCGGCCGCGTGCCGGTCATGCTCGTCGGCGCCGTCCTGTTCCTCGTCTCCTCGATCGGCTCCGGGCTCGCGATCGGGGTCTGGGACCTCATCGTCTGGCGACTGGTCGGCGGCGTCGGCATCGGCATCGCCTCGGTCGTCGCGCCGGCCTACATCGCGGAGATCTCGCCGAGCCGGGTGCGCGGCCGTTTCGCCTCGCTGCAGCAGCTGGCCATCGTGCTCGGCATCTTCGCCGCGCTGCTCTCGGACGCGATCTTCGCGAACCTCGCGGGCGGCGCGAACTCGCCGCTGTGGTTCGGGCTCGACGCCTGGCGATGGATGTTCATCGCCTGCGCCGTCCCGGCGATCGTGTACGGGGGCATCGCGCTCGCGCTGCCCGAGTCGCCGCGCTACCTGGTGAAGGCCGGGCGCGAGGACGAGGCGCGCACGGTGCTCGCCCGGATCGTCCCCGCCGGGGAGGTCGACACCTCGATCGCCGAGGTCCGCGGCTCGATCGAGCGCGACGCCGGTCAGCAGGGCTCGCTGCGCGGGCCCGCGCTCGGCCTGCGCCCGATCGTCTGGGTCGGCATCCTGCTGTCGGTCTTCCAGCAGTTCGTCGGGATCAACGTCATCTTCTACTACTCGACCACGCTCTGGCGGGCGGTCGGCTTCGCCGAGAGCGACTCGCTGACCATCAGCGTCATCACCTCGGTGACGAACATCCTGGTCACCCTGGTCGCGATCGCCCTCGTCGACAAGATCGGCCGTCGCCCGCTGCTGATCGGCGGCTCGATCGGCATGGCGGTCGCGCTGACCACCATGGCGGTCGCGTTCTCGCAGGCCACGACCGGGGAGGCGGGACCGTCGCTGCCGGGCGCGTGGGGGCCGATCGCGCTGGTGGCGGCCAACGTCTTCGTCGTCGCCTTCGGCGCCTCCTGGGGGCCCGTGGTGTGGGTGCTGCTCGGCGAGATCTTCCCGAACCGCATCCGCGCTCGCGCGCTCGGCGTCGCCGCGGCCGCGCAGTGGGTGGCGAACTTCCTGATCACCGTGACCTTCCCGGCGCTGGCCTCCTTCTCGCTGACCTTCGCCTACGGGATGTACGCCGTGTTCGCGGTGCTCTCCCTGCTCTTCGTGCTGACCCGGGTGCCGGAGACCAAGGGCACCAAGCTCGAGGACGCCGAGCAGCTCCGGCGCCCGGAGCGCCGGCGCGGCGCCGGTCGCCGGAGCCCGGCGGCGGATGCGCCGATCCCGGATCCGACGCCTCAGGCGTAGCTGCGCCAGAGGACGGCGATCAGCAGGTTGACGACCGCCAGGCCGCCGGCGGTGTGGAACCAGGGCGCGATCCTGGCGTGCTTCGACTTCGCGACCTGCGCGCCGATCGCGGCGCCGAGGATCACGAGGCCGATCACGGCGTGCGTGATGTACTTCGGCCAGTTGAAGCCGTCGTTGCCGTGCAGCAGGCCGATCAGCGCGATGCCGGTGACCAGCTGCGTGATCGCGCCGCCGAGCACGAGTCCGGTGGAGAACCGGTCCTTCGCGCGCAGCTGCGCGAAGAAGGTGCCGACGATGGTGGCCATGCCGAGCAGGTGCAGGGCGACCAGGATCGTGATGAGGACTGACATGCGGTTCCTTTCAGTCTGCGGATCTGATGACGATCGTGTCCGTCGGGGGAGCCGGGTCCGCGGCGGCGGGGCGCCAGACGTCGGGCTCGAGGTAGATGATCCGGGCGGCGGGCACCGCCTCGCGGACGGCGCGCTCGATCTCGTCGATCGAGCCGGCCACCTCCGCGAGCATCCGGTCCGCCGGGAAGGCGAGCTTCGCCCCGACCATGAGCTCCTCCGGCCCCACGTAGAGGGTCTTGAGGTGGATGATCCGGTCGACCGCGGGGTGCGCCTCGACGGCGGCGCGGATCGCGGCCAGGTCCTGCTCGGTCGCCCCCTCGCCGACGAGCAGGCTGCCCATCTCGACGCCGAGCACGATCGCGACCAGGACGAGCAGCGCGCCGATCGCGAAGGTGCCGATCGCGTCGAAGATCCCGTCGCCGGTGAGCACCGTGAGGCCGACCCCGAGCAGGGCGAGGAGCAGGCCGATCAGCGCCGCGACGTCCTCGAGCAGGACGACCGGCAGCTCCGGGGCCTTCGAGCGGCGCACGAAGGCGACCCAGGACCGGCCGCCCTTGTGCGGCCTCGACTCGCGGACCGCCGTGGCCAGCGAGAAGGACTCCAGCCCGATCGCGATCACGAGCACCACGAGCGGCAGCCACCACCAGAAGGGATCGATCGCCGGCTGGTCGGGGTGCTCCTGGAGGTGGCGCACCTTCTGGTAGCCCTCGTAGAGGGCGAACACGCCGCCGGCGGAGAACAGGATGATCGCGACGACGAAGGCCGCGACGTAGCGCGAGCGCCCGTAGCCGAACGGGTGCTCGACGTCGGCGTCCCGCCGCGCGCGGCGCTTGCCGACGAGCAGCAGGAGCTGGTTCGCCGTGTCCGCGACCGAGTGGATCGACTCGGCGAGCATCGACGAGGCGCCGGAGAGCAGGAACGCGACGAATTTCGTGATCGCGATGCCGAGATTCGCCGCCAGCGCCGCCAGGATCGCCCTGGTCCCGCCCTCAGCGCTCATACCGGCGATTCTAGGATGGGCCCATGACCGAACCGGACGACGCGCTCCCGGCGATCGCCTTCATCGGCGCCGGCTCGATGGGCGGCGCCATCCTGCAGGGCGTCCTCGCCTCGGGCATCCCGGTCGCCGGCGGCCTCCGCGCGGTGAACCGGACCGAGGCGAAGGCGGCGGCGCTGCGCGCGCTCGGCGTGCTCTCGCTCGCCTACGAGACCGAGGACGATGCGACCGAGCGGGTGCTCGCCGGCGCCAAGCTCGTCGTGCTCGGGGTGAAGCCGGCCGGCATCCCCGGGCTGCTCGAGGAGATCCGCCCGATGCTCGACCCGGACGCGGTCGTCGTCTCGATCGCCGCCGGCGTGACGACCGAGCGGATGGAGGCGCTGGTCCCCAACCCCGTGGTGCGCACGATGCCGAACACCCCGGCGACGGTCGGCCGCGGGGTCACCGGGATCGCGGGCGGCGCCCGGGCGACCGCGTCGATCATCGCGCTCGTGGCGCGCCTCTTCGAGACGGTGGGCTCGGTGCTGGTGGTGCCCGAGTCCCAGATGGACGCGCTCTCCGCGATCAGCGGCTCCGGCCCGGCGTACGTCTTCCTCCTCGTCGAGCAGCTCGCCGCGGCCGCTCGCCGGCTCGGCTTCGCCGAGGCGGAGGCGCGCACCCTCGCCGAGGGCACCTTCGTCGGCGCCGGCGCCCTGCTGGCCGCGAGCGGCGAGGACCCGGCGGAGCTGCGCCGTCGCGTGACGAGCCCGAACGGCACCACGGAGCGGGCGATCGCGGTGCTCGAGGAGGCGGATCTCGCCGGGATCCTCGAGCGCGCGGCCCTCGCGGCCGTCGCCCGCGCCCGCGAGCTCGCCGCCGGCTGAGGCGCGTCCCACGGCCCGTCCGCCGATGCGGGCGATCACCGGAGGAGGGGGAGCGGGGAAGCGGAGTATGGCCGAAGCCGCATACGCGTTCTACCCTGATGCAATGGCGGACATCTTCGACGTGCTCTCGGACGCGACCCGGCGGGACCTGCTCGCGCGACTGCTCAGGGACGGCGAGCTCTCGGTGGGCGCGCTCGTCGAGCAGACGGAGCTCAGCCAGCCGACCGTGTCCAAGCACCTCCGGGTGCTGCGCGACCAGGGGCTCGTGGTGGTCCGCGAGGAGGCGCAGCACCGCTACTACCGGCTGGACGCCGCGCCGCTCGCGGAGGTCGCGGACTGGCTCGCGGCGTTCCGGCCCGCGGAGCCGGCGGCGCGCCGCCAGGCCGCCTCCGACGCGGCGCCCATCATCGCCTGGTCCGGCGCGGGCGCCGGCGAGCAGCTCGGCCGCGCCGCCGCGACGACGGTGCACCAGGCGCTCGCCGTGCTGCAGGCGCTCCGCGACGCGACCGAGGAGACGCGGGAGCGGATCGCGAACGCGGCGGAGATGGTGAAGCAGGTCTTGCCCGTGAACGCTGGCGAGCAGTAGCCTGTATTCACACCTGTCACATCCGTCACAGCTCTCGCTGGCGATCGATCCGGAGGCGACCATGCGCGGCGATCTCTCGAACGTCCGCTTCCTCACCGTGGCCGAGGTCGCCGAGCTGATGCGGGTGTCGGTCATGACGGTCTACCGGATGGTGCAGTCGGGCGAGCTGCCCGCGGTGCGCTTCGGCCGCTCGTACCGGATCCCGGAGGCCGCCGTGGTGGACCTCGTGACGATCCCCGCGGCCCCCTCGCGCAGCGTCGGCTGAGACCGGACGGCCGCCGGGCCCGCGGAGTCCTGCGCTAGACTCTCGGAGTCTTATTCCCCGAGGTTCGCACGAACCCCGACGGGTTCAGTCGACGAACCGGAGGCTCCCATGGGCTCTGTCATCAAGAAGCGCCGCAAGCGGATGGCGAAGAAGAAGCACCGCAAGCTGCTGCGCAAGACCCGGCACCAGCGCCGCAACAAGAAGTAGGCCGTGGCCGCGCGGCTCGTCACCCTGATCGGCAAGCCGGGCTGCCACCTCTGCGACGACGCGCGCGGCGTCGTCGAGCGGGTCGCCGCCGAGGTCGGCGGCGTCCTGGTCGAAGAGCGCTCGATCCTCGACGATGCGACGCTGCGCGATCGCTACGCCGAGGAGATCCCGGTGGTGCTCGTCGACGGCGCGCCGCACGCCTACTGGCGGGTCGACGCCGACCGGCTGCGCGCCGCCCTGATCGGCTGACCGCGCCGCCGCGGATCGCGCTCGCAGGATGGCGCTCGCGCGTCGCCCGCTGCCGCTAGACTCGCCCCGCAACCGGATGGGACCCCCGAGGAAGGCAGCGCACCGTGGCACTGAAGTTCCAGATCGTCAAAGGCAAGAGCGAGAAGCAGCCCTACTTCTTCCGCATCGTCGCGTCGAACGGGCAGACGCTCGCCGTGAGCGAGAACTACGTCGAGAAGGCGTCGGCGAAGAAGGCGGTGCAGTCGATCATCAAGTCGGCGGGCGACGCCCAGATCGAGGACCTCTCCGCCAAGTAGCCCGGTCGGCTACTCGCCGCTGTCGCCGTCCTCCGGCGGCGCCGGCGGGACGATCCGGAGGCTTCCGGTCATCGTGCGCTCGATCGCCGCGCGCTCGGTCTGCAGCGAGCTGATCGTCGCGCCGTCGAGCTGTCCGCTGCCGGGGACGAACGCGCTCTCCAGGCCGGTCTTGGCCTGGACGGCCTCGGCGTAGGCCGCCGCCGCGGACGCCAGCTTGGCGTTCGCGCGCTGCGCCTTCTTCAGCGAGACGCCGCTGCCGGCGGTCAGCTCGGCGTGCGCCTTGAGCACGCTCGCGAGCTCCTTGCGCGCCCTCCGGATGCGCTTGGACTTCGAGGGGTCTCTGCGGCTCGTTCCGGCGGCGGACGCGTCCTTGGACTTCGGCGACATGGCGCACATCATGCACCATGAAGGTGAACCGGCGGACCGGTCAGGGGGTCAGCCGCGTCGGACCCCGGAACAGGTAGGTCGTCTCCCGGATGGACGGCAGCCCGAGGAGCAGCATGAGCACCCGGGCGAGCCCCATCCCGAAGCCGCCGTGCGGCGGGACGCCGTACCGGAAGAAGGACAGGTACTCGGACAGCCCCGCCGGGTCCAGGCCCTTCTCGCGCGCCTGCGCGACGAGCGGCTCGAGCCGGTGCTCGCGCTGGGCGCCGGTGGTGATCTCGGTCCCGCGGTAGACGAGGTCGTAGGACCTGGTCAGCCCGGTCGTCTCGTCCCGCATGTGGTAGAACGGCCGGATCGCCGCGGGGTAGTCGGTGACGAACACGAAGTCGCTGCCGAGCTCCTCCTTCGCATAGGCCGCGATCCGGCGCTCGCCCTCGGGGTCGAGGTCGCCGTCGGCGCGCGGCACCCGGTAGCCGCGGGCCTCGATGATCGCGTGCGCCTCGGCGAGCGGGATCCGCGGGAACGGGACGCCCGGCACCTCGACCTCGAGGCCGTGGAGCCGCCGGATCTCCTCGCCGTGGCGCTCGGCGACGGCCTGCAGGCCCGCGACGAGCAGCTGCTCCTGCATCGCCATCACGTCCTCGTGCGAGTCGATCCAGGAGATCTCGGCGTCGACCGAGGTGAACTCGGTCGCGTGCCGCGCGGTGAACGACGGGTCGGCGCGGAACACCGGCGTGATCGCGAACACCTTCCCGAGGCCCGCGGCCTGGGCCATCTGCTTGTAGTTCTGCGGCGACTGCGCGAGGTAGGCCTTGCCGAGCTCGAAGTAGTCGAGCTCGAACAGCTCGGCCCTCGACTCCGACGGCGAGGACATGAACGACGGGGTGTGCAGCTCGACGAAGCCGCGCTCGATCCACCAGCTCCGCCAGGCGTGCTCGAGCGTCGTCTGCACCCGGAGGAACAGGGCGTTGCGCGGCACGCGGAGGTCGAGGAAGCGCCAGTCCAGCCGCTTGTCGATCGAGGAGTCGTCGGCGATCGGCGGCTCCGGGTCGGCGGCCGCGGCGACCTCGATCGTCTCCACCAGGATCTCGACGCCGCCGAGCTTGACCCGCTCGTCGTGCTTGAGCACCCCGCCGACCGCGAGGAACGTGCCCTGCGCGAGCCCGGAGATCTGCTCCGCGAGCGGGTCGGCGGCGCCCTCCTCGGCGCGCGGGTGGACCAGCTGGACGGCGCCGGTCTCGTCGCGCAGCACGACGAACTGCACCTTCTTCTGGTCGCGGACGGTCTCCACCCAGCCGGCGACGGTCACCGGGCCGTCGGTCGATGCGGCGAGGTCGGCGGTGAGGATGCGGGCGGTCACCGGGCGAGTCTAGTTGCAGGTAATCTTTGGGTTCAGGCCGTCAGGCCGTCTACAACGATGTAGAGGAGAGACATGAAGACCGGTAAGGATCTGATCGCCGAGGCCGTTCGGCTGCAGCCGCTGCTCATGGAGCACTCGGAGCGCAACGAGGAGCTGAACGCGCTCGCCCCCGAGGTCGTCGAGGCGATCCACGAGGCCGGCTTCGTCGGCATGTGGGTGCCGAAGGACCTCGGCGGCCCTGAGCTGTCGCCGCGCGACTCGATCGAGCTGGTCGCGGCGCTCGCCTACGCGGACCCGGCGACCTCGTGGGTGACCATGGCGGCCGCCCTGTCGACCGGCACCGGCGGCGCCTACCTGCACGAGGACGCGCTGGAGACGGTGTTCGGCGGCAAGGACCGCTTCCCGATCATCGCCGGGCAGGGCACCCGCACCGGCACCGTGCACGAGGTCGAGGGCGGCTACTCGCTGACCGGCGACTGGTCGTTCGGCTCCGGCATCCGGCACGCGGACTTCATCCACACCGCCGCCGCCGACCCGGACACCGGCAAGGCCTACATCTTCGTGCTGCCGGTCAAGGAGGAGTACCTCGACGCCAGCTCCTGGGACGTGATGGGCCTGATCGGCACCGGCTCGATCGACTACAAGCTCCGCGACGTGTTCGTGCCGAAGGCCTTCGGCTACGACATGTTCACCGAGACGGCGCTGCGCGGCGGCGGCATCTTCCGCATCGGCACCATCCAGTTCGCGCTGCTCGGTCACACCGGCTTCGCGATCGGCGTCGGCCGCCGGCTGCTCGACGAGCTGGCCAAGCTCGCCCAGGCGGGCAAGGGCCGTCCCGGGCAGCTCGCCTCCGACGGCGCCTTCCTGGAGGAGTACGGGCGGATGGAGGCGCGGCTGCGCGCCGGCGAGGCCTGGTGCATGCAGGTGTGGCAGGACATCGAGGAGAGCCTCGACGCCGGCGCCTCCGAGGTGACGACGCGGCAGAAGACGCTCGCGCGCCTCGCGCTCAACAACATGACGTTCGCGGCGTACGACGTGATGAACTTCGTCATCAAGACGGCGGCGACGCAGACCATCCGTCCCGGAGTGCTCAACCACTTCATCCGGGACATGATGGTCGGCTCGACGCACGTCACGTCCTCGCAGCCGGTGCTGCGCGACTGCGGTCGCGAGCTCGCCGGCCTCGCGCCGAACGAGCACTGGGTGTTCCTCGGCCTCGTCCCCGACCAGGCCTAGCACTCGTCCCGACGCCCCCGGCCCGGTCCTCCGGCGCCGGGGGCGTCGTCGCTCCGCGGCGCAGCGGCACGGGTGGGAGAATGGTCGGGTGCCGGCCGAACTCCTCCACCTCGTGCGGCACGGCGAGGTGGAGAACCCGGACGGGATCCTCTACGGCCGGCTGCCCGGCTATGCGCTCTCCGAGCGCGGACGCCGGATGGCGGCGCTCGCGGCGCAGTCGCTCGCCGGGCGCCCGGTGAGCGCGCTCGTCGCGAGCCCGCTGCAGCGCACCCGCGAGTCGGCGGCGCCGTGGACCGCGGCCTTCGGCCTGCCGGCGACCGTCGACGAGCGGATCGTCGAGCCGTGGAACGTCTTCGAGGGCACGCGGATGCGCCAGGCGATCCGCAGGCCGTCGAACTGGCGGCACCTGCTGCGACCGGGGCTGCCGAGCTGGGGCGAGCCGTACGTCGAGATCCGCGACCGGATGCTCGCCGCGATGGCCGAGGCGTGGGACGAGGCCGAGGCCGGCGAGGTCGTGCTGGTCAGCCACCAGACGCCGATCGAGATGGTCAGCCGCTCGGCGCGGGGCCTGCGGCTCGCCAACGACCCCAGGCGGCGACGCACCCGGCTCTCCTCGATCACGACCTTCCGCCGCGACCCGGCCGCCCCGGGCGGCTGGGCCGAGGTCGACTATCAGGAACCCGCGGCAGGATTGCTCGACGAGGCGATCGATACGGGGGCGGTGTGAAGCGGGCGGTTGCGGGGCTGGCGGCGGCGCTCGCCGTGCTCGCCGTGCTCAGCGGCTGCGCGTCGAGCGACGGGCTCGCCGAGCGGTACGGCGACGGCCAGGGCTACGTCTCGGGCGACGGCGCGTACCTGGAGGTCCCGCCGGCCGAGCGGGACGCGCCGGTCGCCTTCTCCGGCCCGACGGTCGACGGCGCCGAGTTCGACAGCGCCGAGCTCGCCGGGAGCGTCGCCGTCGTCAACTTCTGGTACGCCGGCTGCCCCCCCTGCCGGCGGGAGGCGCCCGACCTCGCGACGCTCGCCGCCGAGCTCGGCGACGTCGCCTTCCTCGGCGTCAACGTCTACGACACCGCGGACGTCGCCCGCGTCTTCGAGCAGGAGAACGGCATCGGCTACCCGTCGATCCTCGACGTGTCGACCGGCTCGGTGCAGCTCGCCTTCGCCGGGACGGTCGCCCCGAACGCCGTGCCGACGACGCTGGTGCTCGATCGCGATGGCCGCGTCGCGGCGCGCATCTCGGGGCTGATCCGCGACCCGGACATCCTGCGCGCCATGATCGAGAAGGTCCAGGCGGAGGCGTGATCCTCCCGCTCGCGGCGCTCGCCCCCGATCCGGTGGGCTCGGCCATCCTCGGCGGGGGCCTGCTGCTCGCCGTCCCGCTCGCGCTGCTCGCCGGGCTGGTGTCGTTCGCCTCGCCGTGCGTGCTCCCGCTGGTGCCCGGCTATCTCGGCTACGTCGGCGGCTTCGCCTCGGGGGAGCGCGCGGGGCGCGGCCGGCTGCTCGCCGGGGTCGGGCTGTTCGTGCTCGGCTTCACGGTCGTGTTCGTCGTCTTCGGGGTGCTGTTCGGCACCGCGGGGCTGCTGCTGCGGCCGTGGCTCGACCTCATCACCCGCATCGCCGGCGTCGTCGTGATCGCGATGGGCCTCGTCTTCATCGGCCTGTTCGGCTTCGCCCAGCGCACCGTCAAGCCGCGCGTCAAGGTCGCGACCGGCCTGGTGGGGGCGCCGCTGCTCGGCGTGGTGTTCGCCCTCGGCTGGACCCCGTGCCTCGGGCCGACGCTCGTCGCGGTGAACGCGATCGTGCTCGACCAGGGCGACCCGTGGCGGGGCGGCCTGCTCGCCGCGGTCTACGCGATCGGCCTCGGCGTCCCGTTCCTGCTGCTCGCGCTGGGCCTCGGCTGGGCCACCACGGGCGTGGCCTGGATCCGGCGGCACATCCGGGCCGTCAACATCGCCGGCGGCGCCCTGCTCGTCGCGATCGGCGTGCTCATGGTCTCGGGGCTGTGGCAGGCGATGATGTCCGGCCTGACGGCGGTGATCGATGGCTTCGTACCTGCCCTCTGACCACGTCGACGAGGACGACCCGCTCGGCGAGGAGCGGCGGTCGACCGGTCGCGCACCGGACGGCCCCGACCGGCTCGACCAGCCGAGGCTCGGCCCGGTCGGCTGGCTGCGGTTCCTCTGGCGGCAGCTCACCTCGATGCGCACCGCGCTCGTGCTGCTGCTGCTGCTCGCGATCGCGGCGATCCCGGGCTCGCTCGTCCCGCAGACCTCGAGCGACCCGAACGGGGTCGCCCAGTGGCGCGCGAACGACCCCGACGGGGCGCGGATCCTCGACTTCTTCGGGCTGTTCTCCACGTTCTCCTCGCCGTGGTTCTCCGCGATCTACCTGCTGCTGTTCGTCTCGCTGATCGGCTGCGTGATCCCGCGCGCCTGGCACCACGCCAAGGCGATCGCCTCCCGGCCGCCGCGCACCCCGGTCCGGCTCGACCGGCTCGAGGGGCACACCGTGCGCCCGTTCGACGGCACGGCGCAGGACGCGGTCGAGGCCGCCCGGGCGCTGCTGCGCCGGCGCGGCTACCGGGTCGCCGACCACCCCTCCTCCGTCTCCGCGGAGCGGGGCTACCTCCGCGAGACCGGGAACCTGGTCTTCCACGTCGCCCTGATCGGGGTGCTCGCCTCGGTCGCGGTCGGCGGCGGGTACGGCTACACCGGCCAGCGCGTCATCGCCGAGGGCTACGCGTTCACGAACGTGCTGTCCGGCTACGACTCGTTCCACCCCGGCCGGCTGTTCGGCGACGACCTGCTCGCGCCGTTCTCCGTCCGGCTCGACTCGCTCGACGTCGCCTACGAGCAGCAGGACTGGCGCTCCTACGGCACGCCGATCGACTTCACGGCGAACGTCACGGTCACCGAGCTCGGCCAGGCGCCGCGCCAGGAGACCCTCAAGGTCAACCACCCGCTGTCGATCGCCGGCACCCAGGTCTACCTGCTCGGCAACGGCTACGCGCCCGTGCTCACCATCCGCGACCCCGACGGCAGGGTGGTCTTCTCGCAGCCGACGCTGTTCCGCCCGATGACGCCCACGCTCGCCTCGCTCGGCGTCGTCAAGGTCCCGGACGGCCTCGCCGAGCAGATCGGGCTGCAGGGCTTCCTCTACCCGACGAAGATCCTGCTCGACTCCGGCGCGTTCGCCTCCTCCCATCCCGACCTGCTCGCCCCGCTGGTCACGCTGGAGGTCTACACCGGCGACCTCGGCCTCGACGACGGCCGTGCCACGAACGCCTACGTGCTCGACACCGACTCCCTCACGCAGATCGCCGGACGGCAGGCCGCGACGCCGACGATCGAGCTCGGCCTCGGCGACGTCGCGGAGCTGCCGGACGGGCTCGGGACGATCGAGCTCACGGCGATCCCGAGGTTCGTCGCGCTGGACATCCACTCCGACCCGGCGCAGGGCTGGGTGCTCGGCTTCGTCATCCTCGCGGTGGCCGGCCTGCTGCTGTCGCTGTTCATCCCGCGCCGGCGGGTCTGGGCGCGCGCGACGACCGGCCCGGACGGCGAGGTGCAGCTCGAGTGGGCCGCGCTCGCCCGCGGCGAGGACCCGCGGCTGGCGGACGCGGTCGCCGCGCTCGCGGCGTCGGTCGAGCCGCGGGGCTCGGGCTGAGGCCCGAGGGGCACGATCGGCCGTCCGTCCGGCGCCGGCTCGGCCGCCCGTCGTCCGAGCCGTTCGGGATCAGGCGGCGAGCCCGAGCTCCGCGGCGACGTCGTCGATCGCCTGCAGCGTCGCCGCGATCGCCGCGACGCGGCGGGCGCCGTCGGTCGTCACCACGTTCACGGTGCGGGTCCCGCCGGGCGCGCTCGGCAGCATCCGGACGCCGCTCGGCAGCCCGACGGCGGCGACGGAGATCGAGGCGAGCATCCCGACGCCGAGGCCGGCGCGCACCAGGCCCAGCACGGTGACGGCGCTGTCGGTCTCGCGGACGATGCGCGGCTGGAAGCCCGCCTCGCGGCAGACGCTCAGCAGGTGCCCGCGGGTCTGCATGCAGCCGCCGATCCAGTCGGCGTCGGCGAGCGCGGCGAGCGGCACCTGCTCCCCGCCGGCGAGCGGGTGGTCCGCCGGCAGCACGATGTAGACCGGCTCGGTGAACAGCCGCCGCACCGCCAGCCCGCGCATGAGCGCGGCGTGCGGGTCGTCGGCGTCGCCCTCGTAGGAGTAGGTGATCGCGATGTCGAGCTCGCCGTCGGCGAGCTTGCTCGCGGCGCCGGACGGATCGTCCTTGACGATCGACACGCTGATCCCCGGGTGCCGGTCGCGCATCCGCGCCAGGATGGCCGGCACCACGCTGGAGGACGCCGACTCGAACGCGGCGATGCGCACCCGGCCGGTGATGCCCCCGACGATGTCCGCGATCGCGCTGAACGTCGACTCGATCTCCGCGTTGACCACCCGCGCCCGGTCGGCGAGCACGATGCCCGCCTCGGTGAGCCGGACGGACCGGCCCACCCGCGTGACGATCGGCACGCCGAGCCGATCCTCGACCTTCCGCAGCTGCTGGCTCACCGCCGGCTGGGAGTAGCCGAGGTGCTTCGCGGCACCGGTGATCGAGCCGGCCTGCTGGATCGCCGCGGCGAGCGTCAGCGCCTGCATCTCGAAATCCATAAGGGCACCTTATCGAACGCATAGTGAACTTGTCCTTGTCCCGGGGTCGGGCGCCCCGGAGGCTGGGACGTAGCCGGCCCGTAACCTGCGGTCTCGAACTTGTCCTCCGGGACGGGCGAGCCGGAGGCTGGGACGGCGGACGGAGCGAGTGCCGCGCTGCGCTCCCGAGGGCCGGGGCGCGGCGTCTCCGATCGTGGAGGCCTGCGCACCCGGCCCGACCCCCAGGCACCTGCACCGCACCAATCCCCATCTGGAAGGAACGCATCACATGGAACAGCTGAACCCGCGGCGACGCGGATTCCGGCGCGTCGCGTCCGCGGCCGTCGCGATCGCCGCCGCCACGGCGCTCGCCGCCTGCTCGACGCCGGCTCCGGCGCCGACCGGCGACGCGACCACGAACCCGGAGGGGCCCGCCCTCAGCGGCGAGCTCTGGTACTCCGGCTTCGGCGGGAGCTACGAGGAGGGCATGCGCGCCGCGCTCTTCGACCCGTTCGCCGCCGAGACCGGCGTCAAGGTGCTCATCGACGCCGACGGCTCGAACGTCGCGAAGCTCGCCGAGACCGTCAAGTCGGGCGCGCAGAGCCCCGACCTCGTCGACACCGAGAGCAAGACCCTCTACCAGTTCCTCTCGCAGGACCTGCTGCAGCCGCTCGACTTCAGCGGCCTCGACACGTCCGACATCGCCTACCCGGAGCTCATCACCGACTACAGCGTGCCGTGGTACCAGTTCTCGCGGAACCTGTTCTGGAACGCCGACGTGTTCCCGAACGGCCCGCAGAGCTGGGCGGACGTCTGGGACCTGCAGAAGTTCCCCGGCAAGCGGGTCTTCCAGTCCAACGCCACCGGCGTCCTGGAGGTCGCGCTGCTCGCCGACGGCGTGCCGCTCGACAAGCTCTACCCGCTCGACCTCGACCGCGCGTTCGCGTCGCTCGACAAGATCAAGGACAGCGTCCTGATCATGTCGACCGGCGAGGCCGACGCGGCGATCGCCGCGGGGGAGGCCGTGACCGGGCTGCACACGCTCGGCCGCATCCGCAACCTGCAGGACGGCGGCACCAACCTCGGGTACTCCTGGGTCGGGGCGGCGGTGAGCGTCGAGGCGCTGACCATCTCGAAGAACGCGGCGAACCTGCCGGCGGCGCACGCGCTCATCCAGCGCTCGCTGACGCCGGAGAGCCAGCTCGCGATCCTCAACAACAAGTCGCTGCGCTACACGCCGACCCTGAAGTCGGTGCTCGCGTCGCTGCCGGACGAGGAGCTCGCCGACCTGCCGGGCACGGACATCACGCGTCCGACGTCGTTCTACATCGACGGCCAGTGGTACGCCGACCACGCCGACGAGCTGAACGCGCGCTGGACCGACTGGGTGAACTCGCTCAGCAGCTGATCGCAGCGCTCATCGGCTGTGCCCCGCGCTCGCGCGGGGCACAGCCGAACGCTCGACCGGATCCGATTCCTCAAGGAGACTCGACGCATGCCGCGACGCAAGGCGCGCCCCGCGATCTGGAGCACGTTCGCGCTGCCGGCCGTGCTCTTCGTCACGGTCGTCTACGTCGCCGTCCTCGTCGTGATGCTCATCCGCACCTTCACGGACCCGGAGCCGGGCGTCGGCAACTACGTCGACCTGCTCACGAACCCGGGCTTCCTGCGGGTGCTCGGCAACACGCTGCTCTTCTCGCTGATCGCGGCCCTGCTCGCGGTGCTGATCGGCTATCCGATCGCGTACTCGATCGCGCGCACCTCGGGGCTGACGCGGGCGTTCCTGATCGTGGCGATCGTGACGCCGTACCTCACCTCGGTGCTGATCCGGACCTTCGCCTGGCAGGTCATCCTCGGCACGAACGGCCCGATCAACGCGGTGATCACCGCCGTCGGGCTGCCGCCGGCCGAGATGCTCTACACCGGCGGCGCGGTCGTCGTCGGCCTCGCGCACTCCCAGCTGCCGCTCGTCGTCCTCGCGCTGCTGCCGGTCATCCGCAAGGTCGACGCGAACCAGGGCCTCGCCGCTCGGAGCCTCGGCGCGGGCCCGGCGGTCGCGTTCGTCCGGACCTTCCTGCCGGCGACCCGGCCGGCGATCGTCGTCGCCTTCGTGCTCGCCTTCGTCTACTGCGTCGGCAGCTTCGCGGTGCCGGCGCTGCTCGGCGGCAACCAGGGGCGCATGGTCGGGTCCTTCATCCACATGTCGATCGCGAACCAGGGCAACTACACGCAGGCCGCCACGGCCGCCGCGATCCTCGCGGTCGCGGTGCTGGTCGTGCTCTTCGTCTTCATGGCCGTCACGCGGCAGCGGCTGGAGAGCATCGTGGCGCCGGAGCTGCGCCAGGGCTCGCGCACCCGCGCGCGCCGACGGGCCGCGCGCGCCGGGCGCATCTCGCCGCCGCTCGGCGAGATCCTGCTCGTGCCCGTGGCCCGGCTGCTCGACCGGATCGGCATCAGCGCGCGGACCTGGCCGCTCACCACGATCTCGGTGCTATTCTCGGTGCTCATCCTGCTGCCGCAGCTGATGGCGATCCCGATCTCGTTCGCGGAGGCGAAGTCGATCGTCTTCCCGCCGAAGGCGCTCTCGCTGCACTGGTACCAGGCGTTCTTCACCCCCGAGTGGCTGGTCCCGACCGGGGTGAGCCTGCGGATCGCCGTCATCGCGGCGATCGTCGCGACCGTGCTCGGCGCGCTCGCCGCGATCGGCGTCGGGCGGGCCAGGAGCCGCTGGATCGAGAACTCCTTCACGCCGTACCTGCTGATCCCGCTCATCTTCCCCGCGGTCGTCGCCGCCGGCGCGTTCTACGTCGGCTTCCTGCGGGTCGGGCTGAACGACTCCGAGCTCGGCATCGTCCTCGCCCACATCGCGATCACGCTGCCGCAGGCCTTCGTGCTGACCCTGGCCGGGGTCCAGACGCTCAACCCGGACTACGAGCGCGCCGCGGCGAGCCTCGGCGCCGGGCGCTTCCGCGTGCTGCAGCGGATCGTGCTGCCGCTGCTGACCGGCCAGATCGTCGCCTCGCTCGGGCTGACGTTCATCACCTCGTTCGACGAGTCGACGATCGCGGTCTTCCTGTCCGGGCTGCGCGTGAAGACCCTGCCGCGGAAGATCTACGAATCCATGTCGACCGACGTCGACCCCACCGTCGGCGTCGTCGCCGTCTTCTTCATGGTCATCGCCGGGATCCTCGGCCTCGCGTGGATGATCTTCCGACGGCGAAGAGGCCGTCGACTCACCCTGGAAGGAGGCCGCGCATGACCTCCGGCCACGAGCACCGTCTCCAGCTGCGGGACATCACGAAGCGCTACGGCGGCGAGGTCGTCCTCGAGGTGCCGGAGCTCGACGTCCGCGACGGCGAGTTCTTCACCCTGCTCGGGCCCTCCGGCTCGGGGAAGACGACGACGCTCAAGCTCATCGCGGGCTTCGAGGAGCCGACCACGGGCGACATCCTGGTGCACGGCCGCAGCTTCGCGGGCGTGCCGGTGGAGAAGCGGGACATCGGCGTGGTGTTCCAGAACTACGCGCTGTTCCCCCACCTGTCGGTCGCGCAGAACATCGCCTTCCCGCTCCAGATGCGCCGCCTGCCGAAGGCCGACGTGGCCCGGCGCATCGACCAGGTGCTCGACCTGGTCGACCTCGGCGCGCATCGCGACAAGCGCGCCTCGATGCTCTCCGGCGGCCAGCAGCAGCGCGTCGCCATCGCCCGCGCCATCGTCTTCGAGCCCGAGCTGCTCCTGATGGACGAGCCGCTCGGCGCCCTCGACCGGAAGCTGCGGCACCGGCTCCAGATCGAGCTGCGCGCGCTGCAGCAGCAGCTCGGCATCACGGTCGTCTACGTGACGCACGACCAGGACGAGGCGATGTCGATGTCCGACCGGGTCGCGATCATGCGGGCCGGTCGTATCGAGCAGGTCGGCGCGTCCGGCACGCTGTACGACGCGCCGGAGACGCTGTTCGTGTCGAACTTCCTCGGCGACAACAACGTCATCGAGGGCGTCGTCGAGTCCGCGGACTCGGTGCGGGTGGCCGGCGACCGGATCGTGCGCACCCGCCCGCACTCGCTGCCGGCCGGCGAGCGCGCGAGCGTGACGATCCGCCCCGAGCGGGTGCGGATCTCGGCGGACCCGGCCGGCGCGGTCGACGGGGACCGCTTCGACGGCACCGTCCTCGCGGTGGTGCCGTACGGCGCGATCACGAGCTACGAGCTCGACCTGGGCGGCGGTCGACGGGTGCAGAGCAACGTGCACCACACCGGCGACCACCTGACGGCGGCGGTCGGCGACCGGGTGGTCGTCTCCTGGTCGCCGACCGACGTGCTCGCCTTCCCGGCCGAGCCGGTCGCCGACGTCGAGGAGTGAGCGGGGCGCTCAGCGCGCCGCGCGGCGGTCGAGCTCCGTGAGCAGGAACCCCAGGACGAGCTCCCAGAGCTCGTCCTGCCGCCGCGTCGACCGGCCGGGACCGTGGCCGCCCTCGGCGTCGACGGAGAGCAGCACCGGGCGGCCACCGGGCTCGGCCGCGGCGAGCAGCGCGTCGACGAACGCGTAGGAGTGCAGCGGCTCGACGCGGGTGTCGTGCGCGCCGGTGGTCACGATCACGGCCGGCCGCCGCGGGTCGGGCGCGACGGCCTGCAGCGGCGACTCCCGGCGCAGCCACCGCGCGTCGGCCGGCGAGTCGGGGTCGCCGTAGTCGCTCATCCAGAGCCGCGCGATCGAGTGCCGGTGGTAGTGCAGCAGGTCCGTGATCGGGACCGCGGCGTAGGCGGCGGCGCACAGCTCGGGATGCCGGACGATCGTCTGCGCCACGAGCAGCCCGCCGTTCGAGCTGCCCCAGATCGCGAGCCGGTCGCGCTCGGCGAGCCCGCGCTCGACGAGCGCCGCGGCGACGTCGGCGAAGTCCTGCACCACCCGGGCCCGACCGGGGCCGATCGCGCTGCGGTGCCACTCGTCGCCGCGCTCCCGACCGCCCCGGATGCCGGCGATGACGTAGCGGCCGCCGAGCGCGGCCCAGGCCGCCGCGACCGGCTGGTAGGCCGTCGACGGGGAGAGTCCGAAGCCGCCGTAGCCGAAGAGGAGCGTCGGCGGCGGCGTCGAGGCGTCGAGGTCCGTCGCCTCGACGACGAGGACCGGGATCCGCGCGCCGTCGCTCGCGCGCACCTCGTCCCGACGCACGGTCAGGCCAGGAGGCCCGGCCGAGTACCGGTCGAGCACGACCGGCGCGCCGAGCCCCGGCCGCCAGGCGGCGAGCAGCGGCGGCTCGGTCGGCGAGGACAGCGCGAACAGCGCCTCGCCCCGCGCGGTCCGCGCGACGACCCGGTCCCGGAGCGTCGACTGGCCCGGGGTCATCACCGCGTACGGCAGGTCGGCGCCGGGCGGCAGCCCGACCGGGGCGACGACCCCGTCGGCGTCGAGGAACGCGAGTCGGCTGCCGAGGCCTCCCTCGCCGATCAGGAGCACGCCGTCCCCGAGGGGCAGCGCGCGCTCGATCACGAGGTCCTCCGCGACCGCGGGGCGCTCGAGGTCCCAGTCCTCGACGCCGCCGTCCGCGACGCCCGACCGGTCGAGCTCGATCCGGACCAGCTCCCCGCGCGGGTCCCGCGCGCTCGAGGCCCCGAGCAGCCGATCCGGGCCGTCGAAGCCGAGGCGGGTGCGTCCCGCCCGCCCCTCGACGAGGACGCGCGCCGGCCCGCCGTCGACGGGGAGCAGGAGCACGTCGGTGCGGTCCCAGCCGATCGAGACGTGGACGAGGGCCAGCGCGCCGTCCGGCGAGAGCGCGACGTCCGGCCAGTCGGTGGAGTCCGGGGCGGTCGACCAGAGCTCGGCGTCCGCCGACTGCGGCTCGCCGATCCGGTGCCGGAGGATCGATCGTCCGTAGTCGCGGCCTCCCGGGTAGCCGCAGTACAGGAAGCCGGAGCCGTCGGGCAGCCAGGCGATGCTCGCATGCCGGAGGCCGTCGAGCCGGTCGTCGAGCCGGTCGCCGGAGGCGGTGTCGAAGATCCAGGCGATCGACCGCTCCTCGCCGGAGCGGCTGAGTCCGACGAGCACCAGTGTCCCGTCCGGGCTCGGGCTGAACCAGTCGATCGCGGCGGTGCCGTCGTCGAGGACCGCCGCGGGGTCGACGAGCGCGCGCGGCCCGTCCTCGACCGCGGGCCCGACGTCTTCGGCGAGCCGTCGCACCACGAGCGCGCTGCGGCCGTCGCCCGGCGCGGTGTCCACGCTGAAGACGAGCCGCCCGCCGATCGCCGGGGCGCCGACCGCGCCCCGGCCGGACGCCTCGCGCAGCGCCGCGCCGGCGACTGCGGCATGCGCCGCGAAGCCGGGATCCGAGCGGTAGTCGGCGAGCTCGCGCTCCCGCTCCGCGAGCCAGGCGGACAGCCGCGGATCGTCGTCGGCGACGCCGGAGGCCATGCGCGACGGCAACCAGGCGGATCGGGGCATGCGACCGCGTCCTTCCTGCCGCGCGCTCCGATCCTAGGGCGCCGGCGGTGCGGCGGTCGTCCAGTGCCGACGTATAAATTCTGCTTATCGTCGCGATCAGCAACCTGCCCTTGTCCTCGATCGGGCCGCGAGGGAGTCTTGAGATCGCGCAACTCCCGCGAAGACGGCACTCGTGCCGGGCGGGAGTCGATTCATGGGAAGGGCTGCTACGAGGTGTTCGACGTGTCGACGCATGAGCGTGATGTGGAGCGACTGATCCTGAGCGCGGGCTACGTCCTCGACTCCCACGAGTACGAGCGGATGGGCGAGGTGTTCGCGGAGGAGATCGACTTCGCGAACCCGGGGCGGCTCGAGGCGCAGGGGCTCGCGGCGCTGATCGCCGCGTTCCAGGCGATCCCCGACCCGGCGCGCAGCCATCACACCACGAACGTGGTCGTCCGGATGATCGACGAGGACGAGGCCGAGGTGCGCAGCAAGGCGCTCACCATCCGGGCCGACGGCGCGGTCGCCCCGGCCGAGTACACGGACCTGGTCCGCCGCACGGACGCCGGCTGGCGGGTGGCCCGTCGCCGCATCCGCCCCCTCTGAGCGGGTGACGCCATGACCGAGCAGTTCGACGCCATCGTCGTCGGCGGAGGCCACTCGGGCCTCGTCGGCGCGTTCTACCTCGCCCGCGCCGGGTGGCGGGTGCTGCTGCTCGAGGCCAGGGAGCAGGTCGGCGGCTGCTGCGTGACCGAGGAGGTCGTCCCCGGCTACCGGTGCAGCTCGGTCGCGAACTCGAGCCACAGCCTCGACCCCCGGATCATCTCCGACATGCGGCTGACCGAGCACGGTCTGAGGTACACCTCGCCCGAGCTCGGCTCGCTGACGCTGTTCAACGACGGCCGGGCCTTCGTCCCCTGGCCGGACCGGGCGCGCCGCCGGGCCGAGGTCGAGCGCTTCGCCGACGGCCCCGAGGACGTCGAGGGCTTCTTCGCGGTGATCGAGCGCACCCGCCGGGTATCGGAGCGGATGGACATCTCGTTCTACGACGACCCGCCGTCGCTCGCCGAGGTCGCCGCGCGGTTCCGGACCCCGGAGGAGATCGCCGACCTCAACGCGTTCCTGTTCGGCAGCGTCGCCGACCTGCTCTCGGAGCACCTGCGCTCGCCGGAGCTCAAGGCGTTCTTCGCGGCGACCGCGGTCGCGACCAACCTGGTCGGCCCGCACACGCCCGGCGGCGCGTACCTGCTGCTGCAGCGCCCGCTCTGGGAGGAGTCGATGGCCGCGGTCGGCACCGACGACCGCAACGACCTGATGATGCGCAACGCCGCGCCGCTCGGCGGGATCGGCTCGGTGACGACGGCGATGGCCGCCTCGATCCGCTCGCTCGGCGCCCGCATCGAGACCGGCGCCCGGGTGGAGCGGATCCTGGTCGACGACGCCGGCTCGGTCGCCGGGGTGCGGCTGACCGACGGCCGAGAGTTCCGCGCCGGCACCGTGCTCTCCAACGTCGACCCGAAGCTCACCTTCACCCGGCTGCTCGAGCCGGGCGCGCTGCCGGCCGAGTTCCTCGCCCGCGCCCGCGCCATCAAGATGGACGGCACCTCGGCGAAGGTGCACATCGCCATGAAGGGCACGCCGCGCTTCGCGGCCGCGACCTCGGACGAGGAGAACGCGCTCTTCCTCCCGACCAACTTCCGCATCGCCTCCTCGATCGAGACGCTGCACGAGGCCTACAACGAGGCGCTCATGGGCCGCTGGTCCCGGAGGGTCACGGTCACCGGGATCATGGACTCGGCGATCGACCCGGACATGGCGCCCCCGGGCCACCACATCATGAGCCTCAGCGTGCGCGGCGTGCCCTACCACCTCGCCGAGGGCGACTGGGACTCGCAGCGCGACGCGCTCGGCCAGGCCGTGCTGGAGACGGTGAGCTTCCACATCCCGAACCTCCCCGACATCCTCGACCAGGTGCACGTCTACACGCCGCTCGACCTGGAGCGCGAGTTCGGGCTGCTGGAGGGCAGCGGCTCGCACGGCGACATCATGCCCGGCCGGATCTTCGACGCCCGCCCGCTGCCCGGCGCCGCCGACTACCGCACCCCGGTCGGCGGGCTGTACCTGTGCGGCGTCGGCACCTGGCCGGCGAACTTCATGAGCGGGGTGACCGGCTACAACGCGAGCCAGCGGATGCTCGCGGACCGCCCGGCCTGAGCCGGCATCGAGAGGAGCACGCATGCTGCACATCGGACGCGGACGGCGAGACGGCGCGCCCTCGGGGCTGCGCAGCGCCACGACGACCGGCCAGGTGTGGTCGGACATCCTGCTCGACTCCGGCGGCGCGCGGGCGAACCAGATGTTCTTCCCCGCCGGCGGCCGCACCCACTGGCACACCCACCCCGGCGGCCAGATGCTCTACACGATCGCGGGCGAGGGCTGGATCCAGGAGCGCGGCGGCGAGCGGGTGACGCTCCACCCCGGCGACGTGGTGTGGACCGATCCCGGCGTCGAGCACTGGCACGGCGCGACCGACACGAACCTGCTCGTGCAGCTCGTGCTGCACTTCGGCGACGTCGAGTGGACCGGGCCGGTCGCCGACGAGGACTACGCGCCGTGACCCGAGAGCCGCTGCTCGGCGTCCCCGGCCTGCGGCCGGAGCTGCTGCTGGACGGCGCCTGGCGCGCGGCCGCCGCGACCTTCGCGGTCGGGAACCCGGCGACCGGCGAGCGCATCGCCGACGTCGCCGACGCCGGGCTCGCCGAGGTCGACCTCGCGGTCGCCGCCGCGGCCGCCGCGCTGCCCGGCTGGGCCGCGACGCCGGGCTGGCAGCGCTACCGCGTCCTCGCCGACGGCGCCCGGCTGCTCGCCGAGCGCGTCGAGGCGATCGCCAGGGTCATGTCGCTGGAGACGGGCAAGCCGATCGCCGAGTCCGTCGGCGAGATGCGGAACACGGTGCGCTTCCTCGAGTGGTACAGCCACGAGGCCGCGCGGCTGCCCGGCGAGTACTGGCCGGGCGTCGCGCCCGGCCGCGACGCCTACGTCGTCAAGGAGCCGGTCGGCGTCGTCGCGGCGATCACGCCGTGGAACTTCCCGGGCTTCATGGTCGCCTGCAAGGTCGGCGCGGCGCTCGCCGCCGGCTGCGCGGTCGTCCTGAAGCCCGCCGAGCAGACCCCGCTCACGGCGCTCGCCATCGCCGCCGCGCTGCACGACGCCGGGCTCCCGGCCGGCGTGCTCGGCGTCCTCACGACGAGCGACCCGGCGACGGTCGGCACCGCGCTCGTCACGCATCCGGATGTCGCCTGCGTGACGTTCACCGGCTCCACCGCCGTCGGCGAGCGCCTGCTCGCGCTCGCGGCGCCGGCGATCAAGCGCGTGCTGCTCGAGCTCGGCGGGAACGCCCCGGTCGTCGTGCTCGACGACGCCGTGCTCGACGACGCCGTCGCGCAGGTGGTCCGGGCGCGCTACCTCAACGCCGGCCAGGCGTGCGTCGCCGCGAACCGGGTGTACGTGCAGCGCGGCATCGCCGAGGCGTTCACCGAGCGCTTCGTCGCGGCGGTCCGGGCGCTGCGGCCGGGGGACCCGTTCGAGGCGGGGACCGATCTCGGCCCGCTCATCGAGCTCGCGGCGGTCGAGCGCCTGGAGCGGCAGGTGGCGACCGCGACCGAGCAGGGCGCGCGGCTCGCGACCGGCGGCGCGCGGCTCGGGGAGAACGCCGTGAGCGCCTGGCTGGAGCCGGCCGTGCTCGTCGCGGAGGGCCGGGCCCAGCCCGCCGTGCTCGCGGAGGAGTTCTTCGGCCCGGTCGCCTCGGTCGTGGTGTTCGACACCGAGGACGAGGGCGTCGCGCTCGCGAACGACACCCGCTACGGCCTCGCCGCGTACGTCTTCGCGGGGACGGCGGACCGCGGCCTCGCCGTCGCGCGGCGGATCCGCAGCGGATCCGTCGGCGTCAACGGCGCGCTCGTCAGCGAGCCGGCGCTGCCCTTCGGCGGGATGGGCGAGAGCGGCCTCGGCCGGGAGCGCGGCCGCGCCGGCATCGAGGAGTTCCTAGAGACGAAGACGATCCAGGTCGCCGCCCGCGGCTGACCGACCGAACCAGAGAAAGGGCGGGCCCTCCGACATGGCCTCCGAACTGTGCATCGTCGATGCGCGCATCCTCACCATGAACTCCGCCGACGAGGTCGCCGAGGCGATGCGCGTCGTCGACGGCGGGATCGTCCAGGTCGGCACCACGGCAGAGGTGCTCGCGGCGAAGGGCGCCGGCGCCGAGGTCGTCGAGCTGGCCGGCGCGACCGTCATCCCGGGCCTCATCGACGCCCACTCGCACATCGAGATGCTCGCCTACGCCTGGGAGATCGCGGTCGACGTCCGCTCGCCCGGCATCGCCTCGATCGAGCAGCTGGTCTCGGTCATGGCGCAGGCGGCGCAGGACGTCCCGGCCGGCCGCTGGATCATGGGCCACGGGCAGCACTTCCAGGACGTGATGCTCGCCGAGGGGCGGTACCCGGACCGCCACGACCTCGACCGGGTGAGCGCCGAGCACCCCGTGTTCTACCGGTCGAGCTACCACCTGAACGTCTTCAACTCGCGCGCGCTCGAGGTGCTCGGCGTCGACCGGGACACGCCGGACGCCCGCGGCGGCCGGATCGAGCGTGACGAGCAGGGCGAGCCGACCGGCCGCACCTACGACATGTTCGACCCGCTCGGCGGCCCGCAGGCGCCGGTGCCGGAGCTCGCCGACGCGATCGCACGGGTGCAGCAGCGCTACCTCGCGGTCGGCGTCACCGCGCTCGGCGAGATCTCGCTGCGCAGCCACGGCTTCGAGGCGATGCTCGCGCTCGCCGCGCGCGACGACTTCCGGCTGCGCGCGACCCTGTACGCGACCTCGCCGAGCGTGGTGGACGCGGAGGCCGTCCGCTCCGGGGGGCTGCGCGCCCGCTTCGCCGGGCTCGACGAGTCCCGGCTGCGGCTCGGCGGCGTCAAGCTGTTCCTCGACGGCGGCCTCACCTCGAACGCGGCCGCGCTCAGCTTCGACTACCCCTCGCTGCCGGGCTACCGGGGCGAGCTCGCCTACACCGACGAGGAGATCGCCGAGCTCGTCCGGCTCGTCGACGAGGCCGACCTGCAGCTCTCCGCGCACGCGATCGGCGACCGCGCGCTCGACCAGGTGCTCGCCGCGCTCGACCGGCTGCCCGCCGAGAGCCGTCGCCGCCGGCACCGCATCGAGCACGCCGGCAACATCTGGATGACCCCGGAGCGGATCGCGAAGCTCGTCGAGCTCGGCGCCGTCCCGGTGCCGCAGCCGGCGTTCATCCTCACCACCGCGCTCGGCTACCGGCGCAACCTCGGCGAGGTCGTCGGGACGCTGATGCCGTTCCGCACGCTGCTCGACGCGGGCCTGTCGCTGCCGGGCAACTCCGACGCGATCGGCATCACCGCGGACCAGCACGACCCGTTCCCCGCGATCCAGGCGTCGGTGACCCGGATGACGCACGCCGGGGAGCCGGTCGACCCCGCGGAGGCGATCACGGTGGTCGAGTCGCTCGGGATGTACACCAGGGACGCGGCGTTCGCGATCGGCCGGGAGACGGAGATCGGCTCGCTGGAGCCCGGCAAGCGCGCCGACTTCGCGGTGCTCGACGAGGATCTGCTCGCGATCGACCCGGCCGCGATCGGCGCGGTCCGCCCGCGCTCGACCTGGATCGACGGGACGCGGGTGTTCAGCCGGGACTGAGCCCGAGCCGCTGCTCGCCGACGACCGCGCCGATCGCGGCGAGCGCCGCCGCGACGGCCGGGACGCGCTCCGCGTCCGGCCCGGTCACCGCGTGCACGGTGCGCGGCGAGGCGGGCGAGGTCGGTCGCAGCTCGACGCCGGCGGGGATCCCGATGCCGGCGACCGCGAGCGCGGGCAGCAGCCCGACGCCGAGGCCCGCGCGCACCATGCCGAGGACGGCGATGACGTTGTCCGTCTCGCGCCGGATCCGCGGCACGTAGCCGGCGGCGCGGCACACCTCGAGCAGGTGCCCGCGGCAGCGCGGGCAGCCGGCGATCCAGTCCTCGTCCGCGAGCTCGGCGAGCGGGGCGCCGTCGCCCGCCGCGGCCGGATGCCCCTCCGGCAGCGCCGCGTAGACCGGCTCCGTGAAGAGCACCCGGTCGCGGAAGCCGCGCACCGAGGCCCGGTGCGGGTCGCCGGGATCCTCGTCGTAGGAGAACGTGACGGCGAGGTCGACGAGGCCGTCCGCGAGCATGCGCAGCGCCTCGGGCGGCTCCTCCTCGATGAAGGAGACGTCGATGCGGGGATGCCGCTCCCGCATGTGCGCGAGGATCGCCGGCACCAGCGCCGATGAGGCCGACGGGAACGCCGCGACGCGGACGTGGCCGGTGACGCCGCCCGCGAGGTCGGCGAGGGAGGCGAAGGCGTCGGCGAGCTCCGCGTGCACGACGCGCGCCCGCGAGGCGAGCAGCGCGCCGGCCTCGGTGAGCCGGATGCCCCGACCGGCGCGGGCGACGAGCGCGACGCCGAGGGCCGACTCGACGCGTCGCAGCTGCTGGCTCACGTTCGGCTGCGAGACTCCGAGCCGTCGGGCGGCGGCCGAGATGGAGCCGGCCTCCTGGATCGCGTGGGCGAGCACGAGCGCGCGCAGCTCGAACTCCCAGTCGAGATCGGGCAGCGGCGGCGGGGCCGGCATCTCCATAAACCAAGATTATCAATCGGATAAGACATGTGTTCTTGTGTGATGGAATCCGGCCGCCGATCCTGGATGCATGGACGGCTTCGACGACGCGATCGAGTTCGACGGCGGCGCCTGGTCCGAGCCGTGGGGCCGGACACGGCCCGGCTACCTCGACGCCGCGACGATGGGCATCCCGATGCGCGCCACGCGCGACGCGATGCGGCTGGCCGTCGAGCAATGGGCGGCCGGCGAGGCGAGCGCCGCGGAGTACGGCGAGGCCGTCGAGCGCGCCCGCGCCGCCTACGCGCGGCTCGTCGGCGCGCCGCGCAGCGAGGTCGCGATCGGCGCGACGACGTCCGAGCTCGTCGGCCTCGTCGCCGCGAGCCTCCCGGACGGGAGCGAGGTGCTCTGCGTCGACGGCGACTTCAGCTCGATCGTGTACCCGTTCCTGCAGCACGCGCACCGCGGCGTCGCCGTCCGGCACGTCCCGCTCGAGTCGCTGGCCGGCGCGATCGGCCCCGGCACCGCGCTGGTGTCGTTCTCCCTCGTCCAGTCGGCGGACGGCCGCGTCGCCGACGCGGCGGCGATCGCCGAGGCCGCGCGGGCGGCCGGCACGACGACGCTCTGCGACACCACGCAGGCCGCGGGCATCCGTCCGGTCGACGCCGCCGAGTGGGACCTGACCGTCTGCCACGCCTACAAGTGGCTCTGCGCGCCGCGCGGCGCGGCGTTCCTCACCGCGTCGCCGGATGCCGCCGAGCGGATCGTGCCGCTGCACGCCGGCTGGTACGCGGGCGAGGACGTCTGGTCCTCCGCGTACGGCCCGGACATGCGACTCGCCGCCTCCGCGCGGCGGTTCGACACGTCCCCGGCCTGGCTCTCCTGGGTCGGCGCGGCGACCGCGCTCGAGCGGTTCGAGGCGATCGACCTCGGAGCCGCGTGGGCGCGCGCCGCCGGCCTCGCCGACGAGCTGCTGGAGCGGCTCGGCCTCGCCCCGCGCGGACAGGCGATCGTCGCGCTGGACGACCCGGACGGCGCCCTCGCGGCCGCGCTCGGGGCGGCCGGGGTGCGGTTCGCGCAGCGGGCCGGCCGCGTCCGGCTCGGCTTCCACCTCTGGAACGCCGAGCGGGACGTCGAGCTGGTCCGGGCGGCTGCGGCCGACGCCCGGGTGCTCGCCTGACGGCGGTCCGCCGTCGGGCTTAGGCTGTACGCCGTGACCGACCAGCTCGCGAACTACTCGCTCATCGCGGTCTACTCGGCGATCGCCGTCTACGCCCTCGCGTTCATCCTCTTCACGCTCGACCTCTCGCGCCGCTCCGTCGAGGCGACCCGCGCCGCCGACCGGCGGGAGCAGGCGGCCGTGGCCGAGGCGTCCGGGGGCGGCACCGCGGTCCTGGTGCGACCGGCCGAGCCGGAGCCGAGGCCGGCCCCGCGCTATCTCCGCGTCGCGATCGCCCTCACCTGGCTCGCCTGGATCATCCACCTCGCCGCGGCGATCGCCCGCGGCGTCGCCGCCGGCCGGGTGCCCTGGGCGAACATGTTCGAGTTCTCGCTCAGCGCGACCGCCGTCATCATCGGGGTGTTCCTGCTCGCGCAGTTCTGGCAGGACCTGCGCTACCTCGGCGCCTTCATCACCGGGCTCGTCACGGTGTGGCTCGGCGTCGGAGTCGTCGGCTTCTACGTCGTGGTCGCGCCGCTGCAGCCGGCGCTGCAGTCGGTGTGGCTGGTCATCCACATCATCGTCGCGGTGCTCGGCACGGCGTTCTACGCGCTCGGCGCGGGGCTCTCGGTGCTCCAGCTGCTGCGCACCCGGCGCGCGAACGGCGGCCTGCCCCGGGCGCGCTTCCTCGACACCATCCCCGGCCCGGGGCAGCTGGAGGACCTCGCCTACCGGCTCATCGTGGTCGGCTTCGTGTTCTGGACGTTCACGCTCATCGCCGGCGCGATCTGGGCGAACGCGGCGTGGGGCCGCTACTGGGGCTGGGACACCAAGGAGGTCTGGACGTTCGTCGTCTGGGTGCTCTTCGCCGGCTACATCCACGCCAGGGCGACCCGCGGCTGGCGCGGCACGCGGTCGGCCTGGCTCGCGATCATCGGCTTCTCGGCGGTGCTCTTCAACTTCACGATCGTCAACGTCTTCTTCAAGGGGCTGCACGCCTACAGCGGGCTCTGAGGGAGGCGTCCGGCCTCTCGCTCCTCGACGAGGGGGAGGCAGCGGCGGAGGCGGCCGAGCCAGAACGCGCGGCGGTCCGGCGGCGCGGCGCGGCGCTCGAGCAGGGCGGGGTCGACGGCGACCGGGCGCAGCGGGATCCGGCCGTCGACCGGCAGCAGGGGGTCGGCGGCGACGTCGGCCGCGAGCAGCGCGGCCGTGCCGAGGCCGTGGTCCAGGTCGCCGCCGAGGTCCGCGTCGATCCGCGCCGCGAAGCGCGCCGCCGCGGACAGCCCCACGCTGGTCTCCAGCGCCGAGCTGGTGACGAAGGCGACGTCCGCCTCGGCCCGGGCGGCGCGGGCGATCCCGAGCGCGCGCCGGGCGCCGCCGAGCGGCTGGAGCTTCAGCACGACGACGTCCGCGGCGCCCGCCCGCGCGACGGCGAGCGGGTCCTCGGCGCGGCGCACCGACTCGTCGGCGGCGATGCGCACCGAGCCGCCGAGGCGCCGGCGCAGCTCCGCGAGCTCCGCGATGCCCGCGACCGGCTGCTCGGCGTACTCGAGGCGGCATCGCGAGAGCGCCTCGAGCGCGGTCACGGCCTCGTCGAGGCCCCACGCGGCGTTCGCGTCGATCCGCACCCGCCCGTCGGGCCCGAGCGCGTCGCGGACCGCCTCGACCCGGGCGAGGTCGTCGGCGAGCGTCTCGCCGCGCTGGGCGACCTTGACCTTCGCGGTGCGGCAGCCGGGGAACCGGGCGAGCACGCCGGGCACCGCCTCGGGCCGCACGGCCGGGACGGTGGCGTTCACGCGGACGCCCGGCGCGCCGGATGCCCCGCCGCTCGCGTCCGGGGCGCCGCGCAGCTCCTCCAGCGTCGCGGCGAGCCACACCGCGGCCTCGGCGTCGTCGTACTCCGCGAAGGGCGACCACTCCGCCCAGCCGGCCGGCCCCTCGATCAGCATCGCCTCGCGCACGTCGATCCCGCGGAACCGCTCCCGCATCGGCAGCGCGACGACGCGGGCGCGCGCGACGAGATCGTCGGGGTCCACGAGGTCTAGGGTAGGGCCGCCGTTAGGGTGTTCCCGTGGACCCCGAGGAGCCCGGCGCGCAGCCCGCGGCCGCGCCGCGCACCGACACCGCGGTCTCGCCGGTCATCCGCGGCGAGTCGGTCGGCATCCCGACCCCCGTCTGGGGCGCGCTGGTGGCCGAGGACCTGCGCCGGATCGGCGCCGACGGGGAGTTCGACCCCGCCGATCCGGGCGCCGAGGGCGGCCTGCTGCCGCGGCCCCGGCGGCTGCTCGGCTGGCTCTCGATGCTCGCCTTCGCCGCCACGGCGGTGCTGCACGCCTTCGCGGTCGACGCGGTCGCCCGGCACGACGGCGAGCTCGGATCGGTGCTCGCCTGGGCCGCGATCGCCGCCTCCGTCGCCGCGGTCGCGGTCGGGATCGTCGCCGCGGTCCTCGGGCGGGGGCGGTGGCTCGGCGTCGTCGGGGCGATCGGCGGGCTGCTCGCCAACCCGTGGATCGTCATGCAGGTGCTGCGCGCGTTCTCGGGCTAGCCGGGACGCCCGGGCCGGCGGGTACGCTCGTCCCGTGATCTCGGAGCTGTTCGATGCGGCGATCTGGCGCGAGGCGCCCGGCTTCGACGACCTCCGCGACGTCACCTACCACCGCTCCGCGGACCCCGGCATCGCGCGCGTCGCGTTCGACCGGCCCGAGGTGCGCAACGCCTTCCGGCCCGAGACGGTCGACGAGCTGCTGCGCGTGCTGACCGACGCCGCGCAGGACCCGCGGGTCGGGGTCGTGCTGCTGACCGGGAACGGGCCGAGCCCGCGGGACGGCGGCTGGGCGTTCTGCTCGGGCGGCGACCAGCGGGTGCGCGGGCGGGACGGCTATCAGGCGGAGGACCTGGACACCTCGGGGGAGCTGACCGCCCGGCCCCCGGTCGGCGGCCGGCTGCACATCCTCGAGGTGCAGCGGCTCATCCGGTTCATGCCGAAGGTCGTCGTCGCGGTCGTGCCCGGCTGGGCGGCCGGCGGCGGCCACTCGCTGCACGTCGTCTGCGACCTCACGATCGCCAGCCGCGAGCACGCCCGGTTCAAGCAGACCGACGCGACGGTCGGGTCCTTCGACGCGGGCTACGGCTCCGCGTACTTCGCCCGGCAGGTCGGGCAGAAGCTCGCGCGGGAGGTGTTCTTCCTCGCCGAGGAGTACGACGCCGAGCGCGCGCGCGAGATGGGCGCCGTGAACCGGGTCGTCCCGCACGCGGAGCTGGAGCGCGAGGCGGTCGCGCTCGCCCGGCGGATCCTCGCGCAGTCGCCGACCGCGATCCGGATGCTCAAGTTCGCGATGAACGCCGTCGACGACGGCATGGTCGGCCAGCAGGTCTTCGCGGGGGAGACGACCCGCCTCGCCTACGCGACGCAGGAGGCGGCCGAGGGGCGGGACGCCTTCCTGGAGAAGCGCGACCCCGACTGGGCGCCGTACCCGTGGCACTTCTGACGGCGCCGCCCGGGGGCGCAGCGCGATGAGCGGGCTGCCGGACCTGCTGCGCGACGGCGCGATCGTCGAGACCAGCGGCTCGACCGGCCGGCCGAAGCGCGTCGTGCTCTCCGGCGCGGCCTTCCGCGCGAGCGCCGAGGCCGCCGCCGCCGAGCTCGGCGAGCCGGGCGACTGGGTCCTCGCGCTGCCGACGTCGTACGTCGCCGGGCTCAACGTCGTCGCCCGCGCGGCGCACTGGGGGCGCGAGCCGGTCGTCGCCGTCGGCGGCCCCGCCTTCTCGGCGCTCGGCTTCGCCGCGGTCGCCGGGGGGCTGGAGGGGCCCTGGTACACCAGCCTGGTGCCGGTCCAGCTGCAGCGGCTGCTCGACTCCGTGCCCGGCCTGGACGCGCTGCGGCGCTGCTCGCGGATCCTGCTCGGCGGGCAGGCGGCCGACCCCGGGCTGCTGCTCCGGGCGCGGCAGGAGGGGCTGCCGGTCACGGTCACCTACGGCGCGACCGAGACCTGCGGCGGCGTGCTGTGGGACGGGAGGCCGATCGGCGACGCGGCGTTCGCGATCCTCGACGGCGTCGTGCACCTGCGCGGCTCGTCCCTCGCCGACGGCTACCGGGACGACCCGGAGCGCACCGCCGAGGCGTTCCCGGTCCTCGACGGCGTGCGCTGGCACCGCACCGCCGACGCCGGCGAGGCGCGCGACGGCCGGCTCGTGGTGCTCGGCCGGCTCGACGACGTGATCGTCTCCGGCGGCGTCAAGGTCGTGCTCGCCGAGGTCGAGGCCGCGGCGCGCGACGCCGGCCTCGACGACGCCGTCGCCGTCGCCGTCGACCGGGAGGGCTGGGGGCAGGCGCCCGCGATCGTCACCGTGCGGCGGCTGGACGAGGAGGCGGTGCGCGCGGCGATCGGCGCCCGGCTCGGACCCGCGGCGCGCCCCGCGGCGGTGCTCGTCGTCGACGCCGTCCCGCGGCTGGCCTCCGGCAAGCCCGACCGGGCCGCCATCATGGCGCTGCTGGCCGACTCGGCGCCGCGGTGAGCCCGCGGCCGACCGCTGGCTAGGATTCCCTGGTGGCGAAGACGAAGGCGGCGACCAGGCGGGCACCCGGCCGCCCCGGCGGGAAGCGGACCGGGCCGGCGCCCGCGCGGAAGGCCGGGCTCGGCGACTGGATCCGCGCCGCCCGGCTCGCGACGCTGCCGCTCTCGGCCGCGTCGGTCGTGCTCGGCACCGCCGTCGCGTTCGTGTTCCGCGGCGACGAGGACGGTCCGGGCTGGCACTGGTGGCGGGCCGCCGCGTGCCTCGCGGTCGCGGTGTGCCTGCAGATCGGCGTCAACTTCGCGAACGACTACTCCGACGGCGTCCGCGGCACCGACGCCGTCCGGTCCGGACCGCGCCGGCTGACCGCCTCCGGCGCCGCCCGGCCGCGGACCGTGCTCGTCGTCGCGCTCGTGTTCTTCGCGCTCGCCGCCGTCGCGGGCCTGATCATCACCTGGCGGACGGGCCACTGGTGGCTGATCGCGGTCGGCGCCGTCTGCATCCTCGCCGCGTGGTTCTACACCGGCGGCCGGCGGCCGTACGGCTACTACGCGCTCGGCGAGGTCGCCGTCTTCGTGTTCTTCGGCCTGGTCGCGACGCTCGGCACGCAGTTCGTGCTGATCGGGCGCGTCACCGAGGACGGCTGGCTCGCCGCGGTCGCCAGCGGCGCCTTCGCGACGGCGACCATCCTGATCGCGAACACCCGCGATCGCGCGAACGACCGCGCGGCCGGCAAGCGCACGCTGTCGGTGCTGATCGGCGACCTGCCCTCGCGGATCCTCTACGTCGTGCTGCTCGCGGTGCCGTACGTCGTCGCGGCGGTGTACGGGACGTTCTACGCCGACCAGGCCTGGTACGCCTACTTCACGCTGCTCATCACGGTGCCGGCCGCGATCATCGCGATCGCGGCGCGGACGCCGCGGGAGCTGGTCACGGTGCTCCGGCTCACCGCGCTCGGCTCGCTCGCCTTCGCGCTGCTGCTCGGCTGGGCGATCGCGTTCTGATCCCCGCTCGGACCGGCCGCGCTCAGCCCGCCTCGCCGTCCTCCGCCTCGGCGTCCGGGTCCTCCGGGTGCACGGCGCGGCGGCGCCTCGCGCGCACGGCGAGGTCGTCCGTGACCCGCTGGCGCAGCCCGCCGAGGAAGATGTACGAGAGGCTGAGCGCGATCAGCGCCGCGCAGATCGCGGCGAGCCACCAGAACTCCGGCGGCAGCAGCCAGTAGAGCAGCGCGAACACGGCGGCGAAGATCCCCACCCGTACGAGTGAGTAGACGATCCAGGAGCGCACCCGGCCAGGCTAATACGCCGGGCTCCGGGCTCCCCGCGCCGGCGCCCCCGATTCCGGAGAAGGCCCCAGCCGCGCAGCCTAGACTCGTCAGCATGTGGCGCCTGGTCCTCGCGCTCGTGCTGACAGCGGTCATGGTGTTCTCGATCGTCGACATCGCGACGATCGATCGGTCGCGGGTGCGCCATCTGCCCAAGTTCGTCTGGATCGTCCTGGTGATCGTCGGGTCGGTGCTCGGCTCGATCCTGTGGTGGACGATCGGGCGGGCGCGCCGGGACCAGGGCGGCGCCGCCGGCGGCGCCCGCCCCAAGCGGCGGCCGGCCGGTCCGGAGGACGATCCGGAGTTCATCGACAACATCGAGCAGCGCCGCCGCAACCGCGAGCAGGAGCAGCGCATCCGCGACCTGGAGCGGCAGCTTCGCGAGCTCGACGACGAATCGAAGCCCGAGCAGTGACCCCTTCCCCGGGCGGCGGGCCCGGCCCGGCCACCGGCTTCGCCGCGGCGCTGCTCTCCGAGCTCTCCCGGATCGGCGTGCGCGACGTCGTCGTCTCGCCCGGCTCCCGCTCGCAGGCGCTCGCGCTCGCGGCGGCTGCGCTCGACCGCGTCGGACGGCTGCGACTGCGGGTGCGCGTCGACGAGCGCTCCGCCGGTTTCCTCGCCCTCGGCCTGGCGCGGGAGTCCGGCGTGCCGGCCGTCGTGGTCACCACCTCCGGGACCGCCGTCGCGAACCTGCACCCCGCCGTGCTCGAGGCGCACCACTCCGGCGTGCCGATGATCGTCGTCACGGCGGACCGCCCGGAGGAGCTGCACGGCATCGGCGCGAACCAGACCACGACGCACGTCGGCATGTTCGGTGACGCGGTGCGGCGGACCTGGGACGTCGGGGCGCCGACCGGCGAGCCGGGGGAGGCGGAGGCGGCGGCCTCGATCGCGGGCGCGGTCGTCCGGTCCGCGCTCGGCGCCGGAGACCCGGACGCCGCGGGGCCGGTGCATCTGAACGTCGCCTTCACCGAGCCGCTGTCCGGGCCGTGGGAGCCGGAGGGCGCGGCGCCGGCGGACGGCGCGACCCCGGCGGCGGACGAGGCCGAGGACCGCATCGGGGCCGGCGTCCCCGGCTCGACGATCCCCGCCGTCGCCGTCCCGCGCGCCGTCGTCCTCCGTCCCGTCCCGCGCACGGTCGTCGTCGCCGGCGCCGGCGCCGGACCGCGGGCCGAGGAGCTCGCCCGGGAGCTCGGCGCGCCGCTGTTCGCGGAGGTCGTGTCCGGCGCCCGCTTCGGGCCGAACCTGGTCGTCCCGTACCGGGAGACGATCCGCTCCGAGCCGTTCCTCGACGCGCTCGAGCGCATCGTAGTGCTCGGCCGCCCGACGCTGTCCCGCGAGGTGCCGTGGCTCATCGAGCGCGGCGGCGCCGAGACGATCGTGGTGCGCGGACCGGGCGCGGACGACTACGACCCCGGCCGGTCCGTCGCGGCCTTCGCCGACGCCGTCGAGGTGGTCGGCGAGCCGGACGCCGCGGCCGCCCGCGCCTGGGTCGGCCCCTGGGTCGCGGCGTCCCGCCGGCATCTGGAGCGCACCGAGGACGTCGCGCCGGAGGTGTTCGCCGAGCCCGGCCCCAAGTCGCGGCACGAGCTGGGGGCGGTGCGCGAGCCGGTCACCCGGCGTGCGCTCGTGGAGGCGGTCTGGCGCGCGAGCTGGCCCCACGACCGGCTCGTCGTCGCCTCGTCGCGCCTCGTCCGCGAGCTCGACCGCTGGGCGCCCGGCAAGGCGATCCCGGTGCACGCGAACCGCGGCCTCGCCGGCATCGACGGGAACACCTCGACGGCGATCGGCGTCGCCCTCGCGAGCGGCGCGGTGACCCGGCTGCTCACCGGCGACCTGGCGTTCCTGCACGACGTCGGCGGGCTCGCCTTCGGGGAGGGCGAGGAGCGGCCGCGGATCATGGCGGTCGTCGGCGACGACCGCGGCGGCACGATCTTCGACGACCTGGAGGTGGGCGCGATGCTCCGGCGGGCCCCGGGCCCCGGGCTCGCGGACTTCGAGCGCGTCATGCGCACGCCGCAGCGGGTCTCGATCGAGGGGCTCGCGCGCGCCTACGGCTGGGACCACCGCCGCGTCGAGACCCGCGGCGAGCTCGACCCGGCGCTCAGCGCCTGCGCCGGCCCCACGGTCGTCGAGGTCGTGCTCCCGGACTGATCGCCGTGCGGTGCTCCGGCACGCCGAGCGGTACGGTGGCGGGATGAGCGCGCTCGAGCCCGTCGGCCCCGGATTCCGTCTCGCGGACGTCGACCCGGACGCGACGCCGGGCATCGACCGCGCGCACGCCGAGCGCGAGCTGACGGACTCCGCCGACGAGCTCTCCGACCTGCAGGAGCGCCTCTACGCCGACGCGAAGGTCGGCGGCACGCGCTCGGTGCTGCTGGTGCTGCAGGGCATCGACACCGCCGGCAAGGGCGGGATCATCCGGCACGTGGTGGGGCTCGTCGACCCGCAGGGGGTGCGGATCACGGCGTTCAAGGCGCCGACCCCCCAGGAGCGCGCGCACGACTTCCTCTGGCGCATCCGCCGCGCGCTGCCGGAGCCGGGGCTCATCGGCGTGTTCGACCGCTCGCACTACGAGGACGTGCTCATCCACCGGGTCCGCGGCCTGAGCCCGCTCGAGGTCGTCGAGCAGCGCTACGGGATCATCCGCGACTTCGAGGCCGGGCTCGTCGCCGGCGGGACGCTGGTGCGCAAGGTCATGCTGCAGATCTCGCGCGACGAGCAGCGGAAGCGCCTGCAGGACCGGCTCGACCGTCCGGACAAGCACTGGAAGTTCAATCCGGGCGACATCGACGAGCGCCTGCTGTGGGACGACTACCAGGCCGCGTACCAGATCGCGCTCGAGCGCACCTCGACGCCGGACGCCCCCTGGTACGTCGTCCCGGCGGACGCGAAGTGGTACGCCCGCTGGGCGGTGCACCGCATCCTGCTCGATGCGCTGCGCGAGATCGACCTGCAGTGGCCGCCGGCCGACTTCGACGTCGAGCACGAGAAGGCCCGGCTCGCCGCCTCCTGACGCGCGTCCGGCACGACCCGCCGACCCCGCGCCTGCGCGCGGGCCGACGGGCCGTGCGGGGACGGCCCGCTACGCCTTGCGCATGTAGGCGCGGACGGCGAGCGGGGCGAAGATCGCGACGATGACCGCGGCGCCGAGCAGCGTCCACCAGACGTCGACGCCCCAGACGCCGTCGTTCGCGAGCTCGCGGAACGCCGTGATGAGGTGCGACACCGGGTTCCACTCGGCGACCGGGCGCAGCCAGTCCGGGAGCGTCGAGGTCGGCACGAACGCGTTGGAGAAGAACGTCAGCGGCATGATGATGAGCATCGCGATGCCCTGCACCGTGCCGGCCGTGCGCGCCTTGACGCCGAGCAGCGCCCAGATCCAGCTCACCGACCACGAGGTGATGATGACGAGCAGGCAGGCGACGAGGATGCCCCAGCCGCCGCCGGGCCGCCAGCCGATGAGCATGCCGACGAGCATCGTCAGCCCCGTGATGACGGCGTAGCGGATCGTGTCCGTGAGCAGCGCGCCGGCCAGCGGGGCGATGCGCGCCATCGGCAGCGAGCGGAATCGGTCGAACACCCCGGTGTCCATGTCCTCGCGCAGCTGCGTGCCGGTCACCGCCGAGGCCTGCACGACGCCCTGGACGATGATCGCGGGGATGAGCATCGGCAGGTAGGCCTCGACCCCGCCGGCGATCGCGCCGCCGAACAGGTAGGCGAACATGAAGGTGAAGATGAACGGCATGATGAGCACGTCCGCCCACTGCTCGGGCGTGCGCCGCAGCCGGATGAGCGCCCGGTAGGCCATCGTCAGGGTCTGCGAGAGCGTCTCGCGCAGCCCCACGTGCCGCCGCAGCTCGGCCGGGAACACGGCGGGCTCGGTCTCGATGATCGCGCTCATGCGGCGACCTCCTCCTGGTCGTCGTCGGCCGCGGCCGACTCGGTCTGGTCGGCCGCGTCGTGGCCGGTGATGGTGAGGAACACCTCGTCGAGCGTCGGCTTCTCCACGCTCACCTCGGCGAGGCGGATGCCGCGCTCGCGGAACGCGATGAGCAGGTCGGTGATCCGGTCGGGCTCGGCCATCGGCGCGGTGAGCCGACCGGCCTCGGGCGTGACGGTGGCGGTCGTCCCGAGCACCTCCTGGATCGCGCGGACCGTGTCGTCGATGCGCTCCGCGTCGACGACGCGCAGCAGCAGCGAGGCGTTCCCGACGAGTCCCTTGAGCTCGTCGGCGGTGCCCTCGGCGACGACGCGGCCGCGGTCGATGACCGCGATCCGGTCGGCGAGCTGATCCGCCTCGTCGAGGTACTGCGTGGTGAGCAGGACCGTCGAGCCGCCGCCGACGAGCGCCCGGATGACGTCCCACATCTGCCCGCGGGTGCGCGGGTCGAGGCCCGTCGTCGGCTCGTCGAGGAAGATCAGCGGCGGCCGCGCGATCAGGCTGGAGGCGAGATCGAGGCGCCGGCGCATGCCGCCGGAGAACTTGCGGACCGGGCGCTTCGCGGCCTCGGCGAGACCGAAGGCCTCGAGCAGCTCGAGCCCCTTCGCCTTGGCGGCGCGGTGGGAGAGGCCGAGCAGCCGGCCGAACACGATCATGTTCTCGAGGCCGGAGACCTTCTCGTCGACGCTCGCGTACTGGCCGGTCACGCCGATCAGCTGACGGACGGCGTTGGCCTCGCGGACGACGTCGTGGCCGAAGACGCGGGCGCTGCCGCCGTCCGGTCGCAGCAGGGTCGCGAGCATGGAGATCGTCGTCGTCTTGCCGGCGCCGTTCGGGCCGAGCACGCCGTAGACGGCGCCGGTGCGCACGCGCAGGTCGACGCCGTCGACGGCGCGGTTCTCGCCGAAGGCCTTCACGAGGCCGTCGGCCTCGATCGCCCATTCGGATGGGGTGGTCGAAGGCACAGCGGTGCCCTCCTTCCCGGTCGTTGGGTGGTGGTGTTGGGTGCGAGTCGTGGGCTAGGGGTTGGCGGCGGGGGCGTCGCCCAGGCCGACCCGGGCGGCGACGTCGTCGCGCAGCGCCCGGCGGTCGACGCCGGCGAACGCGAGCGCGCGCGGGACGGTGCCGAGCTCGGCGCCGAGGATCCCGTGCAGCAGGTCGAAGGCCGTCAGCCGGTGCGGGCCGCGACGGAACCGCGAGGCCGCCTTCTGCGCCCGGTCGAAGGCCGTCCGCGCGCTCGCCCCCCAGCGCGGTCGCTGGATGCGGGTCGCGGAGAGCGTCTTCGCGTCGCGCGGGGCGACCCCGACCGCCTGCAGCGACCGGACGCGCTCCTGCCGCAGCGCGTCGAGCACCGCGGCGTGGTCGAGGCCGTGCTCCTCGAGGAACCGTCCGACCGAGGTGTGCCGGTCGCCCGCGAGGGCGAGCAGGACGTGCTCCGCCTCGACGATCGCGAGGCCCTGGCGCTGCGCCTCGACGATCGCGGCGAGCGCGACGCCACGGATGCTGCCGCTGAGCCCGGGGTTCGGGATCGACTCAGACATTCCGCCTCCTGAGGTCGATACCGGCCTGCTCGAGGCGCCGCAGGTGCTTCTTGTGCACCGCCTGCCGGGTGACGCCGAGCGCCTCCGCGACCTGGCCCCAGCCCCAGCCGGACCGCAGCGCCTGCTCGACGGCGGCGTCCTCGAGCTGGTCGGCGAGCTCGCGGAGCGCGACGACCGCGGCGAGATCGTCGGCGACGTCTCCGATCGGCTCCTGCGATTCCGGTGGCATGCGAGCAACCATAGTTGCCTATCGGCAAGTTGGCAACTCAGGTTGCTCGAATTCTCAGCGACGGGCGCCGAGGGCCTCCAGGATCGGGCGCAGCTTGAGCTCGGTCTCGGCGAGCTCGAGCTCGGGGATCGAGTCGGCCATGATCCCGGCGCCGGCGAAGGCGTGCGCCGTGCCGTCCGGCCGCAGCTGCGCGCAGCGCAGCGCGATCGCCCACTCGCCGTCGCCCGCCGCGTCGACCCACCCGACCGGTCCCGCGTAGCGGCCGCGGTCGACCGGCTCGAGCTCGTGGATCGCCGCCAGCGCCGCGCGCGCCGGCGTGCCGGCGACCGCGGCGGTGGGGTGCAGGGCCGCGACCAGCTCGAGGACGCCGGAGCCGTCCGAGATCGCCGCGCGGACGTCGGTGGCAAGGTGCGTGAGGTGCGGCAGCTCGAGGACGAAGGGCTCCGGCGAGGCCTCCAGGCCGCTCACGTGCGGTGCGAGCGCCTCGGTCACGCTGCGCACCGCGAGCTCGTGCTCCCGGCGGTCCTTGTCGCTGCCGATGAGGGCGTCCGCCTCGCCGGGGCCGGCGGTGCCCGCGAGCACCCGGGCCGTCGCGACCCCTTCGTGCACCGTCACGAGGGTCTCCGGGCTCGCGCCGACCAGGCCGTCGACGGCGAACACGGCGGCGCCGGGATGCGCCGCCGCGAGCGCGTCGAGGAGCGCGCCGACGTCGACTGCGCCGGCGGGCCGGACGACGACGTCGCGGGCGAGGACCGCCTTCTCCAGGCGTCCGTCCGCGATCTCCGCGCGGAGCCGGTCGATGGCGCGGAGATAGTCCTGCGGCGACATGGCGCCGTCCTCCGCCGCCGCGGTCGGCAGGCCCGCCCGGCCGAGCCGCGGCAGCCCCGCCTCGATCCGCTGCACCCGCTCGGGTGCCAACAGGGTCGCGCCAGCCGGCGAAGCCGGGTCGAACGAGAAGGCGCCGAAGGCGACGAGCGGACCGTCGAATCCGGCGCGACGGCGCTCCCGCACGTGCTGCGCCCACCAGCGCGCGGCTCGGCGGAAGGCGTCGCGGGCGAAGTCCGCCCTGACCGCCGGCCCGGTGCCGAGCCAGCCGCGGCCCTCCCGGACGAACGCGGTCGGCGGCACCTCGGGCACCCTGCAAGCCTAGTTCTCGCCCTCCTGCGCACCTCGCCGCGCCGCCCGCCCCGAGGCCGCCGGAGGGCGGGAGCGGGGAAAGGGGCGGCCGGTAGACTCGGCGCGTGCCCCGCGCGAACCTCGACAAGGAGCCCGGCGAGGTCGCCGAGATGTTCGACGGCGTCGCCCGGCGCTACGACCTGACGAACGCGATCCTGTCGGGGGGCAACGCCCCGCTGTGGCGGACCGCGACGGTCAGGGCGATCGCCCCGAAGCCGGGCGAGCGGGTGCTCGACGTCGCCTGCGGGACCGGCACGAGCACCGCGGCGCTCGCGAAGCGCGGCGCCGAGGTCGTCGGCATCGACTTCTCCGCCGGCATGATCGCGGAGGCGCGCCGCCGGCATCCGGCGCTCGAGTTCGCGACCGGCGACGCGCAGGCGCTGCCCTTCGGGGACGGCGGGTTCGACGCCGTCACCGTCAGCTTCGGCCTGCGCAACTTCGCCGACCCGCACGCCGCCCTCGCCGAGATGCACCGGGTGCTGAGGCCCGGCGGCCGCGTCGTCGTCACGGAGTTCTCCACGCCCCCGATCGCGATTGTGCGCGCGACCTACGGCGGCTACCTCCGGCGCGTGCTGCCGGCGATCGCCCGCCGGACGAGCTCGAATCCGGAGGCGTACGCGTACCTCGGGGAGTCGATCGAGGCGTGGCCGGACCAGGTCGCGCTCGCCGGCTGGCTGCGCGCCGCCGGCTTCACCCAGGTCGCGTACCGGAACCTCACGGCCGGCATCGTCGCGATGCATCGCGGCCGCAAGCCGTCCGACGAGCAGCTCCTCGCCAGGACGGCGAGCCGCCGGCGGAAGCCGACGGCCTCGTGAGCCCCCGACGGGCCCAGGGCGCCGAGTCCCGCTCGAGCGCCCTCGCCTCCTCGCTCGGCCTCGACGAGCGCCGGTTCGCGCTGCCCGGCGAGCGCCGCTTCGTCCGCGCGATCGAGGACGGCCTCGACCTCGTCGAGGGGGTGCTGCACGAGGAGCTCAGCTTCGCCGACCAGCTGGCCGACGCCTCCGGCCGCTATCTGCTGGAGGCGGGCGGCAAGCGCGTGCGGCCGGTGCTCGCGCTGCTCACCGCCCAGCTCGGCCAGGGCGCCACCGCCGAGGTGGTGCGCGCCGCCGCCGCGATCGAGATCACCCACCTCGCCTCGCTGTACCACGACGACGTGATGGACGAGGCGGCGCTGCGCCGCGGGGTGCCGAGCGCCCACACCGTCTACGGGAACCCGATCGCGATCATCACCGGCGACCTGCTCTTCGCCAGGGCGAGCCGGATGATCGCCGACCTCGGCCTCGACGCGCTGCGGATGCAGGCCGACACCTTCGAGCGGCTCTGCCTGGGGCAGCTCCACGAGATGGCCGGCCCGGCCGAGGGCGCCGACCCGATCGACCACTACCTGCAGGTGCTCTCCGACAAGACCGGCTCCCTCATCGCGACCGCCGCGGAGTCCGGCGTCCGCTTCTCCGGCGCCGATCCGATGCACATCGACGCGGTGCGCCGCTACGGGGAGCGGGTCGGCATCGCGTTCCAGCTCGTCGACGACGTGATCGACCTCACCGACGCGCGCGAGACGACGGGCAAGGCGCCGGGCACCGACCTGCTCGCCGGCGTGCCGACCATGCCGCTGCTGCTGCTGCGGCGACAGGCCGAGACGGACCCGGACGCGGCTCGGCTCGTCGCCCGGATCGACGCCGCGACCGCCGGGGCGTCCGAGACCGCCGAGCCCGCCGAGCGGGCCCGTCGGGAGGAGGCGCTGCTCGCCGCCGTCGCCGAGCTGCGCGCGCACGACGTCGCCGCGCAGACCATCGCCGAGGCGCGCCGCTGGGCCGAGGCGGCCGTCGCCGCGCTCGGCACGCTGCCCGCCGGCCCGGTCCGGCGCGCGCTCACCGAGTTCGCCGAGCGGGTCGTCGAACGGGATGCCTAGGGGAGACGTGACCAGACTGCGACTCGCGATCGTCGGCGCCGGCCCCGCCGGCATCTACGCGGCCGACATCCTGCTCCGGCACGAGCGGGCCTTCGACGTCTCGATCGACCTCTTCGACCAGCTGCCGGCGCCGTACGGACTGGTGCGGTACGGGGTCGCGCCGGATCACCCGCGGATCAAGGGCATCATCACGGCGCTGCGCGAGGTGCTCGACCGCGGGGACATCCGCGTCTTCGGGAACGTCCGCTTCGGGGAGGACCTCTCGCTCGAGGACCTGCAGCGGCACTACCACGCGGTGATCTTCGCGACCGGTGCCGTGCGCGACGCCGACCTGGCGATCCCCGGCATCGACCTGCCCGGGTCCTACGGCGCGGCCGACTTCGTGAGCTGGTACGACGGGCACCCCGACGTGCCGCGCGAGTGGCCGCTGACGGCCCGGTCCATCGCGGTGATCGGCAACGGGAACGTCGCGCTCGACGTCGCCCGCATGCTCGCCAAGCACCCCGACGACCTCGCGCCGACCGAGATCCCGGCGAACGTCGAGGCCGGCCTGCGCGCCTCGCCGGTGACCGACGTGCACGTCTTCGGCCGCCGCGGCCCGACGCAGGTGCGGTTCACCCCGCTCGAGCTCCGGGAGCTCGGCGAGCTGCCCGGCGTCGACCTCGTGGTCGAGGAGGAGGACTTCGACTACGACGAGGCGGCGCGCGCGGCGATCGAGTCGAACAAGCAGATCCTCGTCATCGACCGGATCTTCCGGAAGTGGCGGGAGGAGCCGCAGACCGGCTCCGACCGCCGGCTGCGGCTGCACTTCTGGGCGAGGCCGGTCGAGCTCGTCGCGGGGGAGGACGGCGCCGTGGCGGCGATCCGCGTCGAGCGCACCGAGCCGGACGGGGTCGGCGGCGCGCGCGGCACCGGCGAGCTCCGGGAGGTCCCGGTGCAGGCCGTCTACCGCGCGGTCGGCTACTTCGGCTCGCCGCTGCCCGGCGTGCCGTTCGACGAGCGGCGCGGCGTCATCCCGAACCACGAGGGCCGGGTGCTCGACGACTCCGGCGAGGTCGTCCCTGGCCTCTACGCGACCGGCTGGATCAAGCGAGGCCCGGTGGGCCTGATCGGCCACACCAAGTCGGACGCGATGGAGACCGTCGGGCACCTGGTCCGGGACCAGGCGAACTGGTGGGCCCCGGCCGAGCCGGCCGAGCAGGCGATCGTCGACCTCCTCGCCGAGCGCGGCGTCGCCTGGACCGACCTCGAGGGCTGGCATCGCCTCGACGCGCACGAGATCGCCCTCGGCGAGCCGGAGGGCCGGGCGCGCGTCAAGCTCGTGCCGCGCGAGGCGATGGTCCGGGTCTCCCGCGGCGAGGACTGACCCGGGCCCGCGCCCCGCGGCTCAGGCCGTCGCGAGCGACTCCAGCCGCTGGTAGCTGCGCTCCATGCCGTCGGTCATGCCGGTCGCGAGCACCGCGTCGCGGACCGCCGCGTCCGGGTAGGCGACCACGATCGAGAGCAGCGTGCCGTCCGCCAGCGGCGTCAGCGTCATCTCGTTGCGCGTCGCGGGGCCGCCGGTCCCGATCATGCGCTCGGTCGTGACGGCGCGGACCGGCGGCTCGGACTCGAGGAGCTCGCCCTCGAAGCCGAAGCGGCCCCCGCCGTCGATCCGTTCCCACTCGTAGCGGTAGCGGTCGCCGACCTCGGTCGCCACCTCGCACACCGGCATCGTCCAGCCGTCGGGTCCGAGCAGCCAGCGCCGCAGCAGGTCGGCGTCGTGGTGGGCGCGCCAGACCAGGTCGACCGGCGCGCGCAGGACCCGGGCGACCCGGACCTGCGTGTCGCCGAGGAGCTGCGCCGCGGTCGCGACGCCGGCGGCGTACTCGGCCAGCTCGGCGACGACCTCGTCGATCTGGCCCATGGCGGCCCGCATGCCCTCCTGCATGCCCATCCCGAGCAGCTGCTCGAGCTGATCGACCGAGTCGAAGTGCGAGGTGGTGGTCAGGCGCGAGCCGGTCTCCGTCTCCTCGAAGTCGAAGACGACGCGCATCGCGGGGAGCCGCGGATCCGGCGAGTGGTCGTCGAGGGCGAAGCCGTCGACGACGGTGAAGCCGTGCGGGGCGTCGACGGCGAGGAACTCCCAGTAGCCGCGCGAGGTCTCGCCGTCGGGGCCGTGCATCGCGTAGTGGCTGCGGCCGCCGACGTGCATGTCGTGCCGGGTGAACCTCGCCGGCCATTCCGGCGGGCCCCAGAACCGCTCGATCCGGCGCGGGTCGGCGTAGGCGTCCCAGAGCCGGCGGACGGGCACGGCGAAGTCGGCGACCACGGTCATGGTGAGGGCGGCCGGGTCGGTGACGACGGAGGTGACGGGCATCTCGGGGTCCTTTCGGAGGGGTCAGGGGGTCGCGTCCTCGGCGGCGAAGAGCGCGTCGAGGCGGTCGATCCGGCCGCGCCAGACGAGCTCGAACCGGTCGAGGAGCTGCTGCGCGCGCCGGATCGCGTCGGGGTTGCCGCGGACGATCCGCTCGCGGCCGCTGGGGCGCTTGGTCACCAGGCCGGCCCGCTCCAGCACGGCGACGTGCTTGTGCACGGCGGGGAACGACATGTCGTAGGCCTGCGCGAGCGCCGAGATCGAGACCTCGTCGCGGAGCGTGCGCAGCACGATGTCCCGGCGGGTCGCGTCCGCGAGGGCCCGGAAGATCCGGTCGACCTCGTCGTCGGCGAGCTCGGTGCTCATTTCTATAACCATTTGGTTATATGTTACGGCATCGGCGACGGGCCGTCAACGGGGACGGCGTCGCTACTGCAGGCCCGCGGTGAGGCGCGCGACGCTGTCGAGCACCTTCGAGCGCGTCGGCCGCCGCATCCACTCCTCGAGCGTCAGCTCGCGGGAGCTCGCCCGGTAGGCGTCCTCGATCTCGCGGATGCGGCGCACGAACCGCCGCGAGCGCACCATGACGGAGATCTCGTAGTTGAGGGAGAACGAGCGCATGTCCATGTTGCTCGAGCCGACCACCGCGACCTCGTCGTCGACCGTGAAGTGCTTCGCGTGCAGGATCGTCGGCGCCGAGTAGAGCCAGATCCGCACCCCGGCGCGCAGCAGCACCTCGTAGTAGCTGCGCTGCGCGTGGAAGACCATCGCCTGGTCGCCGATCTCGGAGACGAACAGCTGGACGTCCAGGCCCTTCTGCGCGGCCGTGGTGATCGAGTAGAGCATCGAGTCGTCCGGCACGAAGTACGGCGAGGTGATGATGAGCCGGCGCTTGGCGGCGTAGACGAGCGCGTTGAACAGGCGGAGATTGTTCTCGCCGTCGAATCCTGGCCCGCTCGGCACGACCTGCGCCTCGATGGTCTCGTCGTGCTCCTGCGGCGGCGCCTCGCCGATCTCGGAGAACAGCACCTCGCCGGTCTCGCTGTACCAGTCGGTGATGAAGAGCGCGTCGATGCCGCCGACGATCGGCCCCTCGAAGCGGACCATCAGGTCCTTCCAGTGCAGGCCGCGCTTGATGTTCGACGCCTTGTCGTAGGAGGAGTCGATGAGGTTCTGCGAGCCGGTGAAGGCGACGCTGCCGTCGACGACGAGCAGCTTGCGGTGGTTGCGCAGGTCGGGTCGCTGCCACTTGCCGCGGAACGGCTGCAGCGGCAGCATCAGCTGCCAGATGATGCCGTGCTCGCGCAGGAAGCGCTTCGTCCTGCGGAAGACCGGGAGCCGGAGGTTCGCGACGTGGTCGAGCAGCACCCGCACCGTGACGCCGCGGCGCACCGCGTCGGCCATCGCCTCGAAGAACGGCAGCGTGGTCGGGTCGAGCCCGAGGATGTAGAACTCGGCGTGCACGGTCCGCGTCGCCTCGCGCACCGCCTGCGTCATCGCCTCGATCGACTCCTCGTAGTCGGGGTAGAACCCCGTCGCGGTCGAGCCGCCGACGAGCGGCATCGCGCCGAGCGCGCGGTTCAGGTCGCCGATCGGCTCGAGCCACTCCGGCCAGTGCGCGCGGTCGGCGACGAACTCGATGCCGTGCGTGGTCTGCGAGATGAACCGGCTCACCTCGGCCTGGCGCTCCCGGCGCCGCCGCCCGACATGCCGCGAGCCGAAGAGCAGGAAGATGATCCAGCCGATCTCCGGGATGAACATGATCGCCAGCAGCCAGGCCGCCGCCGTCTGCGGCCGGCGGTTGCGCGGCACGACGATGACGGCGAGGACGCGCAGCAGGATGGTGAAGACGAGATAGCTCCAGTAGACCCAGTCCGGCAGGTCGATGTCCCAGAGGAACCCTCCGGAGTCGACCGTCAGCTGGTCGTCGCTCCTGAGCGGGCCGGGCATGTCTCCTCTTCGCCTGTCAGCGGAAGTTCACGAACTGCAGCGCGATGTCGACGTCCTTGCCCTTCAGGAGCGCGATCGTCGCCTGCAGGTCGTCCCGCGACTTGCCGGAGACCCGCAGCTCGTCGCCCTGGATCTGCGCTCTGACCGACTTCGGGGCCTCGTCGCGGATGATCTTGGCGACCGTCTTCGCGTCGTCGGAGGAGATGCCGTTCTTCAGCCCCACCTCGATGCGGAACTCCTTGCCGCTCGCGTACGGCTTGCCGACGTCCAGCGACTTGAGCGAGATGCCGCGCTTGACGAGCTTCGACTCGACGACGTCGAGCACCGCCTTCGCGCGCTCCTCGGTGCTCGCCCTGACGAGCAGCCGCTCGGCGCCCGACCAGTCGACCTCCGCGCCGACGCCCTTGAAGTCGTAGCGCTGCGCGATCTCCTTCTGCGCCTGGTCGACGGCGTTCTTCGCCTCCATCGCGTCCACCTTGCTCACGATGTCGAATGTCGAGTCGGCCATGCCGTAGATGCTAGCGACCGGAGCCGTCCTGGCGATGCGGCTCGGGCGGGCGTCGGCTCGTCGGCGCTCCGGGGCGACACGGCCGCGGAGCCGCCGGGCGGCGGACCCGGCGCCACCGGGGCCCGCGACCCCGTATGATTGACGGGCATTCGGCAGGTTTCCCAAGCGGCCAAAGGGATCTGACTGTAAATCAGACGCGAGAGCTTCGGGGGTTCGAATCCCTCACCTGCCACTTCGATCTCGACCCCGGCGCCCCGGCGCCGGCGGAGGGTCTGGCGCGGGCGGCCCGGCGCTCTCCGACACCTGTCGTCGTCTTGTAGGAACCCGACAGGTTCCGTCCCGCACGCCCGGTCCGTCGTAGGGTTGGCGGTCCGTATCGACGACGACGGAAGGAGCTCCTGATGGGCTTCCTCGCATTCCTGGTCCTTGGCCTGGTCGCCGGGGCGATCGCGAAGCTGATCCTGCCGGGCAAGCAGGGCGGCGGCTGGATCGCGACCCTGCTGCTCGGCGTGGTGGGCGCGATGCTCGGCGGCTGGATCGCCGGCGCGGTCACCGGGACCGGCCTGGCGGAGTTCTGGTCCTGGCACACCTGGCTCTTCGCGGTGGTCGGCGCGCTCATCGTGCTGCTCATCTGGGGCCTGATCTTCGGACGGAAGCGCGCCTAGCCGCTCCGGATCGAGTGCGGCGGGGCGGGCGACGCTCGATCGCCCGCCCCGACCTCGCCGGGTCGCCGTCGGCTCGCCCGTAGGGTGAATGCCATGACGGCGCCCGATCCCATCGCGCTGCGCGACCTCGCCGTCGCGCTCGCGGGCGAGGGCGCGGCGCTCGCCATGCGACGGCGTCGGAACGGCGTCGCCGTCGCCGCCACCAAGTCGTCGGCGGTGGACATCGTCACGGCGGCCGACCGCGAGGTCGAGGCGCTGATCCGGACGCGGCTCGCCGAGGCCCGCCCGGAGGACGCGTTCCTCGGCGAGGAGTCGGACGCCGCGGCCGGCTCGAGCGGGCTCACCTGGGTGGTCGACCCGATCGACGGCACCGTCAACTACCTCTACGACCGACCGGCCTGGGCGGTCAGCGTCGCCGTCGTCGAGGGCGACGACCCGGGCGCCTGGCGGGCGCTCGCCGGCTGCGTCGCGATCCCCGCGACGGGCGAGACCTGCTCCGCGGCGCTGGGCCACGGCGCGACGCGGAACGGCGCGCCGATCGCCGCGACGAGCGCCCGGGCGCTCGGCACCGCGCTGGTGGCGACCGGGTTCGCCTACGACGCGCGCGAGCGCGTCGCGCAGGCGGAGACCGCGGCCCGGGTGATCGGCTCGGTCCGGGACCTGCGCCGGGCCGGCTCCGCCGCGATCGACCTCTGCGACGTCGCGGCCGGCCGGCTCGACGGCTACTGGGAGCGGGGTCTGCAGCCGTGGGACTTCGCGGCGGGGGCGCTGGTCGCCGAGGAGGCCGGCGCGGTCGTGCGGCGCGACGACGTCCGCGACGGGCGGCGGCTGGTGGTCGCGGTCGCGCCGGGCATCGCCGACGAGCTCCGCGCGCTGCTGGCGGCCGCCGGCGCCTGACCCGCCTCCGGGGCGCGGAGGGGTCTGGTCCGGCGCGGGCCCGCTCGATATACTCGGAGGCCTGTCGGGGGATGGTGGTGTGAGTCGTGTCGGTCGAGGGGGCCGGTGCGACGCGGGGAGACATCCTGAGGAGTGGCGTGGTGCAGGACGGCGAGGCCGACGTGCCCGCCGCACCCGTCTTCGCCTCCCGCCGTGAGCGCCGTGCCGCGGAGCGCGCCGCCGAGGTCCGCGCGGCCGAGCCGCTCGGGGCCGCGCCGGCACCGGCGCCGGTCCTCGAAGCGTCGACCCCCGACGTCCCGATGCCCGACGCCTCGACCGCCGAGGCGCCGCCCGCGCGGTCCGTGCCCGCGCCGCGGCCGCGGACCTCGCATCCGACCGAGGCGCGCCGCCCGCGCCGCCCGCGCCGTCGGCTCCGCTCGATCGGCCGGGCCGTGGTCTCGGTCGGGGTGATGGCGGTCGCCGCCGCCTTCGCGGTCGCCGTGTCGCTGCCGGCGAACGTCCTCGGCTCCGCGGCGCCGGTCGCGGCGAGCGATCTCTCCACCGACCCCGGTGTGGTCGAGGCGAAGCAGGGCCTCGACGTCGCCGACACGGTCATCGCCGCCGAGGCGCCGAGGGATCGCGACGGCTACGCCAGCCAGTCCTTCGCCGACGCCGAGCGGGCGCGCTACCAGGCCTCCGGCCAGGGCTTCGCGCCGGGCTTCGTGCCGACCGCCGGAGCGATCCGCTGGCCGTTCGACCACTCGGTGCCGATCACGAGCGGCTTCGGCTACTCGGACGCGTACGGCGGCTTCCACTCCGGCATCGACTTCATCCCCGGCGAGGGCGCCCCGATCGGCGCGATCGCCGACGGAGTGGTGCTCTGGATCGGCTGGGACAACACCGGCTACGGCTACTACGCGAAGATCCAGTTCGCGGTCGACGGGCATCAGATCATCGCGATCTACGGGCACATGATCGACGGGTCGTCGCCGATGTACCCCGGTCAGCTCGTCAAGGCGGGCGACCTGGTCGGGCTCACCGGCGACACCGGCATCGCCTACGGCGCGCATCTGCACCTCGGCATCGAGCAGGACGGGACGCTGATCGACCCGTTCCAGTGGCTCACCGAGCACGCCACCGACGCGACGACCGTCGCGCAGCCCTAGGAGATCCAGGCCGTCGCGTCCGGCGGCAGCATCCGACGCCCGTTCGCGCCGAGGTGCGTCGGTGCGCTCTCCAGCCGCACCGTGCCGTCCGGCAGCGAGACCGGACGGCGCCCGAGGTTCGCGACGACGGTGATCCCGCGGTTCCGGAACGCGACGACCGTCGTGCTCCTGGCGAAGGCCGGCAGCCACTCGAGCGCGCCGGAGCCGAGCCGCTCCCGGCGGCGCAGGCGCAGCGCGTCCTGGTACATGGTCAGCGTCGAGCCGGGCACGCCCCGCTGCCGGTCGCGGGCGAGCGCCGCCCATTCGGCCGGCTGCGGGAGCCAGGCGGCGCCGGTGGGGGAGAAGCCGAACGCCGGCGCGTCCGCCTCCCACGGGATCGGCACGCGGCACCCGTCGCGGCCGTACTTCCTCCCCCTGGTGCGGAACCAGGTCGGGTCCTGCCGGGCCGAGTCGGGCAGCTCGATCGCCTCCGGCAGGCCGAGTTCCTCGCCCTGGTAGAGGTAGGCGCCGCCCGGCAGGGCGAGCATGAGCGCGGTCGCGGCGCGGGCGCGGCGCAGCCCCACGACGGGGTCCGGCTTCCCCTTCGACCTCGGCCCGATGCCGTCGCCCTGCGGCGAGTCGGCGCCGAGCGCGAGCCGCGAGGCGTGCCGGATGACGTCGTGGTTCGACAGCACCCAGGTGGGCGGGGCCCCGACGGCGCCGAACGCCGCGATCGACTCGTCGATGACGCGGCGCTGCTCCCTTGCATCCCAACCGGCGAACATGTAGTCGAAGTTGAACGCCTGATGCATCTCGTCCGGTCGGACCCAGAGCGCCATCTTGGTGAGCGGCGCGACCCAGGCCTCGGCGCACAGCACCCGGTCTCCGGGGTACCCGGCGAGCACGTCGTGCCACTCGCGCCAGATCTCGTGCACGCCGTCCTGGCCCCAGTACGGCGGGTCGTCGGGCTCCGGGTCCCGCTGCCGTCCGCCGCCCATCGATGCGCCGGCCTTCGGCGGCGTGTAGTCGGGCAGCCCGGCCTGCTTGATCATGCCGTGCGCGACGTCGACCCGGAAGCCGTCGACGCCGCGGTCGAGCCAGAACCGGAGGATGTCCTTGAACCGCTCGCGGACCCACGGGTTCTCCCAGTTCAGGTCCGGCTGGCTCGAGTCGAAGATGTGCAGGTACCACTGCTCCGGCCGGCCGTCCTCGCCGGTGACCCGGTCCCACATCGGGCCGCCGAACACGGACCGCCAGTTGTTCGGCCGGCGGTCGCCGTCCTTCCCGCGGCCGTCGCGGAAGATGTAGCGCTCGCGCTGCCGGGACCCAGGCGGCGAGTCCAGCGCCTCGCGGAACCAGCGGTGGTCGGAGCTGGTGTGGTTCGGCACCATGTCGACGATGACGCGCAGGCCGAGCTCGTGCGCGGTCTCGATCAGGCGGTCGAAGTCCTTCAGCGTGCCGAACAGCGGGTCGACCCTCGTGTAGTCGGACACGTCGTAGCCGGCGTCCCGCTGCGGGCTGCGGAAGAACGGCGACAGCCACACCGCGTCGACGCCGAGCTCCCGCAGCGCCGGCAGCCGGCTCGTGATGCCCCGCAGGTCGCCGATGCCGTCGCCGTCCGCGTCGGCGAACGAGCGCGGGTAGATCTGATAGATGACGGCGGTGCGCCACCACTCGCGACCTCGGACCATGCTGCGAGGCTATCCCGGCGGGCCGCGCGGGCGGCGCCGTCGCCGTATCGAGACCTCCCCTGCGGACTGTAGACTCTCCTGGTGCTTTCGCGGCCTCCGGCCGCGATCGCGCCCCCTTAGCTCATTGGTAGAGCACTTCCTTGGTAAGGAAGAGGTGGTGGGTCCGATTCCCACAGGGGGCTCGGCTCGGTAGCTCAGATGGTTAGAGCGCACGACTCATAATCGTGAGGTCGGGAGATCGATGCTCCCCCGAGCTACAAGGAACGCGAGGCGCCGAGCCGGTCCGCCTCCGCCCGGCGCAGCCGATCCGCGATCCGTTTCGTCACGGCGGGCACGGCGCGCTACCCTCCCGAGGTGGGAGATCACGCCGCGACGAAGTCGTTCACGATCGACGGGATCCGATTCCCGGAATT
>MKVN01000023.1:85085-98352 GCA_001898855.1 Micrococcales bacterium 73-13
CGCGGACGTCTACCTGCCGACCCCGCCGACCGCGTTCGACCAGGTGAGGCTCGACCCCTTCGACGACGCGATCGCGGTGTCCGGCGAGGTCCTGCACCAGGACGGGATCCGCGACGTCGTGACCGAGTGGCGAAGGCGGGGATCGATCGACTCGGAGCTGCGCGCCGTCCTCCTGCTCGTGCTCGACGACGCGTCCGACCGCAGCGACGTGGGGGTCGTGCTGTTCGAGGCCGGCGGCCGGACGGCGGTCGCCGGCCATATGAGCCGGGAGGACCCGCTCATCGACGACGTCCGGGCGCAGATCTCGAGGGACGCGCTCCTCGGACGCCTGCTCACGCTACGGGCCCGCGTCGACGGCGGCGACGCCGACCGGCCCGCCATCGGGATCCTGCTCGACTGATCCGTCCGGCCGCGCGGCGGCGGGCGGCACGCCGTTCCGCCGCGGTCCGGCCCGGGATCGGCGAGTTCCCGCGACGCCCCGGGTTCCCGCCCTGCCGGCCCTAGCCTGTCGTGATGGACACCTCGGGCGGGAGCGTGCTCGGCGTCGTGCTGACGATCGTCGTCCTGGCGCTGTTCGTCGGCGCGACCGCGCGGCCGATCTGGCGCTCCGCAGTGCGCCGGCCCTGGACGGCGATCGTCGCGGTCGTCGTGATCGGGATCCCGTCGCTCGGGCAGTTCGCCTGGCCGCAGCTCGGCGCCGCGCTGATGCGCGACCCGGAGGCGACGCTGCAGCACGGGCAGTGGTGGCGGGTGCTCACCGCGCTGCTCGCCCAGGACGGCGGACTCGCCGCCGCGGTCTTCAACCTCGTCGTGGTGGCGCTCGTCATGCTCGCGGGCGACGCCGTCTGGGGGTGGTGGCGGGCGGCGCTGCTCTTCGTCGGCTGCTCGGCGGTGCTCAACCTCGCCGCGCTCGGATGGGGGCCCGGCGGCGGCACCTCGTTCGCGAGCGACGGGCTGCTCATGGCGGTCAGCGCCCGGCTCGCCCTCGAGGGCGGCGCGCTGCAGCGCTGGGCCGCGGCGCTGCAGCTCGCGGCCGCCGTCGTGCTCATCGCCGCCGGCGACGCCCACGGCGTCGCGCTCGCGCTCGGCTTCGCGCTCGGCGCGGCGCTCACAGCGCTCTCGACTCGGCCGGCCGGCGCGATGCCGTCGGCCTGAGGGCCCCAGCGGCGCTCGCGCTACAGCGACTTGTAGAAGACGAGCCCGTTGCCCTGGTTGTCGTAGACGACCGCCCGGCGCTCGTGCGCGTCGTTGTAGGGGGCACGGGCGACGCCGCCGCCGGCCTCCTCGATCGCCTTCGCGGCTCCGTCGACGTCGTCGGTCTTGATCCCGACGACGACCTGCCCGTGGATCGGATGGTCGACGGCCGTCGCGAGCGCGAGCGTGATGCTGCCGCCGTCGAGCGCGGCGAAGTGCGAGCCGTCGCGGAACTTGAGCGGGAACCCGAGCGACTCGTAGAACGCGATCGACTCGTCGAGGTCGTCGGTGGACAGGACGACCATGCGGACCTGGGCTTCGGCCATGATTGCCTCCTTGCGCGGCTGGACTGCTTCGACCGGTTCCGACCCTAGTCCGACGAGCGGCTCAGGTCGTCAGATGGTGCTCGATGAGATAGCCGGCGATCGCGATCGACGAGGTTGCGGCGGGGGAAGGGGCGTTGCGCAGCACGGTCACGCGCCCGATCTGATCGACGGCGAAGTCGTCGAGGAGGGTGCCATCGCGGTCCCAGGCCTGGGCGCGGACACCGGCGGTCGACTTGCCGACCATGTCCTGCATCCGCAGCTCGGGCACGAACTTCCGGGCCTTGTTGAAGTAGCGACGCTTGATCAGCGAGGCGCTGACCTCGTCGACGCCCATGTACCAGTGCTTGCGGAACAGCGCTCCGGCTCCGGGCCAGGTCAGCGACGCCCAGGTGTCCCTCATCGAGATCCGCCGCCAGTTGTATCCCTCGCGCGCGAGCGCGGGCACGGCGCTCGGGCCGAGGTGCACGTCGTCGTAGACGCCGCGGGTGAAGTGCACGCCGAGGAACGGGAACCTCGGATCCGGCACCGGGTAGATCATGCCCCGGCACAGGTCGTTCGCCTCGGGGGAGAGCGCCCAGTACTCGCCGCGGAACGGCAGGATCTTCGGGCTCGGGTCCGCGCCGACGAGGCCGGCGACGAGGTCGGACTGCAGGCCGGCGCAGGCGATGACCCGGTCGAACTCCTCCTCGAGGTACGGGGTGACGACGCGCACCCGGCCATGCTCCTCGGCGATGGCGGTGACCTCCTGGCCGAGCAGGATGCGCCCGCCGGCCGCACGGACGTCCTGCGCCATCGCCTCGGTGATCGTCGAGTAGTCGACGATCGCCGTGTGCGGCGAGTGGACCGCGGCGATGCCGGCCACATGCGGCTCGATCTCGCGCAGCCGGCCGACGTCGTCGATGCGTGCGAGGTCGGGCACGCCGTTCTCCCGGGAGCGGCGCTCGATCTCCGCCAGCGGCTCGAGCTCGGACTCGTCGACCGCGACGACGAGCTTGCCGACCTCGCGGTAGGGCAGGCCGCGCTCCTGGCAGAGCTCGCGGATCGTGCGCCGGCCGATCGCGCACAGTCGCGCTTTCAGCGAGCCCGGCCTGTAGTAGAGGCCCGCGTGCACGACGCCCGAGTTGTGGCCGGTCTGGTGCTCCGCGAGGCGGTGCTCCTTCTCCAGCACGGTCACCTCGCCGAGGCCCCGCAGCGTCAGCTCGCGCGCCAGCGCGATCCCGACGATGCCGCCGCCGACGATCCCGATCCGCTCCGCGCCCACCCTCCGATTCTCCTGCCCCATCGGCGGAGGTGCCGCAGGCGGCGCCTCGGTAGGCTGAGCGCATGCCGGTGAACCCCGATCTGCAGGGTCGCGTCTACCCGCCGACGGCGCCGCTGCTCGTCACCGCGGCGCGCATCGCGGAGTTCGCCGCCGCGGTCGGCGCGAGCGACCCGGCGGCGCCGATCGCGCCGCCGACGTTCGCGATCGTCGTCCAGCAGGCCGCGCTCGACGCGCTGCTGGCCGACCCGGACGCCGGCTTCGAGATCCGCGACGTCGTGCACGGCGAGCAGCGCTTCGCCCTCGCCCGTCCGATCGTGCCGGGCGACGAGCTGACCGGCACGATGAGCGTCACCGGCATCCGGACGCTCGGCGCGAACGCCATGGTGACCGCCGAGACGCGCATCGCCGACGCGTCCGGCGAGACGGTCGCGACCGCGACCTCGATGCTGCTCGTCGGAGGCGGGTCGTGAGCGGGCTCGCGGTCGGCGACGTCGTCGCGGAGCGCGAGGCGCACCTCACCCGCGCCTCGCTGCTCGCCTACGCGAACGCGTCGGGCGACCAGAACCCGATCCACCAGGACGACGAGGTCGCCGCGGCCGTCGGCCTGCCGGGCGTCATCGCGCACGGCATGCTCACGATGGGCCTCGCGGTCCAGCCGGTCGTCGACTGGGTGGCCGCGATCGGCGGCGGCGCACGCATCGCCGAGTACGGCGTCCGCTTCACGCGCATGGTCGTCGTCGACGCCGAGACCGGGGCCGACGTCCGGGTCGTCGCGAAGGTCGGCGCGCTCGACGCCGAGGCCGGCACCGCGCGGATCGACCTCGCCGTCACCTCGGGCGACGAGACGGTCCTCGGGAAGGCGCAGGTGACGGTGAGCGGTCTCGACGCGGGGGCCGCGTTGCCCGCTCGGCCCGCGGAGCGGGTGTGACCGATCTCGCCGAGCTGACCACCATGCGGGTCGGCGGCCCGGCTCGGGAGGTCGTCCGCCCCGCGTCGGCCGGCGAGCTGGCCGACGCGGTCGGGGCGGCGATCGCCGACCGCGAGGAGTGGCTCGTCCTCGGCGGCGGGTCGAACGTCGTGGCCCCCGACGAGGGCGTGGACGCGACGGTCGTGCTCACCGCGGGCCTGCGCGGCATCGAGCCGATCGCCGCCGACGACGGCCGCGTCCACCTGCGGGTCGCGGCGGGCGAGCGGTGGGACGACGTCGTCGCGTTCGCCGTGCTGCGCGGCCTCGCCGGGGTCGAGGCGCTGTCCGGCATCCCCGGCTCCGTCGGCGCCGCCCCGGTGCAGAACATCGGCGCCTACGGGCAGGAGCTCTCCGGCGTGCTGCACGCGGTCGAGCTCCTCGAGCCGTCGAGCGGTCGGACGCAGCAGGTGCCCGTCGCGGAGCTGGGGCTCGCCTACCGCACCTCGGCGCTGAAGCGCGGCCGGGAGGGCGTCGTCGTCTCCGTCGAGCTGGCGCTGACGCCGAGCCGGGAGGGCGTCGTCGGGTACCAGCAGCTGGCCGGCGCCCTCGGCGTCGAGGTCGGCGCGTCCGCGCCGGTCGACCGGATCCGGGAGGCGGTGCTGGAGCTGCGCCGCGCGAAGGGGATGCTCGACGACGGAGCGCTGCCGAGCTGCGGCTCGTTCTTCCTGAACCCCGTCGTCGACGAGAACTGGGCGCGGGGCCTGCCCGCGGACGCCCCGCGGTGGCCGGTGGCGCCGGAGGAGGCGGATCTCGCCGCGCCGCTCGAGGAGGGCCCCCGGCTGCGGCGGTACCCCGACCGGCGCGACGTCAAGCTGTCCGGCGCGTGGCTCATCGAGCACGCCGGCATCGCCCGCGGCTTCGCGCTGCCGGGCTCGCGGGCCGCGGTCTCGCCCCGGCACACCCTCTCGATCGTGAACACCGGCGGGGCGCTCGCGCGCGAGATCGTGCAGCTCGCCGAGTTCGTGCAGCTGCGGGTTTCGCAGGAGTTCGGCATCAACCTGCGGCCGGAGCCGACGATCCTCGGCGCCTGAGACCATTCCCGGGAGCGGGCCGGATCGATAGGCTTCCCGCCATGGCGGATCGCACCGAGGACTGGAACGCGCTGTTCGACCCCGCGACGGAGACCGTCGAGCTGCAACGCATCGCGGCCGAGCGCCCCGAGTTCGCCGGGCAGGCGGCGCAGCACGCGAACTGGACCGGCCCCGCGGCGGCACCCGTCCCGCCCATCCCCGCCCATCCGACCGGTCCGGTCGCCCCCGTGGCCGCGGCGCCGGTCTACCTGGTGCCGCCGCCGCCCGGTGCGCGGCTGAGCGGCGGCGAGCGCGGCTGGTGGGTCATCGCGGCGATCGTCTGGCTGGCGACCTACGCCGTCGTCACCCTGCTGCCGCTGCTCGGCGTCGTGCTCGTCGACGGCGCCCTGAACGACGACTTCTTCACCCGGCTGATCTGGGTCTCGCTCGGGTTCGAGGCGATCCCGTTCGTCGTCGCGATCATCGCGGCGCTGGTCACCGGCCGCGGCGGCGGACGGAAGGCCGGCGCCGTCGTCGTGCTCCTGGTCGGCCTCGCCCTCCTCGGCCTCGCGCTCTGGTGGACGCTCGGCGCGCAGATCTCGCTCGCCTTCCTCGCCGCGTTCGGCGCCGGCGCCGACACCCAGCTGCTCGCGGCGGCGCTCACCGCGCTGCCGGTCGCGGTCGAGGTCGCGGCCGGTGTGATCGCGTACACGATCGCCGGCAACCGGAGGTGGCACACGCTGTGGACGATCCCGATCGGCTTCGGCCTGATGTTCGGCGCCTTCTTCCTCGGCAACCTGTTCGCCACCATGTTCGACGCCGTGCCGGCGCTCATCCTGACGACCGCCCTCGGGGTGCTGGTGCGGCTCGTCGTCGTGATCCTCGCCGGCGCGTTCGGCAGCCGGCGGGAACCGGCGGAGGCCTACGCCGCCCCGGTCTACGCGCCGCCGAGCTACTGACGGCGCCCGGCCGCGATCAGGCCGCGCCGAACAGGCGGGCCAGTCGCGCGACGCCCTCCGCGAGGTCGGCGTCGCCGAGCGCGTAGGACAGGCGCAGGTAGCCGGACGGCCCGAACGCCTCGCCCGGCACGACGGCGACCTCGGCCCGGTCGAGGATGAGGTCGGCGAGCTCGAGGCTCGTGGTCGGCGCGACGCCGCCCCAGTCGCGCCCGAGCAGCGCGGTCACGTCCGGGTAGACGTAGAACGCGCCGGCCGGCACCGGCACCTGGAAGCCCGGGATCGCGGAGAGGCCCTCGACGATCGCGCGCCGCCGGCGGTCGAAGGCGAGGCGCATCTCCTCGACGGTGTCCTGCGGGCCGGTGAGCGCCTCGATCGCGGCGCGCTGCGCGATGTTGTTGACGTTGCTCGTGAGGTGCGACTGCAGGTTCGCGGCGGCCTTGATCACGTCCGCGGGCCCGACCATCCAGCCGAGCCGCCAGCCGGTCATGGAGTAGGACTTCGCGACGCCGTTCACCAGGATCGCGCGGTCGGCGAGCGCGGGCACCTCGCCGACGATCGACGGCGCCGGCCGACCGGCCAGCTCGTCGTAGGTGAGGTTCTGGTAGATCTCGTCCGAGATCACCCACAGCCCGTTGGCGTCGGCCCACTCGCCGATCGCCCGGGTCTCCTCCGCGGAGTAGACGGCGCCGGTCGGGTTCGAGGGGGAGACGAACAGCAGCACCTTGCTGCGCGGGGTCCGCGCGGCCTCGAGCTGCTCGACGGTGACCTTGTAGCCGTTCTCGGCGCCGGCGAAGACGTCGACCGGCACGCCGCCGGCGAGCCGGATCGCCTCCGGGTAGGTCGTCCAGTACGGCGTGGGGACGAGCACCTCGTCGCCGTCGCCGACGATCGCCGCGAAGGCCTGGTAGACGGCCTGCTTGCCGCCGTTGGTGACGATGGTCTGGGCCGGCTCGACGCTCCAGCCGGAGTCGCGGGCGGTCTTCGCCGCGATCGCCTCCCGGAGCTCGGGGAGGCCGGCCGCCGGGGTGTACCGGTGGTTCCTCGGGTCCAGGACGGCGCGTTCCGCCGCCTCGACGACGTTCGCGGGGGTCGGGAAGTCCGGCTCGCCGGCCGCGTACGAGATGACCGGCCGCCCGGCCGCCTGCAGGGCTTTGGCCTTCGCGTCGACCTTGAGCGTGGCGGACTCGGCGATGGCGGCGATGCGCGGCGCGATGCGCGGGAACGGGGTCACGGCGTCCATCGTAGGGGCGAGTCCCGTGCCGGAGCCGGGTCGCCCGCGCCCTGCCCGATCGCGTACACTGGACGGCCGGGGTTGCAAAATCCCATACTTCGCCGTGCTCGGAACCGGGCGCGACGAGGCCTAGGGCGGTGGCGCAATTGGTAGCGCAGCGGTCTCCAAAACCGCAGGTTGCAGGTTCGAGTCCTGTCCGCCCTGCCAGCCGCATGGCGTAAGGAAGGTGAGATCTTGGCCCCACGTGACGTGGTCGACGAGCCCAGCGAGGACGTCGTCGCGACCGCGCGCAAGGAGCGTGCGGCGAAGAAGGGATTCTTCGCCCGCATCGGGCTCTTCGTGCGCCAGGTGATGGCCGAGCTCAGGAAGGTGGTCACCCCCACCCGCAAGGAGCTCGTGTCCTACACCCTCGTCGTGCTCGTCTTCGTCGTCATCATGATGGCGCTCGTCACGGGCTTCGACTTCGGATTCGGCTGGGTCGTCGCCCTGGTCTTCGGGGATCCGGCCAGCTACCACTTCTAGACGTGCCGGCGCAGGCCGGTCTTCTGCATCGAGGAACACTGTCATGACTGAGAACGACGACATCCAGCACCTGGTCGAGGCGCTCGACGCGGCCGCCGCGCCGCTCGAGCACGTCGACGACCCGGAGGCGGACGCCGAGGTCGAGGACGCGCTCGAGATCGACTCCGAGGACGAGGCCGAGGCCGCCGTGGAGGCGCTGCTCGACGAGGTCGAGGCGGCGGACGCCGACGAGGACGCCGAGGCGGTCGTCGAGGTCGACCCCTACGAGGACTTCAAGCTCGAGCTGCGCGCGAAGCCCGGCAGGTGGTACGTCGTGCACTCCTACGCCGGCTTCGAGAAGTCGGTCAAGCAGAACATCGAGAACCGCCGCATCTCGCTCGGCATGGAGGACTCGATCTACGAGGTCCAGGTCCCGATGGAGGACGTGGTCGAGATCAAGAACGGCCAGCGCAAGCTCGTGAACCGGGTGCGCATCCCCTCCTACGTGCTCGTCCGGATGGACCTGAACGAGGACTCCTGGTCGGCCGTGCGGCACACCCCCGGCGTCACGGGCTTCGTCGGCAACGCCCACAACCCGGTGCCGCTGCGCTTCGACGAGGCGTTCGGCATGCTGAAGTCGCTCGTCCAGGTCGCCGAGGCGCCGGTCGCGGCGGGCCGCGGCGCGGTCGCGGGCAAGGGCGGCAAGGCCGCCGCGCGGGTCATCCCGGCCGAGATCGACTACGAGGTCGGCGAGACCATCACGATCAAGGAGGGCTCGTTCGCGGGCCTGCCCGGCACGATCGACGCGATCGACGCCGCCGCCGGCAAGCTCACCGTCCTCGTCTCCCTGTTCGAGCGCGAGACCCCGGTCACCCTCGGCTTCGAGCAGGTCACGAAGCTCTGAGGACGTCGACGGCCGGACCGCCCGACGTCATGCCCGCGCCCGCCTCCTCGCTCGCGCGTAGGCTCGCGGCATGAGCACGCCCTCGACCATGGCCACCCCCGCCTCGCCCGAGCAGCTCGCCGCGCACTTCAGCGCCCGGCTGCACGCCGAGACCGACGGCGCCGACGTGTACGCCGCGATGAAGGCCGGGGAGGACTTCGTCCTCGTGGACGTCCGCACCGACGAGGCCTGGGCCCAGGGCCGCGCCGCGAACGCCGTCCACATGCACTACTCCGAGATCGCCGCGAGGGCGCCCGTCGAGATCCCGGTCGGCACCCCGGTCGTCGTCTACTGCTGGAGTCCCGGCTGCAACGCCGTGCACAAGGGCGCGCTCGAGTTCGCCAGGCTCGGCTATCCCGTCCGCGAGCTGATCGGCGGCTACGAGTACTGGGCCAGGGAGGGCTACCCGGTCGTCAACGACGAGGGCCGCGTGCGCTTCCCGAAGGACGCGACGGTCGGCGTCGTGCGACCCGAGGCGCGCTGAGCGGCCGCGACCGTCCTACCCTCGACCCATGAGCGATCGCGAGCCCGGGGACCCGGCCGGCCTCCCCGGCGCCGACGCGCCCGGCGAGGAGTGGGACGCCGCGGGCGCGCCGGACCGGACGTTCCCGCAGGCCGAGGCGCCGCGGCCGGCCCCCGCGCCGGTGAAGTCGTTCACCTGGTTCGTCGTCGGGCTGCTCGGCGCCGGGGTCGTGCTGATCGTGATCGCGATGGTCGGCAACGTGCTGCGCCTCTTCGGCTGAGCCGGCCCCGTCCGCCGGTTCCGGAGCGGCCGGCGAGCGAGTACACTTGTCCGGTCGCTCTTCCCGGCGCCAGGGTCTCGCCCCAGCTGCCGACGGGAGCGGCCGGGAACCGTAGGCATCCGTCTAGCGGGAGGCGAGGGCCGGAGGCCCGAGCCGAAGCGCAGGAACGACAAGAGAAGAGAACCACTGTGGCACCTCGGAAGAAGGTCACGGGTCTGATCAAGCTGCAGATCCAGGCCGGCGCCGCCAACCCGGCCCCGCCCATCGGCCCGGCGCTCGGTCAGCACGGCGTCAACATCATGGAGTTCTGCAAGGCGTACAACGACGCCACGCAGGACAAGCGCGGGAACGTCATCCCGGTCGAGATCACGGTCTACGAGGACCGCTCGTTCACGTTCATCCTGAAGACGCCGCCGGCGGCGGAGCTCATCAAGAAGGCGGCGGGCGTCCCGAAGGGGTCGAGCACCCCGCACACGGTCAAGGTCGCGAAGCTCACGAAGGAGCAGGTGACCGCGATCGCGCAGGAGAAGCTCGTCGACCTGAACGCGGTCGACCTCGCCGGCGCGGAGAAGATCATCGCGGGCACCGCCCGCTCCATGGGCATCACGGTGGAGGCGTAGTCATGGCTCAGAAGTCGAAGGCCTATCGCGCCGCCGCCGCCCTCATCGAGGACGGCAAGTACTACACCCCCTCGGAGGCCGTCGCGGTCGCCAGGCAGACCGGCAGCAAGCGGTTCGACTCGACGGTCGAGGTCGCGCTCAAGCTCGGCGTCGACCCGCGCAAGGCGGACCAGATGGTCCGCGGCACGGTCATCCTCCCGCACGGCACCGGCAAGACGGCGCGCGTGATCGTGTTCGCGACGGGCACCGCGGCCGAGGCCGCGATCGCGGCCGGCGCGGACGAGGTCGGCGGCACCGAGCTCATCGACAAGGTCGCGGGCGGGTACACCGACTTCGACGCGGCCGTCGCGACCCCGGAGCTGATGGGCCAGGTCGGCCGGCTCGGCAAGGTGCTCGGCCCCCGCGGTCTGATGCCGAACCCGAAGACCGGCACCGTCACGCCGAACACGGCGAAGGCCGTCGAGGACATCAAGGGCGGCAAGATCGAGTTCCGCGTCGACAAGCACGCGAACGTCCACTTCGTCGTCGGCAAGGCGGCCTTCACCGCCGAGCAGCTCGAGGACAACTTCAACGCGGCGCTCGAGGAGATCGTCCGCGCGAAGCCGTCCGCCGCGAAGGGCCGCTACATCCAGAAGGCCTCGGTCTCCACGACCTTCGGCCCTGGCATCCCGCTCGACGTGGCGACGCTGGCCTGAGGCCCGCGCCAGCGCTCAGCGAGGGCGGTCGCCGATCGGCGGCCGCCCTCCGTGCCGTCCGGAGCCGGATCCCGCGGAGCGGTCAGGAGTCGAAGCCGAGCCCGACGGCGTCCATCGTCCGGAGGAAGAGGTTGCGCCGCCCGGCCCGGTGATCGGCGCGGTCCATCGACCAGCGCGAGAGGCCGATGCCGATCGTCGCGGCCGGCTCCGGCGGGAACGGCACGCCCCTCCGGCGCACCATCTCCAGCTCGGTGCGCTCCGTCGTCGCGCCGGCGAGCAGATCGAGCACGACCTCGGCGGCGAACCGCGCCGTGCCGACGCCGAGCCCGGTGAAGCCGGCGGCGTAGGCGATGCGGCGCCGTCGCGCCGTGCCGTAGAACGCGGCGAACCGGGTCGAGGTGTCGATCACGCCGGCCCAGCGGTGGGAGAACCGCACGCCCTGCTCGGCGAGCTGCGGCAGCAGGGCGAAGAGGTGCGAGGCGAGCCGGCGGTGCACCGCCGGGTCGTCCTCGTGGCGCGGCCGGATGCGCCCTCCGGGGAAGTACGCCGCGTCGTAGCCGCCCCACAGGATCCGGCCGTCCGGCGTGAGCTGGGCGTAGTGGAACTGGTTGGCGAGGTCGCCGAGACCCTCCCGGCCCGCCCAGCCGATCGAGGCGCGCTGCCCGGGCGTCAGCGGCTCGGTCATCAGGACGTAGTCGTAGACCGGCACCGTCATCAGCCGGTTGCGGGCGAGCAGCGCGGGGAAGGCGTTCGTCGCGAGCACGGCCTGCGCGGCGAGCACCGAGCCGTGCTCGGCGACCGCGAGCACGCCGGCGGGGTCCCGCTCGAGCCGGCGCACCCTGGTCCGCTCCCGGATCTCGACGCCGAGCCGCTCCGCCGCCGCCGCGAGGCCGAGGACGAGCCGCGCCGGGTCGAGGGTGGCGACCATGCGGCCCGACTCCGCGATCGCGCCGAGCAGCCCCGGCGCCGCGAGCCGGGCCTGCGCCGCGTCGCGGTCGAGCCGCACCCGGTCCACGCCGTCGGCCTCGCGCGTCCACGGCACCTGGTGCGGCTCGACCGCGAGCATCAGGGCGCCGACGCGCGCGAAGCCGCAGTCGATGCCGAGCTCGTCGAGGTCGCGCTCGAACGCGTCGAGGTTCCGGTGGCCGAGCCGCTCGAGCGTCTCGAACTCCGCGGGCCACCGGCGGCGGCCGTTCGCCTCGCCGTGCGTGATCGAGTGGTCGACCCAGCCGCCGTTGCGCCCGCTCGCCGCCCAGCCGACGCGGTTCGCCTCCAGCAGCACGATCCGCCGCCCGGGATCGCGGCGGGCGGCGAGCACGGCCGTCCACAGCCCGGTGAACCCGCCGCCGATGACGAGCAGGTCCGCCGTCGTCCTGGCCCGCAGCGGGGGTCGCGCCCGGCGCAGCCCGTCGCGCCGGGCGGCCTCGAGCCAGTACGAGCCGAAGGCGGCACCGGCGAGCGAGGCCGCGACGACGGCGGGATCCGGTGCGTTGCGCTCGTAGAGCGTCGAGTGGCGCATGGGGGCATCTGCGGGTCGTCCGCGGGAGGCCGCCGCTCGGTCGGCGGCGCTCGAGGCTCATCCTGGCACGCATCCCGCCGCGCCTCCAGGGGGTCCGCACGCCTCGGCCGACGTGCTCAGACGGTCGGCGTCGGGCCGGGGGATCCGTTTCTGAACGCCTGCTATGGTAACGCTGTGAGCAGTCCCGAAGCGCTTTGGCAGGAACTCCAGGACCCCGCACTCGCCCCGGCGCGACTGCAGCAGATCGCGATCGAGGCCCCGCCCGAGTATCTCGCCGCGGTCGCCGCGCACCCCCGGGCGTATCCGGAGCTGCTCGACTGGATCGCGCAGTACGGCGACGCGGCGGCGCAGGCCGCGGTCGCCGCGGCCCGCGGCGGCATGGCCGAGACGTCGGTCGCGGCGTCGGCGCCGGCCCCGCTCCCGGCCGTTCGACCCGCGGCGCCGACCGCCGCCCCGGCACCGCAGGGTGCCCCCGCAGCGCCTCCGGCCGGGCGCGGCAGGCGCATCCTCGGCATGTCCGTGCCGATCTTCTCCCTGGCGGTCGCCGGCGCGGTGCTCGTCGCCGGCGGCGGGGTGAGCGCCGCGGTGCTCGTCCCCATGCTCAGCGCGCCGCAGTCGCCGACCGCGGTGGCCGAGCGGATGGTCGGCTCGCTCGCCGGCCTCGACCCCCTCGCGCTCGTCGGCGTCGTCGCGCCGAGCGAGGCGGCGCTGTTCACCCAGCCGATGCAGGCGCTGCAGCAGGTCCAGACGGCCTCCGTCGACCCCGAGGCCGCGCGCAGCGTCGCCGACGCCCTGGGGCGGCTGCGCTCGGCGGTCCAGGTGTCGACCTCCGGGCTGCGCTTCGTCGAGGAGGAGATCGTCCGCGGGCAGGTCTCCCGGGTGACGCTGGTCGAGGGCACCATCACGATCGCCGGCGACGAGCAGCGCGTCGCCGACGCGCTCTACTCCATGAGCGCGGTGCAGCTGCGCGCCCAGTACGAGTCCTGGGGGTACTCGCCCGACGAGATCGACGACCTGCTCCGGCAGGTGCGGGAGAGCATCGCGGACTCGATCGACCTGCCGCAGGTGCTCCGCCCGAGCGAACTGCTCGACCAGACCGACGGACGGCTCGGCTTCGAGATCGTGACGGTCCGCGAGGGGAACGGCTGGTACCTCTCCCCGATGCTCACCATCGCCGACTACGCCTATCTCAGCGACTCCTACCGGTCCGACCAGGTCCGGCTCGGCGCCGAGATCCCGGCGGGGATCGGCTCGCCGACCCCGGAGGAGGCCTGGCAGCGCACGCTCGAGGCCGCGGC
>MKVN01000023.1:98362-102677 GCA_001898855.1 Micrococcales bacterium 73-13
CTGACGAACCTCGCGGCGACCCTGCCGCTGCCCGAGCGCCGGCTGATCGCGATCTACGGACCGGCGTTCGCCCCCGACGGCGACCCGTACCAGGGGATGCCGTCCGACGCCGGGATCGAGCTGGACGCCCGCTTCGGGGACGTCCGCCTCGACGGCTCGGTCGCCTACCTCGGCGACTGGGACGTGCAGCTGCGGCTCACCCGCCCCGGCGACGAGCTGACGTTCCGGGTCCAGGGGCTGTGCGCCGACATGAAGGACCGCTACGGCTCCCACGGCGGCTGCCTGGACGACCTGATCGACGACGCGGCCCGCTCGAGCGGCAGCGGCATCACGGCGGCGGACCTCGGGCTCCACGACCTCCGGCTGGTCGCGGTCAACGGCGGGGGCGGCTGGCAGGCGAGCGTCGTCGGCACCGTCGGCGACGCCCTCACGCGGATCTCGAACGCGGTCCTCGAGCTCTCCAGACAGGGCCGGCTCGACGGGCTCTGCGGCCTGGGATACGGCATCCCCTGCCTCTGAGCCGTCCCGGACGCTAGCCGGAGACCCGGCCGTCCTTCAGCGTGAGCCGGCGCTCCGCGCGGGCGGCGACCGCCGAGTCGTGGGTGACGATGACGACGGTCAGGCCGCGCTCGCGCCAGAGCCCCTCGAGCAGGCCGATGATCTCGTCGCGGGTGCCCTCGTCGAGGTTGCCGGTCGGCTCGTCGGCGAGCAGCACCGACGGCTCCTTGACGAGCGCACGGGCGATCGCCACCCGCTGCTGCTGCCCGCCGGACAGCTCGCTCGGGTGGTGCTCGGCTCGGTCGGCGAGCCCGACCTGGGCGAGCGCGGCCTCGGCTCGGCTGCGCCGCTCCTGCGTCGGCACGCCGAGCGGCACGAGCGCCGTCTCGACGTTCTCCCGCGCGGTGAGCGTCGGGATCAGGTTGAAGCCCTGGAACACGAAGCCGATCGTCTCCGCCCGCACCCGTCCGAGCCGTCCGTCCGAGGCCTTCGCGAGGTCGTCGCCGGCGAGCCGGACGGCCCCGGAGTCGGGCCGCTCCAGGGCGCCGAGCAGCTGCAGGAGCGTCGACTTCCCGCCGCCGGTCGGGCCCTGGATCGCCACCAGCTGGCCGTCGGGAATCGTGAGGTCGATCCCGGCGACGGCGGTCACCCGGGAGCTCCCCTTCCGGTAGGTCTTCGTCACGCCGCTGAGCTCGTACATCCTGGTCTCCTCGTGGTCCTGGTCGGTCGTTCGTGTCTCGAGCGGGGTCACTCGACGGTCCGCAGCGCGGCCGCCGGGCGCAGGGAGGCCGCCCGCCAGCCGCCGAAGACGCCGGCGAGCACCGCGCCGAGCAGGGCCAGGCCGACGGCGACGAGCACGACGGTCGGGGTGATCGAGGCGCTCAGCACGACGTCGGACGACGAGGCCGCGGCGAAGGAGCCGCCGCCCGGGAAGCCGCCTCCGCCGGGGAAGCCGCCTCCGCCGCCGCCCGGGAACCCGCCCTGGCCCTGTTGCCCGACGGCCGCCTGTCCGCCGACCGCGATGGTCGGGGAGATCGCGTTGACGACGACGATCCCGACGATGCCGAGCACGACGCCGGCGACGGCGCCGATCAGACCGGTGACGAGCGACTCGCCGGCGACCTGTCCGACGATGCGCGAGTTGCGCCAGCCGATCGCCTTGAGCGTGCCGAACTCGCGGGTGCGCCGGGTGACGCCGGAGACCGTGAACAGGATGGCGGTGATGAACGCCGCGGCGAGCACGATCGCCGAGAGCCAGGTGCCGAGGCTCGTGATGAGCGAGCTCGCGCTGGCGAGCGAGCCCGAGACGGTGCTCGCGAGCTCGGCCTGGGTGTTCACCGTCGCATCCGGCAGCGCCGCCTTCAGGCCGGTCGCGATCGCGTCGATCAGGCTCGCCGAGGAGGCTTGGACGTAGACCGTGGTCACCTGGTCGTCGAGGCCGGCGAGCGCCTGCGCGGTGTCCAGCGGGATGTACGCGTCCGCGCCGGCGCCGCTCGTCGAGGTCGACGCGGCGATGCCGACGATCGTCAGCGGCGTGCCGCCGACCTCGATCGTGTCGCCGACCGCGAGGTCCGCGGTCGTCGCGTAGTCGGCGTCGACGACCGCGACCTCCGCGCCGGCGTCGGACGCCTCGAGCGCCCGCCCGTCGGTCACCGTCGTCGAGGCGAGCGGTCCGACGGTCGGCTGCGCCACGTCGACGCCGCCGACCGTGAAGGACTCGATGCCGAAGGAGCTGCCGCCGGAGCCGTCCGCGCCGCCGCCGACGTCGAAGCCGGGGCCCTGTCCAGGGGCGAAGCCCTGCTCGCCGCCCTCCGGTCGCTGTTGGATGTCGGGGAGCTGCCCGGAGAAGGAGAGGTTCTGCAGCGTGAGCCCGCCCGCGGCGGCGGCGACGCCGTCCACGCCCGCTGCCGTCCGGATCGCGTCGGCGTCGAACGCGGTGCTGCCGATCGCAGGGGTGAGCCGGGTGGTGGCGATCTCGCGGGAGCCGTCCGCCGAGGTGCCGGCGTCCGCGCCGAAGTCGAACTGCATCCGCGGACCGCCGTCGCCGTCCGTCGGCGCGGCCGCGGCCTGGGTCACGGTGATGTCGGTGCCGACGCCGTAGACGGCCTCGAGCGCCTTCGTCTGGGCGTCGCGGACGCCGGCGGCGATCGCGCTGACGATCATCACGAGGGCGACGGCGAGCGCGAGCCCGATCGCGATGATGGCGGTCTGCCGCCGCCGCTTGCCGAGCTCCCGGCCGAGATAGGTCGCGAACATCCTGCTCCTGTCGTTCGTTGGTCGTCGGCGACGCTAGGCAGGGGGCCTATGGACGACGCCTGGCGGAGCTATGACGAAGCTGGGAGTCGTATTCCGGGCGGACGCATAGGAATCGCATAGCCGAATCGTCCAGAATCGCCGCATGGCCAACGAACGCGACCGCCTGACCCGGGCGGACGGCACCCCGATCCGCGTCGTCGTCGTCGACGACGAGGACGCGCTCTCCGACCTGCTCACGATGGCGCTGCGCTACGAGGGCTGGGAGGTGCGGGCCGCGGCCACCGGCCAGGAGGCGCTGCGCGCCATCCGCGAGCACAAGCCGGACGTCGTGGTGCTCGACATCATGCTCCCGGACCTGGACGGCATCGAGGTGCTGCAGCGGCTGCGCGCCGAGGGCGAGGAGGTCCCCGTGCTGTTCCTCACCGCGAAGGACGCGATCGCCGACCGGGTCACCGGGCTCACCGTCGGCGGCGACGACTACGTCACCAAGCCGTTCAGCCTGGAGGAGCTCATCGCGCGGCTGCGCGCGCTGCTGCGCCGCTCGCCCTTCCTCGTCGACTCGGAGGCGCCGGGCATGCTCCGGGTGGGCGACCTCGTCCTCGACGAGGACGCCTACGAGGTCACCCGCGCCGGCGCTCCGGTCGAGCTGACGGCGCGCGAGTTCGAGCTGCTGCGCTACCTCATGCGCAACCCGCGCCGGGTCGTCTCCAAGGACCAGATCCTGGACCGGGTGTGGAGCTACGACGCCGAGGTCAAGCCGACCGTCGTCGAGCTCTACATCTCCTATCTGCGCAAGAAGATCGACACCATCGGCACCCCGATGATCCACACCGTGCGCGGCGTCGGCTACATCCTCAAGGCGGGCGGCTGACCGTGCTGCTCAGCCTCCGCGCCCGGATCACGCTCGTCGTCCTCGCGCTCTTCCTCGTGGTCGTCGCGGCGCTCGCGGTCGGCACCGCCTTCGCGCTGCGCGGCTACCTGATCGGCAAGCTCGACGCCGACCTCGCCTCGGCGACCAACCGGGCCCTCGTGGCCATCGAGGGGCCGAGCCGGCCGGGGCCGGGCGACGCGGTCGGCCTGCCCGGCCAGAGCCCGGGCACCCTGGCCGCGTTCGTCGACGGCGGCGCCCTGCTGCTGGCCGGCGTGCTCGACGAGTCGGGCCGGACCCTCGCGCTCGACGACGCGCAGCGCTCCTCGCTCGTCGCCGGGATCAACGGCCGGGGGATCGGCACGACGTTCTCCGCCGAGGTCGACGGCCTCGGCGCCTACCGGCTGACCGGCGTCGCGATCCACGGCAACGGCGTGCTCGTCATGGGCCTCTCGCTCGCGGGCGTCGACCAGGTCGTCGGGCAGTACTGGCTGCTCGCGGCGGCCGTCGGCGGCGGCGTGCTGGTGGTCGCGGGCCTCGGCGCGTGGTTCCTCGGCGGCACGCTGCAGCGCACCCTCGGCCGGCTCTCCACCGCGCTCGCGGCGCGTGAGGCGAGCGAGGGCCGGCTGCGCCGCTTCGTGTCCGACGCGAGCCACGAGCTGCGGACGCCGCTCGCCTCGATCCGCGGCTACG
>MKVN01000023.1:102706-108969 GCA_001898855.1 Micrococcales bacterium 73-13
CTCGATCGGATCGAGTCGGAGTCGACCCGGATGACGGGCCTGGTCGAGGACCTGCTGCTGCTCGCGCGCGCCGACGAGTCCCGGGAGCTCGTGCGGCAGCCGGTCGAGCTGTCCCAGCTGGTCGCGGTCGCGGTCGCCGACGCGCAGGTCGCCGCCCCCGGTCACCGCTGGTCGGTCGAGGCGCCGTCGCCGGTGACGGTCGCCGGCGACGAGCCGCGGCTGCACCAGGTCGTCGCGAACCTGCTCGCCAACGCCGCCGCCCATACCCCGGACGGCACCGACGTGGTGGCACGGGTGCTCGCCGACGGCGACCGCGCCGTCATCGAGGTGCAGGACGACGGCCCGGGCATCCCGCCGGAGCTGGTCGGCCAGGTGTTCGGACGGTTCGTGCGGGGGGACGCCTCGCGCTCGCGGGCGACCGGCTCGACCGGGCTCGGGCTCGCGATCGTCGACGCGGTCGCGAACGCGCACGGCGGCACCGCGACGGTGGAGTCGGAGCCCGGGCGGACCGTATTCCGCATTTCGCTCCCGATCGCCGCCGGCTGAATTGATTTCGGGAGAGAAATACGCGATATCCGGGGTCGCGAATATCCCGGAATGCTATTTCCGGAATTGCGCCGGTACTATCTCCGCATGGCGATCAAGACGGTGCATATCGACGATCTCGACGGGACCCCGCTGAGCGGGAATTCCACGACGAGGTTCTCCCTGAACGGCGTCGAATACGAGATCGACCTCGCCCCCGCGAACGCCGCGAAGCTCAAGGCCGCGCTCGCGCCGTTCATCAAGGCCGGTCGCCGCGTCGGCGCCCCGGCGGCGAAGGCGGCGCCCAGGCGCCGCGGCGGCGGACGCCACTCGAACGGGGCGAAGGACGTGACCGCGATCCGCGAGTGGGCCCGTGCGAACGGTCATTCCGTCGGCGACCGCGGGCGGATCCCCGCCTCGATCCTCGAGGCCTACGCGAACCGCACCGCCTGATCGCCGGCCCGCGGCCCCGTTTCGACAAGCCCGGGCCGCGCTGATAGACTCGACGACTGCCGAAGACCGCCGGTCCGTCGCAAGACGGCCAAGGTCCGCGAGAGCGGCGCCAGCGCAGGTGCGACGAAGTGTTGTCCCGGACGAGTTCCGGTCTCGAGCTCCGTGCCCTGCGCGCGGAGCTCTTCTCATGGGTCCTGGTCCTCGGCGCCGAAACCACGACAACCCCAGGAGCACCATGGCTGACAAGGAGGCGACGGTCGCCGAGCTCGCGGAGAAGTTCTCCAGCTCGAACGCCGTTCTGCTCACCGAGTACCGCGGTCTCACGGTCGCGCAGCTCAAGGAGCTGCGCAACGGCATCCGTGAGCACGCGTCGTACGCCGTGGTGAAGAACACGCTGACGAAGATCGCGGCGAACCAGGCGGGCATCTCGGTCCTCGACGACCAGCTCGCCGGTCCCTCGGCCCTCGCGTTCGTGCACGGCGACCCGGTCGCCGTCGCGAAGCAGCTGCGTGACTTCGCCAAGGCGAACCCCCTCCTCGTCGTGAAGGGCGGCTACTTCGATGGCGCCGCCCTGAGCGCCGCGGAGGTCGACAAGCTCGCGAACCTCGAGAGCCGGGAGGTGCTGCTCGCGAAGTTCGCGGGTGCCGCCAAGGCCTCGCTGTTCCAGGCCGCGTACCTCTTCAACGCCCCGCTGTCGCAGGCCGTCCGCACGGTCGACGCGCTGCGGGACAAGCAGGAGACCGCCGCGTAATCGCGACGGCTCCGCAACCACCCAGACCCCACAAACCCAACCCAATCCAGGAGTAAGAAATGGCGAAGCTGACGAGCGACGAGCTCATCGAGGCGTTCAAGGAGCTCACCCTCATCGAGCTCAGCGAGTTCGTGAAGAAGTTCGAGGAGGTCTTCGAGGTCACCGCCGCGGCGCCGGTCGCGGTCGCGGCGGCCCCGGCGGCCGGCGGCGCGGGCGGCGGCGAGGCCGCCGCTGCCGCGGAGGAGAAGGACTCCTTCGACGTCATCCTCGAGTCCGCGGGCGACAAGAAGATCCAGGTCATCAAGGAGGTCCGCGCCCTCACCAACCTCGGCCTGTCCGAGGCGAAGACCCTCACCGAGACCGCCGGTGCGAAGGTCCTCGAGGGCGTCAACAAGGAGACCGCCGACAAGGCCAAGGCCCAGCTCGAGGAGGCCGGCGCGACCGTCAAGCTCGCTTGATCGTCGTGGTCCGGGTCGGCTGAGCCGGCGAGGCCCTCGGGTCGAGCCCGCTCGAGACCGTCCCCACGAGTCCGAAGGGCGCCACCGTCGCGGTGGCGCCCTTCGTCGTCTCGAGCCTGCGCCGCGGCTGCGAGGCGACCGGCAATCCGGCGAAATACCGGGCGGGCGCCGGGGAATCGGCCCGCCCCCTTCCTACAGTGGCCGTGTGTGGGGTCTCGAGAACACGGCGACGGCGGAGAAGCTGCCGGTCATCGCCCCCGGCGACGGCCCTGACGGCGCCCCGGGCGGCGTCTCCGCGCCGGCCCTCGGGGAGGCCGGCCTCCAGCTGCTCGACGTCGCCGAGCCGACGCGCGCGCGCTGGCGCCAGGAGCTCGCGGCCCTCGGCGGACCGAGCCCGCTGCTGCACTTCGAGGACACGCCGCGCACCCGGATCGAGCTGACCTCGACCCACCCCGGCGGCCTCGCCCGGTTCATCGCCGGCAAGCGCACCCGGCTGTCCTCGCTGATCCGGGAGAGCTTCGCCTGGCGCACCGCGCAGCAGGCGGCCGACGCGATCCTGGCGAAGACGAGCGAGCTGTCCGCGGCGCGCAGCCTGGACAGCCTCCGGCTCGGCATCGTGGTCGCGAACTGGGAGCACGTCCGCGACCACGACGGCGAGCCGGTCACGGAGCGGTTCAGCGCCCCGGTGCTGCTGCGCCCGGTCGGGATGCGGCGGATCGGCGACGACTTCGAGCTCGTGCTCCGCGGGCGCAACGAGCTGAACCCGGCGTTCGCCGGCGCGCTGCACGAGCAGTTCGGCATCCGCCTCGACGGCGACGCCTTCCCCGCGCTCGCGCAGGCCGAGGGCGGCGGCTTCACGCCGAACGCGGTGATCGACCGGCTCCGCGGGCTCACCGCCCATCTCGACGGCTTCCACGTCGCACCCCGGCTCGTCCTCACCTCCTTCGCCGAGGTCGCCGGCGCGATGGTCGCCGACGCGACGACGCTCGCGCACCCGGTGCTCGACGCGATCGCGGGGAACGAGGCCGCGGTGCAGACCATCCGCGAGTCGTTCCGCCTCGTCGAGCCGGTCCCGTCGGACGCGCGATCGCCGCAGACCGACTCGCTGCTGCTGGACGCGGACGACGAGCAGGAGCACGTGCTCGCGCAGATCGCGGCGGGCAACTCGCTCGTCGTGCGCACGCTGCCGGGCTCCGGCTCGACCCAGACCATCGTCAACGCGATCGGGACGCTCGCCGCCGACGGCAAGCGCATCCTGGTCGTCGGCAGCCGCCGCGCGTCGCTGCGCGCGATCCGGGAGCGGCTCGACCGCATCGGCCTGCCCGGCCTCGTCGCCTCGCCGCGCACCGCCCGGCGCGACGCGGTCCTCGGCATCAGCCGTGCCGAGCGTGCGACCCGGCCGGAGAGCACCGAGGTCGACGACGCGCTGGTCCGGCTGCGCTCGGTCATCCGGGACTACCGCGACGCCCTGACCCGGCCGGACCCGGTGCTCGGCGTCACCGTGCTGGACTGCGTCTCCGAGCTGTCCCGGCTCGCCGGCGCCGCCCCGCAGGCGCGCACCACGGCGCGGCTCCCGCGCGCGACGATCGAGTCGCTGGCGAGCGCCGCGGAGCGCGACCGCTTCGCGCAGATCATGGTCGCCGCGGCGCGGTTCGGCGAGTTCAAGCGCGCGCCGGGGGAGTCGGCCTGGTTCGGCGCGCAGTTCGTGTCGCCGGAGGCCGCGACGCGCGCCCACGCCTTCGCGGTGCGGCTGCACGCCCAGTCGCTGCCGGAGCTCGTCGCGCGCGGCGAGCGGCTCATCGAGGGCACCCACATGCGCCCGTTCGCGAGCGTCGCCGAGCTCGGCGTCTACTGCCGCCTGCTGCTCGACCTCCGCGAGACGCTGGACCGCTTCCAGCCCGCCGTGTTCGACCGCTCCATCACCGAGCTGATCGCGGCGACCGCGCCGCGCCGCGACCACCCGGAGATGTCGAGCGCCGACCGGCGCCGGCTGCGCCGCCTCGCCGAGGAGTACCTGCGTCCGGGCGTCAAGGTCCCCGACCTGCACGAGGCGCTGGTCCGCGTGCAGCGTCAGCGGGTGCTCTGGCACCGCTACGTCGCCGAGGGCGCCGTGCCGCGGGTGCCGGTCGGCATCGCCGAGGTGCTCGTCGCGCTGCAGGCGGTCGAGCTCGACCTCGCCGAGCTCGACGTGCCGCTCGGCCGGGAGGGCGACCGCCGCCTGGCGGCGATGCCGCTCGCGGAGCTGCGGGAGCTGCTCATCGCGCTCGCCACCGAGTCGGAGACGCTCGAGCACCTCCAGGAGCGGTCCGCGCTGATGGGCGCGCTGCACGCCGCGGGCCTGGACCCGCTGATCCAGGACCTCGCCGTGCGCAAGGTCGCCAGCGAGCGGATGCGCGACGAGCTCGAGCTCGCCTGGTGGAAGTCCGCCCTCGCCGGGATGCTCGAGTCCGACCGGGCGCTGCTCGGGGCGAACACGGCGGTCCTCGACCGGCTCGAGGCGGACTTCCGGCTCGTCGATGAGGCGCACGCGCGCGGCAATGCGGCGGCGCTCGCCTGGCGCCTGGCGGAGCAGTGGTCGATGGGTCTCGTCGACTGGCCGGAGGAGGCCGCGGCGCTCAAGCAGCTGCTCCGGCGCGAGCAGGTCGGCTCGCACGAGCTGCACGCCGCCGCGCCGCACCTCGACCGCGCGCTGAACCCGGTCTGGCTCGCCTCGCCGTACGAGATGCCGCGGATCTCGCCGGTCATGCCCTTCGACGCCGTCATCCTCGTCGACGCGGGGACGATGACCATCGCCGAGAGCGCGCTCGCGATCCGCAGGGGGCGGCAGGTCGTCGCGTTCGGCGACCCGGTCACCCAGGCGCCGAGCGCCTTCGAGACGATGGTCCGCGAGCATCGCGCCGGCGGCGCCGAGCCGGAGCCCGTCGACCTGCACGAGGAGTCCGCGCTCGCGGTGCTCTCCGGACTGCTGCGCGTCCTCACCCTGACCCGCAGCTATCGGGCCGGCGGCGAGGAGCTCGTCGAGCTCGTCAACCGCCGCTGCTACTCCGGCCGCATCCAGTCGCAGCCCTGGGCGGGCACGTATCGCGGCGCGCGGTCGCTCGCGGTCGAGCGCATCGCCGAGGCCAGGGGCATGCTCAACGACGCCGCGGATGCCGTCGAGTCGCCGGACGCCGAGGTCGCCCGCGTCGTCGAGCTCGTGCTCGAGCACGCGCGGAGCCATCCGTCCGAGTCGCTCATGGTCGTCACCCCGAGCCGCCGGCACGCGACGCGCGTGATGGCCGCGGCACTGGAGGCCTTCGCCGCGCACCGGGAGCTCGTGCCGTGGCTCGCCGAGGAGCGGGACGAGCCGTTCGAGGTGCTGACGCTCGACCAGGTGGTGTCCGTCAGCCGCGACCGCGTCGTCCTCTCGCTCGGCTACGGCCGGACGGCCCACGGCCGAGTGCTCGCCGAGTTCGGCGCGCTGAGCGCTCCCGGCGGCGACCGGGCGCTCGCCTCCGCGCTGACCAGCGCGCGCCGGGCGCTCACGATCGTCACGGCGGTCGGCGCCGAGGACCTCGCCGGCCGGCCCGTCGGCGCCGGCGCCGAGGCCTTCGCCGCGGTCCTCGAGGACGCCGAGTCCCGTGCGGCGGTCGCCGATCGGGACGGCGACGGCGACCCGATGATCGTCGACCTCGCGCAGCGGCTGCGCGCTCGCGGGCTCACCACCCGCCTCGGCTACCGCGGCGTGCTGCCGCTGGTCGCCTCCCACGGCGCGCGCTGCGCGGTCGTGGAGTCGGATGCCGACCTGCTGTCCGGCTCGCTGCGGGAGTCGCTGCGACTGCGTCCGGAGCTGCTCAAGCGGTTCGGTTGGGACTACGTGCGGGTGCACGCCTTCGAGCTGTTCCAGGACCCGGACCTGGTCGCCGACCGGATCGCGCAGCTCCTCGGCGCCGAGGCGCTGCCGGCTCCGGTCTCGGCGCTCGCGGTCGAGGCGCCGCCGGCGCCCGCCGCCGAGGCGATCCCGGCTCCGGTTCACGCCGCCGGGTCCGCCGCGGAGGAGCTGCCCGCACCGGTCCCCGCATCCGAGCACGTCGCGG
>MKVN01000023.1:109045-116654 GCA_001898855.1 Micrococcales bacterium 73-13
CGCCGCCCGCCGTCGGCGCTCCCGGACCGGCGCCGTCCGAGGTCGCCGCGACCGAGGCGCACGAGACCGCTCCCGGCCCGCGCCGTGGCCTCGCGCCCCAGCCGGTCGCGCCGGTCGAGGCGGTGACCGAGCCGCTGCCCGTGATCGAGGACACCGACTCCGGCTACGAGACCGGCCCGCGCCGGTCCGGCTGGGCGCTCGGCGACGACCTCGACGCCGGGCTGGTGTGACCGAGCCCGACGAGCCGGAGGACCGCGAGCCGAAGCGCGCGGCGCCGCCGCGACGGCGGCGTGCCACGACCCCGCCGCCGGCCGGCTCGGACCCGAGGCCTGAGCCGGAGCCGCCGCGGCATGCGCCGACCGACAACGACGAGCGGATGCGGCGGGACAGGCCGCCGCACTACTGAGCGGCTACTTCTTCGCGAGCAGGTCGCGGATCTCGGTGAGCAGCTCCGTCTCGGTCGGCGCCGCCGGCGCCTCCTCGCCGGTGGCCGCGCGCTTCTCCGCGCGCTCGCGGAGCCGGTTCATCGGGTAGACGAAGGCGAAGTAGACGACCAGGGCGATCGCGAAGAACTTGATCAGCGCGTCGATGATCGCGCCGAACGAGAGCGCCGCGGTGCCGCCGGCGACCGTCGGGATCTCGACGACGAGCGCCTGCGTGAGGTCGGCGCCGCCGAGGAGCGCGCCGACCAGCGGGTTGATCAGCGCGTCGACCACGGAGGTGACGACGGCGCCGAACGCGGCGCCGATGACGACCGCGACCGCGAGGTCGATGACATTGCCCTTGGCGATGAATTCCTTGAAGCCCTTGATCATGATCGGTGCCTTTCAGTCGGACGAGGATGCGGAGGGTGCCGCCGGGGCCGGCGCCGCCTTGCCCGGGCTCGACGCGCCGCCGCCCTCCGAGCCCGAGGAGCTGGAGGAGCCCGCCGCCGACGCGCGCGAGTCGGTGCGGTAGAAGCCCGAGCCGTTGAAGGTCACCCCGACCGCGCTGTAGAGCTTCCGGAGCCGGCCGCCGCAGGACGGGCACTGCGTGAGCGCGTCGTCGGTGAACGCCTGCACGGCGTCGAACGCGTTGCCGCACTCCGTGCAGCGGTAGGAGTAGGTGGGCATTCGGCTGCTCCGGCTCTCAGTCCATGGGGAAGACGACGGTCCCGCTCGGCGTGACGGCCCCGTCGACGGGCTCGTCCTGCGCCTCGACGGGGACCGCCTCGACGATCTCGGGATCGAACACGACAGCATAGACCGGCGGGCGCTGCGCCATCGAGCCGAGCGTCCGGTCGAAGTAGCCGCGACCCCAGCCCATCCGCATCCCGGACCGGTCGATCGCCGCCGCCGGCACGACGATGAGGTCGACGTCGTTGACCGCGAGCGGCGAGAGCAGCTCGGTCGTCGGCTGCGGCATCCCCATCCAGTCGAGCCCCTCGTCCTTGCCGTCGTAGGCGGCCCAGTCCAGCAGGCCGTCCGCCCGGGAGACCGGCAGCAGCACGCGGACGCCGGTGTCGAGCGCCCAGTCGAGGAACTCGCGCGTGGACGGCTCCTGCGGCGTCGAGAGATAGGCGGCGACCGAGGACGCGCCGCGCTCCTCGGCGAGCGCGACCAGGCCCCGGCCGATCGCGGCGTTCGCCCGCTCCCGCTCGGCGGCCGGCATGATCCGGCGTCGCTCGCGGATCTCGGCGCGCAGCGCGCGCTTGCGCACGGCGGGATCGTCCGGCATGGCGACCAGTGTAGAGGGCGGGTCGGCGACGCTAGCCTGGAGGCATGACACGGCCGGTGACGAAGGCGGTCATCCCCGCCGCGGGGCTCGGGACCCGGTTCCTCCCCGCGACGAAGGCGATGCCGAAGGAGATGCTGCCGGTCGTCGACAAGCCGGCCATCCAGTACGTCGTCGAGGAGGCGGTCGGCGCCGGGCTCGTCGACGTGCTGATGATCACCGGCCGGAACAAGCAGCCGCTCGAGAACCACTTCGACCGGGTCTGGGAGCTCGAGCGCACGCTCGAGGCGAAGGGCGACACGGGACGGCTGGAGGCGGTCATGCAGGCGAGCGACCTCGCCGACGTGCACTACCTGCGGCAGGGCGACCCGCGCGGCCTCGGCCACGCCGTGCTCAAGGCCAGGCAGCACGTCGGTGGCGAGCCGTTCGCCGTGCTGCTCGGCGACGACCTCATCGACGAGCAGGAGACGCTGCTGGCGGACATGATCCGGGTGTCCGCCGAGCACGGCGCGAGCGTCGTCGCCCTGATGGAGGTCGCCCCGCAGGACGCGCAGAAGTTCGGCGTGGCGACCGTCGAGGCGATCCCCGGGCACGACGGCGTGGTGCGCGTGCTCGACCTCGTCGAGAAGCCCGCGCCGGGCACCCAGCGGTCGAACCTCGCGGTGATCGGGCGCTACGTCCTGCAGCCCGAGATCTTCGAGGTGCTCGCCCGCACCGCGCCGGGCAAGGGCGGCGAGATCCAGCTCACCGACGCCCTGCTCGAGCTGAGCCGGACGGGTCTCGGCGGCGGCGTGGTCGGCGTGGTCTTCCACGGCCGCCGCTTCGACACCGGCGACCGGCTCGACTACATCAAGGCGATCGTCCAGCTCGCGGTCGAGCGCGACGATCTCGGCGCGCCCCTGCGGGCGTGGCTCAAGGACTTCGTCGCGGAGATCTGATGCGCATCCCGATGCCGGCCATGACGGACGGGTCGACGACCATCCGCCCGATCGCGGTGCGCGACGCCAGGGTGCTCGAGCACGAGCTCGCGATCAACCGCGCCTGGCTGCGTCGCTGGGAGGCGACGAACCCCGACGGCTACGGCCCGTTCGACACCCGGGCGGGGATCAGGGCGCTGCTCGAGCAGGCCCGCGACGGGCACGGCGCGCCGTTCGCGCTCGAGGTCGACGGCGAGTTCGCGGGGCAGGTGAACGTCTCGCAGATCTTCTTCGGGTCGCTGTCGTCCTGCGCGATCGGCTACTGGATCGCTCAGCGGTTCGCCGGTCGCGGCGTCACGCCGACGGCCGTCGCGCTCGCCACCGACTACTGCTTCCTGCGGCTCGGCCTGCACCGGGTCGAGATCTGCATCCGCCCGGAGAACGGGCCGAGCCTGCGCGTGGTCGAGAAGCTCGGCTTCCGCTACGAGGGACTGCGCCGGCGGTACATCCACATCGACGGCGGCTGGCGCGACCATTTCGCGTTCGCGATGACCGCCGAGGACGCGCCGCTCGGCCTGCTGCGCCGCTGGCGGGCCGGCGACGTCGACCCGTCGCTGGCGCGGGTGCCGGACGCGGATCGCGCCGCGGCCGGAGTTTCACCCGCGACTTGAGGGTTCTGCCGCCTAGCGTATGCGGCATGGATTCGGTGCTCGGCGGCGGGGTGCTCCTCGCCGTCGCCGCGGCGCTCTGGCTCGTCTATCTCGTGCCGAACTGGCTGCGCCGCAGCGAGTACCTCGCCACCGAGCGCAACGCCGTCCGGCTCCAGCAGACCATCCGCGTCCTCGCCGAGACGGCCGAGACGCCCGAGGCCGTCCGGCTGGAGAGCGCGGCGAAGGCCCGCGCGCTCGAGGCCGAGCTGCGCCGCCGCCAGCGCCCCGTGGCCGTCGGCGCGCCGGTCGTGCTCGAGGACCCCGACGACCCGCGCGCGCTCGCCGCCGCGCGGCTGCGCCGCACCCGCATCGCGACCACCGTCGTCATCGCGCTCGCGGCGGTCGGGCTGCTCTCCCAGATCGTCGTCATGCTCATCGCCGGCATCGCGGCGGCCTCCGCCCTCCTGGTCGCCGTCTCCGCCGGCGTCCTGATGGCCGGGCTCTGGCTGCAGGGCCGCCTCGCCCGGGCACAGCGCTCGCGACGCGCCGCCGACGCGACCGCACGCACCGCCGCCGGCCCGCCGCGTCGATCGGCCGCGCCGCTCGCCGAGCAGCAGCCCGTCGTCGATCCGCGCGCCTGGAGCCCGCAGCCGCTGCCGCAGCCCATGCACCAGGTCCGCCGCGAGGCCGCCCTGCGCGCCGCCGCCGAGGCGCAGCGCGCCGCTCGTGCCCGAGAGGCGGAGGAGCGCCGCGTCGCCGTCCGCGCCGCGGCGGCGTCCCGCCCGCCCGCGCAGGTCGCGGAGCCCGCGCCGCTGCCGGCCCGAGACCTCCCCGTCCCCTCCCGCTTCGCGTCGATGGGCGTGCTCGGCGATCTCGACACCGCCCTGCCGGACATCGACGGCGCCCTCGCCCGGAGGCGGGCCTCCTGACGTTCTGCTAGGCTGGTCCGCGCACTTTCGAGTGCACGCACGGGCCCTTGGCGCAGTTGGTAGCGCGCTTCGTTCGCATCGAAGAGGTCAGGAGTTCGAATCTCCTAGGGTCCACCATCGAAGGCGTACGACAGACCTGCGTCGGTCGGCGGCGGATCTGGTAGACGAGCGAGGCGGCGGCGGGAGTCGCGCGCCGGGATCCGCAGGAGATCTCCGCGGCTCGAGTCACGGTCGAGTCCTGCTGCCCAGCTTCGACGGCCACCAGATGCGCCGGCCGATGTCGTAGAGGAGGGCGGGCACGAGCAGAGCGCGTACCAGGAAGGTGTCCAGCAGCACGCCGAAGGAGACGAGGAACGCGATCTGCAGGAGGAACAGGATCGGGATGATCGAGAGCGCGGCGAAGGTGGCGGCGAGCACGAGGCCCGCCGACGTGATGACTCCGCCGGTGACGGCGAGCCCCCGGATCACGCCGTCGCGTGTTCCGTGGATGCGCGACTCCTCGCGGACGCGTGTCGCGAGGAAGATGTTGTAGTCGATCCCGAGTGCGACGAGGAACACGAACCCGTACAGCGGGACCGCCGGATCCGCTCCGGGCAGTCGGAGGACGTGGTTGAACACGATTGCGGAGACGCCCAGCGCGGTGGCGAATGAGATCACGGTGCTCAGGATCAGGAGTATCGGAGCGACCACGGCACGCAGCAGGATCATCAGGATGACGAGGATCACGACCAGCACGATCGGGATGATGAGGGTGCGGTCGTGGATCGAGGCGTCGTCGGTGTCGATGGCGGTCGCGGTCACGCCTCCGACGAGCGCGCCGCTGCCGGTCTCCGCGAGACGTGCGCGCAGATCCCGAACGATGCTCTCGGCCGCATCCGAGTCGGCGGCGTCGGTGAGCGTGGCCTGCAGCAGCACCCTCCCGTCGACCACGGTCGGCTTGGCGGCGGCGGTGCCCGGCGGGCCGACCGGGCTGATCCCGTTCGTCGTGACGGGCGCGGAGCCGGAGATCGAGTCCTCGCTGAGCACGGTGACGTCGTCGATGCCCGAGGTGTTCAGCAGCATGTCCGCGGTCTGCTGGAGCGCGTTCTCCGTCGTCAGCACGTACATCGGACTGCCTGAGCCTCCGGGGAAGTGCTGGCCGAGGGCGTCCTGGCCGGCGCGGGCCTCGGACGCGGTCAGCACGAGGTCGGACCGCGGGACGCCCTCGGCCTGGAGCTGGGTGACACCGAGCGCGCCGACGATCAGCAGCAGAGACGTGCTCGCCCATACGGCACGGGGATGGCGGCGGATGAGGGAGCCGACCTTCGGCCAGACTCCCCGAGTGGGGATCCCTGCCTCCGCGGCGACGGCCTCCGGCTCGAAGCGGGGACGCTTCGGCCAGAACGCCGCCCGTCCGAATGCGAAGAGCATCGCGGGCAGCAGGGTCAGCGCGGACAGCATGGCGAAGACGATGCCGATCGAGGCGACGGGCCCGAGTGCGCTGTTGGACTTCAGGTCGCTGAGCAGCAGACACAGCAACCCGGCGATGACCGTGCCGCCGGAGGCGAGGATCGGCTCGAACGAACCTCGCAGCGCGGCCCTGCTGGCGATCCATCTGTCCTGCTGGACGCGGAGGGCTTCGCGGTAGCGGGCGACGTAGAGCAGCGAGTAGTCGGTCGCAGCGCCGATGACGAGGATGAACAGGATGCCCTGGGTCTGCCCGCTCAACAGGATCACCTCGGCCTTGGCCAGCCACCAGACGACGAGCAAGGCGACGGTCAGCGCGAAGAGGCTCGTCGAGAGCACGACGACGGGCAGCAGCAGCGAACGGTAGACCAGGACGAGTATGACGAGCACGGCGAGCAGTGCGACGCCGAGGAGGAGCCCGTCGATCCCGGAGAACGCGTCGACGAGGTCGGCGGTGAAGCCGGCCGGACCGGTGACGTAGACGGCGATCCCGCTCGGAGCGTCCGCGCGGAGGTGCTCGCCTATCGCCGTGACGACTTCCCCGATGTCGGCATCCGTGTCGATCGGCACGAACGCCTCGAACGCATGACCGTCTTCCGAGGGGATCAGGGGCGAGATGCCCGTGGTCACGCCGGCGAGATCGGACAGCCCGGCAACGGAGCTCCGCAACGCTTCGATCTGATCCTCGGTCGGCTCGTCCTCGCCGACGATCACGACGACGGCCGGAAGGGCATCCGAGTCGCGGAAGTCGGCCAGGCGCTCCTGAACGCGAGTGGCGTCGGCGGACGCGGGAAGATATGACGTCTGGTCGTTCGAGGAGACCTCGTCGACCTTGCCGAAGTACGGGCCGCCGATGCTCGCTCCGACCAGCCACGCCACGATGAGGAGGGCGGGGAGCGCGACTCGGACCCATCGCAGGGGGCGCCCTCGGCGAGCTGACGGCTGTGTATCGGCCGTTTCGCGCTGACGGTTCATGACGTGAGACTCCGGATTCGGATCACGAAGAGGAGGACGAGGAACGCCGTGAACGGGCGAGCCGATCGGTCGAACAGGTGGGAGGAGCCGAGGAGCACGGCTTCGACCCCGACCGCGCCGAAGACTCGACCGAGCCGCCGCCGGCCCCTGCGCCGGCCATCGGGGCTGCCGCTGCCATCATCGCCTTCCGGATCGAATATAACTTAGACTTAGGATACTATATCTATACGTATATAGTAGTGAAAGATTGATTATCTACGAGGATAGAGCGATTCCGCCTACTATGACTCGTATGCAGGAGCGCGGCTCTCGGCCGACTCGCGACCCGATCGCGGAGAGCCTCTACGATCTCGAATCCGGATATCCGGCCCGAGATGTCGACGGCAGCGGCGACCTGTCCGCCGAGGAGCTCGCTCAGATCACGCGCCTGATGAGGGCTCTCGCCGAGCTGCGTGAGACCGAGCAGGCGATCACGGAGGCGTCCGAGAGGTACATGAAGCTCGGTGCACAGGACATGCGCGCCCTCCACTACCTGATCGTCGCCAAGAACCGCGGAGAGCTCGTCACCCCAGGCATGATCGCCGCGTTCTTGAACATCTCCGCGGCCTCGACCACGAAGCTGCTGAACCGCTTGGAACGCGCCGGCCACATCGTCCGGAGGATGCATCCGACCGACCGCCGTGCGTTCGCCATCGAGATCACGCCCGAGACGGAGGCTTCGGCGAAGCGGACTGTCGGAAGGCAGCACGCGAAGCGCCTGCACGCCGCCGCTCGCCTGACGAGCGAGGAGCGTGAGACCGTGACCCGATTCCTGCGGGACATGTCCCACGAGATCTCGATCGCGAATGCGGACTGGGTGGATGACTGATGCTCCGGCGGAACGATGGAGAGCCGGCACGATGAGCTCGCGTCCGATCCGCGACCGGCTGCCCCCGCTGCCGCTGCCCGACCTCGTCGGGTGCAGAGCGGTGGTCACCGG
>MKVN01000024.1:0-3924 GCA_001898855.1 Micrococcales bacterium 73-13
GACCCCGAGATCCAGACCATGAAGGGCTGGCTGGAGGACTGGGGCATCCCCTACGACGACTCCATGTCCGGCATGGGCGGCATGGAAGGCATGGACCATGGCGACGGGATGATGTCCGAGGAGGACATGGCCGCCCTGGATGCCGCGACCGGCGTCGAGGCGACCCGGTTGTTCCTGGAGGGCATGATCACTCACCACCAGGGCGCGGTCACGATGGCGCAGATGGTGCTCGACAACGGTCAGAACCCGGATGTCGCCGCCCTGGCACAGCAGATCATCGACGGGCAGACCGCCGAGATCACCACGATGCAGGGCATCCTCACCACCCTCTGACCCGGACCCTCGGGCGGAGCGGTCACTACCCCGACTCGCTCCGCTCGAGACCCGACCGCTTGCCCGCCAGCGCGGGCCGCGGCGGGCTGTCGAAAGGCCTGTCATGACTTCTCGAACCCTGGCCGCCAGCTTCGTGGCCATCTTCCTCGCCCTGGTCATCCTGTCCGTGGCGACCATCCTCTTCATCCAGGCGATCGCATGAACCGTCGTCTCACGATCACGGCGCTCGCCGCAGCGACGGCGGCACTGCTTCTCGCTGGCTGCACGAGCCCGACAACCCCGACACCCGCGTCGCCGGCGCTCGAGGACCTGGGACATGTGCACGGCATCGTCGCCGCCGGTGACGGCACGGTGCTGCTGGGCACCCACACCGGCCTGTACACGCTCACCGAGGACGGCACTGTCACCGGACCGGTCGGCGGCCAGGACTTCGACGCAATGGGCTTGACCAGCGCCGGCGACATCTTCTACGCCTCCGGCCACCCCGGCCCCACCACCCCGCCGGAGCTTGGCGTGCCAAACCTGGGCGTGCTGCGCAGCACCGACGCGGGGAAATCGTGGGAGCCGGTGGCGTTCACGGGGCAGGAGGACTTCCACGTTCTGACCGCCGGCGGCGCCGGGGCGATCTACGGGATTGGGTCCAGCTCGATCACCGTGCGCACGAGCCAGGACGGTGGCGCGACCTGGATCGACGGGGCCGAGCTGCCCGCCGCCGACCTCGCTGTCGCGGCCGACGGCACCCTCTACGCCGCGACCCAGCAGGGCGTGCAGGAAAGCCGAGACGCCGGCGCCACCTTCACCGCCGTCGCGGATGCCCCGCTGCTGTATCTGCTGGAGGCCGATCCGGGCGGCGGGGTCGTCGGCGTCGACACCGAGGGCAGCCTGTGGCGCCTGATCGACGACAGGTGGACGCGCCTGGGCACCGCCACCGGCACCGTCCAGGCGCTCGGCGTGGCCGCCGACGGCGCGATCGTGCTCCTGGACGACCGCGGCATCGTCTGGATCCGCGGCACCGAGGCCGCCGTCGTCCTCCCGGGGAGTGCATCATGACCACCATCCACGGCAGCGGCCCGACCGGTCGCAGATCGGAAGGAGACCGACCATGACCCCTACGACAGCGCCGAGCAGCTGGGCGCGCCGCACCGGACCCGTCGACCCCGCGGCACTGGACGCGGTGGACGCATGGTGGCGAGCGGCGAACTATCTGAGCATCGGGCAGATCTACCTGCAGGGTAACCCGTTGCTGCGCCACCGCCTCAGTCGGGACGACATCAAGCCGCGGCTGCTGGGGCATTGGGGCACCACCCCGGGCCTGAACTTCCTCTACGCCCACCTGAACCGCGCCATCCGCGACCGGGATCTGAACACCCTGTACGTGACCGGGCCCGGGCACGGCGGCCCTGGCATGGTCGCCAACGCCTACCTGGACGGCACCTACACGGAGCGGTACCCGGGCATCGATCGCACTGAGGATGGGGTGAAGGCGCTGTTTCGGCAGTTCTCATTCCCGGGAGGGATCCCCTCGCACGCGTCCCCGGAGACGCCGGGGTCGATCAACGAGGGCGGGGAGCTCGGGTACTCCCTCGTGCACGCCTACGGCGCCGCGTTCGACAACCCGGGCCTGCTGGTCGCGTGCGTGATCGGCGATGGGGAGGCTGAGACCGGGCCGCTGGCCACGGCGTGGCACGGCAACAAGTTCCTCAACCCCGCCGCGGACGGGGTGGTGCTGCCGATCCTGCACCTGAACGGCTACAAGATCGCCAACCCGACCGTCCTGTCCCGCATCCCCGAGGAGGAGCTGGTCGCGCTGCTGCGCGGCTACGGACATGAGCCCTACGTCGTGACGGTCGGCTTCGACGACGAGACCCTGGGGGAGTCCCACGCGACGTTCGCGGCGGTGCTGGATGCGGTGTTGGACCGGATCGCGGACATCAAGGCCGCCGCGGCGGTGGGCACGTTGGAGGGGCGTCCGGCGTGGCCAGCGATCGTGCTGCGCAGCCCGAAGGGGTGGACCTGTCCGAAGGTGATCGACGGCCTGCCGGTGGAGGGCACCTGGCGGGCGCACCAGGTGCCGCTCGCGGAGGTCCGCGACACCCCGGAGCATCTGCGGATCCTCGAGGACTGGCTGGCCTCCTACCGGCCCCACGAGCTGTTCGACGTGACCGGCGCCCCGCGCCCGACCACGGTCGCGATCGCCCCGGAGGGGGATCGGCGGATGAGCGCGAACCCGGCCGGCAACGGCGGACAGCTGACCGTGCCGCTGCGGCTGCCGGACTTCCGGGACCATGCCCGCCCGGTCGACCCCGGGGCTCGCGGGGCGTCGACCGGCGAGGCAACCCGGGTGCTGGGCGAGTGGCTGGCGGGGGGGATCAGGGACAACCCAGACAACTTCCGGATCTTCGGCCCGGACGAGACCGCCTCCAACCGGCTCGCCCCGCCGGTGTTCGAGGCCACGGGCAAACAGTGGAACGCGGCCGTGCTCCCGGTAGACGAGCACCTCGCCCCGACCGGCCGCGTGATCGAGGTGCTCAGCGAGCACCAATGCCAGGGCTGGCTCGAAGGCTACGTGCTGACCGGGCGACACGGGCTGTTCAACTGCTACGAGGCATTCACCCACATCGTCGACTCGATGTTCAACCAGCACGCCAAGTGGCTCGAAGCCGCCCGGCATGTGCCGTGGCGGGAGCCCATCCCGAGCTTCAACTACCTGCTGTCCAGTCACGTCTGGCGGCAGGACCACAACGGATTCAGCCACCAAGACCCCGGCTTCATCGACGTCGCGCTGAACAAGAGCCCCGACGTCGTGCGGGTCTACCTGCCGTTCGACGCGAACACCCTGCTGTCCACCTACGACCACTGCCTGCGTTCCACCGGGTACATCAACGTCGTCGTCGCCGGCAAGCAGCCCGCCCCGCAGTGGCTGACCATGGATGAGGCGATCGAGCACTGCACCCGCGGGCTCGGCATCCTGCCCTGGGCCGGCACCGAGACCGAAGGCACCGAGCCGGATGTCGTCCTCGCCGCAGCCGGCGACGTGCCCACCCTGGAGACCCTGGCCGCCGCGGCGCTGTTGCGCGAACGCATCCCGGACCTGAAGGTGCGGGTGGTGAACGTGGTCGACCTGACCCGGCTGCAATCAGAGGACCAGCACCCGCACGGATTGCCGGACCGGGAGTTCCACGCGATCTTCACCCCGGACAAGCCGGTGATCTTCGCCTACCACGGCTATCCGTGGCTGATCCACCGGCTCACCTACAAGCGTGCCGGTCATCAGCACCTGCACGTGCATGGGTTCCAGGAGCGCGGCACCACCACGACCCCGTTCGACATGGTCATGCTCAACGACCTGGACCGGTACCGGCTCGCGATCGACGTTCTGGACCACGTCCCAGGCCTGGCCGCACGTCGCGCCGAACTGCGTCAGGAGTTGCAGGACGCCCGGTTGCGCGCCCGCGCCCACACTCGCGAGCACGGCACCGACATCCCCGCCGTCGCCGACTGGCAATGGCCCCATCCCGGCACCACCGACCTCGCCATCGGGAAGGAACACCAATGAACGACACCAAGACCGTGACGTTGCAGGTCAGCGGC
>MKVN01000024.1:3964-7123 GCA_001898855.1 Micrococcales bacterium 73-13
TGGCCCGCCAACCGGGTGTGATCAGCGTCGACGCGAACCCCGTCTCGCAGACCGCGACCGTCACCTACGATCCGCAGACCACCTCCGTCGCGTACCTGCAGCAGTGGGTCATCGAATGCGGGTACCACTGCGCCGGGCAGTCCGTGCCCGACCACATCTGCGACCCCACCCACGAGCCGCACGACCACGCGACCACGCAGGGGCACGACACGCATGTCGGCCACGGGGGCCACGAGGCGCGCACCGATCACGGCGGGCATCCCGAGCATGCTGGCCATGAACCGCACGACGGGCACGAGGGGCATGAAGGCCATCAGGCAATCGCAGCGGACGGACACGATCACGTTGGTACCGCGGTCGCTGGCGAGCACGCCCACCCGGCGGCGGGCGCGGGTGATGAGCATGCTGGCCATCCGGCAACCGCCGCGGACGGGCACGATCACGGGACGGAGGCGTCCGGGCACAGTGCGCAGGAGATGATGGGCCACGGCGGGCACGGCGGGATGTCGATGGACGCGATGATCCGCGACATGCGCAACCGGTTCCTGGTCGCGCTGATCCTGTCGATCCCGATCACCCTGTGGTCGCCGATCGGCCGGGAGGTGATCGGGTTCGAGGTGCCGGCCCCGTTCGGGCTGCGCGATGACGTGTTCATGCTGATCCTGTCACTGCCGGTGATCTTCTACTCGGCCTGGATCTTCTTCGACGGGGCGTACCGTTCCCTGCGCGCCCGCACGCTGGACATGATGGTGCTGGTCGCGGTCGGCGTCGGCGCCGGTTGGATCTACAGCCTGATCATCACCCTCACCGGCGGCGGCGAGGTGTTCTACGAGGCCGCGACCGTGCTGGCCACCTTCGTGCTGCTAGGGCACTGGGTGGAGATGCGCGCCCGCGGTGGGGCGAACGACGCCATCCGCCGCCTACTGGAGCTCGCCCCCGCCCGCGCGGTCGTCATCCGTGGCGGTGAGGAGGTGGAGATCCCCACGTCCGAGGTGGTCCCTGGCGACCTGATGCTGATCCGCCCCGGGGCGAAGATCCCCACCGACGGCACCGTGGATGAGGGGGAGTCCGAGGTCGACGAGTCGATGGTCACTGGCGAGTCCATGCCGGTGGAGAAGGCGCCCGGCTCAGAGGTCATCGGCGCGACCGTGAACACCGTCGGCACGCTGCGAGTGCGGGCAACGAAGGTCGGCGCCGACACCGCGCTCGCGCAGATCGTCAAGCTCGTGCAGGAGGCGCAGAATTCCAAGGCACCCGGCCAGCGTCTTGCCGACCGGGCCGCGTTCTGGCTCGTCCTGGTCGCCCTGATCGGCGGCACCCTCACCTTCCTGGTTTGGTTCCTCGCCGGGATGGACGTGCCGATGGCGATCCTGTTCGCCATCACCGTCGTGGTCATCACCTGCCCCGACGCTCTCGGACTCGCGACACCGACCGCGATCATGGTCGGCACCGGCCTGGGCGCCAAGCGCGGCGTGCTGTTCAAGAACGCCTCCGGGATCGAGACCGCCGCCCGCATCGACACAGTCGTGCTGGACAAGACTGGCACCCTCACCAAGGGTGAACCGGAGGTCACCGACTACCTCCCGGTCGGCATGGACGATTTGGAGCTGTTGTCCCTCGCCGCGGCGCTCGAGCGAGAGTCCGAGCACCCGCTGGCGAAAGCGATCGTGACCTATGCCGACGAACGCGGCATCCCTCGGCGGACCGCGACGGCATTCCGCAACGTCACCGGGCAAGGGGCGATCGCGACCGTCGACGGCCGGCAGGTCGTCCTCGGCAACGCCCGGCTGATGGCATCCGAGGGCATCGACACCAGCGCGGTCGACGCGCAGCAGCAGGAACTCGCCAACGGTGGTCGCACCGCGATCATGTTCGCTGTCGACGGGAAGATCGCCGGGGTCATCGCCCTTGCCGATGCCGCCCGTGACACCGCAAGAGCTGCGATCGACGCGCTGCATGAGCAGGGTATCGAGGTGGCGATGCTCACGGGCGACAACAAGCCCACCGCCGAACGGATCGCGTCGCTGCTGGGCATCGACACGGTCATCGCCGACGTGCTCCCCGAGGACAAGTCCGCGAAGATCGCCGAGCTGCAAAAGGCCGGCAAGAAGGTCGCGATGGTCGGCGACGGCGTCAACGACGCGCCCGCCCTCGCCCAGGCGGACCTCGGCATCGCGATCGGCGCCGGCACCGACGTCGCGATAGAGACCGCCGACGTCGTGCTGATGCGCTCCGACCCGCTGGACGTCGCAATCGCGCTGAAGATCGGCAAGGGAACGCTACGGAAGATGCGGCAGAACCTTGGCTGGGCCATCGGATACAACGCCATCGCGCTGCCCATCGCTGCCGGAGTGTTCTACCCGGCCTTCGGGATCATGCTCACCCCAGAGATCGCCGCCATCAGCATGTCCGGCTCCAGCGTCATCGTCGCGGTCAACGCGCTCCTTCTGAAGCGGCTGCGCCTGCCCGCCCCGGCCGATCCGGCAACCGCGAGCACGCCCACCACGGCCTCGGCGTCCGGCGGCGCGTCATGAACCCTCACGGTGCGTCACGATGAGGGCCGATCGGCGATCGCAGGCGCAGAGGACTCATCGTCTTGACACCGCCTACGACGCAGTCCTCTTCGACCTGGACGGCGTCGTGACGAACACCGCCGCCATCCATGCCGCCGCGTGGAAGCAGCTGTTCGACGAGGTGCTGCGAGATCCGCGCGTCCACGTCGATGATCCGCAGAACACCTTCGACCCGGTGGCTGACTATCGGCGATACGTGGACGGGCGGACCCGAGAGGACGGAGTGGCGAGATACCTCGCCGCCCGCGGCGTCAGGCTGGATGCCGGGCAATCCAACGACCCACCGTCGGCATGGACGATCGCCGGGATCGTCGGACCGAAGTCGACAGCATCCTCATCGGCATGGGAGAGCGATACGACGCGGTCATCACCCTTGCAGATGGCGTCTTCCCCCTGATCGCGCAAGCCGAAGGCAAGCGCGACCGCGGCTTCGCGCTCGTCCGCACCGGCGACGGCTCGATGCCTGCAGTCGACGTAAGCGTCTCGGAACTAGACAGCGACCGCGTTGGTACCGCAGATGGCTCTGTCAGTCTGTTTTGGCCCCGGGGTGACGGCTAGGAGTGGCCCCACTTTCTGACTTGCCGGG
>MKVN01000025.1:0-6986 GCA_001898855.1 Micrococcales bacterium 73-13
GGGGGTCTGCGTCAGCATCGACACGAAGCGGTTGTAGACGATGTGCACCTCGTCGACGCCGCCGGCGGTGGTGTCCTGGCTGAACTTCGCGACGACCGCCTCGCCGATGGCCTGCGCCGTCTCGAACGTCGGGCTGTCGGTGTCCCCGATCCAGGACTCCTCGAAGGCGCGCTTGCGGAAGTTGTAGTACCCGACCGCACGACGGCCGACCAGGTAGTACACGACCTCCTTGCCCTGCTCGCGCAGCAGCGTCGCGAGCTCCTCGGACTCCCGCAGCACGTTCGCGTTGAACGCGCCGGCGAGGCCGCGGTCGGAGGCGAACACGACGACCGCGGCGCGCGTCGGGTGCTCGGGCTCGGTGGTCAGCAGGTGCTTCGCGTTCGAGTAGGTCGCGACCGCCGAGACCGCGCGGGTCACGGCCCGGGCGTACGGCAGCGAGGCGGCGACCCGCTGCTGCGCCTTCTGGATGCGGCTGGCCGCGATGAGCTCCATGGCACGGGTGATCTTCTTGGTCGTCTGGGCAGAGCGGATCTTCTGCCGGTAGACCCGAAGCTGGGCTCCCATGTCGTGTTCCTTACGTTGCTCGAAAGTGCGGGTGTCGGGTCTCGATGCGGCGCTGCGCGCCTACTCGACCCGTCGAGTCGAAGCGCTCAGCGCTTCGCCTTGACGATCTTCTCCTGGTTGATGTCCTCGGGCGCGTCGGCCTCGAACACCTCGTTGAGCGGGGTGTCGCCACTGCCCTGGAACTCCAGCGTGAAGGCGTCGACCGCCTTCTCCAGCTCGGCCTCGGTGTCCTTGTCGAGCACGTTCGTCTCGGCGAGGGTGGTGAGGATCCTGGTGTTCCGGCGCAGGTGCTCGAGCAGCTCCCGCTCGAAGCGCAGCACGTCCTCGACCGCGATCGAGTCGAGCTTGCCGTGGGTGCCGGCCCAGATCGAGACGACCTGGTCCTCGACCGGGTACGGGGTGTACTGCGGCTGGCGCAGCAGCTCGGTCAGCCGCGCGCCGCGCTCGAGCTGACGGCGGCTGGCCGCGTCGAGGTCGGACGCGAACATCGCGAAGGCCTGCAGCGAGCGGTACTGCGCGAGCTCGAGCTTGAGCGTGCCGGAGACGGACTTGATCGACTTGACCTGCGCGTCGCCGCCGACGCGGGACACGGAGATGCCGACGTCGACCGCGGGGCGCTGGTTCGCGTTGAACAGGTCGGACTGCAGGAAGATCTGGCCGTCGGTGATCGAGATCACGTTGGTCGGGATGTAGGCCGAGACGTCGTTCGCCTTGGTCTCGATGATCGGCAGGCCGGTCATCGAGCCGTGGCCGAGCTCGTCGGACAGCTTCGCGCAGCGCTCCAGGAGCCGCGAGTGCAGGTAGAACACGTCGCCCGGGTACGCCTCGCGGCCCGGCGGGCGGCGCAGCAGCAGGGAGACGGCGCGGTAGGCCTCGGCCTGCTTCGACAAGTCGTCGAAGATGATCAGGACGTGCTTGCCGCCGTACATCCAGTGCTGGCCGATGGCCGAGCCGGTGTAGGGCGCGAGGTACTTGAAGCCGGCCGGGTCGGAGGCCGGGGCGGCGACGATCGTGGTGTACGCCATCGCGCCGGCGTCCTCCAGCGCGCCCTTGACGGCCGCGATGGTCGAGCCCTTCTGGCCGATCGCGACGTAGATGCAGCGCACCTGCTTGTCGACGTCGCCGGACTCCCAGTTCGACTTCTGGTTGATGATGGTGTCGATCGCGATCGCGGTCTTGCCGGTCTGGCGGTCGCCGATGATGAGCTGGCGCTGGCCGCGGCCGACCGGGATCATCGCGTCGATCGCCTTGATGCCGGTCTGCAGCGGCTCGTGGACCGACTTGCGCTGCATGACGCCGGGCGCCTGCAGCTCGAGCGCGCGGCGGCCCTCAGCCTTGATCTCGCCGAGGCCGTCGATCGGGTTGCCGAGCGGGTCGACCACGCGGCCGAGGAAGCCGTCGCCGACGGGGGCCGAGAGCACCTCGCCGGTGCGGGTGACCTCCTGGCCCTCCTCGATGCCGGCGAACTCGCCGAGCACGATGACGCCGATCTCGTTCTCGTCGAGGTTGAGGGCGAGGCCGAGCGTGCCGTCCGCGAAGCGGAGCAGCTCGTTCGCCATGGCGCCGGGGAGGCCCTCGACGTGCGCGATGCCGTCGGCCGCGTCGATGACGGTGCCGACCTCGGTCGCCGCCGCCGCGGTCGGCTGGTAGCTCGCCGCGAAGTCCTTGAGCGCGTCCCGGATCTCGTCGGGGCTGATGGTGATGTCTGCCATGGGTTCTGCCTGTCCTGTGTTCTTCAGAAGCCGGAGGTTCGGGCGCCGGTCAGCCGGCGAGTCGGAGACGGAGGTCGGCGAGGCGCGAGGCGATCGTGCCGTCGATGACGGTGTCGCCGACGCGGACCCGCACGCCGCCGAGCACGGCGGGGTCGGTGAGGTACTGGACGCGCGGCTCGCGGGCGAAGCGCTCGGTGAGGTCGGCGACGAGCGCCCGCTGCTGCTCCGCGCTGAGCGGCGCGGCGACGGTGACGGTCGCGACCAGGGTGCCGGCCGCGTCGGCGACGATCGCCGCGGCGCCGCGCAGCAGCGCGCCGATGCGGCGGCCGCGCGGGCTCTGCACGAGGTGCCTCACGATCGCGGTGGTGGCGGCGCTGCCCTGCCTGGCCAGCAGCCGGTCGACCACCTCGGCCTTGGCGGCGGGGGCCGCGAGCTTGCTGCCGAGCGCGAACTCGAGCTCCGCGTCGCCGGCGACCGCGCGCTCGACGGCGAACAGCTCGGCCACGATGTCGGTGTCCGTCTCGGCGGCGGCGATCGCGCGGATGCCGATCTCCTCGACCCCGTCGACCAGCTGCGCCGGGCTCGACCACCGCGAGGCGGCGAGGCCGCCGAGCAGCCGGGTCGCCGACTCCCCGAGGGAGCCGAACACCCGGCCGACGAGCGCCGAGCGCTCCTCGGCGCCGAGCGTCGGGTCGGCCAGCAGCGCGCGCAGCTGCGACGAGCCATCGATCGCGCGCGCGGCGGCGAGCAGCTCCTCGCCGGTCGCCAGGGTGACCCCGCGGGCGTCGGCGAGCGCGGCGACGCCCGTCGCCAGCGCGGTCCGAGACGCGGAGCCCATTACTTGGCAGCCCCCTCGGACTGCTGCAGCTCGGCGAGGAAGCGATCGACGACCGCGGCGGCGCGGCGGTCCTCGGAGAGGCTCTCGCCGATCACGCCGGAGGCGAGGTCGAGCGCGAGCGCGCCGACCTCGGCGCGCAGCGAGGCGAGTGCGGCGGTGCGCTCCGACTCGATCTGCGTCTGCGCGTTCGCGACGATGCGCGCGGCGTCGGCCGAGGCCTGCTCCTTCACCTCGACGGCGATCTTCTGCGCGTCGGCGCGGGCCTGCTCCCGGATGCGCGCCGCCTCGGCGCGGGCCTCCGCGAGCTGGTCGTTGAACGACTCCCGTGCGGCCTCGGCGTCGGCCTGCGCCTTCGCGGCGCGCTCGAGGCTGCCCTCGATCGCGTCGCGCCGGGCGTCGAGCGCCTTGTTGACGTTCGGCAGCACCTTCCAGAGGACGACCGCGAGCACCGCGACGAAGGCGACCGAGCCCCAGATGAGGTCGGGCCACGACGGCAACAGGATGCTGTGCTGCTCCTCGGACCCCGCGGCGGCGAGGACGAATGCGCTGAGCATTCAGACTCCTTCAGAGATCGTTGCGGGCGGGGAGACTACGGCGCGGGGAACGGGATGAACGCGACGCCGATGGCGATGAAGCAGAGCGCCTCGGTGAGCGCGATACCGATCCACATGAGCGTCTGGAGACGCCCGGCGAGCTCGGGCTGACGCGCCACGGACTCGATCGTCTTGCCGACGACGAGGCCGACGCCGATCGCGGAGCCGATGACCGCGAGGCCGAAGGCGACCGCTGCGAGGTGTCCAACCATGGGTGTGTTTCCTTTCGGGGTGGTCCTTGTTCGGAAGCCGGCGGCTCAGTGCTCGTCGGCCAGCGCCAGCTGGATGTAGATGGTGCTGAGGATCGTGAAGATGTAGGCCTGCAGCGCCGCGACGAACAGCTCGAGCACGGTGAAGGCGATGCCGAAGGCGAGGGTGCCGACGCCGAGCAGCCCCATGAAGTTCCCGTTGGCGAGCACCGTGAAGAAGAAGAAGTCGGTCGCCAGGAAGCAGAGCACCAGCAGCATGTGGCCGGCGACCATGTTCATGGTGAGTCGCAGCGTCAGCGTGACCGGGCGGACGATGAAGGTCGACAGCCCCTCGAGCACGGCGATGACCGGCACGATCACCTTCGGCACGCCGGGCAGGATGAGCGACCGTCTGAAGAAGCCGCCGGTGCCGTGCTTGCGGATGCCGGCGTAGATGAACATCACGTACGCGACGACCGCCAGGATGATCGCCTGGCCGATCAGGCCGGTGCTGGCGATCTGCAGGCCGGGGATGATGCCGGTGAGGTTCATCGCGAGCGTCGCGAAGAAGATCGTCACCAGGATCGGCATGAACCGCTTGCCGTCCTTCTCGCCGAGCGTCTCGATGACGACGCCGCGGCGCACGAAGTCGAAGATGAACTCCCAGGCCGCCTGGCCGCGGCGCGGGACGATCTTCAGCCGGCTGGAGCCGATCCACAGGATGGCGATGATCGCGGCGACCGCGATCAGGCGGATGAGCAGCACGCGGTTGAGCTCGAACGGCGTCCCGGCGAACAGGATCGCCTCGGGGAAGAACTCCTCGATCGACGGACCGCAGAACTGTCCCGGGGGGCACTCGGCGGACGCGACGCGCGGGAGTAGAGCGGAGCTGAGCGTGAGGAACAGGGTTCTCTCCTGAATCGGGGCGTGGACACGCGGCGATCACCGGGGATGCCGCGACCACCCTAGCAGGAACCGGGCCCGGCCTCGCACCGTCAGCCGGCGTCCGCCCCGGGGCCGGACGGCCTGGTCGGACCGCTCGCCGGCTCGCTCGGAGCGGGCGGGATCGGGACGATCGGGACGCGGGTCCTCGCCATCACCACGACGTCGATCACGAGGGTGCCGAGCACCGCGACGACGGCGGTCACGCCGAACACCGCCGGCTCGAGCCAGTCCTGCGTGCGCAGCCAGATCATCAGCAGCACGAAGACCACGGCCTTGACGACGAACACCCCGACGACGGTGCCGGCGACCGCGACCATGGACGGCTGCCCGCCGTTCGAACGGCCCGCCACGAGGAGGCTCGCCGCGGTCAGGCCCATGTAGACGACGGCGAGCACGGTGCCGAGGATCGCGGAGACCAGGCCTCGCTGCCCGGCGATGGACCAGCCGATGATCCCGCCGGCGATCAGCAGCACGGCGGCGAACGCCCCGCCCCAGCCGAGGCTGCGCAGCAGCACGGTGTTCACTCCAGCTCCTCCTTGCGGCTCTGCCTGCGGCTCCCGGTGAGCGGCAGGAAGGTGAGCACGACGCACACCGCGCCGGCGACGACGAGCGCGGCGACCGCGACGAACCACGGCACGAACATGAACAGCAGCACGCCGACCGCCGCCGCGAAGGTCCACACCCAGAGGATGATGACCGCGCCGAGATGGGTGTGGCCCATGTCCAGCAGCCGGTGGTGCAGGTGCTTCCGGTCCGCGCTGAACGGCGACTTGCCGGCGAGCACGCGCCGGACCACCGCGAGCGCGAAGTCGAGCAGCGGCACCGCGAGCACCGCCAGCGGCAGCAGCAGCGGGATGAACGCGGGCGCGAAGTACGCGGAGAACACGTCGTCCCGCTCGGCGATCTGCGAGTCGATCCGTCCCGTGATCGAGATGGTCGACGCGGCCATCATGAGGCCGACCAGCATCGAGCCGGCGTCGCCCATGAACAGCTTGGCGGGATGCCAGTTCAGCGGCAGGAAGCCGAGGCAGGCGCCGACCAGCACGACGGTGGTCAGGCTCGCGAGGTTGAAGTACTCGGTCTGCGCGCGGGACTGCAGCAGGTAGGCGTAGACGAAGAACACCGCGCCGGCGATCGTCGCGACGCCGGCGACCAGTCCGTCCAGGCCGTCGATGAAGTTGACGGCGTTCATCACCAGGACGACCGCGACGATCGTCGCCACCAGCGAGATCCAGGGGCTCACGATGGTCTGCCCGCCGATCGGCAGCGTGTAGAGCTGGATCCCCTGCCAGGCGAGCGCACCGGCGGCGAGGATCTGGGCGGCGAGCTTGAGCGTCCAGTCGAGGTCCCAGATGTCGTCGGCGACGCCGACCGCGACCACGATGAGGCTCGCGATCGCGAGTCCGATGATCGCGTTCGGCTCCGCGAACACCAGGCCGAACGACGGCATCAGCGCCGCGGCGCCCATCGCCACCGCCATGCCGAGGAACATCGCGATGCCGCCGAGCCGCGGGGTGGGCCGGGTGTGCACGTCGCGGGCGCGGATCTGGGGCGTCAGCCGGTAGCGCTTCGAGAGCCGCCAGACCAGGACGCTGAGGCCGTAGGTGACGCCGGCCGAGACGAGCAGGACGATGCCGTAGAGGATGATGCGGGGCATCAGGCCGCACCGTCCGCGAGCCGGTCGGCGCCGACGACCGCGCGCAGGTCCTCGGCGGACACCGCGCCGGTGCGCACGATCCGCATCGTGCGCTCCGGGAGCCCGGTGGCGTCGACGATCGTGCTCGCGACGGTCCCCCGGCCGCCGCCGTCCAGCACGACGGCGACGGCGTCGCCGAGCGCCGCGTCGGCGTCGGGGGCCGTCGTCGCGGGGGGCTCGCCGGTCCGGTTCGCGCTGGAGACCGCGAGCGGCCCGGTCTCGCGCAGCAGCTCGAGCGCGATCGGGTCGTCCGGCACCCGAAGCGCGATCGTGCCGTGCGTCTCGCCGAGGTCGAGGTCGAGCGAGGCGCGGGCCGGCACGATGATCGTCAGCGGCCCCGGCCAGAACCGCTCCGCGAGTGCGCGCACCTCGTCGTGGACCGTCTCGGCGAGCGCGTCGAGCGTCGCGACGCCGGCGATCAGCACCGGCGGCGGCGAGGCGGGGGTGCGG
>MKVN01000025.1:7007-106713 GCA_001898855.1 Micrococcales bacterium 73-13
TGCGGCCCTTCGCCGCGACGAGCGCCCGCACCGCCTCGGCGTCGAACGCGTCCGCCGCGACGCCGTACACCGTGTCCGTCGGGATCACGACGAGCTCGCCGCGCCCGATCGCCGCGCGCGCGAGCCGCAGACCCGTCAGCAGCGCATCGGGCTGCGTGGTGTCGTAGATCGCGCCCATCGCGGGCCAAGCCTACCCGCGGCCCCTGCCGCGCCTCCGCTCGCTCGCCGGCCCGGCGATGCGAGTCATCGGACGGCGGTGGTGGCGCGCGGACGGCCGAGCAGATCGGGGTGGGTGGCCGGCGCGCGCCAGCCGTCGGCGGCGAGCAGCGCGCGGATCGCCGGACCCTGCACCTCGGCGTGCTCGACGACGAGCGCGCCGCCGGGGCGCAGCAGCGCGAGCGCGCGGCGGGAGAGCACGCGGACGACGTCGAGGCCGTCCTCGCCGCCGTACAGGGCGAGCTCGGGGTCGTGCAGCCGCACCTCGGGATCGCGCGGCACGGCGTCGGTCGGGATGTAGGGCGGGTTCGACACCACGACGTCGACGGCGCCGTCGAGCTCCGGCAGCGCGTCGGCGAGGTCGCCGAGCACGAGCGAGAGGTTCTCCGCGCCGGCGGACTCGGCGTTCCGGGTCGCCCAGGCGAACGCCTCCGGCGAGCGCTCGACGGCGTGCACCCGCGCGTGCGGCAGCTCCGTCGCCAGCGAGATCGCGATCGCGCCGGAGCCGGTGCCGAGGTCGACGGCGACGGGCTGCGGCGAGGGGACGGCGAGCAGCGCGTCGATCGCGAGCTGGGCGACGATCTCCGTCTCCGGGCGCGGGACGAACACGCCGGGGCCGACCGCGAGCAGCAGGGAGCGGAAGCCGGCGATCCCGGTCAGGTGCTGCAGCGGCTCGCGCGCGGCGCGGCGGGCGACGAGCGCGTCGAACGCGGCCCGGTCCGCCCCGTCCAGCGGTCCGCCGGCGAGGGCGCGGGCCGCGACCTCGCCGCGGCCGAGCCCGAGCACGTGCCCGGCGAGCAGCTCGGCGTCGGCGCGCGGGGACGGGACGCCGGCGGCGGCGAGCCGCTCGCTCGCCTCGTCGACGGCCTGCTGCAGGAGGGTCATGGTCGCTCGGTCTCGGGGCGCCGCGGCTGGGCTCGGTCCGCGGTCAGAGGTTCTGCAGGCGCTCGGCCTCGTCGGCGTCGATGCAGGACTGGATGACCGGGCCGAGGGCGCCGTCCATCACCTGGTCCAGGTTGTAGGCCTTGTAGCCGGTGCGGTGGTCGGCGATGCGGTTCTCCGGGAAGTTGTAGGTGCGGATCCGCTCCGAGCGGTCCACCGTGCGGATCTGCGACTTCCGCAGCGCCGCGGACTCGGCGTCCGCCTCCTCCTGCTGCCGCGCCAGCAGCCGGGCGCGGAGCACCCGCATGCCCGCCTCGCGGTTCTGCAGCTGCGACTTCTCGTTCTGCATGGACACCACGATGCCGGTCGGCAGGTGCGTGATGCGCACCGCGGAGTCGGTCGTGTTGACCGACTGGCCGCCGGGGCCGGAGGAGCGGAACACGTCGACGCGCAGCTCGTTCGGGTCGATCTGGATCTCCTCGGGCGCGTCCACCTCGGGGAACACCAGCACGCCGGCCGCGGAGGTGTGGATGCGGCCCTGCGTCTCGGTCACCGGGACGCGCTGGACGCGGTGCACGCCGCCCTCGTACTTCAGGTGGGCCCACACCCCCTCGGCCGGGTCCGAGGACGAGCCCTTGATCGCGAGCTGGACGTCCTTGATCCCGCCGAGATCGGTCGGCGTCTGCTCGATGATCTCCGTGCGCCAGCCCCTCGACTCGGCGTAGCGCAGGTACATCCGCAGCAGATCCCCCGCGAAGAGGGCCGACTCCTCGCCGCCCTCGCCCATCTTGATCTCCATGATCGCGTCGCGGCTGTCGTTCTCGTCGCGCGGGATGAGCAGGAGCCGCAGCGTCTGCGCCGACGCGTCGATCGAGCCCTCCAGGGCCTCGATCTCGGGGCGCAGCTCCGCGGCGACCGTCTCGTCCTCGGCGGCGAGCTCGCGGGCGGCGGCCAGGTCGTCGCTCGCCTGGCGCCACGCCGCGTGCGCCGCGACGATGCGGGAGAGCTCGGCGTAGCGCCGGTTCACCCGCTTCGCGCGCACCGGGTCGCCGTGCAGCGCGGGGTCGCCGAGCTGCTCCTGCAGCTCGGCGTGCTCCGCGATGAGCGCGGCGACGTTCTCGAACATCGGGTCAGAACAGCTGGACGACCGCGTTCGCCGTCGAGCGGAGCTCCGAGGTCACCAGGCGGTCGATCGGGGTGGCCTCGGAGGCGGTCGCGATGATCGTGAGCGAGGCGCCGTCCTCGAGCGCACGGGCGGAGGCGAGCAGGCGCCGGGCCGGCAGCGCGACGGACGGGTCCTCCGGCGCGGTCCGCGGCGCGAGCGCGTAGTGCGCGCGGCCGAGGCCGGAGATCGAGTCGAGGAGCACGACGACGTCGATGCCGAGCTCGACGAGGCGCTTCGCGCGCTCGACGGCGAGGTCGATCACCGTGACGTGGTCCTCCGCGGTCTGCTCGAGCCCCGCGACGATGACCTCGCCCTTGACGCTGCGGCGGAAGTCGGTGATCTCCTCCGGGCGCGGCGTGACCAGGATGACCATGAGGTGCGCCTCCGGCCGGCCGGCGCTGAGCTGCTCGGCGGCCGTCGCGACCAGCGCGGTCTTCCCGCCGCCGCCGATGACCAGCGCGCGGGCGCCGACGCCGAGCTCCGACACCGGGCCGCGCAGGCCGAGCGGGGTGCTCGGGCGGACCGGCGTGGCCGCGGCGAACTCGGTGCGGGCCAGCGACTGCTCCGAGGTCTGGCCGTTCACCGAGTCGATCCTGACGAGGGCGTTGTACTTCTGCCGGCCGGGCTGCTCGCCCTCGCGGGGCTGGCGGATCGCGCCGACCACCGCGTCGCCCTTGCGCAGGCCGTACTTCTTGACCTGGCCGAGCGAGACGTAGACGTCGGTCGGGCCGGGCAGGTAGCCGGTGGTGCGCACGAAGGCGTAGTTGTCGAGCACGTCGAGGATGCCCGCCACCGGGATGAGCACGTCGTCCTCGAGGATCTCCGGCTCGACGTCCTCGCCGAGCTGCCCGCGGCCGCGGCCGCGGCGGTTGCCCTGCTGGGTCTGCTGGGCCTGCTGCGGCTGCTGGCCCCCCTGGGCGGGCTCGCCGCCGTTGCGGTTGCGGCTGCGGCCCCGGCGGGAGCGGCTCGAGCGCGGCTCGCCGTCGGCGGGCTCCGCGTCCTCGGCCTCGCCGGCGTCGGCCGGCTCGCCCTCGGCGCCGTCGGCGGGCTCGCCGTCGCTCGCCTCGGGGGCGCCCTCGGCGGCCTCGGCCTCGGGCCGGGTCCCCTCGTCGCCCTGCTCGGCGGGCGCGGCCTCGTCGGCCGGCTCGCCCGCGGGCGCCTCGGCCGCCTCCGCGGGGGTCGGGACGAACTCGCTCGGGTCCTTCGCCGTCACGCGGCGCGAGGCGCGCTTGCGCGGCGCCTTCACGTCGGTCTCCCCCGCGGCCGCGCTCGCGAGCTGGGCCGCGAGCGCGTCGATCTCCGCCTGACGCTGCGCGTCGACGTTCCCGTCCTCGGACGTCGTCTGGTCTTCGGTCATTGCCTTGATGATTCCTTCCTCCGCACGATCACAGGTTCTTCCTGCTGCGGAGCGTCGATGCCCTCACGATGCCCTTCTCCGGGCCGCACCGGCAGAGCGCCGGGTGTGAGTGCGAGATGGTCGCTGCCGGGGCGGCGGATCAGTCCGCGGCGCCCATCGGGAGCGAGACCACTGTAGCACCCCGCACATCCACGGCGAGCATCCGGGAGTCCCAGCGACTGCGCGCCGACCGCTCGACGATGCCGGCCGCGTCGGCGCGCGCGGCGGGGTCGGAGGCGAGCACCAGGATCGACGGCCCGGCCCCGGAGACCACGGCGGCGTGGCCGGCCGCGCGCAGCCGCTGCACGAGCTCGTACGTCTCCGGCATCGCCTCCGCGCGATAGTCCTGGTGCAGCCGGTCCTCGGTGGCCTCGAACAGCAGCTCCGGGCTCTGCACCAGCGCGGCGACCAGGAGCGCGGAGCGGGAGAGGTTGAAGACGGCGTCCTGGTAGGGCACCGACGCCGGCTGCAGCGACCTGGCGTGCTCGGTCGAGACCGAGAAGTCGGGGACGCACACCAGCGGCGAGACGCCCCGGTGCACGATGAGCTTCTTCGCCCGGGGGACGCCGTCGACGCTCCAGGCGATGGTGAGGCCGCCGAGCAGGGCCGTCGCGACGTTGTCCGGATGGCCCTCCAGCTCGGTCGCGAGCGCGAGCAGCCGGTCGGCGCCGAGCCCCGCGTCGGGCCCGAGCAGTCCGCTCGCGGCGACGATGCCGGAGACGATCGCCGCCGCGGAGGAGCCGAGCCCGCCGCCGTGCGGGATGACGTTCGTCGCCCGGATCGAGAGGCCGGGCATCGCGACGCCCGCCTCCGCGAAGGCGCGTGCGGCGGCGCGCACGACGAGGTTGTCCGCGTCCTCCGGCACCACGCCGGCGCCGACGCCGGCGACCTCGACCCGGGACGGGCCGTCGACGACGACCGCCTCGATCTCGTCGTAGATGCCGAGCGCGAGGCCGAAGGTGTCGAAGCCGGGACCGAGGTTCGCCGAGGAGGCGGGCACCCGCACCCGGACCGCGCGGCCGAGCAGGCTCATCTCAGACGAGGCCCAGGATGCCGGCGACCGCCGCGGGGTCGACCGGGGCGACGGTCGGCCGCGCCTCGCTGCCGTCCGGCTCGCGGAGCGCCCACTGCGGGTCCTTGAGGCCGTGGCCGGTCACGGTGCAGGTCACCCGCGCGCCCTTCGGGACGGCGCCGGCCGCCGACCGCTCGAGCAGGCCGGCGATCGAGATCGCCGAGGCGGGCTCGACGAAGACGCCGACCTCGCGCGACAGGATGCGGTGCGCGGCGAGGATCGCGTCGTCGTCGATCGCGCCGAAATGGCCGTCCGAGCCGTCGCGGGCCGCGAGCGCGAGCTCCCAGGAGGCGGGGTTGCCGATCCGGATCGCGGTCGCGATGGTCTCGGGGTCCTTCACCACCTCGCCGCGCACGATCGGCGCCGAGCCGGCCGCCTCGAAGCCGAACATCCGCGGCAGCCGCGTCGTCGCACCGCGATCGAGCTCCTCGCGGTAGCCGCGGTGGTAGGCCGTGTAGTTCCCGGCGTTGCCGACCGGGATGAAGTGGAGGTCCGGCGCGTCGCCGAGCACCTCGACGATCTCGAACGCCGCGGTCTTCTGGCCCTCGATCCGGTCGTTGTTCACCGAGTTGACCAGGTGCACCGGGTAGTGCGCGGCGAGCTCGCGCGCGATGTCCAGGCAGTCGTCGAAGTTGCCCTCGATCTGCACGATCCGCGCCCCGTGCGCGACGGCCTGCGCGAGCTTGCCCATCGCGATCTTGCCCTCCGGGACGAGCACCGCCGCGGTGATGCCGGCGTGCGCGGCGTAGGCCGCGGCCGAGGCCGAGGTGTTGCCCGTGGAGGCGCACACGATCGCCTTGGCGCCGTGCTCGATCGCCTTGGAGACGGCCATCGTCATGCCGCGGTCCTTGAACGATCCGGTCGGGTTCATCCCCTCGAACTTGACCCAGACCTCCGCGCCGGTGCGCGCGCTGAGCGCCGGGGCGGGGATGAGCGGCGTGCCGCCCTCGCCGAGCGTGACGATCGGCGTCGCGTCGGAGACGTCGAGGCGGTCGGCGTACTCGCGCAGCACGCCGCGCCATTGACGGGACGGGGTCACGGGCACGATCACAGTCCTTCGACTCGGATGACGCTCGCCACGCGGCGGACCGCCGGCGAGCCGGCGAGGGCCGCGACGGTCGCGGCGAGCGCCGCCTCGCGGGCTCGGTGCGTGACGATGACCAGCGTAGCGGTCGGGTCCGGGTCCGCTCCCCCGCTCGCGGACTGCAGCGCCCGCTCGATGGAGACCCCGTGGCCGGCGATGACGCCGGCGACCTGGGCGAGCACGCCGGGCACGTCGGCGACCTCGAGGGCGATCTGGTACCGGGTCTCGACCGCCTCGAAGGGCAGGATCGGGATGGTCGCGCTCGTCGACTCGGCGACCCCCGGGCCGCCGGCGAGGTGCCGTCTGGCCGCGGAGACGATGTCGCCGAGCACCGCGGAGGCGGTCTGCACGCCGCCCGCGCCCGCGCCGTAGAACATCAGCGGACCGGCGAACTCGGCCTCGACGAACACCGCGTTGTTCCCGCCGTGGACCGCCGCCAGCGGGTGGTCCCGCGGGACGAGCGCCGGGTGCACCCGGGCGACGACGCCCTCCAGGTCGCCCTCCCCGACCCGCTCGGCGATCGCGAGCAGCTTGACGACGTAGCCGGCCGCCTTGGCCGCCGCGACGACCTCCCCGGTGATCCCGGTGATGCCCTCCCGATGCACGGACTCGAGCGGGACCCTGGTGTGGAAGGCGAGGCTGGCGAGGATCGCGGCCTTCTGCGCCGCGTCGTAGCCCTCGACGTCGAGCGTGGGATCCGCCTCCAGGTAGCCGAGTTCGCGCGCGACCCGCATCGCCTCCTCGGTCGACCAGCCCTCCGCGTCCATCTTGTCGAGGATGAAGTTCGTCGAGCCGTTGACGATCCCGAGGATCCGGCGGACGCGGTCGCCGGCCAGCGACTCGCGCAGCGGCCGGATGATCGGGATCGCCGCGGCGACCGCCGCCTCGTAGTGCAGCTGCGCGCCGACCTGGGCGGCCTCCTGGAAGAGCTCGTCGCCGTGGGTGGCGAGCAGCGCCTTGTTCGCCGTGATCACGTCGGCGCCGGAGCGCAGCGCGCTGAGCACGAGCGTGCGAGCCGGCTCGATGCCGCCGATCAGCTCGACGACGATGTCCGCCGCGGTCACCAGCGAGGCGGCGTCGGTCGTCAGCAGCTCGGCCGGGATGGCCGGGGTGCGCGGGGCGGCGAGGTCGCGCACCGCGACGCCGACGACCTCGAGGCCGGCGCCGACGCGCGCCTCCAGCTCGCCGCGGTGCGCGATGAGCAGGTCGGCGACGTTCGCCCCGACGTTGCCGCCGCCGAGGATCGCGATTCTCAGGTTCCGGTAGTCCATCATCGCCGTCCAGCGTACTGGCGGCGATCCGCGGTCGACGTGCGACGCCGGCCCGGGACCGCGGGCGAAGAGCCTCTCCCGCGGCTCGCGGAGGAGACGGCGACCCTCAGGGACGGACGCCGGGATCCCTGGCGAGCAGGTCGTCGATCGTCTCGCCGCGGACGATGATGCGGGCGGCGCCGTCGCGGACCGCCACGACCGGCGGTCGCGGCACCCAGTTGTAGTTCGAGGCCATCGCCCAGCCGTAGGCGCCGGTCGCCGGCACCGCGAGCAGGTCGCCGGGGCCGACGTCCATCGGCAGGTACTCGTCCCGGGCCACGACGTCGCCGGACTCGCAGTGCATGCCGACGACCCGAGCGAGGGCGGGGTGGTCGCCGGACGCGCGCGAGGCGATCCTGGCGCTGTAGTCCGCGCCGTACAGCGCGGGACGGACGTTGTCGCTCATGCCGCCGTCGACCGAGACGTACTTGCGGACGGCGGTCGCCGCCTCGTCCGCCGCGGCGCCGTCGGGGACGGCGACCGTCACGGGCTTGACCGTGCCGACCGTGTACAGCGTCGTCCCGGCCGGGCCGACGATGCTGCGACCGGGCTCGACCGCGATGGCGGGCAGCGCGACGCCGAGGTCGGCCGCCGCCTCGGCGAGCGCCGCCGCCATGCCCTCGGCGATCGCGGAGATCGGCATCGGGTCGTCCGCGACGGTGTAGGCGATCCCGAAGCCGCCGCCGAGGTTGAGCTCCGGGACCGGGCCGTCCGCCAGCAGCCGGGCGTGCAGCGCGAGCAGCCGCCTCGCCGCCTCGGCGAAGCCCTGCGTCTCGAAGATCTGCGAGCCGATGTGCGAGTGCAGGCCGAGGAAGGCGAGCCCGGGCAGCGCGCGGATCGCCGCCACGATCCCCGGCGCGTCCGTGGTCGCCACGCCGAACTTCTGGTCCTCGCGCGCGGTCGCGAGGTACTCGTGCGTGCTCGCGTGCACGCCCGAGTTGATGCGCAGCCGGACCGGCTGGACCCGGCCGGCCCGAGCCGCCGCCGCGGCGACCCGCTCGACCTCGATCGCGGAGTCGATGACGATCGCGCCGACGCCCGCCTCGACCGCGCGGGCGATCTGGCGCCCGGACTTGTTGTTCCCGTGCACGCCGATCCGCGCCGGGTCGGCGCCGCCGGCGAGCGCGACCGCGAGCTCCCCCTCGCTCGCGACGTCGATCCCGAGTCCGGCCTCCGCGATCCAGCGGACGACCTCGGTGCACAGGAACGCCTTGCCGGCGTAGTAGACCCTGGCCGTCGTGCCGATGCCGCGCATCGCGGCGTCGAACGCCGCCCGCGTCTCGGCGGCGCGGGCGCGGACGTCGGCCTCGTCGACGACGTAGAGCGGGGTGCCGAACTCGGCGGCGAGCGCGCTCGCCGGGACCCCGGCGAGCTCCAGCTCGCCGGACGCCGCGCGGACGGCGTTCCGCGACCAGACGCCGGCAGCCAGCGCGTTCGGGTCCTCGGGCACCCGCAGCCAGGCGGGTGCCAGCGGGCTCGCGCCGGGCCGGGCCGCCGGGAGGGTCATCCGCCCAGCGTAGCGGCGGTCATGGAGCGGACCTGCGGGCGATCCGGGCCTCGAGGCGCTCGCGGACGCGCGGCCATTCGCCGGCGGTGATCGAGAACATCGCGGTGTCGCGCGGAAGGCCCTCCTCGCCGGGGGCGCCGGAGGGCTGCCAGCTCCGCAGCACGCCCTCGAAGCCCGCGCCGATCGCGAGGATCGCGGCGCGGGCGCGGGCGTTGCGCGCGTCGGTCTTGATGTCGACGCGCGACACCCCGAGCACGCCGAAGGCGTGGTCGAGGAGCAGGAGCTTCGCGGCGGGGTTGATCGCGGTGCCCTGCGCGTCGGGGTGCAGCCAGGTCGAGCCGATCTCGATGGCGAGCAGCCGGCCGTCGGGCCAGTGCCGCGGCGTCAGGTACGCGGTGTGCCCGACGATCCGGTCGCCGGCGGCGTCGACCTGGACGAACGGCCGGAACGCCGGCCGCGCGAGCTCCGCGGCGATCGTCGCCGCGACCGTCTCCGGGGTCGGGACGGCGGTCCAGCCGTAGGAGTCGCGCGGGCCGGAGGCGGCGAGCGCGAGGCCCTCCGCGTGGTCGGCGCGCAGCGGCTCCAGCCGGACGACCGCGTTCCGCAGGACGGGGACCTCGATGCGCACCTCGACTCGTTCCGCTCGCTCGGCGACCGGCTACATCCGCTCCGGCGCGGAGACCCCGATCAGGCCCAGGCCGTTGCGCAGCACCTGGGCGGTCGCGTCGTTGAGCCAGCGGCGGGTGCGGTGCAGGTCGGTGACCTCCTCGCCGCGCAGCGGGGTCACCCGGGCCGAGTCGTACCAGCGGTGGTAGAGGCCCGCGAGCTCCTCGAGGTACCGCGCGATGCGGTGCGGCTCGCGCCACTGCGCCGCCTGCGCGGCGACGCGGGGGAACTCGGCGAGCGCGCCGAGCAGGCGGGCCTCCGTCTCGTGCGTGAGCAGCGAGGCGTCGAAGGCGGTGCGCGTCACGCCGGCGGCGTCGGCGTTGCGGTCGACGGCGGCGGTGCGCGCGTGGGCGTACTGGACGTAGTAGACCGGGTTGTCGTTCGTGCGGCTGGCGAGCACGTCGAGGTTGATGTCGATGTTCGCGTCGACCGTGCTGCGCACCAGCGCGAAGCGGGCCGCGTCGACGCCGACCGCCTCGACGAGGTCCTCGAGCGTGACGACCGTGCCGGCCCGCTTGGACATGCGGACCGGCTCCTTCCGCCCGGTCGCCTCGTCCGCGCGCACCAGGTTGACGAGCTGGCCGATGAGCAGCTCGAGGTTGACGCCGGGCTCGTCGCCGAAGGCCGCGCACATCGCGTACATCCGCTGGACGTAGCCGTGGTGGTCGGCGCCGAGCATGATGATGCAGCGGTCGAAGCCGCGCTCGCGCTTGTCCAGGTAGTAGGCGAGGTCGCCGGAGATGTAGGCCGCCTCGCCGTTCGACTTGATGACGACGCGGTCCTTGTCGTCGCCGAACGCGGTCGTCGCCAGCCAGGTCGCGCCGTCGCGGTCGTAGATCCGGCCGAGCTCGCGCAGCCTCGCGACGGCGCGGTCGACCGCGCCGGAGAGGTGCAGGTCGTTCTCGTGGAAGTAGACGTCGAAGTCGACGCCGAAGTCGTGCAGCGAGGCCTTGATCTCGCCGAACATCAGGTCGACGCCGACCGCCCGGAACGTCTCCTGCAGCTCGGCGGGCCCGAGCGCGGCGAGGTCGCCCGGATAGGCGTCGACCACGCGGGCCGCGATGTCCTGGATGTACTCCCCGCCGTAGCCGTCCTCGGGCGCCGGCTCGCCGCGGTAGGCGGCGACGAGGCTGCGCGCGAAGCGGTCGATCTGCGCGCCGTGGTCGTTGAAGTAGTACTCGCGGACGACCTCCGCGCCCTGGAACGCGAGCACCCGCGCGAGCGAGTCGCCGACCGCGGCCCAGCGGGTGCCCCCGAGGTGGATGGGCCCGGTGGGGTTCGCCGAGACGAACTCGAGGTCGATGCGCTGCCCGGCGTAGACGCCGCCGCGGCCGTAGTCGGGCCCGGCCTCGACGATCGTCCGCGCGAGCTCGCCGGCACTGGCGGCGTCGAGCCGGATGTTGATGAACCCGGGCCCGGCGATCTCCGCCGAGGCGATGCCGTCGGCGCGCACGAGCGCCGCGACGAGCTCGGTCGCGAGCTCGCGCGGCGCGCAGCCGACGGCCTTCGCGAACCGCATGGCGGCGTTCGACGCCCAGTCGCCGTGCTCCGGGCTCTTCGGTCGCTCGACGGGCGTGTCGGCGCCCGTCACGGCCAGCTCGACGCCCCGGGACCCCGCGGCGTCGGTCAGGGCGGCGGCGATCAGCGCGGCGAGATCGTCCGGATTCACGGGAGCCAAGCCTATCCGCGGCGGAGGCGTGCACCTCCCCTCCTGCGCCTGACGGGACCAGCGCATTGCGGCGGAGGAGGGGAGGTGCTGCGGGCGTCTCCGGACGCGACGCCCCCGATCAGTACCGACGAGGACGGGCACGGAATCTCGCGGGCGGCGCGGCCGCCGATCAGTCGACGTCGCCGATGCCGATCGCCTCGGCCTCGGCCGCGACGTCGGGCCGCGCGCCGTCGATCCGGGCGAGCCGGCCGCGCGACGCGGCGATCACGACCGCCGCCGCCCCGACCGCGACGGCGGCGACGACGTACGGCAGCCAGGTGCCGGCCACATGCGCGAGGTAGGCCGCGAGCGGCGCGGCCACGGCGCCGCCGACGAACCGCACCGACGAGTACGCCGAGGACGCGACGGTGCGCGGGAGGTCGCTCGCCTCCATGACCGCCTCGGTCACGACCGTGTTCAGCACGCCCTGGAGCAGGCCGGCGAGGACGATGAGCACGACGAGCGCGGCGGGGCTCCAGGTCAGCAGCGAGGTCACCACCAGGAGCAGGGCGAAGCCGGTGAACGACCACGTGACGATCGACGTCCGCCGGAATCGTCTGGTCAGCCACGGGGCGACCCAGATCGAGGTGATCGCGAGCGCGACGCCCCAGCCGAAGAAGGTGAAGCCGAGGCCGATGGCGCCGAAGCCGAGCGGGAACGGCGTGTAGGCCAGCAGGGTGAAGAACGCGTAGTTGTAGAGCAGCGCCGCGATCGCGAGCGTGCGGATGGACGGCACCGTGCCGAGCGCGACGAACGGGGCGGACAGGCGCACCGGCGCCCGCGTCGCCGGCTCCTTGCGCAGCAGCACGACGATCGCGATGAAGCCGACGGCCATCAGGATCGCGACTCCGAAGAACGGCCCGCGCCAGCTCACCTCGCCGAGGAGCCCGCCGAGCAGCGGGCCCACGGCGATGCCGAGTCCGAGCGCCGCCTCGTAGAGGACGATGGCCGCGCCGGGGCCGCCCGAGGCCGCGCCGACGATCGCGGCAAGGGCGGTCGAGATGAACAGCGCGTTGCCCAGCCCCCACCCCGCGCGGAAGCCGATCACCCAGTCCACGCCGCCGGCGACCGCGCACAGCAGCGAGAACACCACGATGACGGCGAGCCCGATGAGCAGCGTCGCCTTCGTGCCGATGCGGCTGGACACCCAGCTCGTGAAGAGCATCGCGACGCCGGTGAGCAGCAGGTAGCTGGTGAACAGCAGCTCGGTCTCGACCTCGCTGGCGTGCAGCTCGGACGCGATCGCGGGCAGGATCGGATCGACCAGTCCGATCCCCATGAAGGACACCACGCAGGCAAACGCGACCGCCCAGACGGTCATCGGCTGCCGCCAGATGCTCCCGGCGGCCGGCGCGGTCGCGTTCATCGGGCCGCTCCGACGAGCACGCTCGGCGTGCGCTCGGCGACGATCGCCGCCGCGCGCTCGATCGCGGCCCAGTCCTCGGCGGCGAGGTCGGCGAACCGGGGGGCGAGCATGTCGCGGATGGTGCGATGCCAGTCGGCGAGGGCCGCGCGGCCGGCCTCGGTCAGCGAGACGAGCACGGCGCGCGGGTCGTCCCCGTCGACGACCCGCGCGACGAGCCCGAACTCGACCATCGACGCGACGAGCCGCGTCATCCCCGGCTGCGTCACGCGGCACTCGGCCGCGAGCGAGCCGATCCGCATCGGCCCCTCCTCCGAGAGGGTCGCCAGCGCCCGCCACTGCGCGACGGGCGTGGTGCTGCCCGCCTCGCGCGCGATGACGCGCCCGACTCGATGGCTCCAGATCATGAGGGACTGCAGCGCGTCGATGCGCGCCGCTTCGGGGAGAGGCACCCGGAGATCATATGCCTTTGTTATGCATCCGGGTCCCCGGCTCGGTCCCGATCGGTACACTGGATCGTCCCGCCTCCGTAGCTCAGTGGATAGAGCGCCGGCTTCCGGTGCCGTAGGTCGGGGGTTCGAATCCCTCCGGGGGCACGGAACGAGCGGGGTCTCGCAGCGCGGGGCCCCGCTCGTCGTCGGAGGAGGCTGTCGCCGGCGCGGCCGCGCCCGCCTCAGGAAAGCCGCTCGCCGAGCTCCAGCCAGCGCTCCTCCTGCTGCGCGAGCTCGCCCTCCAGCGCGGCGAGCTCGGCCATCCTCGCCGAGAGGCCCAGGTAGTCGGACTGATCGTGCCCCGCGAGCTCGTGGTGCTTGGCCGCGATCAGGCCCGACAGGCGCTCGATCCGGCGCTCCGCCGCGGCGAGGTCCTTCTCCGCCTGGCGGCGTTCGGCGCCGGACAGCGCGGACGATCCAGGCCGCCCCGACGCGCCGGGCACGCCGGGCGACGGACCCGCCGGCTCGGGACCGGGCGCAGGTCGCGCGGCGGGTGCGACGTCGGGAGCCGCGGCGCGCAGCCGCAGGTACTCGTCGATGCCGCCCGGCAGGTGCCGCAGCCGTCCGTCGAGCACCGCGTACTGCTGGTCCGTCACCCGCTCGACGAAGTAGCGGTCGTGGCTGACCACCAGCAGCGTGCCCGGCCAGGTGTCGAGCACGTCCTCCAGCGCCGCGAGCATGTCGGTGTCGAGGTCGTTCGTCGGCTCGTCGAGGATGAGCACGTTCGGCCCGTCGAGCAGCACCAGGAGCAGCTGGAGGCGGCGGCGCTGGCCGCCGGAGAGGTCGGAGACCCGCGCCGAGAGGTGCTCGCGCGGGAAGCCGAGGCGCTCCAGCAGCTGCGCCGGCGTGACGTCCTTGCCGTCGATGGAGAAGGTGGTCCTGGTGCGCGCGAGCACCTCCCGCACGCGGTCGTCCTCGACGGCGGCGAGCGCGCCGAAGCCCTGGTCGAGCACGCCGACCCGCACCGTCTTGCCCCGCTTGACCCGTCCGCTGGTCGGCTCGAGCGTCCCGGCCACGAGGGCCAGCAGCGTCGACTTGCCGGCGCCGTTCGCGCCGAGGACGCCGGTGCGCTCGCCGGGGGCGATCCGCCAGGTGACGCGCTCGAGGACTCCCCGCCCGTCGAACGCGACCCCCGCGTCGAGCAGGTCGACGACGTCCTTGCCGAGCCGAGCCGTCGCCAGCGAGCGCAGCGACACCGGGTCGCGCAGCGGGGGCACGTCGGCGATCAGCGTGTTCGCCGCGTCGATGCGGAACTTCGGCTTGCTGGTGCGCGCCGGCGCGCCGCGGCGCAGCCAGGCGAGCTCCTTGCGGGCGAGGTTCTGCCGCTTCTGCTCGACCACGGACGCCTGCCGGTCGCGCTCCACCCGCTGCAGGATGTACGCCGCGTAGCCGCCCTCGAACGGCTCGACGATCCGGTCGTGCACCTCCCAGGTCGCCGTCGAGACCTCGTCGAGGAACCACCGGTCGTGCGTCACGAGCAGCAGTCCGCCGGAGCGCGCCAGCCAGCGCCGCCGGAGGTGGTCCGCGAGCCAGGCGATCCCCTCGACGTCGAGGTGGTTCGTCGGCTCGTCCAGCGCGAGCACGTCCCAGTCCCGCGTCAGCAGCGCGGCGAGGGCGACGCGCCGCCGCTGGCCGCCGGAGAGCGTGCCGATCGGCGCATCCCAGTCGATCCCCCCGGCCAGGCCCGCGATGACGTCCCGGACCCGCGCGTCGCCGGCCCACTCGTGCTCGGTGCGGTCGCCGACGATCGCGACGCCGACCCGCATGACCGGATCGAGGTCGTCGGACTGGGCGAGCACGCCGACGGTCACGCCGCCGCGACGCGTCACCTGGCCCGAGTCGGGCGCCTGCAGCCCCGCGAGCAGGCGCAGCAGCGTCGACTTGCCGTCGCCGTTGCGGCCGACGATCCCGATGCGATCGCCCTCGTTCAGCCCGATGGTGACCGAGTCGAACACGACCCGCGTCGGGTACTCGAGATGGAGGGCCTCGGCGCCGAGCAGATGTGCCATGTCGGTACGAGGTTAGCCAAGCGGCGACGGCCCTTCTCTGCGATCATGAACGCGTCGCGGACCCGACCGCGCGGGAGAAGGAGACGGCCATGGCCGACCCGGGCCCGAGCAGCCCCCGGGCGCGTGCGGAACGGCGCGCCGAGGCCGGCCCCGCCGGGCGCCCGCCCTGGTGGACGCTCGATCTCGCCGGCTCGCTGGTCGGCCTCGCCCTCGCCGTGCTGTCCGTGACGCCCTCGCTGCTGCCGCGGCCGGCCCTGCTGCAGGGCGCGCTCGCCGCGATCCTGTTCGCCGTCGGCTACCTGATCGGCGCGGGGGTCTCCGCGATCGTCCGCGCGGCGCTGCGGCGAGGCGGTCCGGCACCGGTGGTGCGGGGCCGCTGGTGGCTCCTCTACGGCGCGCTCTGGGCGGTCGCGGTCGTCGGCCTGTCGGCGCTCTCGCTGCAGTGGCAGAACGAGATCCACCGGCTGGTCGAGATGCCGCCGCTCGGCGGGGGCGACCTCGGGCTGTTCCTGCTCGGCTTCCTCCCCGTCGCGGCGCTGCTGCTGGCGGCCGGCAAGGGGACGCGCGGCATGTTCCGCGGGCTGCGTCGCAGCGTCGGGCCGGTGGCATCCGGCGCGCTGTCGACGGTGGTGGTGGTCGCGCTGGTCGCCGCGCTGGTGCTCGCCGGGATGTCGGGGATCGACGCGATCTACCTGGAGCGCAACGGCCGGCCGGCCGCGGGCGTGCAGGAGCCGGATTCGGCGGCGCGCTCCGCGGGCCCCGACTCGGCGATCGCCTGGGACACGCTCGGACGGCACGGCACCGCCTTCGTCGGCGGCGGCCCGACCGCGACCCAGATCGCCGCGCTCACCGGCCGGCCGGCGCTCGAGCCGATCCGGGTGTACGCCGGGCTCGCCTCGGCTCCCACGGTGCAGGAGCGCGCCGATCTGATCGTCGCCGAGCTGGAGCGCACCGGGGCGTTCGACCGAGCGGTCCTCGTGGTCGCCACGACGACCGGCTCCGGCTGGCTCGAGCCGCAGGCGGTCGACGCGATCGAGTACCTGCAGGGCGGCGACACCGCGATCGCGGCGATGCAGTACGCCTACACGCCGAGCTGGGTCTCCTCCGTGTTCGACCCGGACGCGCCGCTGGAGTCCGCCCGCGTGCTGTTCGCGACGATCGAGGCGAGGTGGAGCCGGCTGCCGGAGGGCCGGCGGCCGCTGCTGCTCTCGTACGGGCTCAGCCTCGGCGCGCACGGCAGCCAGGGGGTCTTCGCGGACCTCGCGGACCTGCGCGACCGCGTCGACGGGGCGCTGTTCGCCGGCAGCCCGAACGGGTCGCCGCTCTGGCGGACGCTGCAGGCCCAGCGCGATCCCGGCAGCCCCGCCTGGCAGCCGGTGCTCGACGGAGGCCGGGAGGTCCGCTGGATCTCCCGGGCGGGCGACGAGGACCTGCTCGCCGGGCCGTGGGAGCGTCCGCGCGTGCTCTACCTGCAGCACGCCACGGACCCGGTGACCTGGCTGTCGGCGGACCTGCTGTTCCAGCCGCCGGACTGGCTGCGCGCCGACCAGCGCGGCGCCGACGTGAGCCCGTCGATGCAGTGGATCCCGATCGTGACCGCCCTCCAGGTGGTCGTCGACATGCTCGGCGGCGAGGCGGTGCCCGCCCGCCACGGCCACAACTTCGGCGACGTCGCCGTGACCGGATGGCGCCAGGTCGCCGGGGACGCCGGTCTCGACGCCGCGGCGATCGCGCGGATCCGGGCCGAGATCGAGTCCTACGCGCCGATCCAGCCCTCCACGCAGGACTGAGGCGCTCGGCGCGGCGCTCGCCCTCAGTGGGCGAGCACGTTCATCCCGAGCGCGAGCAGGGTCGCCATCAGCACCGCCCAGAGCACGATCGACACCAGCTCCCAGACGACGACCCGGGCGCGCGGCGCTCCGAACGCGACCATGGTCGCGGCCGAGAGCTGCGTGGGGTGCCCGAGCAGGGCGACGCCCGGGATCCCGAACCGCTCGAACAGGCGTCGCAGCCGCGGGCGCCGCGATGGCGCGTCAGGCGCGGCGTCGCGCCTCGCCCGGCGCCGCGCGGCGTCGGCGATCACGACGAAGGCGAGCATGGACGCCGCGTTCCCCAGGACCGCCGCGAGCACGGCGAGGGCCGGCGGCATGCCGATCAGGACGCCGATCGCGGCGCCGAAATGCGACTCGACGAACGGGATGGCGGCGATCAGCATGATCGCGACCCATTGCAGCCAGCCGGGGAACCCGGCGGCGAACTGCTGCAGATGCTCGATCATGACGTCCTCCCGGTCGATCGCAATGATTAGTACAATGTACCGTACAGCGTACCGGTACAATGTGCGGACTACGATCGGAGCGTGACCAGGCGCGACGAGATCCTCGCTGCGGCGCTCCGGCTGGTGGCCGAGCAGGGTCTCGGTGCGCTGACGGTCCGCGCCGTCGCCGACGCCGCCGGGATCGGCCCGACCACGCTGCGCCACTACTTCCCCTCGCAGGCCGAGCTGCACGAGGCGGTCGCGGGCGCGCTCATGACGAGCGCGATCGACGACCGGCGCATCGCGGATCGCTCGGTCGACCCCGCCGAGCGGCTCGCCGAGTGCCTCGAGCAGTTCCTGCCGGCCTCCCTCCGGGATCCGACCGCGCTCGGCGTCTGGTTCGAGATGCATCGGATGGCGCTCGGCGCCGACGCCCGGCCGCTCGCTCGCGCCCTCCTGGCGCAGGGCCACCGGACCGGCGCCGCCGCGCTGCGCCGCTGGCTCGGCCTGCTCGCCGACGAGGGCTGGATCGCGCGGGAGGACGTCGAGACCGAGGTGACGGTCGCGCTCGCGCTCGTCGACGGGCTCGCCCTGCATCTGCTCGCCGACCCGACGCGGGTCGACCCCGACGCCGTCGAGGCGGCGCTGCGCTGGTTCGCCGACCGTGCGATCCGGCGCGACGGGCCGACGGCCGACGGCGCCCGGTAGGCTCGGAACCGGCGCGTCGGGAAGTCTGGTCGACAGAGAGGTCGGTCATGGCACTCCCATTCCTGCGGAGCGAGCGCACCGCCGCGATGCTGCTGCTGGTCGCCGCGGCGGCCGGGCTCGTGATCGCGAACTCCCCCGCCGGGCACGCGGTCGAGCAGGCGATGGCGTTCGAGCTCGGCTGGAGCGTGCACGCCTGGATCGAGGACGGGCTGCTCGCACTGTTCTTCCTGGTCGCGGCGATCGAGCTGCGGCACGAGCTCGTGAACGGCGAGCTGCGCAGCCCGGCCCTCGCCGCGCGGCCGGCGGTCGCCGCGGCCGGCGGCGTGCTGGTGCCGATCGCGATCTACCTGGCGATCACGGCGGGCTCCGGGCAGGAGGGCGGCTGGCCGGTGCCGACGGCGACCGACATCGCGTTCTCGCTCGGCGTGCTGGCGATCGTCGGCCGCGGCCTGCTGCCGCAGCGCATCCGCGCCTTCCTGCTCGCGCTGGCGATCATCGACGACCTGGTCGGGATCCTGCTCATCGCGCTGCTGTTCGGCGCCGACCCGCATCGCCTGCCGACGCTCGTCGCGGTCGCGATCGGCGCCGCGCTGCCGGCCCGCTGGGGCCACGCCGTGCGGCGCGCGCTCGAGCCGACGGTGAACGGCGTCGTGCTGCCGCTGTTCGCCTTCGCCGCCTGCCTGGTGGCGATCCCGGAGGTCGACCGGCTCGCCCCGGCGTTCTGGGGCATCGCCGTCGCGCTGCCGGTCGGCAAGCTGATCGGGATCGCCGGCACCACCTGGCTCCTCGACCGGATCTGGGTGCGCGAGCGCCGCAGGCGGATGCCGCCGCTCGACCTCGCGGCGGTCGGCGCGCTCGGCGGGATCGGCTTCACCGTCTCGCTGCTGCTCGCCTCCCTCGCCTTCCGCGGCCGGCCCGAGGTCGCCGCCGAGGCGACCCTCGCGGTGCTCGCCGGATCGGCGGCCTCGGCCGTGGTCGCGATCGTGCTGCTGTCGATCCGGGTCGCCCGCATCCGCGCGGTCGCCCGGCTGCGGGAGCGGGTCCGGCCGTCGGGCCGCGGTCCGGGGCCGGCCACCGGGGCGCCGCTAGTCTGATGCGGTGTCGCGGATCGTCGTCGCCCCGGATTCGTTCAAGGGGACGCTCGAGGCCGCGGACGCCGCCGCCGCGATCGCGGAGGGCTGGCGCTCGGGCCGGCCCGGGGACGAGCTGGTGCTGCTGCCGCAGGCCGACGGCGGCGAGGGCACCATCGCGGCGATCGCGGCCGCGACGCCCGGAGCGAGCGTGCGCGACGCCGGCTTCGTGACCGGTCCGGACGGGCGCCCGGTGCGGGCGCACTGGCTCGCGCTGCCGGACGGCACCGCCGTCGTCGAGCTCGCGGTCTCCAGCGGACTGCCGCTGATGGCCGCCCTCGACGCGCAGGGCTCGACCACCCGCGGTCTCGGCGAGGTGATCCGCGCCGCGATCGAGGCGGGCGCGACCTCGCTCGTCGTCGCGGTCGGCGGGTCGGCGTCGACCGACGGCGGGACCGGGGCCCTCGCCGCGCTCGGCGCGCGATTCCTCGACGCCGAGGGGCGGGAGCTCCCGGACGGCGGCGGCCCGCTCGCCCGGCTCGCCTCGATCGACGCGTCCGGCCTGGTCCAGGCGCCGCCGGCGCAGGTGCTCACCGACGTGACGGCGCCGCTCACCGGGCCCGCCGGCGCCGCGGCCGTGTTCGGTCCGCAGAAGGGCGCCTCGCCGCAGGACGTCGCCGAGCTCGACGCCGCGCTCGGGCGGCTCGCCGAGGTGGTGCGGCGGTCCGGCGCCGCGCTTCCGGAGGCCGTGCGGCACCCCGGGCGCGACTCGGCGGATCCGGACGCAGGACGGCGCACCGCGGGCGGGATGCCGCACGTCGACGAGCGCACCCCCGGCGGCGGTGCGGCCGGCGGCACCGGCTACGGGCTCGCGGCGCTCCTCGGCGCGCGGATCGAGCCCGGCGCCGCCGCGATCGCCGACCTGACGGGGCTCACCGCGGCGCTCGGCGACGCCGACCTCGTCATCACCGGCGAGGGCCGGTACGACGCCCAGTCCGGCACCGGCAAGGTCGTCGGGCACGCGATCGAGGCCGCACGCGCCGCGGGAGCTCGCATCGCGGTGGTGTGCGGGGCGGCCGGCGAGGACGCGGCGATCGGGCCCGAGCGCGGCGGCCCCGATGCGCTGATCGCGCTCACCGGGCTCGCGGGGAGCGCGGAGGCCGCGATGACCGACCCGGCGCGCTGGCTGCGGGACGCCGGCGCGCGGCTCGCCGCGGCGTTCTGACCGGCTCGGAACGCCTCAGAACGCCGCCCGAGCCGCCGCGACCGCCGCCGGCAGCGCCGCGAGGAAGGCGTCGACCTCGGCCTCCGTCGTCGAGCGCCCGAGCGTGACCCGCAGCGCCGAGCGCGCCGCCGCCTCGTCGAGCCCGATCGCGAGCAGCACGTGCGACGGCTCCGCGACGCCGGCGCGGCACGCGGAGCCCACCGAGACCGAGAACCCGGCCTGGTCGAGCACGAAGAGCAGCGTCTCCCCGAGCAGCCCCGGGAAGGTCGCGTGCACGTGGCCGGGCAGGCGCCGGACCGGATCGCCGGTCAGCGCCGCGTCGGGGACCTCGCGGGCGATGCCCCGTGCGATGCGCTCGGACAGCGCGCGCAGCCGCCGCTCCTCGGACGCCAGCTCCGCGACGGCCGCCTCCGCGGCGACCGCCAGCGCGACGGCGCCGGCGACGTCCATCGTCCCGGAGCGCGCCGGCTGCTGGCCGCCGCCGTGCACGAGCGCGGCCGGCTCGGCCCCGCGCCGGACCAGCAGCGCCCCGGTGCCGATCGGCGCGCCGAGCTTGTGGCCCGAGATCGACATCGCGGTCGCACCGCTGCGGCGGAACGACACCGGCACCCGGCCGAACGCGGCGACCGCGTCCCAGTGCAGCGGCGCGCCGACCTCGGCGGCGAGGTCCGCGACCGCGTCGGTGTCCTCGACGGTGCCGATCTCGTTGTTCGCCCACAGCAGGCTGAGCACGGCGACCGCGCGCGTGCCGCCCGCCTCGATCATCCGGCCCAGCTCGTCGACCCGCACCCGCCCGACGCCGTCCACCGGGACGAGGTCGACCCGCGCGCCCCGGCCGGCGAGCCACTCGACCGCGTCGAGCGTCGCGTGGTGCTCGGCCGGGGAGACGATGACGCGGTCCCGGCCCGGCTCCGCGCTCCAGAGCATCCCCTTGACGGCGGTGTTCACCGACTCGGTGCCGCCCGCGGTGAACACCACCTCCGTCGGGTGCGCGTCGGCGACGACGGCGAACCGCTCCCTGGCCTCCTCCAGCAGCGCCCGCGCCGCGCGCCCGTCGGCGTGGATGGAGGACGGGTTCCCGACCCGGCCGAGCGCCTCGGCGTGGGCCGCGGCGGCCGCGGGCAGCACCGGGGCGGAGGCCGCGTGGTCGAGGTAGACGCTCACCGCACGAGTCTCGCATCGCGGAAGGCGGCGCGCAGCCGCTCGCGCGCCGCCGTTTAAGTACCCTGGAGCGCATGCCCGCGACCGCGACCGAGCTGCCCCTCGGCGTGCAGCTCGCCGCGCACGGCGGGCGGCTCGCCGTGTGGTCGGCGAACGCGACCGCGATCGAGCTCTGCCTGTTCGATCCGGGCGACGCCGACTGGGTGACCGCGACCGTCCCGCTCGAGCGGGCGGGCGACGGGCTGTGGGCCGTCGAGCACCGCGGCCTGGTGCCCGGCGCGCGCTACACGCTGCGGGCGGCCGGGCCGCAGGGCCCCGGCCAGGTGTTCGACCCCGGGATGCACCTGCTCGACCCCTACGCGCGCGGCCTGGTCCGCTCGGCGAGCGGCGAGTGGCGCGGCTACGTCCAGACCGAGGACCCCTTCGACTGGGGCTCGTCGGTCAAGCCGCGCACCCCGCTCGACCGCACCGTCGTCTACGAGGCGCACGTGAAGGGGCTCACCAAGCTGAACCCCGCGGTCCCGGAGGAGCTCCGCGGCACCTACGCCGGTCTCGCGCACGAGTCGACGATCGGCTACCTGAAGGACCTCGGCGTCACCGCGGTCGAGCTGCTGCCGGTCCAGCAGTTCGTCTCCGAGCAGCGGCTCGTCGGCCAGGGGCTCGCCAACTACTGGGGCTACAACCCGCTCAGCTTCTTCACCCCGCACGGCGCCTACGGGAGCCGAGCCGCCCAGCTCGGCGGCACCGGCGCGATCCTGCGCGAGTTCAAGGGCATGGTGAAGCTGCTGCACGAGGCCGGCATCGAGGTGCTCCTCGACGTCGTCTACAACCACACCTCGGAGGAGGGCCTGGCCGGCCCCACCACGAGCTTCCGCGGGCTCGACAACCGCTCCTACTACCGGCAGACCGAGGACGGCGACTACGTCGACACCACCGGCTGCGGGAACGCGCTGAACACCAGCGTCCCGGCGGTGTCCCGGCTGGTGCTCGACTCGCTGCGCTACTGGACGCAGGAGATGCAGATCGACGGCTTCCGCTTCGACCTCGCCGTCACGCTCGGGCGCGACGCCGAGCACGAGTTCGACCCGGACCACCCGCTGCTGCACGCGATCCTCGACGACCCGGCGCTGCAGGGCGCCAAGATGATCGCCGAGCCCTGGGACGTGGGCCTCGGCGGCTGGCAGGTCGGCCACTTCCCGGACGGCTGGTCGGAGTGGAACGACGGCTTCCGCGACCGGCTCCGCCGCTTCTGGCTCACCGACATCGGCGCGGCGCGCGCGAGCGGCGTCGCACCCGACGGCATCGGCCCGCTCGCCCGCCGCATCGCCGGCTCCGCGCACGTCTTCGCCGCCGAGCGCGGCCCGCTCGCCTCGGTGAACCTCGTCACGGCGCACGACGGCTTCACGCTCGCCGACGTCACGGCCTATGACGAGAAGCACAACCTCGGCAACGGCGAGGAGAACCGCGACGGCGCCAGCTCGAACCTGTCGTTCAACCACGGCGTCGAGGGGCCGACGAAGGACCCTCGGATCCTCGCCGCGCGGCGGAAGGCGATGCGCAACCTGCTCGGCACGCTGCTGCTGTCCGCCGGGATCCCGATGCTCACCGCCGGCGACGAGATGGGCCGCAGCCAGCGCGGGAACAACAACGCGTACAACCAGGACTCCGAGCTGACCTGGCTGCCGTGGGAGCTCGACGAGTGGCAGCGCGACCTGCTGCAGGTCGCCCGCGACCTGGTCCGGCTGCGTCGCGAGAACCCGGCGCTGCGGCCGGTGCGCTACGGCGTCTGGGGCGAGACCGTGCCCGGCGCGACGCAGATGGACTGGTACAACAAGGACGGCGAGCCGATGACGATGGAGGACTGGGACTCCCCCGCCGAGCGCACGCTGCAGTACCTCGCCGCCTCGACGCCGGAGTCCGAGCCGTTCAACCGGATCCTGCTCGTCGTGCACGGGCTCGAGGAGGACGTCCAGGTGGTGCTGCCGGCGCACGAGGGCGTCGAGTCGTACACGCAGCTGTGGGACTCCGCGCTGCAGGTCTTCCCCGGCGAGGTCGCCTACCGGCCGGGCGCGACGATCCCGATCCGCGGCGCCTCGGTGCAGCTCTTCCTGGCGAACGAGCCGGCATGACCACCGCGCGCGCCTGGACCGCCGCCGACGCGGCGGCCTGGAGCACGCCGCCGCGCGAGGAGGACGACAAGTACGCCCGCGGCGTCCTCGGCCTCGCGACCGGCTCGGTCCGCTACCCCGGCGCCGCGGTGATCGGCGTCGACGCGGCGCTGCACGTCGGCGTCGGCATGGTCCGCTATCTCGGTCCGGAGCCGGTCGGCCGCCTGGTGCTGCAGCGGCGCCCGGAGGCGGTGCTCGACGCCGGCCGCGCGAACGCCTGGGTGCTCGGCTCCGGCACCGCCGCCGAGCCCGGGCAGGACGCGGACGTCGCGCTGCCGGACGGCGTCTCGGCCGGCGACGGCGCGGCCTTCGTGATCGACGCGGGGGCGATCGGCGTCGCGCCGACGGGTCTCGGCCCGACCATCCTCACCCCGCACGCCGGCGAGCTCGCGCGACTGCTCGGCGTCGGGCGCGAGCGGGTGCTCGCCGATCCGGTCGGCGCGGCGCGGACGGCGGCGGACGCGCACGGCGCGGTCGTGCTGCTGAAGGGCGCGACCACGCACGTCGTCCACGGCGACCGCGTCGTCGCGGTGCGCGAGGCGACCCCGTGGCTGGCGACCGCCGGCGCCGGCGACTCCCTCGCCGGCGTGCTCGGCGCCCTCGTCGCGACCCGCGCCGCCCGCGACGGCGTCGACCTCGACGCGCTGGTCGCGCTCGGCGCCACGGCGGCCTTCGTGCACGGACGCGCCGCCCGGCTCGCCGCGGGCGCCGCGGCGGACGGCTCCGGCGGGGGCCCGTTCACGATCCTCGACCTGAACGCGCGGCTGCCGGACGCGCTGCGCGCCCTGCTCGCCTGAGCGGCCGCACGACGAGCACGACCGCGCCGTCCGCGTCCGGCCGGCGCGCGACCGCTCAGTCCCGCTCGGTGATGTCGTCGATCTCCCCGACGAGCTCCTCGATGATGTCCTCCAGGAAGAGCACGCCGGTGGTCCGCCCGGACGCGTCGAAGGCGCGCGCGATGTGCGCCCCCTCCCGCCGCATCGCCGCCAGGGCGTCCTCCAGGTCGGTGCCGTCCCAGATCGTCCCGAGCCGGCGGACGCGCTTCGCCGGGATCGGCTCGTCGAACTCGTCCTGCTCGAGGTCGATGACGTCCTTGAGGTGGACGTAGCCGGTCGGCTCGCCCGCCTCGTCGACCAGCACGTACCGCGAGTAGCCGCGCTTGGCGACCGCCGACTCGACGTCCGCCGGGGTCGCGTCCTCCGGCAGCGTCACGAGCGCCGCCAGCGCCACCGCCACGTCCTCGACCCGCTTCGTCGTGAATTCGAAGGCCGCCTCGAGCGCGCCCGTGCGGTCCTCGAGCATGCCCTCCTTCGTCGACTGCTCGACGATCGTCGCGACCTGGTCCAGGGTGTAGACGCTCGACGCCTCGCTCTTCGGGGCGACCCCGACCAGCCGCAGCACGCCGTTCGCGATGCCGTTCAGCGCGGCGACGATCGGGCGCAGCACGGTCGCGACGGCCACCAGCGGGGTGGCGAGGAAGAGCGCGGCGCGGTCGGGCATGGAGAACGACACGTTCTTCGGCACCATCTCGCCGAACACGACGTGCAGGAAGCTCACCAGCACGAGCGTGAGGCCGAACGAGACGCCGCCGACGACCGCCTCCGACCAGCCGAGCGCCGACAGCGGGACGGCGAGCAGGTGGTGGATCGCCGGCTCGCTGACCAGCAGGATGAGCAGCGAGCAGACCGTGATGCCGAGCTGGCAGGTCGCGAGCATGAGCGTCGCGTGCTCCATCGCCCAGAGCGCGGTCCGCGCGGCGCGCGAGCCGGCCTCCGCGCGCGGCTCGATCTGCGAGCGGCGCGCCGAGATGACGGCGAACTCCGCCGCGACGAAGAACGCGTTGACGAGGAGGAGGATCGCCAGCCAGAGGATCCCGAGCCAGTCGTTCACGCGGGCTCACCTCCCCGCGGCGTCTCGATCGGGCCGGTGTCCGCGGACGGCGTGAACCGCACCCGGTCGATCCGGCGTCCGTCGAGCCGGTCGACCCGGAAGACGCCGGCCGGGGCGCGGACCTCGTCCCCCACGACCGGGATGCGGCCGAGCTCGGACATCAGCCAGCCGCCGACCGTCTCGTACGGCCCGTCCTCGGGCACCGCGACGCCGACCCGCTCCAGCAGCTCGTCGGGCCGGAGCATGCCCGGGAAGACGATGCCGTCCCGCGAGCGCACGATGCCGGCGCGCCGGCGGTCGTGCTCGTCGGAGACCTCGCCGACGAGCTCCTCGACGAGGTCCTCCAGCGTGGCGACGCCGGCGGTGCCGCCGTACTCGTCGACCACGATCGCCATCTGATAGCCCTCGGCGCGCAGCTGCCCGAGCAGCCGGTCGAGCCGCATCGTCTCGGGAACCCGGTGCGCACCGGTCGCGATCGCGGCGACGGGGACGTCGCGGCGGCGCTCGCGCGGCACCGCGACCGCCTGCTTGACGTGGACGACGCCGACGATCTCGTCGGGCGAGCCGTCCTCGACGGGGAACCGCGAGTGGCCGGTGCGGCGGGCCAGCTCGATGACGTCCTCCGCGGTCTCGGTCCGGTCGATGGTGGCCAGCCGGGGCCGCGGCGTCATCACGTCGGCCGCGGTGTGCGCGCCGAACCGCAGCGTGCGGGTCAGCAGCGTCGCGGTGTCCTTCTCCAGGCTCCCCTCGCTCGCGGAGCGGCGGACCAGGGAGACCAGCTCCTCCGCGGTGCGGGCGCTGGAGAGCTCCTCGCGCTGCTCGATGCCGAACATCCGCAGCACGGCGCCGGCCGTCGCGTTCAGCACCCAGACGACGGGCCGGAACACCGCGGTGAACACGACCTGGAACGGCGCGACGACGCGGGCCACGCCGAGCGGCAGGGCGAGGGCGAGGTTCTTCGGGACCAGCTCGCCGAAGATCATCGACAGCACCGTCGCGATGACGAGCGCGACGACCGCGGCGATCGGCGCGATCGCGCCGGGGGCGACCCCCCAGCCGGTCAGCAGCGGGGCGATCCAGCTCGACAGCGCCGGCTCGAAGGTGAAGCCGGCGAGCAGGGTCGTCAGGGTGATGCCGAGCTGGGCGCTCGACAGGTGCGTGCTGGTGCGCCGGAGCGCCCCGATGATCCAGCCGAGGCCGCGATCCCCGCGCGAGCGGCGCGCCTCGAGGTCGGCGCGGTCGAGGCTCACCAGCGAGAACTCGCTCGCGACGAAGAAGCCGGTGCCGATCGTCAGCACCAGGCCGATCGAGAACAGCAGCCACTCAGGCATCGAGGGATCCGATGCCCGAGCGGCAGGGACTATGACCGGGGTCGTCCATCCCGCCCGAGTCTAGCGAGGCGGCCCCGCGACGACCCGCCGACCTCCGCTCCGCGCACGACGAGGAGCGCGCCTCCTGCGAGGAGTGCGAGCAGCGCCCAGCCGAGCACGGGGCGGAGGTCGGCGGGACCGGTCGCGGCGAGCGCCGCGGTGCTCGAGTACACCGCGAAGGCCGTGAAGTGGGTCGTCCAGATCACGAGCTCCGGACCGACGTCGATGACGCACTCCGCCGCGGAGCCGAGACCGCTCGCCGAGTCGACCATGCAGCGCGCGACGATCGGCGTGAACGACCCCCCGACCGGCACGAAGCCGGCCGAGCGTCCGGCCGCCCCGGGGATCGCGAGCCGCGCCGGCCGGTCCAGCGTCAGCGTCGCCGCGGCGGAGCCGACCTCGATCGCGAGCACGTCCGAGACCTCCTCGAGCTCGCCGGCCGGGACGGCGACGGTCGTCGGTGCAGGCGGGGCGAGCCGACCGTCCCAGCTCGACGCCGCGCTCGTGATCAGGGTGCTCGCCGCGAACCGCAGCTCGACGCCGTTCGCGCTGATGCTGAGGGGCTGCGAGGGCGTCGTCGCCTGACTCGGGCCCGCCGCGACGAGCTGGACGGGTCGCGTCACCCCCTGCGGGAGGGCGATCGAGACGGGCGCCGACGGGGAGGCGGGGAGTCGGACCACGTCGCTCGGCGGGGCCGCGGGGTAGACGCTCGTGATGAGGGTCGGCGAGCCGAGGTCGATCTCGACGATGTAGTGCCCGTCGTTCTCGTACATGAGGCTGCCGGGCGTGTCCGTCGTGAGCGCGAAGAGCAGCGAATGGCCGCCGCCGTCGACGTCGGCCCAGTAGTCGTACCAGGTGCCCGGGTCGAGGCAGCCGAGGCTGAACGAGCCGTCCGAGGCGGTGCGCGTCGACGCCGCCCACTCGCTCCCGCCCGACGGGGTCGCCTCGACGATCGCGTCGACGACGGGGACGACCGGCGCGAGGCTCGAGACGATCTGACCGGAGATGTAGCCGGAGCCGCAGGCCGCGACCGGCTCGGCGGCCGCGGCGACCGAGACGGCGGCGCCCCCGAGCGCGAGCGCGAGCACTCCCGCGAGCACCCCCCGGCGTGCGTTCACGGCGCGAGCATAGCACTCCTCAGAACGATCGTTCGGTCCGGTCCCGGGGTCGGGTCGCCGTCGCGCGGGACGTCATGGCTCGAGCAGGCGGATCGCCGCGTCGAGGGCGGTCTCGAAGCCCTCGCCGTAGATCTGCTGATGGAACACGTGGCCTTCGACCGCCGCGAACGCCATCGAGGCGAGCTGCTCGGCCGGCCGATCCGAGCGGGCGAGGCCGGACTCCTGGAGCGCCCCGATGAAGCCGGCGAGGTCCCGCACCGCGCGGCGGCGGATCGACGCGATCCGCGGGCGGTGCTCCGGGTGCTGCAGGACGAAGTCGGCGACGACGAGCGAGAGCGGCGCGCCGTCGGCCCCAGACGCGATGGGCCCCATGCCGAGCAGCAGGGCCTCGCGCAGGCTCCCCGGCCGCGCCGCCACCACCAGCTCGCCGAACGGCTCCCGCTCCTTGGACACGGCGTCGAGGATCGCGAGGAAGAACTCGTCCTTGCCCGCGAAGTGATGGTAGAACGCGCCGATCGACAGGCCGCTGCCGTCGAGCACGTCCCGGATCGAGGTCGCCGCGTACCCCTTGCGGGGGAATCGCTCCATGCCGAGCGCGATGAGCCTCGCCCGGGTCGTCTCGCGATGCTCGTCGGGCTTGCCCACCGAGCCAGTGTGCCAGTGCTACCAGGAGACCGGCAGCGCCTTGCCCTCCTCGTAGCCGGCGGCCGATTGCACGCCGACCACGGCCCGGTCGTGGAAGGCGGCGAGATCCCGCGCGCCCGCGTACGTCATCGAGGAGCGAAGCCCCGAGGTGATCATGTCGAGCAGGTCCTCGACCGAGGGCCGCTGCGGGTCCAGGTAGATCGTGCTGCTCGAGATGCCCTCGGCGAAGAGCTGCTTGCGGGCGAGCTCGTACGGGTCGAGCCGGCGGAAGCGCTCGTTCACCGCCCGCGCCGAGGCCATGCCCCAGGACTCCTTGTACGCCCGGCCCTGCACGTCGCGCGCGATCGGCCCCGGCGCCTCGATCGTGCCGGCGAACCAGCTGCCGACCATCACGCTGTGCGCGCCGGCGGCGAGCGCGAGCGCGACGTCGCGCGGGTGGCGGACGCCGCCGTCGGCCCAGACGTGGGCGCCGAGCTCGCGCGCCGTCGCCGCCGCGTCGAGCACCGCCGAGAACTGCGGGCGGCCGACGGCCGTCATCATGCGCGTGGTGCACATCGCGCCGGGGCCGACGCCGACCTTGACGATCGTCGCGCCGGCGCGGACCAGGTCGCGCAGGCCCTCCCGGGTGACGACGTTCCCGGCGACCAGGGGGATGCCGAGCCCGAGCCCGGCGACCGTCTCCACGGCGCGGATGGCGCCCTCCTGGTGTCCGTGGGCGGTGTCGACGACGAGCACGTCGGCACCGGCCTCGACGATCGCGCGCGCCTTCGCCGCGACGTCGCCGTTGATCCCCACCGCCGCCGCGACCGCGAGCCGTCCCTGCCGGTCGACCGCGGGCGCGTAGAGCGTCGAGCGCAGGGCGCCGCGCCGCGAGATCGTGCCGACCAGCTGCCCGTTGTGGACGACCGGCGCGAACCGCAGTCCCGCCTCGACCATGAGGTCGAACGCGCCCCGGGCGTCGCCGACCTCGTCGAGATCGACGCTCGGCATCGCCGGCCCGAGGAAGTCCCGCAGCGGCGCGTCCGGCAGCGCGGCGGCGAGGCGCTCCGCCGCGACCGCGCCGAGGTGCGCGCCGTCGGCGCCGACGACCGCGACGCCGTAGCCGGGCTCCGGCGCGACCAGCGCCAGCGCGTCGGCCGCGGTGGCCTCGGCCGCGAGCGCGATCGCGGTGTCGAAGCCCACCGGCTGCGCCTTGACCCAGCGCAGCGCCTCGTCCAGCTCCTGCAGCGGCAGATCCTGCGGCAGCACGCCGAGCCCGCCCCGACGCGCGAGCACGGCCGCCAGTCGCGGGCCGGTCACGGAGTTCATGTTCGCGCTGACGATCGGCAGCCGCGCCGGCGTGCCGTCGCCCGGCGTCAGGCTCGCGTCGAACCGGCTCGCCACGTCGCTGCGGGACGGCACCAGGAACACGTCGCTGTAGGTGAGGTCGTGCGCCGGCGGCTGGGCGAGGAAACGCATGGGTTCAGGGTAGCTCCGGGGCGCCGCGCGACCGGCGAGAGGAGCTCGCGCATGGGTGCTCCGCGCGGCGCCGGCCGGGCGTCCCGGGCGCGGGACAATAGCGGGGTGAGCTCCTACGTCCGCCCGTCGATCGACGCCCCGGTCTTCCGAGACGCGGCCGGCGCGGTCATCGAGTACGGGGCCCGGTGGGACGGCCCGCCTCCGGAGGACACCTACTCGGTCGAGACCCACCCGGAACGATTCGCCCCCGTCCATGCGGTCGCCGAAGCGCTCATCGCGCACTTGGACGACGCCTACGACGTCACGGTCACCGACGATCCGGCGACCGCGGACGACATGGTCCGGCCGCCGTACTGGGAGGTGCGCCGGGCCGTGCGGGTCGAGCCGAGCGACCCCGCCTGCGCATCGCTCACCTTCGCCTTCACCGCCTACCCGGGCATCGTCGTGCATGCCGGGCTGCTCTGCGACCTCCCCTACCCGATCTGCGGCTGCGACGCCTGCGACTCCACCTGGGAGGCCGAGGCCGACCAGCTGGAGCGTCAGGTGCTCGCGGTCGTGACCGGCCACTACCGGGAGCGGGTCACCGGGACCACGCACCCTTGGATCGAGCACGCCTTCACCTATCCCGACGGCGCCGCGAGCGGCCGCTCCCGCGCGGGCGACGTCCCTGCGGCGCGACTCGAGGCCGCGCGAACGATCCTGGGATCCCTGACGGGAGGGTGGGCCGCCTGGCCGCTCGCCGCGCGGCGCGCCTGACCGCGGGATGATCGGCCGGGGCGCCTGGCGGTCCGGCCGGAGCGTCCGGCGGTGCGGACGGAGCTCCCTGCGGCGCGGATGGGAGCGGCCGAGCCATGCGGAGCGGCGGGGCCGGCATCGCGGACGGGTGCGGCGCATCCGGGCTTGACGATCGAACATATGTTCGATACCCTGGTCCTGCTCGTGCCAGAGCTCTCGACCTCCCGTCGAGCCTTTACGGAGTCCCCATGCTGCTGGCCGCGCCGACCGAGTTCTCCGCTCTTGCGGACGAGGCGCTGCTCGCGCGTCAGGACTCGCTCGTCGCCGAGCGCCGTCGGATCGACGCGGAGCTGGTCGCGATCGCCGGGGAGATCGCCCGCCGCTCGCCCCGCGACGCGGGGTTCTCCGGTCTCGCCCAGCGCAGCGGGCTCCGGACGCCGGAGCAGCTGCTGCAGCGCGCCGCCGGCTTCTCCGCCAGGGAGGCATCGGACCTCGTCCGGGTCGGCTCGCTGCCGGCCGACGACCCCGTCGCGCTCGCGGTCGCCGCGGGCGAGGTGTCGGTCGCGGCGGGGGCGGCGATCGCCGGCGGCCTGGGCGAGGCGACCGCGGGCATCGAGGCCGCCCGGCTCGAGGCCGCCGCCGCGGAGCTGCTCGGGCGGAGCCGCGACCTCACCGCCGAGCAACTCGTCCGCGCCGCGCGCGACCTCCGGGCCGAGCTCGACGCGGACTCGATCGTCGAGCGTGAGCGCCGACTGCGCGATCGTCGCTCGCTCCGGATGATCCGGCTGGAGGACGGGACGACCCGGCTCGTCGCGCTGCTCGACCCCGAGTCGGCGGCGATCGTCCGCGACGCCTACGACGTGATCACCTCGCCCCGACGGGGCGGGCCGCGCTTCGTGGCCGGGGACGCCGTCGAGCGGGCTCGGCGCCTCGAGCGCGACCCGCGGACGACCGAGCAGCTCGCGCTCGACGCCTTCGTCGAGCTGCTCCGTCTGGGCGCTCGTGTCGCGCCCGGCGAGCTGCTCGGCGGACGCGAGCCGGCGGTCCGCGTCGTCGTGACCGACGCCGACCTCGCCCGTCGCGGCGGCTCGGCCCGAATCGAGGGCGAGTCCGCCGTCATCTCCATCGCGAGCGCCGAGCGCCGCATCTGCGAGGCCGGCACGGTGCCGATCCGCTTCGACGGCGACGGCCAGGTCGTGAACGTGGGGCGCGAGCACCGGCTCTTCACGGCGAGACAGCGCATCGGTCTCGCGGTGCGCGACGGCGGCTGCCGTTGGCCTGGATGCGATCGGCCGCCCTCCTGGTGCGAGGCGCATCACATCGACGAGTGGAAGGCGCACGGCGGCCGCACCGACATCGCCGACGGCGTGCTGCTCTGCCGGTTCCATCATCTCTACGTGCACGACCGGCAGTGGCGCATCAGGCGGCAGGGACGGGCCGAGTACTTCGCGGTCAAAGCCGGGCATGGCGGTGGCCCGCGCGACGGCGAGCGCCTCCGCCTGCCGGCGAAGACCAGAATGCCCGAGCTGGCGGCGGCGGGCGCGGCCCGATGAGCTGCTCCGAGTCCGAGTCCGAGTCCGAGTCCGGGTCCGAGTCCGGGTCTGGGTCTGGGTCCTGCGAGCCAGTGGCGGGATTCCCAGGTCAGGTCCCGATGCCGGGCCTCGTCGTACCCGCGGCCCGCCGCGAGCTCCCGCCCCGCGGCCGGGCGAGCGGGCTAGAATCGTTCGCGGTATGCCCGGCCGACTTCCGAGCATGCCGACGATCGATCACATGCGAAGGCAGGCATCAGGCTCGTGTCGAACCCCAACGGCCCCGTGACGACCGAATCCGGCGACCAGGGCGCAGAGGACCTCATCCTCGCGCAGATGCAGGCGCAGCTCGACGCGCAGGTGCAGAGCAGCGGCGCCGAGGTCCGCGACGCGTCGGGCCTGGCAGCCCTGGACGCCGCGTTCGCCGAGCTCGCGACCGAGGGGGCGTCCGCCGCCGCCTCGGCGACGAGCCCCGCGCCGGCGGCAGCGCAGACCCCCGCCCCCCCGGCCGCCGCCTCGACGGCACCCGCGCCGCAGCCCTCGGATCCGCAGACCGCGGCGCCGCACGCGCCCGGGACGCAGGCCGCACCTGCGGCGCCGGCGGCCGAGCCCGCGCCGACCACCGGCCAGCTCGCCGCGCGCACCACCGCCCGCCCGCCGCAGGCGGCGCCGGTTCCGGCCGACGCGCCGGCGACGGCCCCGGTCCGCCCCCAGGACCTCCCGGCCGCCGACGAGCCGCGCGTCCAGATCCTCAAGGGCGTCGCCAAGTCGCTCGTGACGAACATGGACGCCTCGCTCACGGTCCCGACCGCCACCAGCGTGCGGACCGTGCCGGCGAAGCTGATGATCGACAACCGCATCGTCATCAACAACCACCTGACCCGCACCCGCGGCGGCAAGGTCTCCTTCACCCACCTCATCGCGTGGGCGATGGTGCGAGCGCTCAGAGAGTTCCCGAGCCAGAACGTCTACTACGACGAGGTCGACGGCAAGCCGGCGGTCGTCACGCCCGCGCACATCAACCTCGGCATCGCGATCGACCTGCCGAAGCCCGACGGCTCCCGCACGCTCGTCGTGCCCGGCATCAAGCGCGCCGAGACGATGGGCTTCGCCGAGTTCGTCGCCGCCTACGAGGACGTCGTCGCGCGCGGCCGGAACGGCCAGCTCACCGCCGACGACTTCTCCGGGAACACCATCTCGCTGACCAACCCCGGCGGCATCGGCACGGTGCACTCGGTCCCCCGTCTCATGAAGGGCGCCGGCTGCATCATCGGCGCCGGCGCGCTCGAGTACCCTGCGGAGTTCCAGGGCGCGAGCGAGCGGACGCTCGCCGGCCTCGGCATCGGCAAGACGATCACGCTGACCAGCACCTACGACCACCGCGTCATCCAGGGCGCCGGCTCCGGCGAGTTCCTCAAGAAGGTCCACGAGCTGCTCATCGGGCAGCGCGGCTTCTACGAGGACATCTTCGCGGCGCTGCGCATCCCCTACGACCCGATCCACTGGGCCGAGGACGTCTCCGTCGACGAGGCGACCCAGGTCGACAAGACCGCGCGGGTGCAGGAGCTCATCAACGCGTTCCGGGTCCGCGGCCACCTGATGGCCGACATCGATCCGCTCGAGTACGTCCAGCGCACGCACCCCGACCTCGACCTGTCGAGCCACGGGCTCACCTTCTGGGACCTCGACCGCGAGTTCGTCACCGGCGGCTTCGGCGGCAAGCGCGCGGCGAAGCTGCGCGACATCCTCGGCATCCTGCGCGACTCCTACTGCCGCACCGTCGGCGTGCAGTACATGCACATCCCCGACCCGGCGCAGCGCAAGTGGTTCCAGGAGAAGCTCGAGGTCAAGTACCAGAAGCCGACGCACGACGAGCAGATGCGCATCCTCGGCAAGCTCAACGAGGCCGAGGCGTTCGAGACCTTCCTGCAGACGAAGTTCGTCGGCCAGAAGCGGTTCAGCCTCGAGGGCGGCGAGTCGACGATCGCGCTGCTCGACGAGATCCTGCAGCGCGCCGCGCACGACGAGGCCGTCGAGGGCGTGGCGATCGGCATGGCCCACCGCGGCCGCCTCAACGTCCTGACGAACATCGCCGGCAAGACCTACGGCCAGATCTTCCGCGAGTTCGAGGGCGACTTCGGCACCACCGGCTCGGGCGACGTGAAGTACCACCTCGGCACCGAGGGCGTGTTCCAGGCGCCGGACGGCGCGCAGGTGCCGGTCACCGTCGCGGCGAACCCGAGCCACCTCGAGGTCGTCAACGGCGTCCTGGAGGGCATCGTCCGCGCGAAGCAGGACCGCCGCCCGATCGCGACGTTCACCACCCTCCCGATCCTCGTCCACGGCGACGCGGCCCTGGCCGGCCAGGGCATCAACGTCGAGGTGCTGCAGATGTCGCAGCTGCGCGCCTACCGCACGGGCGGCACCATCCACGTCAACATCAACAACCAGGTCGGGTTCACCACCCCGGTCGACGAGGCCCGCACCAGCACGTACTCGACCGACGTGGCGCTGACGATCCAGTCGCCGGTGTTCCACGTCAACGGCGACGACCCCGAGGCCGTCGTCCGCGTCGCGCGGCTCGCCTTCGAGTACCGCCAGGCCTTCCACCGGGACGTGTTCATCGACCTCATCTGCTACCGCCGCCGCGGCCACAACGAGGGCGACGACCCGAGCATGACGCAGCCGCTGATGTACTCGCTGATCGAGGCGAAGCGCTCCACCCGCAAGCTCTACACCGAGGCGCTGGTCGGCCGCGGCGACATCACGCAGGAGGAGCACGACCTCGCGGCGAAGGACTTCCAGGACCGCCTCGAGCGGGCCTTCGCCGAGACGCACGCCGCGCAGACGAGCCCGATCCCGGTCATCCTGCCGCACGCCGCCGAGTCCGCCCCCGAGCCCGTGCCCGCGGTGTCCGAGGCGACGATCCAGGCGATCGGCGACGCGCACGCGAACACGCCGGACGGCTTCGCCGTCCACCCCAAGCTCGCGCAGAACGTGCTCCAGCGGCGCGCCGAGATGAGCCGCAGCGGCGGCATCGACTGGGGCTACGGCGAGCTGCTCGCGTTCGGCTCGCTGCTGCTGGAGGGGCGCGCGGTCCGGCTGGTCGGGCAGGACTCGCGGCGCGGCACCTTCGCGCAGCGCCACGCGGTGTTCTTCGACCAGTCGAACGGCCAGGAGTGGCTCCCGCTCGTCAACCTCGCCGAGCAGCAGGGCCGGTTCTACGTCTACGACTCGCTGCTGTCGGAGTACGCGGCGGTGGCCTTCGAGTACGGCTACTCGGTCGAGCGCGAGGAGGCGCTCGTGCTCTGGGAGGCGCAGTACGGCGACTTCGCCGACGGCGCCCAGATCGTGATCGACACCTACCTCTCCTCCTCCGAGCAGAAGTGGCAGCAGCACTCCGGCGTCGTGCTGCTGCTGCCGCACGGCTACGAGGGCCAGGGGCCGGACCACTCCTCCGCGCGCATCGAGCGCTACCTGCAGCTATGCGCCGAGCACAACATGACGGTCGCCCGCCCCTCGACGCCCGCGTCGTACTTCCACCTGCTGCGCCGCCAGGCGTACGCGCAGCCGCGGCGGCCGCTCATCGTCTTCACGCCGAAGTCGATGCTGCGCTTGAAGGGCGCGACGAGCGAGGTCTCCGACTTCACCTCCGGCGGCTTCCGCCCGGTGCTCGACGACGCCCGCGTCGCCGACCCGGCTGCGGTGCGCCGCATCCTGCTGCACTCCGGCAAGATCCACTACGACCTGGTCGCGGAGCAGGACAAGCTGGCGAACGGCGCCGAGTTCGCCCTGGTGCGGCTCGAGCAGTACTACCCGGAGCCGATCGAGGAGCTGATCGCGGTGCTCGGCCGGTACCCGGGCGCCGAGCTGGTCTGGGTCCAGGACGAGCCGGAGAACCAGGGCGCCTGGCCGTTCGTCAACCAGGAGCTCGCGAAGCACCTCGGCCGGCCGATCCGCGTCGTGTCCCGGCCGTCCTCGGCCGCGACCGCGACCGGCCTGCCGAAGCGGCACGCCGCCGAGCAGACGGTGCTGATGGACGCCGCGTTCGCGATCTGACGCTCAGAGCCGCAGGGTGCGGATCCGCGCCACGATGAGGGCGCGCAGCTCCGCCGGCGCCTGCTCCTGGCAGGCGCGACGGACCTTCTCCGTGAGCGTCAGGGCGACCAGGTGCTCCTCGCTGCAGTCCTCGCAGCCGGCGAGATGCTCGGTGATGTCCGCGAAGTCCTCGTCCGACACCTCGCGGTGCAGGTACTCCTCGAGCTCGGCCTTCGCCTTCTCGCATCCGCAGTCGGTCATCGCGCCGCCTCCTTCGCCGACGTCACGCCGATGCCGCGCCCGGCGGCGTAGTCCCTGAGCTTCTCCCGCAGCAGCTTGCGCCCCCGGTGCAGCCGGCTCATCACCGTGCCGACCGGCGTCTTCATGATGTCCGCGATCTCCTGGTAGGAGAAGCCCTCGACGTCGGCGAGGTACACCGCGAGGCGGAAGTCCTCCGGGATCGCGGCGAGCGCGTCCTTGACGTCCGAGTCCGGCAGGTGATCGATCGCCTCGGCCTCGGCGGAGCGGCCGGCGGTGGCGGTCGCCGACTCGCCGCCGGCGAGCTGCCAGTCCTCGAGCTCGTCGACCGAGCCCTGGTAGGGGTCGCGCTGGCGCTTGCGGTACTGGTTGATGTACGTGTTCGTCTGGATGCGGTACAGCCAGGCCTTGAGGTTCGTGCCCTGCTCGAAGGAGGAGAACGCCTGGAACGCCTTGACGAAGGTCTCCTGCACGAGGTCGGCGGCGTCGGCCGGGTTCCGCGTCATCCGCATCGCGGCCGCGTACAGCTGGTCCATGTACGGGAGCGCCTGCTCCTCGAACTGTCGCTTGAGTTCGTCGCGGTCGTCGTGCTCTGGCATCGCGGGCCAGTCTAGGCGCGCGCGCTGCGGAAGCGACGGGGCGAGAAGCGTGCTCATCGCTACCCTTGAACCGATGCCGGACCTGTCGCATTCCGCCTACGCCGCCCCGGTCGCGCCCGGGCCGCTCGACGCGCGTCTGCTGCTGCCCGGCAGCAAGTCGCTGACGAACCGGGAGCTGGTGCTCGCGGCGCTCGCCGACGGGCCGTCGGTGCTGCGGCGGCCGCTGCACGCCAGGGACGCCGAGCTGATGGCGCAGGCGCTGCGCGACCTCGGCGCCGGGGTCGAGGAGGTCGACGGCGACGGCGCCTTCGGCCCCGACTGGGCCGTCGATCCGGGCGGTCTCGAGACGACCTCGGCCCGGTCTCCGCGACCGCCCGCGTCGAGCGCCGAGGGGCGTCCGCAGGACGCGCTCCCGGGCCGGCCCATCGCCCTGCACGTCGGCCTCGCCGGCACCGTGATGCGCTTCCTGCCGCCCGTCGCGGCGCTGCGCGCGGGCGACACCGCCTTCGACGGCGACGAGGCGGCGAGACGGCGCCCGATGTCGGCCATGACGAGCGCGCTGCGCGCCCTCGGCGTCCGGGTCGACGGCGACGCGCTGCCCTTCGTCGTGCGCGGCACCGGCTCGGTCCGCGGCGGCGAGCTGACGATCGACGCCTCCGCGTCCTCGCAGTTCGTCTCCGGCCTGCTGCTCGCGGCGCCGCGCTTCGCGGAGGGCCTGGTGCTGCGGCACGAGGGCGAGCGGCTGCCGAGCCTGCCGCACATCGAGATGACGATCGCGTGCCTGGCGGCGCGCGGGGTCGCCGTGACGAGCCCGGACGAGGGCGTCTGGATCGTGCCGCCGGGCCCGATCGCGGCGCGCGACGTCGAGATCGAGCCGGACCTGTCCAACGCGGCGCCGTTCCTCGCCGCCGCGCTCGTCGCCGGCGGCCGGGTCGCGATCGGCGGCTGGCCGGCCTCGACCACCCAGGTCGGCGCGGAGCTGCCCCGGCTGCTCGCGGCGTTCGGCGCGAGCTCGACGCTGGCGGACGGCGAGCTGACGGTCGACGGGGGCGAGGGGGTGCTCGGCGGCGGCCGGCTGACGCCGGTCGAGCTCGACCTCTCGGAGGCCGGCGAGCTCGCGCCGACGCTCGTCGCGCTCGCCGCGCTCGCGGCCGGCCCGTCGCGCTTCACCGGGATCGGGCACCTGCGGGGCCACGAGACGGACCGGATCGCCGCTCTCGTCGCCGATCTGCGGGCGCTCGGCGCCGGGGCCGAGGAGCTCCCCGACGGCATCGCGGTCGAGCCCCGCCCGCTGCACGGCGGCGACTGGGGCGCCTACCAGGACCACCGGATGGCGACCAGCGGCGCGCTGCTCGGCCTCGCCGTGCCCGGGGTGCGGGTCGACGACATCGGCTCGACCTCGAAGACGCTGCCGGAGTTCGCCGCCCTCTGGGCGCGCATGCTCGCCGTCCCCGGGGCGGCATGACGGACGCCTTCGACGCGTACGAGGACTGGGACGAGTCCTCGGCGCGGGTCCGCGCCAACCCCCGCGGCTCGCGCCCCCGCTCGAAGGTGCGGCCGGCGCACGAGGGCGCCGCGCCCGGGCTGGTGGTCGGCGTCGACCGGGGCCGCTACCGGGTCGTCGTGGACCAGGGGCCCGAGCCGCCGCCGGCCGGCGCGCGCACCGTCACCGCGACCGCGGCCCGCGAGCTCGGCCGCGGCGCCGTCGTGGTCGGCGACCGCGTGGCGCTGGTCGGCGACGTCTCCGGCACGGAGGGCTCGCTCGCCCGGATCGTGCGCGTGGAGCCGCGGACCACCCTGCTGCGCCGCAGCGCCGACGACGCGCCCACCGGCGAGCGGGACGAGCGCATCATCGTCGCGAACGCGGACCGGATGCTCATCGTGGTCGCCGCCGCCGACCCGGAGCCGCGCCCCCGCCTGGTCGACCGCTATCTGGTGGCGGCGGTCGACGTCGGGATCGAGCCGATCCTGATCGTGACGAAGACGGACGTCGCCGATCCCGCGGCGTTCATCCGGCTGTTCGACGGGCTCGGCATCGAGGTGGTGCGCAGCACGAGGGCCGATCCGCCGATCGCGCGGCTGCGCGAGCTCGTCGACGGCCACTTCGTCGTGGCGGTCGGCCACTCCGGCGTCGGGAAGTCGACGCTCGTGAACGCGCTCGTGCCCGAGGCCGAGCGCGCGACCGGCCTGGTGAACGCCGTGACCGGACGCGGCCGGCACACCAGCTCGTCCTCGATCGCCTTCCCGGTCGGCTCGGGCTGGATCGTCGACACGCCCGGCGTCCGCTCATTCGGCCTCGGGCACGTCGACCCCGAGCACGTGCTGCGCGCCTTCCCCGACCTCGCCGCGATCGCCGAGGCCGAGGACGGCTGTCCGCGCGGCTGCACGCACCTCCCGGACGCCCCCGACTGCGCGATCGCCGAGGCCGCGGCGCGCGGCGGGCTCGGCCCGGACGGGCCCGCGCGGCTCGACTCGCTGCAGCGCCTGCTCGCGCAGCTGCGCTAGCCGTCCGCGTTCCGAGCCCCGCGGCGACGCGAGCCGGTACCCTGACCCGGTGACCTGGAGCATCGCCGACGACCTGTCGCTCGCGCTGTCGATCGCCGCCGATGCCGATCTCGTCTCGGCGCCGCGGTTCCGCGCCACCGACCTCGTCGTCGAGGCGAAGCCCGACCGGACGCCGGTCACCGACGCCGACCGCGCGGTCGAGCGGCGCATCCGGGAGCGCATCCTGGCGGCGCGGCCCGGCGACGGGATCCTCGGCGAGGAGTTCGGCGCCGAGGGCGGCGGATCGCGCCGGTGGATCGTCGACCCGATCGACGGCACCGCGAACTTCCTGCGCGGGGTGCCGGTCTGGGGCACGCTGCTCGCGCTCGCGGTCGACGGCGAGCCGCTCGTCGGCGTCGTCAGCGCGCCCGCGCTCGGGCTGCGCTGGTGGGGCGCCAGGGGCTGCGGCGCCTGGGTCGACCGCACCGACGGGCCGCACGGGGACGCGCCGCGCGCGCTGCGGGTGAGCGGCGTCGCACGGCTCGGCGACGCCTACTTCAGCCATGGCGCCGTGCAGCTCTGGGAGGCCGAGGGGCGCGGCGGCCAGCTCGCCGCGATCGCCCGCGAGGTGTGGCGCGACCACGGCTACGGCGACTTCTGGCAGCACATGCTCGTCGCCGAGGGCGTCATCGACGCGGCGGCCGAGTTCGACGTGCAGCCCTACGACGTCGCCGCGATCATCCCGATCGTCGAGGAGGCCGGCGGCCGGTTCACCGACGCCGGCGGCACGAGCGGGCCGTGGGGCGGCTCCGCGGTGAGCACGAACGCCCTGCTGCACGACGAGCTGCTCGATCGGCTCCGCGGATGAGGCGCGCGCCGCTGGCCGCCGCGCTCCTGGCCGGCCCGCTCCTGGCCGTCGCGCTGCTGAGCGGCTGCTCGGTCGGCACGACGTCCGCGCCGACCGCGACGCCGACCCCGACCGAGACCACGACGCCGTTCACCTCGGTCGAGGCCGGCGACTGCTACGACACCGTCGATCGCAGCTCGGTCCAGGTGGTGGACTGCGACCGTCCGCACGGCTTCGAGGTGTTCGCGAGCCTGCTGCTCGACGACGCGGAGTATCCGGGCACGACGATCTCGGACGCCGTCGCGGCGCGCTGCAAGAGCGCGTTCGCGACCTTCGTCGGCGTCGAATTCGACGCCAGCGCGCTGAGCCTGCGCACCGTCGCGCCGAGCCAGCGCACCTGGGAGCAGGGCGACCGCGAGGTGCTCTGCGTCGTGTTCGACCCGGCGGCGCGGACGAGCGGATCGCTCGCGGGCAGCGCGCGCTGAGCACGCCGAGGAAGACGCTTGCCAATACCTATCTCCATAGGTATTCTCATCGGCAAGCCTGACCCGCCCCACCGCCGGCATCGATGCCGCGACGAACCGCGAGGAGCGACCCCATGACCGAACTCCCTCCCGTACTGCGGGACCCGTCGCTGGAGATGACGGGCAAGGACGTCCCGGCGCTGCTGGAGGCGGCGCCGCACCTCGCGCTCGGCACGCGGGTGAACGTGACCTACCTGGGGAACGAGGACCTGCCGATGCGCACCGCCGCGAGCGCCGCGGTGCTCGAGCAGGGCTTCCTGCCGGTGCCGCACCTCTCCGCGCGCCGGCTGCACTCCCAGGACGAGCTCGAGGAGTTCCTCGCGGCCCTGCAGGGCGTCGGCGCGACGAAGAGCGTGTTCGCGGTCGGCGGCGACCCGAACCCGCCGTTCGGCCCGTACGAGGACTCGCTCCAGCTCATCCAGACGGGCCTGCTCCCGAAGTACGGCGTCGAGCACGTGAGCATCGCCGGCTACCCGGAGGGCCACCCGGACATCAGCGACGAGCAGCTGTGGTCGGCGCTGACCGGCAAGCATCTGGCGCTGAAGGAGGCGGGCCTCGGCTCGACCGTGCTCACCCAGTTCCTGTTCGACGTCGACGCGGCGGTGTCCTGGATCGAGCAGGTGCGCGAGCGGGGCGTGGACACCCTGATCCGGATCGGCGTGCCCGGTCCGGCCGGCATCAAGCGGCTGCTCGCCTTCGCGACCCGGTTCGGGATCGGCGCGAACGCGATGATCGTCAAGAAGTACGGCTTCTCGCTGACCAATCTGATGGGCACCGCGGGCCCGGACAAGTTCATCACGCAGCTCGCGGCGAAGCTGACCCCGGAGCACGGCGACGTCAAGCTGCACTTCTACGCGTTCGGCGGCCTGAAGGCCACCGCCGAGTGGATCGAGCGCTTCCAGGGCAAGTGGAGCCGGCGATGACCGCGTCGCGCCCGGTCCTGGTGGTGCACGGCACCGACCGTCCGGGCATCGTGGCGGCGGTCACCCGGGTGCTGGCCGACTTCGAGGCGAACATCGTGTCGCTGGACCAGTACTCCACCGATCCGGTCGGCGGCCAGTTCTTCCAGCGCACCGAGTTCAACGTGCCCGAGTTCCTGGCGATCAAGCCGCAGCTGCAGGCCGCCCTGGTCGAGACCGTCGGCGAGGGGCTCGGCCTGGACTGGACGCTGTCGGACATCTCGGTGCCCAAGCGCGTCGCGATCCTGGCCAGCCTGACCGACCACAACCTGCTCGACCTGCTGTGGCGCCAGCGCCGCGGCGAGATCAACATGACGGTGCCGATGGTCGTCTCCAACCACACCGTCGTCGCCGAGGACGTGCGCGGGTTCGGCGTGCCGTTCTTCCACGTGCCGAGCCAGGGCCCGGACAAGTCCGCCGCCGAGGCCGAGATCCTCGCGCTGCTCAAGGGCAACGTCGACCTGGTCGTGCTCGCCCGCTACATGCAGATTCTCTCCGACGACTTCATCGGCCAGGTCGGCGTGCCGGTCATCAACATCCACCACTCCTTCCTGCCCGCCTTCATCGGCGCCTCCCCGTACCGCAAGGCCAAGGAGCGCGGCGTCAAGCTCGTCGGCGCGACCGCGCACTACGTGACCAAGGACCTCGACGAGGGCCCGATCATCGAGCAGGACGTCGTGCGCGTCGACCACGCCGACACCGTCGAGGAGCTCACCCGCAAGGGCGCCGAGGTCGAGCGCCAGGTGCTCTCCCGCGCCGTCAAGTGGCACTGCGAGGACCGCATCGTCCGCGCCGGACACCAGACCATCGTCTTCTGACCACACACCCCAGACAAGGAAGTCATCCCATGGCCAAGAATCTCCAGGAAGTCCTCGACGCCGCCGGCGGCGACGCCGTCGACCTGCTGCGCAACTCGCAGATCGGCTCGTACATCTACCCCGTCGTCCCCTCGGACTTCCACAACTGGATCAAGGAGACGAACGCGTGGCGCACCGCCGCGGTGCTCTACGACCAGTCGCACCACATGGACAACGTCTTCCTCAAGGGCTCGGACGCGATCAAGCTGATCGAGCGCACCGCGATCAACTCGGTCGAGAACTTCCCGGTGGACAAGGCGAAGCAGTACGTGCCGACCACCGCCGCGGGCCACGTCATCGGCGACGGCATCCTGTTCCGCGAGGCCGAGGACGAGTACGTCTACGTCGGCCGCGCGCCCGCCTCGAACTGGCTGATGTACCACGGCGAGACCGGCGGCTACTCGAACCTCGAGATCACCGTCGACCGCCGCTCGCCCTCCCGCCCCTACGGCGACCAGGTCTCGCGGAAGTACTGGCGGTTCCAGATCCAGGGCCCGGCCGCGTGGTCGGTCATCGAGAAGCTGAACGGCGGTCCCGTCGAGCAGCTGAAGTTCTTCAACATGTCGACCATGAACATCGGCGGCATGCAGGTCCGCACGCTGCGGCACGGCATGGCCGGCGCGCCCGGCCTGGAGATCTGGGGCCCGTACGGCGTCAACGGCGAGAACCACCACCGCATCCGCGATCTCATCGTCGAGGCGGGCGCCGAGTTCGGCCTGCTGCCGGTCGGCAGCCGCGCCTACCCGGCGAACACGCTCGAGTCCGGCTGGATCCCGAGCCCGCTGCCCGCGATCTACACCGGCGCCGAGGAGCGCGGCTACCGCGAGTGGCTCCCGGCCGACTCCTACGAGGCGACCGGCACGCTCGCCGGCTCGTTCGTCGGCGCGTCGATCGAGGACTACTACCTGACCCCGTGGGAGCTCGGCTACGGGTCGTTCGTGAAGTTCGACCACGACTTCATCGGCGCCGAAGCGCTCAAGCAGGTCGACCCGGCCTCGCAGCGCAAGAAGGTCACGCTGGAGTGGAACGCCGAGGACCTCGGCAAGGTCTGGACCTCGCTGCTGAACGTCGACGGCCCGCGCTACAAGTACTTCGACCTGCCGCTGGCGAACTACGGCTCGGCGAACTACGACTCGGTCGTCGACGCGGACGGCAACGTGGTCGGCTTCTCGATGTTCACCGGCTACGCGGCCAACGAGCGCCGCGGCCTCTCGCTCGGCACGGTCAACCCCGACGTGCCGATCGGCGCCGAGGTGAAGATCGTCTGGGGCGAGTCGCCGAACACCCGCAAGGCCGCCGTCGAGCCGCACGAGCAGGTCGAGGTGCGCGCGATCGTCAGCCCGGTCCCGTTCTCGACGGTCGCCAGGGAGACGTACCAGGGCGGCTGGCGCACGGGATACTCTCACTGACGATCGCCGGTCGAGGCGCCGCGGCGCCGCGACCGGCCGGGAGACCACGGGGAGGGCGAGCATGAGCCTGAGATACGCGCTGCTCGCCCTCCTCACCTCCGGCCCGATGACCGGGTACGAGATCTCCCGGCGGTTCCAGTCCTCCGTGGGGCACGTCTGGCACGCGCCCGACTCGCAGATCTACCCGGAGCTGCGCAAGATGGAGGCCGAGGGGCTGGTCGAGGCCGAGACGGTCGCCGAGCCGCGCGGCGAGAAGCGCTTCTACCACCCGACCGATTCCGGGCTCGCGGCCTTCCGCGCCTGGATGGACAGCCCGCTGCGGTACGCGCTCGACCGCGACCCGGCGCACCTGAGGGCCGCCTACTTCGAGTGGGCCGACCCCGCCGCCGCCCGGCGGTCGCTGCTCGACCACATCGACCGCTTCGAGGACCTGCGCGTCCAGTGGCAGGAGCAGATCGACCAGATCGACGACGGCTCCTCCCCCGTGCTCGCCCGGCGGCTCGAGGGCAAGGACGCCGACGAGCGGCGGCGCGTCTCCGGCTACAAGCGCTTCGCCTACGAGGGCCTGCTCGCCCGTGCCGACGCCGAGATCGCCTGGGCGCAGCGCGGCCTCGGCCTGATCGACGAGCTGTCGTAGCACGGCGCCGCGAGCCGGGGCCGCCTCCGCGCCGCGGTAGCATGTCCGGGCGGACAGCTGAGCCCAGCACCCCGCGTCCCGTGCCATCGGCACCGTGACCGAATCAGCGAAAGGGCTCCGCGAATGAGCATCGACCCTCCGTTCCGCGCCGACGTCGTCGGCTCCTACCTGCGCACCGAGGCGATCCACGAGGCTCGCGAGCAGCACGAGGACGGCGCGATCTCCGATGCCGAGCTGCACGCGATCGAGGACCGCGAGATCCGCGAGCTGATCGGGCAGCAGCGGGCCGCCGGCCTGCGGCTGGTCACCGACGGCGAGTTCCGCCGCGCGTGGTGGCACTACGACTTCTACGACGGGCTCACGAACGTCGCGGTGGTCGACTCCGACCACGGCATCCAGTTCCAGGGCGTGCAGACGAAGACCAAGGTGCTGCGGGTGACCGGCCGGATCGCCTGGAACCCGGAGCACCCGTTCCTCGACGCCGCGCGGTTCCTCATCGCGAACGCGGGCGACGCGACCCCCAAGGTGACCATCCCCTCGCCCACGGTGCTGCACTTCCGGCTCGAGGCCGGGGCGCTGGAGGGCTCGCCGTACGCCGCGCCGGAGGACGTCTTCGACGACCTCGCGGCCGCCTACCGGGACGCGATCCGCGACTTCCACGCGGCGGGCGTGCGCTACCTGCAGTTCGACGACACCGCCTGGGCCTACCTCTGCTCCGAGGTCGAGCTGGAGAAGGCGCGCGCCAGGGGCCTGGACACCGACGGGCTCGCCGAGGCCTATTCGGCGCTGCTGAACCAGGCGCTCGCCGCGAAGCCGGCCGACATGGTCGTCACGACACACGTCTGCCGCGGCAACTTCCGCTCCACCTGGATCGCCTCCGGCGGCTACGAGCCCGTCGCCGAGCAGCTGCTCGCCCGCACCGCCTACGACGGCTACTTCCTCGAGTACGACACCGAGCGGGCCGGCGGCTTCGAGCCGCTGCGGTTCCTGCCTCGTGTCGACGGACACGATCCGGCGCAGCGGGGGAAGACCGTCGTGCTCGGCCTGGTGACCTCGAAGTCCGGCGACCTCGAGTCCCGCGAGGACGTCAAGGCCCGCATCGCCGAGGCCGCGCGGTTCGCCCCGCTCGCCCAGCTCGCGCTCTCGCCGCAGTGCGGCTTCGCGAGCACCGAGGAGGGGAACGTCCTCACCCCGCAGCAGCAGTGGGCGAAGGTCCGCGAGGTGGTCGCGATCTCGCGCGAGGTCTGGGGCGACTGAGCGCACCCCCGGATGCGGGGCGCCGCCCGGCCGCCGGATGCGGCCAGGATGGAACCGTGTCGATCGAGACGAGCGCCGAGGAGCGCGCCCGGCGACCGGTGAAGCCGGTCTGGTGGTGGTTCCTCATCCACGGCCTGCTCGCCATCGCCTACGGCATGGTCGTGCTCGGGACGCCGTTCGCCGACGAGGCGGGATTCCTGGTCGACGGCGTCGCGATGGCGACGCTCTCGCTGCTCGCCGGCGCGCAGGTCGCGATCCAGGGCGTGCTGTCCCGGCCCGAGCCCGGCTGGGTCGTGCTGCTCGTCGCGGGGCTGCACGCGATGGCCGCCGGCGTCGCCTTCGCCGTGCTCGCCGCGCTCGGGCTGCCGACGGCGCTGTTCTGGAGCATCGCGAGCTTCCTGGTGGTCGAGGGCCTGGTGCTCATCCTCGGGCTGTGGCCGGCGCCCGTCTACCGGCTCTGGGGCGTCCTGCTCGGCGGCTGCATGATCGTCTCCGCCGCGACGCTCGCGGCGCTCTGGCTCGCGACACCGGGACATCCCTACGACATCCCGGACGCCGGGCTCGGCATCTGCGGGCTGCTGTACGGCTTCGCCGCGCTGGTCGCGGCGCTCCAGGTCCGCGCCGCGCAGTACCGCGACGGGCTGCCGTGACGGTTCACAGGAAGTAGCGGAGCCAGATGTACAGCCAGGCCGCCGCGGTCGTCAGCACCACCGTGACGATCCCGTACTTGGTGAACCGCCAGAACGAGATCCGGTAGCCCGCGCGGGCGGCGATGCCGATCGTCACGACGTTCGCGCTCGCCGCGATGGCCGTGCCGTTGCCGCTGAAGTCGGCGCCGAGGGCGAAGGCCCACCAGACCGCCTGCCCGATCTCCGGCGGCGCCCCGGCGACGACGGTCTCGACGATCGGGGCCATCGTCGCGACGTAGGGGATGTTGTCGAAGAGCGCGCCGAAGACCGCCGAGCCCCAGAGCACCGAGCTCGCCGCGAGGAACCAGTCGTCCCCGACCGCGTCGGCGGCCCAGTGCCCGATCGCGCCGATGACGCCGGTGTGCACCAGGCCGGCGACCATGACGAACAGGCCCATGAAGAACACCAGCGTGCGCCACTCCACCTCGCGGAACGCCTCCGTGGCGACGCCGCGGGCGACCAGCAGCATGGCTCCAGCGCCGAGCATGGCGACGATCGCCGGCTCGATGTGCACGAAGGCGTGCAGGAAGAACCCGCCGATCATGAGGCCGAGCACGACGAGCGAGCGCACCAGCAGCCGCGCGTCGACGATCGCGGCGCGCGCGTCGAGCGCCATCACCTCGGCGGCGCGCTCGGGGTGGTACTCGAACTCCCTGCGGAACATCAGACGGGTCAGCAGCACGAAGCCGACGAACACGATGCCGACGATCGGGGCCATGTGCACGAGGAAGTCGACGAAGGTGAGGCCCGCGCGGGTGCCGATGATGATGTTCGGCGGGTCGCCGATGAGCGTCGAGGCGCCGCCGATGTTCGCCGCGAGGATCTCGGCGATGAGGTACGGGATCGGCGAGATGCCGAGCCGCCGGGCGACGACGATCGTCACCGGCGCGATCAGCATGACGACCGTGACGTTGTCGATGAGCGGCGAGGCGATCCCGGTGATCACCATCAGCAGCACCATCAGGCGGTACGGGCGCCCCCTGGACATCTTCGCGGCCTGGATGCCGAGATAGTCGAACAGCCCGGTCTGCTTGACCACCCCGACGACGACCATCATCCCGAACAGCAGGAAGACGACGTTCCAGTCGATGCCGGCGTGCTCGTCGTAGAACACGCCGGTGCCGGGGATGAGCCCGAGGACGGCCATCGCGGCCGCCGCCGCGAGCACCACCGTGACCTTGCTCACCCGCTCCGACACGATCAGGCCGAAGGCGATGAGGAAGACCGCGATGGCGAGGATCGGCGCGGCCGTCATGCCGGCCCCGGCGGGCCGGAGTCCCGCGACAGGTACTCCTCGAGCCGCCGTTCGAGGCTCGCGACGCGATCGACGATCGGGGCGCTGTGCAGGATCTCCGCGACCGCGTCCGCCTCGTCCGACTCGAGCAGCACCTCGGCGAGCGGTCGATCGGAGTCGGGCGCCTCGATGACGAGCACGCGCTCCCCCGACGGCTCGACGAGCACGCGGAACGCCTCGCCGCCGCGGGTCACGATGTCGTGCAGCACCCCGCCGCCGGGCACGGTCGACTGGGTGATTCGCATGGAACCAGCCTCCCGGCCCCGCGCGCGCGGGGACATCCGGTGCGACACCCATTCCTCGCCCTTCCCGGACGCGTCTGCGACGCTGGTCTGGTGGTCCGACCCCATGGACCCCCGAGGGACGGCGAGGGAGGCTGGGAAGATGCGCTCGTTGTTCTGGCGGCTGTTCCTCATCAACGGGCTCGTCTTCACCGCCGGGACGCTGGTCCTCGCCTTCGCCCCGGTCACCGTCTCCGCGACCGTCAACCCCGCCGAGATCCCGGTGCTGGTGATCGGGCTCGCGATCATCCTCGCGACGAACGCGCTGCTGGTGCGCGCGGGGCTGCGCCGACTCGACGCCGAGTACCTCGCCAGCGGCGCGCTCGCCGTCGCGGCGCAGGAGGGCGAGCGGCAGCGGATCGCACGCGAGCTGCACGACGAGATCGGGCAGAGCCTCACCGTCGCGCTGCTGAGCCTGCGGCGGGTCGCCGACCAGGCCCCGGAGCTGCGCGAGGAGACCGAGATCGCGCAGCAGGCGGTCCGGGCCAGCCTGGAGGACGTGCGGCAGGTCGCCCGCCGGCTGCGGCCCGGGGTGCTCGCCGACCTCGGGCTGCGCAGCGCGCTGCGTGAGCTGGTCGACGAGTTCTCCCGCACCAGCGGGATCGACGTGGTCCGCTCGATGCCGAAGGACCTGCCCGCGCTCGGTCGCGAGGTGGAGCTCGTCGTGTACCGGGTCGCGCAGGAGGCGCTCACCAACGTGGCCCGGCACTCCCGGGCGACCTCGGCGCGGATCTCGGTCTCGGTCGAGGGCCGGCGGCTCACCCTCCTGGTGGCCGACAACGGCCACGGCGGCGACTACCCCGAGGGGGTCGGCATCCGCGGCATGCGCGAGCGCGCCTCGCTGGTCGGCGCCGACATCTCGGTCACGGCGAACGCCGGCGGCGGCACCGACGTGCGCCTCGTGATCCCCGACGCCGTGCGGGGCGCGTGATGGCCGCCGGCGCGCCGACCCGCATCCTGCTCGCGGACGACCACGCGCTGGTCCGCCGCGGGCTGCGGCTGATCCTCGACGGCGAGCGCGATCTGGAGGTCGTCGCGGAGGCCTCCGACGGCGCCGAGGCGGTCGAGCTCGCGGCGATCGGCGGGATCGACCTGGCGATCATGGACATCGCGATGCCGCGGATGACCGGCATCCAGGCCGCCCGCGAGCTCCAGCACCGCGCGCCGGACGTGCGCATCCTGATGCTCTCGATGTACGACAACGAGCAGTACTTCTTCGAGGCGCTGAGCGCCGGGGCGTCGGGCTACGTCCTCAAGTCGGTCGCCGACCGGGACCTCATCGAGGCGGTCCGCGCGACGATGCGCGGCGAGTCCTACCTGTACCCGGGCGCCGTGACGGCGCTCATCCGCGACTGGATCGGCCGCGGCCGCGCGCACCCGCCCGAGCGCCTCCTGACGCCGCGCGAGGAGCAGGTCGTCAAGCTCATCGCCGAGGGCCACTCCGGCCGGGAGATCGCCGAGCAGCTCGTCATCTCGGCGAAGACGGTGGAGCGCCACCGGGCGAACATCCTGCAGAAGCTCGGCCTGCGCGACCGGCTGGAGCTGACCCGCTTCGCGATCCGCACCGGCCTCGTCGAGCCCTAGAACGGCTAGTGCTTGCCGGCGAGGGCGTCGGCGTCGATCTGCTCCTGGTTCTCGACGTACGGCGTGCCGTGGGTGTGGAAGGTCGCGACGGTCTTCATGCCCCACGCCTGGCCCTTCGCCCGCTCGGCCTGCGACCACTCCACGACCGGCCAGTCGGGGTCGAGGATGAGGCGCGCGCCGGCGTTCGCGAACTCGATGCGGTTGCCGCCCGGCTCCCAGACGTAGAGGAAGAAGGTCTGGTTGATCGCGTGCTTGTAGGGGCCGTACTCGATGTACACGCCGTTCTCCAGCATGATGTCGGCGGCCTTGAGGATGTCCTCGCGCGTGTCCGGGGAGAACGCGAGATGGTGGAATCGCCCGCGCGACTTCGACCAGTCGTCCGAGTAGACGACGTCGTACGACTTCTGGTGGAAGCGGAACCACCAGGCGGCGTAGCGGCCGGAGTCCAGCCGCACCCGCTCCGACTCGCGCGCGCCCATCACGTCGCGCCAGAACTCGCCGGCGGCGTCCACGTCGGAGGCGAGGTAGTTGATGTGGTCGAGCCGCCGGGCGTTCACGCCGCGGCCGGGGAACCGGGACGCCTGGTTCTTCAGCGCGGGCCGGTCGAGGTCGTCCGGCACGTAGTGCTCCGTGTCGTAGTAGATCGCCATCAGGTGCCCGTCCGGGTCCTCGAACTCGTAGGAGCGGCCGACGCCGACCTCCGGATCGCGCCAGCCGTGGCCGAGCCCGGCCGCCTCGATCGCGGCGACCCTGCGCTCGAGCGCCGCCGGCGAGGCGGCGCGGTAGAGGGTGCGGCCGACGCCGTTGGTGTCGGAGGCGGTGAGCTTGATCGTGTACCGCTCGTACTCGTCCCAGCAGCGCAGGTAGATCGAGTCGCCCTGCTCGGCGACGACGCGCATCGCGAGCAGCTCCTCGAAGAACCAGCGGCTCTCCTCGAACCTGGGGGTGAACAGCTCGACCGCGCCGAGATGCGCGAGGTCGTACTGCGCGAGATCCTGCTGCTGCTCGGCCATGGGTTCCTCCTCGGGTCCAAGTATGAACCGGTGCCGCCGCTGCGGCTCCGGGGCTCTCAATCTCTGGGAAAGACGCGTCCGTCGAAGAGCTTGCGCGCGGTGCGCACCGACGTGGAGGTGCCGACCCAGCCGGCGTCCGTGTGCGCCACGTGCACCTGCACCTCGAACACGCCGCTCGGGTGCTCGATCACGGTGGTCCCGTCCGCGGCCATCCCGGCGGGGTCCGCGAGCTCCGAGCCGACCGCGCCGGGGACGCGGATGCCAGCGGCCACGGAGGCGGCCATCAGCACCCCGATCGCCTGGTGGACGCGATGCGGGATGAACGCGCGCGTGCCGATCGCCCCGCCCTGCCGCGGCGCGGCGAGCAGGAACATCTTCGGGACGGTCTGCTCGGCCACGTCGCCGAGCCCCATCCGCTCGCCCGCCTCCAGCCGCAGCAGCTCGATCCCGGCGGCGAGCGAGGTGTCGGACTCGAGCTCGGCCGGCGTCTCCCGCCCGGTGACGCCGAAGTCGGCGGCGCGCAGCAGCACGACCGGCATGCCGTTGTCGACGAGGGTCGCCTCGTGCCCGCCGAGGACGTCGACGACCTGGCCGGTCGGCAGGATCGGCGAGTCGCCGAGCTCGATGTCGATCGGCGCGGCGGTGCCGGGGACGCCGTCGATCGCGGTCGTGCCGGCGTAGCGGACCCGGCCGCCCGGGGTCGGGAAGGTCTCCGTCGCCAGGTCGCCGGTGTTCCGCATCCGGATGCGGACGCTGGTCGTCGCCTCGCCGGCGGCGACGAGTCCCCGCTCGACGGCGAACGGCCCGACGCCGGCGAGCAGGTTCCCGCAGGTCTGCCGGTCGCCGACGGTCGGCTCGTCGACGCCGATCTGCAGGAACAGGTAGTCGAGGTCCACCCCCGGCTCGGCGCTGCGGCGGACGATCGCGACCTTCGAGGTGAGCGGGTGCGCGCCGCCGAGGCCGTCGATCTGCCGGGGGTCCGGGCTGCCCATGATCCCCAGCAGCAGGCGGTCGCGCTCGGCGGGGTCGGCCGGCAGGTCCTGCTCGAGGAAGTAGAGGCCCTTCGAGGTCCCGCCGCGCAGCATCATGGCGGGGATGCCGCTCGGCTCACCCATCGCCGTGCTCGACGGTCTCGATGCCGAGCCGCTCGATGAGCGGGCGCAGCTCGTTGAGGTCCATCGAGATCTCGCCGGCCGCGTATCGCGCGCGGTTGCGCGCCTCCTTCTCGGCGCGCGCCCGGGCGGCGGCGAGCGTCGGCTCGGCGAGGGCGCGCGGCACGATCGTGACGCCGTCGTCGTCGGCGACGACGACGTCGCCGGGGTGCACGACGACGCCCCCGAGCACGACGGGCACGTTCACCGAGCCCGGCGTGTCCTTGACCGTCCCCTCGGCCGAGACGAACCTCGACCACGCCGGGAAGCCCATGGACCGCAGCTCCGCGGTGTCCCGCACGCCGCCGGAGGTCACGTAGCCCCGGACGCCGCGCACCTGCATCTGCGTCGCCATGAGCTCGCCGATGAAGCCGAACGCGGAGTCGGTCGTCGGCACCACGACGATGACGTCGCCGTCCCCGGCCTGCTCGATCGCGACGTGCACCATGAGGTTGTCGCCGGGCGCGCAGGCGACGGTGACCGCGCTCCCGGAGATCGCGGCACCCTGCTGGATCGGCCGGATGCGGTGCCCCGCGTAGCCGACCCGGCCCATCGCCTCGTGCACGGTCGCGCTGCCGAGCGCGGCGAAGGCGTCGACGACCGCGCGGTCGGCCCGCGGGACGCCGGTGACGATGCGATGTGCGCCCATGCGTTCGCTCCTCGATGCGATCCGGTCAGTCCAGCACGTCGGTGACCTGCGGGTAGTACCGCATGAAGGCCTCCGCCTTGACCTCGACCGGCAGGCCGAGGTTCGGCCCGGCGTTGCGCCTGAGCTGCACCCCGCGCCGGATCGCGAGATCGGTGTAGTACGACCACATGTGCCGCTGCGCCGGCAGCGACTCCATCGCGGCGCGCTTGCGCTCCCAGCCGGGGGTGATGTCGAGCAGCACCTCGGGCTTGAAGCCGGAGACCTCCGGCTGGTGCGGCTCGAAGAAGAACACCGGCGGGGCCCCGATGATCTCGTCCTTGGTCGGCACGCGGCCGTCGGCGAAGGGCACGCCGATCGCCTGCGCCTGCACCCGCGCCTCGAGCGCCATCCTGGCAGCGGCGGGGTGGTCGCCGTTGTAGGGGTCGGAGAGCGGGTGGGTGAGCACGACGTCCGGCTGGGTGCGGCGCATGACCTCGACGAGCGCGGCGATCGCCGCCTCGGACTCGCGCAGCGGGTAGTCGCCCTGGTCGAGGAACTCGATGCCCGCGCCGAGCGCGTCGGCCGCGGCCTGCGCCTCGGCGCGCCGGATCGACTTGATCTCCTCGAGCAGCTTGCCCTCGAGCCACTGCGATGCGGACTCGCCGCGCTCGCCGAAGGAGAGGCAGACGACGTGCGCCGCGCCGCCCGCGAGCACGTGCGAGGCGATCGCGCCGCCGGCGCGCCATACGAAGTCGCCCGCGTGGGCGCTGACGACGAGCATGGATCGGGTCGACGACGGCATGCCCGCGAGTCTACGGGATTGTCGACAATCCTGATCGACCCGGATCGGGACGGGTCCGGCGGCACGCAGCGCTCCGGACCGGCTCGCAAAAATACCTATGGACATAGGTATTGCTTGCCGTACACTCGTGGGAACACGCACCGCCTTCGAGGGAGAAGGAGCCCATGGCGAACAACCTGCAGGAGCTGCTCGACGAGGCCGGCAATCCGGTCGACCTGCTGCGCAACTCGAGACTCGGCACGTACATCTACCCCGTCGTCCCCGCCGAGTTCAGCAACTGGCGGCGCGAGCAGAAGGCGTGGCGCGAGACCGCCGTGCTCTACGACCAGACGCACCACATGGTCAACCTCCGGCTCCGGGGCCCGGACGCGCTGAGGCTGCTCACCGCGACCGGCATCAACTCCTTCGAGAGCTTCCCCGTCGACCGGGCGAAGCAGTTCGTCCCCGTCGCCTCCAACGGCGGCGTCATCGGCGACGGCATCCTCTTCCACGAGGCGCAGGACGACCTCACCTACGTCGGTCGCGCGCCCGGCGCGAACTGGCTGCAGTACCACGCGGAGACCGGCGGCTACGACGTCGAGGTGACCTACGACGACCGCTCGAACTCCCGCCCCTACGGCCAGGCCGTCAGCCGCACCGTCTACCGCTTCCAGATCCAGGGCCCGAACGCGTGGCCGATCATCGAGAAGCTCGCCGGCCGCACCGTCGACCAGGTCAAGTTCTTCCACATGGGCCACCTCGAGGTCGCCGGCCACACGATCCGCACGCTGCGCCACGGCATGGCCGGCGCGCCGGGCCTGGAGATCTGGGGCCCCTACGCGGAGCACGGCGCGATCCGCGAGCTCGTGCTCGAGGCGGGCGCCGAGTTCGGCATCGAGCCCTGCGGCTCGCGCGCCTACTCCTCGAACACGCTCGAGTCCGGCTGGATCCCGAGCCCGCTGCCCGCGATCTACTCCTCGGAGGCCGAGCGCGGATTCCGCGAGTGGTCCGGCGCGAAGTCCTACGAGGCGATCAACGCCCTCGCCGGCTCGTTCCTCTCCGACGACATCGAGGACTACTACCTCAACCCGTGGGAGCTCGGCTACGGCTCGTTCGTGAAGTTCGACCACGACTTCATCGGCCGCGACGCGCTCGAGGCGATCGACCCGGCGGCGCAGCGGCGCAAGGTCACGCTCGCCTGGAACGACGAGGACCTCGCCGCGGTGTGGGCGTCGTTCCTGGACCGCGACGGGCTGCCGAACATGTTCTTCGACCTGCCGAACGCGAACTACGGCTCGTCGAACTTCGACTCCGTCATCGACGCGGACGACAATGTCGTCGGCCTCTCGCTCTTCACCGGCGTCACCGCGAACGAACGGCGCGGCCTCTCGCTGGCGACCGTGAACCCCGACGTGCCGATCGGGGCCGAGGTCCGCGTGCTGTGGGGCGAGGACCCGAACTCGGGCAAGACCACCGTCGAGCCGCACCGCCAGGTCGCCGTCCGCGCGATCGTCTCCCCCGTCCCCTACGCGGAGACCGCGCGGGGCGAGTACCACGGCGGGTGGCGCACGGGGTACGCGTCGAGCTGACCGCCGGGGTCCCGACCGGGCCTCGGACTAGTCGATCTTGGAGTCCTCGCTGAGTCGATGCCAGGTGCGGTTGTGGTAGACGAGCGGATACGACTCGCCGGGGTCGGCCCCGTGGCCGCCCGATCCGGATGAGCCGGCCTCCAGGGCGTGCACGACGATGAGCACCGAGGTGCCCGCTTCGAGCTGGTTGATCACGCGCCCGCGGACCCACGCGTTCACGCCGGGGAAATAGGGCTCCCCGGTCGGCAGCCGCGACCAGATCGCGGTGTCGGCGAACCGGTCGATCCCGCTGGTGGCGCAGAGCCTGGCGAGCTCGTGCTGCTCCGCGCCGAGCAGATGGACGACCACCGTGTCGGCCTGCTGGATCGTCGGCGTGCTCGTCGAGAGATCGGAGAGCGAGAACACCAGCAGCGCGGGCTCGGCGCTCACCGAGAACACCGAGGTCGCGGTCAGGCCCACCGGCCCCTCCCCGATGTCCGCGGTGATGACCGCCACCCCGGCGGCGTGATTGCGGAATGCGCCCTTGAACTCCTCCGCGCCGAGCCCCCCGCTCTCGAGCGGGGCGAGCTCGCGCTCCGGGGACGAAGAGGCCTTGTGCTGCGTCGTCATCGATGCTCCTTGATCCACTCCACGGTGCCGACAGGGCCCGCAGAACGCGACCGCACCCCGACTCACCTTATCGACCAATATTTCATGATTTGAAAGATATCTTGAATACGTGAATATTATGCCGTCCATGTGTTAGCTTGATGAAGGAAGCAGGCCCCGGCGCATCAGCGGATCGGGAGCCCTCCGTCGCTGGACTCGATGACGAGGAACTTCAGACGTGCGTACTCGGGAGGATCTGTCTCGGATGGATGGCAACGCCGCCGTGGGACCGCAGACGACGCTGACGATCCTCGACGACTACCAGTCCGTGGCGCTGGGCTGCGCGGACTGGTCGGACCTCGCCGTGCGACATCGGCTCGACGCGGTCCACGAGCACCTGACCGGGGACGCGCTGATCGAGCGGCTCGCGGACACCGAGGTCCTGATCGCCATGCGGGAGCGCACCGCGCTGCCCCGGACGCTGCTGGAGCGGCTGCCGGCGCTCCGGCTGATCGTCACCGCCGGCGCGAGGAACGCCGCCATCGACGTCGCCGCCGCGGACGAGCTGGGCATCGTCGTCTGCGGGACGCGGATGTCGAGCGACGTGGCGGTCCCCGAGCTCGTACTGGGCATGATGATCGCGCTGGCCCGCGGCTTCGTCGCCGAGGACGCCGCGATCCGCAGCGGCGGCTGGCAGCACACGGTCGGGGTCGAGCTCGCCGGATCGACCCTCGGGATCGTCGGCTTCGGGAAGCTGGGCCGGGCGGTCGCGCTGCTCGGGAGGGCGATGCGCATGGACGTGCTCGCGTGGAGTCGGAGCCTGACCGCGGACGAGGCGGAGGCCTCGGGGGTGCGCGCCGCGCCGCTCGACGAGCTGGTCGCCGGGTCCCGGTTCGTCTCCATCCATCTGCCGCTCACCGATCGCACCGTCGGCCTGTTCGGAGCCGAGCAGATCCGCGGCATGCGATCGGACGCCTTCCTCGTCAACACCTCCCGCGGACCGATCGTGGACGAGGCCGCCCTGCTCGACGCGCTCACGGAGGGGCGGATCGCGGGGGCCGGCATCGACGTCTACAGCACGGAGCCGCTGCCGGCCGAGCATCCGCTGCGCACCGCGCCGCGCACGCTGCTGCTGCCGCACCTCGGATACGTCACCCGCGGCAATCTCGAGCTGGTCTACCAGGACGCCGTCGCCGCGGTCGCCGCCTGGCACGCGGGCGAGCCGGAGCGGGTGATCCGACCGTGATCGCCCCGCCCACCAGCCCGGGTCCCGATCCCACGTGATCATCGCCACGGGGCGCCCGACGACGAGGCGGTCGTCCCTCACACGAACTGGAGGCCGAGCATGACCTTGACTCGAGAGCCCGACGCGCAGCGCGACGTGGCGGGCGAGCAGGAGCAGCCCTCGCGCGAGGCGGCCGGAAGACGGACGAGCCCGCGCCGGCGCCCCTCGATCCTGCTCTGGGTGGTCCTCGTCGTCATGCTCGGCCTCGTCGGCGCCCCCATCGTCACGACGTTCATCGCCGCGTTCGCCTCCGGCACCCTCGGACTGCCGAAGACCACGTTCAGCCTCGACGCCATCTGGCGGACCTACTTCAGCGGGGAGCTGCTCTGGCCGCTGATCGCCACGCTGCTGCTCTCGGTCCTCGTCGCGGCGCTCGCGGTCGGCATCGGCGCGGCGGCCGCCTGGGTGGTCTCGCGGACCGACCTGCCGCGTCGCGGCCTGTTCGAGCTCGCGATCATCTCGCCGATCTTCGTCACGCCGTTCATCGGCACGATCGCCTGGCTCGTGCTGGCGTCGCCGCGAGCGGGCATGATCAACGTCAACCTGCGCTGGATGCTCGGCACGGACGCGACCTTCGTCGACATCATGACGCTGCCGGGCATCATCGCGATCATGGTGCTGTTCTTCGTGCCCTACGCCTATCTGCTCGTGTCCTCGGCGCTCAAGAACATGGACCCCTCGCTCGAGGAGGCCTCGCTCATGAACGGGCGCGGCACCTTCGCGACGATGTTCAAGGTGACCTTCCCGATCGCCCGGCCGGCGCTCGTGGCGGCGTTCTTCTTCATCGCGGTGCTGGCCACCGGCACGTTCACCGTGCCCCAGCTCCTCGGCGTCGACATGGGATTCCAGCCGCTCGCGGTGAAGGTCTACCGCGCCGTGACCGCGACGCCGGCCGATCCGGCCTTCGCCGCCGCGGTCGGCACGCTCATGTTCTGGTTCACCCTGGCCGGCATGTACTTCTACCGGCGCGCCATCAAGCATGCGAACCGCTACGTCACGGTCGGCGCGCGCGGGACCCGGCCGAGGCTGGTGCGACTGCGCTGGGTCAAGGCGCCGATCATCCTGCTCTTCACGATCTACGTGCTCCTCGCCGTCGTGCTGCCGTACGCGGCGCTGATCCTCATATCCTTCGCGCCGTACTCGATCACCGACCTGCGGAAGATGGAGCTCTCCTTCGACAACTTCTTCGCGCTGGCCTCGGCGCCGGACATGATGTCCGCCATCGTCAACACCCTGCTGCTCGGCCTCATCGTGCCGACGGTGACGGTGCTCATCGGGCTCGCGGTCGGCTACGTCGTGAACCGGGAGCGCGGGAGGGTGGCCGCCTTCGTCGAGTACCTGGCCACGCTGCCGCTGGCGATCCCTGGGATCGTCTTCGCCCTCGGCGTGGTGATGCTCTACATCCGGACGCCGCTCTACGCGACGCTCCCGATCATCGTCATCGGCCTCGTCGGCGTCTTCATACCCCATGCCGTTCGCTTCGCCAGCAACGGCATCATGCAGATCGACCGATCGCTCGAGGAGGCGGCGAGGATGTCCGGCGCCGGCAAGCTCCGGATGATCGGGACGATCACGGTGCCGCTGCTGCGGCCGGCGCTGCTGTCGGCCTGGATCCTGCTGTTCATCATCGCGTCCCGCGAGGTGAACGAGACCGTGCTGCTCGCCTCGGTGAAGACGCGCCCGCTCGCCGTCATCGCCTGGAACTTCCTGTCGTCGGGCACGATCCAGCAGGCGGCGGCCGGCGGCCTGCTGCTCTCGGTCTTCATGCTCGTGGCGGTGCTCGTGGCGAGGTTCGTGTTCAGGACGAAGGTCAGCGCCATCTGAGCCGGCGCATCCGGCCCATGGAAACGAATAGAGGGATCCACGTGCAATCAGACTCGATCGATATGGTGACCGAGACCGGCGCCGCCGACCCCGTCGCCGACCGTCCTACGGCGGACTTGGACGCGCACGGCGCGAGCCTCGTCGTCAAGGACCTCCGGGTCAAGTACGGCGGCGTGGAGGCCGTCCACGGAATCAGCTTCTCGATCCGTCCGGGCGGCTTCCTGACGCTGCTCGGGCCCTCGGGCTGCGGCAAGAGCACCACCCTCCGCTGCATCGCCGGTCTGGAGCCGCCGTCCGGCGGCTCGATCGAGGTCGCCGGCGAGACGATCGCGACGGTGAGCAGGCAGACGCCGCCCGAGAAGCGCGGCATCAACATGGTGTTCCAGTCGTACGCCGTCTGGCCCCACATGACGGTCGCGAAGAACGTCAGCTACGGCCTGCGGGGCATCCCGAAGGACGAGATCAGGGACCGCACCGCCGCGGTCCTCGATCTCGTCGGGCTCAGCCGCTTCGCGGACCGGTACGGGACGGAGCTGAGCGGCGGCCAGCAGCAGCGCGTGGCGCTGGCCCGCGCGATCGTCACCCGCCCGAGGCTCATCCTGTTCGACGAGCCGCTGAGCAACCTCGACGCCGGCCTGCGCGAGGAGATGCGCTACGAGCTGCTGGAGCTGCAGCGCACGGTCGGCGTGACGAGCGTCTACGTCACGCATGACCAGACCGAGGCCATGTCGATGTCCGACCACGTCGTCCTCATGAACGAGGGCTTCATCGAGCAGGCCGACCGGCCGCGCGAGATCTATCGACGGCCGCGGACCGAGTTCGCCGCGTCCTTCCTCGGGCACGCCAATCTCATCACCGGCGTGCTCGACGCGGCCGGCAGCCGGCTGACGGCGAGCGACGCGGACATCGTCGCCGTCGCCGAGGAGGCGCTGCCCGGCTCCGCCGGCGAGCCGGCCTCCGCCGTGGTGCGCGCCGAGCGGATCCACCTCGGCGCGGCGGCCGAGGGGCTCGACAACGTCTGGTCCGGACGGGTGGAGCACGTGTCCTTCCTCGGCCGCTACCTCGACGTCATGGTGCGCGTCGGCGGAGTGCCGCTGCGCGTCGAGGTCCGCGACGGCCTGCCGCTCGAGGAGGGGCAGGCGATCGCCGTCGGGGTCCGTGCGGCGGACGTGCACTTCGTCCCCCGCGCCGAGCGGCCCGAGCAGTGAGCGGTCCCCGCCGCATCACAGGAGCGCCAGGAAGGTCATCCCGAGCAATGCCGACCGAGAAGCAGATCGATCTCTCCCCCCTGTTCCAGCCGCTGACGATCCGCGGCATGACGCTGCGGAACCGGTTCATCCTGCCCGCCATGCAGCGCAAGTGGTGCACGGACGGGCGCCCCGAACCGCATCTCGTCGAGTACTACCGGCGGATCGCGGCGGGCGGGACGGCCCTCATCACGACCGAGGCGCTCATGGTCGATCACCCCTCGGCGACCCAGGTGCCGCACTACGGCTGGCTCACCGAGCAGACGAAGGACGGCTGGAGGGAGTGCGTCGAAGCGGTCGCGGCCGAGGGCGCGAGCTTCATGCCCCAGGTCTTCCACGAGGGGGCCATCCGCAAGGAGGGCGGCGACGGCCCGCTCGCCGCGTATCCGACGCTCAGCCCGTCCGGCCTCGCGGCGCCGGGCACCCCGGCGGGCCGGGCGGCGACGATCGACGAGGTGCGCGACATCCGCGACGCCTTCATCGGGTCGGCGCTGCTGGCCGAGGAGATCGGCGCGGCGGGGGTCGAGGTGCACGCCTGCCACGGGTACCTCCTCGACCAGTTCCTCTGGAAGGGCACCAACCGCCGTCAGGACGAGTACGGCGGTGAGGACATTCGCGACCGGCTGCGGATCCACCGCGAGATCGTCGAGGGGATCCGCGCGGCGGTGAGCGACGACTTCGTCATCTCGTTCCGCTTCTCGCAGTGGAAGGAGATCGACTACGGCGCGAAGAACTTCGAGACGCCCGAGGAGCTGCAGACCCTCGTGTCGATCATGGAGGAGGCCGGAGTCGACCTGCTGCACCCGTCGAATCGCCGGTTCTGGCTCCCGGAATGGCCGGACCTGGATCCCGAGCTGAGCATCACGGGCTGGACCAAGCGGTTCAGCCGCGTCCCGGTCGCGGCCGTCGGCAGCGTGGGGCTCGACACCGACGTCATGGACAACCTTCGCGGCGCGGAGGCGCACAACGCGGGACTGCCGTCGTTCGCCGAGATGCTCCGCCGGTTCGAACGCGGCGACTTCGACCTGATCGCGGTGGGACGGGGGCAGATCGGCGATCCGAACTGGGTCCGGAAGGCGGCCGAGGGCGCGATCACGGAGATCCGCCCGTTCACCCGCGCGGACCTGCGCACGCACGACCCGAGCGAGAGCCGGGTGCTCAAGCTGGCCGCCGGCGCACGCGACTAGCACGAACGAGGAGGATCGGATGAAGGTGACGCTGGGCGTCGACACCCTGAGCTATCACTGCCGGCTGGTGGCCGGCGACGTCACGCTGACGGAGGTCGTGGAGGACGCGGCCGATCTCGGATTCGAGTTCGTCCAGCTCAACGCCGTCCACTTCCGCGACCACTCGGACACTCAGCTCGACGCGCTCCTGCGTCGTGCGGAGGGGCTCGGGCTGCGGCTCGCCCTCGCGGGCGACGTCGTCGGCGTGGCCGCGCGCGGCGACACCGTCGAGGATGGCGCCTCGCGCGTCCGCGGCTGGATCGCGCAGGCGCAGCGGATCGGCAGCCCCTACGCGCGGATGTCGTCCGGCTTCTACCGGGCGGAGCTCGCGGGCAGGCCCGAGCTGATCCGCGCCGAGCAGGACTATCTCATCCGAGCGCTCTCGCTCGCGGCCGACTCGAACGACTCCGGCGTGCAGATCCTGCTCGAGAACCACTCGGACTTCACCCCGGAGGAGTACGTCGGCATCGTCGACGCGGTCGGGCACGAACGGGTGGGCGTCTTCCTCGACGTCATCAACCCGATCAGCGTGATGGCCGACCCGCTGTCGACCGTCGAGCTGCTCTTCCCGTGGGCGCCCGCCGGGCACGTGAAGGACTATCGGATGGAGTCGAGGTACGTCGCAGACGGGTTCCATCGCCGCGGGTTCGAGATCCAGTGGTGCTACCCGGGCGAGGGCGTCGCGGATCTGCCGGCGCTGCTCGGCGTCATCGCGGGGTCCGACCGCGGCGGCGAGTACCTGCTGTCGATCGAGGGCCTCGACAATCGGGAGCGCGTCGCCGACCAGCGTCCGCGACTGACCGCCTCCCGGGATCTGCTGCGCGGCCTGGTGGGGACGAGGGAGGCCGCGGCATGAGCGAGGAGGTCGGAACGCTCGAGGGCAGGGTGGCCATCGTCACGGGCGCCGGATCGCGCACCGAGGGCATCGGGACGGGGCGCGCCGCGACGATCACGCTCGCGCGGGCCGGGGTGCGCGTCCTCGCGGTGGACCGCGACCTCGGCGCGGCGGAGCACACCGCCGAGCTGGCCGGTCCCGACGCCGCCGAGATCCTGCCGTTCGTCGCCGACGTCACCGACGCCGCGTCCTGCCGGGCGATGGTGGACGCCGCGCTCGAGCGCTGGGGACGGCTCGACATCCTCAACAACAACCTCGGCACCGAGGGCCCGGGCACGGTGCTCACCGATTGGGAGGGCTGGGAGCGCGCGATCGCGCTGAACGTGCGCACCGCCGTCCTCGCGAGCGCCGCGGCGATCCCGCACCTGCCGGCCGGCGGCAGCATCGTCAACACCTCGTCCATCGCGGCGACCCGGCCCCGCGGCATCACCCCCTACTCGACGACCAAGGGCGCGATCATCGCCCTCACCAAGTCGATGGCGCTCGACCACGCCGCGCAGGGCGTGCGCGTGAACTGCATCGCGCCCGGCCCGATCTACACCCCGATGTCGGCCGAGGGGATGACCCCCGAGCTCCGCCGGCGCCGTCAGGAGGCCTCGCCGCTGCGCACGGAGGGCGACGCCTGGGACGTCGCGCGAGCGCTGCGATTCCTCGTCTCCGATGATGCGCGCTGGATCACCGGCGTGGTCCTCCTGGTCGACGGAGGTGTCTCGCTGCAGAGCCCGGCACGGGGATAATGGTCCCGAGATGAGCCAGGTGCCGACGCGACAGCCGACGCGGATCCAGTCCGTGAGCAAGGCCGCGCGGCTGCTCATGCTCGTCGCCTCCGACCCGGAGCGGGGGTGGAAGGCCCGGGTGATCGCGAGCGAGATGGGCGCGACCCTGCCGAGCACCTACCATCTGGTGAACACGCTCGTCGACGCCGGCCTGCTCAGCGTCGACGAGGAGGGCCGCTACTCCCTCGGCATCGGGGTCGCCCGCCTCGCCGCCGCCTACTACGAGCAGCGCGTCCCGCCGCCGGAGATCCTCGGGCCGCTGCGGCGCCTGGTGCAGCGCACCGGCGAGACCTCCTACTTCAGCGCCTGGCGCAACGGCGACATGGAGATCATCGTGGACCTCCGCGGCACCCGGCCCGCCCGCGTCGTCGAGCTCCACGCCGGCTTCCACGGCGCCGCCCATGCGCGCGCCTCCGGCAAGGTGCTGCTCGCCTTCGGCACGGCGGACCAGCGCGACCGCTATTTCGAGTCCATCGGCCTGACGGCCAAGACCGCGCGGACCATCACGGACCCCGACGTGCTGCGGCGGACGCTGGACCGGGTGCGCGCCGAGGGCTTCGGGGCCGAGCACGGAGAGCTGTTCGAGGGCGTGGGCTGCCTGTCGGTGCCGGTCGCCGACGACGACGTCCTGTACGGCGCCTACACGATCTCCGCGCCGCTCGCCCGGATGGAGAGCAACCACGCCGAGTACCTCCAGGAGCTCCGGGCGTCCGCCGCGGACGCGGTCACCCGCATCCGCTCGCACGTCCAGCCGGAGGACGACCAGGGCTGAACGGCCGGGCGACGACCTCGGCCCGCTCCGTCAGGGGTGCTCAAGGATGCGGCGAGGGTTCTCGACCATCATGAGCGCGATGTCCTCCTCGGACACGCCGCGCTCCCGCAGCGCGGGCAGGACGATGTCCGGCACGCAGCGGAAGTGCCAGTCCGCGAAGACCTCCGAATGCCGGATCTCGGCCGGGACGCCGTCGGAGTGCACGTTCGTGTCGTGCGAGAGCACGATCCGGCCGGCCAGGCCGCGCTCGCACAGCGTCGCGACCGTCCGGATCCGGTCCTCCAGCGGCAGGCTCGGCTCGTGGCCGAAGCGGTCCATCCCCAGATAGGACCCGTTGTCGACGATCCGCTGCAGGTAGTCGAGATCGGTGGTGTCGCCGGAGTGCCCGATGACCACCCGGCCGAGGTCGACGCCCTCGGCCCTCAGCAGCTCCTGCTGCACGAGGCCCTGCCCCGTGCCGGGATGGGAGTGCGTGGAGATCGGCACGCCGGTGCGCACCTGGGCCCGGCCGACCTGCCGGGCGATGAGCCGGACGTCGTCGTTGGCGCCCTGCCGGTCGGTGACGAGCTTGATCACCGCCGGGCGGATCCCGGTCTCGCCGACGCCCTCGGTCAGCTCGCGGACGAGGAAGTCGCTGATCCAGTCGTCGTCGACCATCGCCGTGCGGTTGCGGAAGAAGTGCGGCAGGTCGGCGAAGGCGTAGATGCCGGTGGCCGCCACCACGTGGATGTCGGCCAGCTCGGAGATCCGCCGAGTGCGCTGCAGGTTGCGGCCCAGGCCCAGCACGGTGAGGTCGACCAGGGTCGTGATCCCGGACGAGGCCTTCAGGTCGCGGAGGACCTCGACCGCCCGCTCGACCGCGGCCTGCTCGTCCCAGCCGTAGTCGATCCGGTAGTCGGAGTACAGGCTGTAGATGTGCTCGTGCATGAGGGTCGGACCGAGCCGGTCGGCGTCGATCTCGCCTCTGACGGTGGTGACGGACATGCGGCTGCTCCCTCTCGTCGACTCAGCCGGCCCGGAGCGTCTGCCCGCCGTCGACGGGCAATGCGACGCCGGTGATGAATCGCGCACGGTCCGAGGCGAGGAAGACCGCGGCATGCCCGATGTCCCAGCCGCTGCCCTGCCGCCCGAGCAGGGGCACGTGCGAGTCGCGCTCCTGGATGACCTGCTCCCGGCTGCGGCCGCCCAGGCCGACGCGGTTCTCGATGGCCATGGGGGTCTCCATGAGGCCGGGGAGGATGGCGTTCGCGCGCACGCCGTCCGGCGCGTGGCGGATGGCGATGTTCTGGATCATCGCGACGACGCCGGCCTTCGAGGTCTTGTAGGCGATGTAGGGGTAGTCGATCAGCGACGCGAGCGACCCGACGCTCAGGATGACCCCGGATCGCTGCTCGACCATGACGGGCAGCACGTGCTTGCAGGTCGCGACCATCCCGACGAGATTGATCCGCGTGACCCGCTCGAAGGCCTCGAGGTCGATGTCGGTGATCACCGCGTCCCCGCCGGCCAGGCTCACGCCGACGTTATTGTGCAGGATGTCGATCCCGCCGAGCGTCTCCCGCGCGAAGCGGACCATCCGCTCCACGGAGGACTCGTCGGTCACGTCTGCCTGCAGGGCCCAGGCGCTGCCGCCCTCCTCGACGATCCGGCGCGCGGTGTCCTCCGCGCGGTCGAGCTCGCGGTCGGCGACGACCACCCGGGCGCCCTCACGGCCGAACAGCAGCGCCGTCGCCCGTCCGTTCCCGATCGTCTGCCCCGGCGTCTGGCCGCCGCCGACCACGAGGGCGCGCTTGCCCTCCAGCTCGCCTGTCATGCCCTGCTCCTCTCCCGAGCTCGTGATGAGCCTGCTCGCGCGGTGCGTCCGCGTCGCCCCGGCGGCTCAGACCGGGAACCGCTCCAGGGCCTCCGCGTACTCGGTGCCGGGCTCCACCTCGATGCGCAGGCCGCCGAGGACCCGGACGACCATGTTGTAGAACGAGGCGACGAGGACGATGTCGGTGAGCCCCTGGTCGTCGAAGTGCTCCGAGAGCGACGCGACGGCGCCGTCCGACAGGCGTCGCTCCAGGGTCAGCTCGGTCGCCGCTCGCAGCACGATCCGGTCCAGGTCCGACAGCGTGGTCGGCTCCCCCGCGGTGAAGGCGACCAGTCCCTCGATGTCCTCGTCGCTCACGCCAAACCGCCGCGAGATCACGACGTGGTGGCTCCACTCGTACGGGTCCCGGGCGAGGTAGCCGACCTGCAGGATGAGCAGCTCGCGCAGGCGCGGGTCCAGCGCGCAGTCCCAGCGGATCCACTCGCCCAAGGGGTGGAAGCGCGCGAGCCCCTCCGGGCTGTTGGACAGGGCGCGGAACAGGTTGATGGGGCGCTCCAGCAGATGCCGGTGCTCCTCGGGGACCTGGTCGACGTCGAGATAGGGGACCAATGCCACGGCGGTCTGCTCCTTGATCGGGATGGTCGGTATGGGAGAACGATGGCGGATCCGGCCCGTCCGGGCCAGCCGGGAGGATCAGACGTCCAGCGAGGCGCCCGCGGTGCTCAGGCGATCCAGGTCGTCCGGCGTCAGCTCGAGGCCGACCGAGGCGACCAGATCCGCCAGCTGGCTCACGAGCCGGACGCTGGCGATCGGGGCGACCACCGTCGGCTGGGCCGCGAGCCAGGCGAGCGAGACGGAGGCGACCGAGGCGCCGTGCGCCGCCGCCACCTCGTCGAGCGCCTGCAGCAGGTCGATGCCGTCCGGCGTCAGATAGTCGCTCGCGCCCGCGGCCCGCGCCCGTTCGCCGCCGGCCCGCTCGCTGCGGACCTCGGTCCCGGGCCGGTACTTGCCGGTCAGGAAGCCCCTGGCCAGCGCGTAGTAGGGCATCACCCCGAGACCGAAGCGCTGCGCCGACGGCCGCTGCGCGAGCTCGTAGTCGCGCTCGACGAGGTTGTAGTGCGGCTCGAGCGCGACCGGCTCGTGCAGCCCTTCCGCCGTGGCCGTCTCGAGCCACTCGTCGATGCGAGCCGGGCTGAAGTTCGAGATCCCGATCCAGCGCACCTTGCCGGCGTCCACGAGTCCGCTGAACGCGCCCGCGATGTCCGCGATCGGCACCTCGGGGTCGTCGTAGTGCGCGTAGTAGAGGTCGATGCGGTCCAGGCCCATCCGGCCGAGCGACGCGTCGGCCGCGGCGCGCACGTTCTGCGGCGCGAGCCCCCGGAAGTCCGGATGCCGGCTCACCTTGGTCGCGATGACGAGCTCGTCGCGGTCGGAGCGACCGGGTAGCCAGGAGCCGATGAACTCCTCCGACAGCCCCGGCGGTCGGCCGGGCACGAACGCCGGATAGCCGTCGGCGGTGTCCAGGAAGTTGCCGCCGGCGGCGACGTAGGCGTCGAGCACCTCGTGACTGGTCGCCTCGTCCGCGGTCCAGCCGAACGTGTTGCAGCCGAGGCTGAGCGGATAGACGTCGAGGTCCGAGGAGCCGATGCGTCGTCGAATCGTCACGTTCCAACTCCTCCGAGGGGCAGGGCGCGGTCGTCGAGGGCTCGCCCGCGGCGGCGGGCGGCAGCGCCCTCAGCTCTCGTCATCGGACCGCTCCACGATCGCCATCGCCGCGAGCTCGTAGTTCTCCTCCGTGTTGGCCACGTGCTGCGTCGCGGCGATGAGGTTGCGATAGTGGCGCTGCATGGGGTTGTTCAGCGCCAGCACCCGACCGCCGCCGTAGCGGAAGACCTCGGCGACCAGCTCGGTGCAGGTCTCCACGGCGAAGGTGTGACGCGACCGGAGGGTCGCGACGATCCCGTCGTCGAACGGCAGCCCCTCGACGGACCGGTCCCAGGCCTCCTGGACCGCGGCCCGGTAGACCAGACGGGCGGCGAGCCACTTCGCCTCCGCCCTGCCCAGGGTCTTCTGGAAGGCGGCCCGGTCGATCAGCGGCACCCCGGTGGCACCGCGGACGGTCGCGCGGGCGAGGACCACGATGTCGTCGAGCGCGCGGCGCGCGATACCGACCGCGACCGGCGTGATCTCGTTCGCCACGAACAGGCTCTGCGGCTGACGGAAGAGCGGGCCGCCGCGCTGCGGAGGGGCGTCGGCGCGCCGTCGAGTGTGCGAGGCGGGGACGAAGACGTCCTCCAGCGAGAAGTCGTTGCTCCCGGTGCCCTCGAGCCCGGCCACGAACCAGATGTCGTGGACCGTCGCGGAGGACTTCGGCACGCAGAGCAGGATCTCCTCCCCCGGCTCCCCTCCCTCGACGCGGGCCGCGCCGGCGACCCAGCTCGAGTGCATGATGCCGCTGGAGAAGGACCAGCGACCCGTGACCCGGTACCCGCCCGGCACGGCGACGGCGACGCCGCGCGGGACGAACTGCCCGGCCATGATCGGCAGCGGCCCGCCCTCGGGGAAGAGGTCCTCGACGCCCTCGTCCGGCAGCCAGCCCGCGAAGGTGCCGGTCACGCCGTTGCCGATCATCACGGCCCAGGCCGCGGAGGCGTCGTGATAGGCGATCTCCTCGACGACGTCGCAGAACCCGACGGGGTCCAGCTCGCTGCCTCCCAACGACTTCGGGGTCTTGAGCCAGAAGAGCCCCGCCTCCCGCATCTGCTCGACGACCGACTGCGGCAGCGTCCGCTCCACCTCGGCCTGCCTGGTCGCGGCCTCGAACGCCGGGCCCAGCGCGCGGGCGGCCTCGAGGACCGCCGCCGTCGCGCTCCGGTCGTCGACCGTGTCCTCCTGGACAACCTCGGGCATCGCTAGAACTCCTTCGTCGAAATCGGGATCGGGATCGGCAGCCGGTCGTCGCGGTGGACCGGGGACCTGCTGCGTCGACGCGTCCGCCGCTCCGGGGGGTCGGAGCCGATCGGCCCCGACCCCCCGGCTGCGTGCCGGCCCCGCGTCAGTTGGTGATCCCCATGATCGTGTTGAACTTCGTGATCCAGGGGCTGTTCGGCTGGGTGGCCGCGACGAAGTCGGAGTCGAGAGCCCAGTCCACCCAGAGGTCGTCGAGCACGGTCGAGACGGGGGTGTACCACGGCTCCTTCGTGACCGCCCGCTGGTCCTCGACCTCGCTGTTGAGCGGGTACGTGCTGGAGGTCTCCGAGAAGAGCGCCGCCGACTCGGGCGTGGCCGCCCATTCCTGGAACAGCCGGGCCGCGTACGGGTGCGGCGCGTCCGACATGATCGAGGTGTAGCCGGTGATGGCCGCGGGGTGCGAGGGATAGGAGTCCGCGAGGGGCGCCCCGGATGCCACGTTGATCGCGACGTAGCCGTCGGGGACTCCGCCGTAGACGGCGTCGACCTCGCCGATGGTGAGGCCCTGGATCAGCGCGATCACGTCGCCGTAGACGATGGGCTCGTTGGCCGCGATGCTCTCCACCAGACCCCACCCGCCGTAGAGGTTCTTGTTGGGCCCGTCCGTGTAGTTGTACCAGGTGGACATGCGCGTCGCCGAGGTCGGGTTGATGATGCCGACCCGGCCCTTGAAGGCCGGGTCCATCATGGCCTCCAGGGGGTCCTGGATCAGCGCCGCCTGCTCGTCCGGCGTGACGTTCTCCGTGTTCCAGGCCACGGTCTGCACCGAGGTGTTCTGGAACGGGTAGTAGAGCCCGGCCTCGCCCAGGTTGGACGGCCAGAGGTCCACGTCCGTCGGCACGTACTCGGCGAGCACCCCGCTCTGAGCCCAGTCGGCCAGCGCGAGCACATCGGTCGTGATCGTGATGTCGTGCAGGTGCTGACCGGCCGCGAACTCCTGGTTCACGGTCTGGGACTGCTCGGCGCTGCCCTTCCGGCTCGTGGTGACCGCGATGCCGTACTTCTCGGTGAAGGCCGCCGCCCAGTTCTGGACGGATCGCTCATCGCCGTCCATGTAGATGACGAGCTCGCCCTCCGCCTTCGCCTGGTCGACGAGGTCCTCGGTGAACGAGGTCGGGAGGCCCGCGCTCTCGCTCTCGTCGGGCGCCGGGGCGCCGCCTCCGCTCGAGCACGCCGAGACTCCGAGGAGGGTCACCGCGGCGATCGATGCGGCCACGAGCCCGAACTTGCTGGTCCTTCTCACGAAGATAGCTCCTTTGCTATGTGCTGCTATGTGACGAGTGATGCTGGGACGACTTCCTCGTGGTCGAGCCTGGCGCTCTCCTGCTTCGTCGAGGTGGCCGCTCGCGTGCCCGTGCGCCGCGCCCCGAAACCATGGCGACGACGTCGAGCACACCTGTTCGAGCACGCCGACGACCGAGGCGGTGACGATGCCGCCGCGACTCCGGCGACCGCTCGCTCCCGACTCCGATGCCGGCCTGCTCCGGGCATCAAGCTAACACAGCAGGGGGTAAAGTATTCACACATTCGAGAAATCATTCATACTATGAACATTATGCGACCGGGTCCTGCCCCGCGCACCGGTCGCCGGCATCCCGACTGAGGAGCAGATATCCGTGGCATCGGTCTCCCGCCTCGACGCATGACCGCGAGCGCCGACTCCCCGCCGGCCCGCCCGTCGGCCCTCGCCGCGGTGCTGTACGCGATCGCCGCGACCGGGCTCGGCGGGCTGCCGATCTGGATGCTCTCGGCCTTCGCGCCGGCGATCCAGGCCGACCTGGGCTTCGACGACACGCATCTCGGGATCGTGATCGCCCTCTACTTCGGGCTCTCGGCGGTGACCGGCCTTCCGCTCGGGCGGCTCATGCAGCGTCTGGGCTGGCGCGCGGGCATCGCCTTCTCGACCGCCGTGGTCGGCCTCTGCCTCGTCCTGATCGCCGTGATGGCGCAGAGCTGGGTGCTGCTGGCGATCTCGCTCTGCGTCGGCGCGGTCTCGAACAACAGCTCGCAGCCGGCGAGCAACCTCGCGCTCTCGCTCGCCGTCCCGCAGGGACGCCAAGGGCTCGCCTTCGGGCTCAAGCAGGCGGCCCTGCCGATCTCCACCTTCCTGGTCGGGCTCTCGGTGCCGCTGTTCGGCCAGGGAGGGATGTGGCGCGAGGCCTTCCTGGTGGCGGCCGCGCTGTCGCTGGCGATGGCAGTCGGCGTGATCGCGCGCTCCGCGCTCGCGGGCGCGCGCGTCCTGAGCTCGCGACGGCGCCGCCCGAGCGTCGAGGCGCGAACCGGGCCGAGGGCGCGGACGCCCCACGCGCCGCCGGCCAGATCGCTCATCCTGCTCTCCATCGGTGCGGGCTTCGGCACCGCGGCCACGGTGAGCTTCGGCAGCTTCCTCGTCGTGTTCGCGGTGAGCGAGGGCTTCTCCGCGAGCGCCGCGGCGACGATGCTCGCCCTGGGCAGCCTCGTCGGCATCGCCTCACGAGTCCTGTTCGGCTACATCGCCGATCGCCGCGGTCGTCGACATCTGGTCACCGTCGCGTACATGATGGGCAGCGGCTGCATCGGCTTCCTCGTCCTCGCCCTGCTCGGCGGCTCGCAATGGGGTCTTCTGCTCGGGACGCTGCTCGCCTACGGGCTCGGCTGGGCGTGGAACGGGCTCTTCCACTTCGCCATCGTGCGCTACAGCACCATCCCGCCCGCGGTCACGACGAGCATCGCGCAGATCGCCATGAGCATCGGCGCGGCGGTCGGCCCGGCGGTGTTCGGCCTGGTCTCGGCGCTCTCCTTCACGGCGTCGTGGTACCTCGGCGCGACGATGTTCGCCGCGGCGGGCGCACTCATCCTGCTCGGCCGCCGCGCCCTCAACAACGGACGGTAGCGCCGGACGGCCGGGCGTCCTCCTGGCGCCCGCACCGGGTCGCGGTCGGACGGGAACCACGCGGGATCGCGGTTGGCTGCCGCATTTCCTCTCGTATCGCCGGGTCCGGCCGGCCGTTAGCCTGACGTCATGACAACGACGTCATCCGGGTCGGTCGCGATCATCGGCGGGGGCTTCGGCGGGATCGCCGCCGCGGTCAACCTGCTGCGCCGCGGGATCGAGGACTTCACGATCTTCGAGGCCGGCGAGCACCCCGGCGGGACCTGGTGGCACAACCGCTACCCCGGCTGCGAGGTCGACATCCCGTCGCTGTGCTACTCGTTCTCCTTCATGGACTACGACTGGCCCTCGACGCACGGCACGCGCGACGAGCTGCTCGCCTACACCGACGCGGTCGTCGAGCGCTTCGGGCTGCTGCCCCGCTTCCGGCTCGGCACCCGCGTCGTCGCGGCCGAGTGGCAGGGCGCCGAGCAGGAGTGGCTGCTCGAGCTCGCCGGCGGCGAGCGGCAGCGGTTCCGCTTCGTGATCTCGGCGCTCGGGCTGCTCAGCGACCCGAGGGTCCCCGACTGGCCCGGGCTGGAGGACTTCGAGGGGGTCGCCCTGCACACCCAGGAGTGGGACCGCGCCCCGGATCTGGCCGGCAAGCGGGTCGCCGTCGTCGGCACCGGCTCGACCGCGGTGCAGGTCGTCCCCGGCATCGCGGAGGAGGCCGAGCAGGTCACGGTCTTCCAGCGCCAGCCGGGCTGGATCCTGCCGAAGGGCGAGCGGCCGTACACCGAGGAGGAGCGCGAGCGGTACCGTCGCAGCCCGTGGCGGTTCAGGCTCGACCGCTGGAAGGCCTTCCACGCGGCGTTCAAGCCGAAGGGGTTCCAGGCCGGCACGCCGGACAACCTCGCGACCCAGGAGGCCTGCCGCGGCTACATCGCCGCCGCGATCGAGGACCCGGCGACCCGGGAGGCCGTGACCCCGGACTACCCGTGGGGCTGCAAGCGGCCGGTGTTCTCCACGACGTTCTACCCGACCCTGAACCGGGAGAACGTCGCGCTCGTGCCCAGGGCGGTCGCCTCGGTCGCGCGCAGCGGCGTCGTCGACGTCGACGGCGTCGAGCACCCGGCCGACGTCATCGTCATCGGCACCGGCTTCAAGCCGACCAGCTTCCTGTCCACGCTCGAGGTGCGCGGGCCCGGCGGCCGCGAGATCCACGACGCGTGGGGCGATCGGCCGACCGCCTACCTCGGCGTCACGGTGCCAGGGTTCCCGAACCTCTTCATCCTCTACGGGCCGAACACCAACGGCGGCTACGCGATCACGAGCATGCTGGAGCGGCAGGCGGAGGTCGCGGCGCGGCGCATCCGGCGGGCGATCCGGCGGGACGCGACCGTCGACACCGACCCGCGGGCGACCGCGCGCTGGACGGCCTGGGTCGAGCGGCAGATCGACGAGCACATGTCCGCCGGGAACCATCCGGGCTGCACGAACTACTACCACTCGCCGTCCGGGGCGAACGTGACGCAGTGGCCGCTCAGCGCCTTCCAGTACTGGCGGGTGACCCGGTTCCCAGCGCCCGGCGCCTTCCGCTACGCACGGCGGCGCGCCGCGGCTCAGCCCGGCGGGCCGTCCGTCTCCAGGTAGGCGAGCGAGGCGTCCGAGGAGCGCACGAGCTCCCGGATGCCGTGCTCGGGCAGGAACACCGCCTCCAGCTCGCGGGTGATGCCGGCCGCGGCGAGTCGGAGCGTCTCGACGTACGGCAGCGCGCTCGTGCCGTCGTTCGCCACCACCACGCCGAGCGCGGCGTACACCGTCCGATGCGGTCCGAGCACCGGCACCGCGATGCCGCGCGAGTCCGGATGGATGTGCCCACGGGTCTCGGCGAAGCCGTCGGCCCGCACCCGGCGCAGCACCCGCCGGAGCTCGGCGGCGGTGCGGATGGTGTGCTCGGTGTAGACCCGGATGCCGGCCGCGACGACCTCGTCGACGAGCGCGGCCGGCGCGCTCGCCAGCAGCACCAGCCCGCTCGAGGAGGCGTGCAGCGGGATCCGGCCGCCGATCAGGGTGGCGTTGAGCACCGCGTCGCGCTGCGAGAGCCGCTCGACGAACAGCACGTCGGTGCCGGCGAGCACGCCGAGCTGGACGTGCTGCCGGATCCTGGCCTGCACCGCCTGCAGGTAGGGACGCGCGATCTCGCGCAGGCCGAGCGCCCCCGGCGTGCGGCTCGCGAGCTCGAAGATCCGGACGCCGAGCCGGAGCAGGCGGTCGGGCCCGCGCTCGACCAGCCCCTCGCGCTCGAGCTCGCCGACCAGCCGGTGCACGGTCGACTTCGCGAGCCCGGCGCGCTCGGCGACCTCGGTCAGGGTGAGGTACGGATGCCGCGCGTCGAAGGCGCTGAGCACCCGGAGGTGCCGGTGCAGCGCGCTCTCGCCGGCGGATCCCCTCGCCATGGGTCGAGCCTAGGCCGATCCGGCGGGACGCTCCGCGCCGGTCAGGCGCCGGCGTTCGCGCGGTACCGCGTCCTCGCCCACTCGTGGTACGGCGCCGGGGCGACCGTGGCGCGGATGCGCACCTGCCGGTGCACGGCGTCCGCCTGGGCCTTCTTCGACACCGGGTCCTCGCCCCAGACCACCTCGACCTCGGCGCCGTCCGGGATCGAGGCGTCGAGCGTCGCGAGCGACATGTAGTGCTGGTCGTAGGCGACGTAGCCGGCGTCGGTCGAGATGCCGACCCGCTTCCCGTCCTGCAGCACCTCGTCCATCTGGTAGAAGCCGTAGCGGGCCTTCGGCCAGTCGAGGTACTTCGCCGGGACCCCCGGCTCGAGCTGCGAGCGGACGATCGCCGCGACGTCCTCGGCGTCCCAGATCAGCGTGACCTTGCGGCGGCGCTGGTCCGCGGCGTGCCGCTCCAGCGCCTCCCGCCCGTGGAAGTCGTGGTCGAACCGCACCGACCTGCCGAGGCCGATGTCGTACGGCGTCAGGTAGTAGTCGTGCACGTCCGCGGAGTGCAGCGAGCCGCCGATCGAGCCGGCGCGCGCCGCGGGCAGCCACTCGCGGTACGCCGCGAAGTCCTCGTCGAAGATCGCGGGGAACGGCGTCGGCACCCAGCCGGACTCCAGCGGCGAGGCCGAGTACGCCTTCGCGCCGACCCGGCGGATGCCGTACGCCTCGCCGGCGGCCATGATCGCGTCGAGCACGACCTGGTGGTCCGCCCACGGCCCGTAGAACTCGAAGCCGGGCTGGCCCGCCATGCCGTGCCGGAGCGCCTTGACCGGCCGCCCCGCGATCGACACGTCGGCGATGTGGAAGAACTTGACGTCCGGGACCGGACCGCCGAAGACCTGCTCCATGACCTCGTTGGCGTGGGGCCCCTGCAGCTCGTAGCGGTAGAACGTCGGGTCCGCGCCGCCGCGCATGTGCGAGTTCGGCTCGAGCCGGGCGCGGACGTCCCTGCCGGCGGCCTGCGCGAGCTCGACGTTGTAGCGCACCCAGTCGATCAGGATGTGATGCCCGATCAGGACGAGGCCCTCCGGGCCGTCGGAGTTGTAGAACAGGATGCCGTCGCCGATCAGGTAGCCGTCCTGGTTCACCGAGATCAGCTGCTTGGCGACGCCGGGACGGAAGGTCGCGAAGGTGTTCGGCGAGATCGACTCGAGCAGCGGGATGAGGTCGGCGCCCCCGAGGAACAACTGCGTCATGTGGTGCGACTGGTCCATCAGCGCGACCGTGGTGTTCCACGCGCGCTGCTCGTCGCGCCAGTTGGTGAACTCCGGCGCGACCGGGAAGGTGAACGCCGGCCAGTCGAGATCGCGCAGCAGCTCGACCGGGCTGCCGACGCGGGCGATGGCCTGGGCCAGGGATTCGGTGGTCATCAGCGACCTTTCGTTCGATGCCGTTCGGCGCCGTTGGCGCGCGGCCATGCTAGGCGCGCACGCCGCCGCGGCGCGGCGATGGTTCCGTTCAACAGAACTATCGACCCGCGCCCCCGATCCGGGCCCGCATAATCGAGACGGCCCGCGGACGGTTTGACAACGATGGCGTATCGAATCCGGCGGACCGCTTGGAAATTGTCGACAATCCTGCGCGGGCTGGTTAGGCTCGCCCCGCTCCAAGGCCCCGCCGATTCCATCAACGAGGAGGACGATTGGGTGCTCGTCTGACGCTCGACCGCATCAGCCTCAGCTTCGGGGGCGTGCATGTGCTGCAGGACGTCGGCTTCGACATCGAGCCGGGCAGCATCCTCGGCCTGGTCGGCCCGAACGGGGCCGGCAAGACGAGCCTCTTCAACTGCATCAGCGGGCACTACCGCCCGAGCTCCGGCTCGATCCTGATCGACGGCGTCGAGGTGCTCGGCCAGTCCCCGGCGAGGCTCGTCCACCACGGCCTCGCCCGCACCTTCCAGCACCCCGCGCTGCAGCTGCACGCGAGCGTGCTCGACAACGTCCTGCTCGGCGGGCACACCCGGCTGCCCGGGGACGCGGTGTCCTGGGCGCTCCGGCTGCCCTACACCTGGCGCGCGGAGCGGGCGCTGCGCGACGAGGCCGTCGAGCTGCTGGAGCGCCAGGGCCTCGGCTGGGCCGCCCGGCTGTCCGCGGACGAGCTCTCGCACGGCCTGCACAAGTCGATCGAGCTCTGCCGCGCGCTCATGATGCACCCCTCGCTGCTGCTGCTCGACGAGCCCGCAGCGGGGCTCTCCCACGGCGAGGTCGAGCAGCTCATCGCGACCGTCCGGCGGCTGCGCGACGAGGACGACATGACGATCGTCGTCGTCGAGCACAACATGTCCCTGATCGCCCGGCTCACCGACCGGGTCGTCGTGCTCGACCACGGGCGCAAGCTCATGGAGGGCACCGCGGCGCAGGCGCAGGCCGATCCGCGCGTCATCGAGGCCTACCTGGGGGCGCCCGATGCCGCTGCTTGAGCTGGTCGACGTCACCGCGTTCTACGGGCCGGTCCAGGTGCTCGACGGCGTCTCGATCAGCGTGCCCGAGGGCGGCGCGGTCGGCATCCTCGGCGCGAACGGCGCCGGCAAGACGACGACGCTGCGCGCGATCAGCGGCACGGTGCGCGCGGGCGGCACGATCCGCTACCGGGATCGCTCGATCCGCGGGCTGAAGCCGGAGAGGGTCGCCTCGCTCGGCATCGCGCACGTCCCGGAGGGCCGCGGCACCCTGGGGAACCTCACGGTCCGGGAGAACCTGATGGTCGGCGCCTATCTGCGGAAGGACCACCGGCAGGTCGCGACCGACGTCGAGTACCTGCTCGACCTGTTCCCGAACCTCCGCGAGCGCATCCGGTCGAACGCCTCCGCGCTGTCCGGCGGCGAGCAGCAGATGCTCGCGGTCTCCCGCGCCTTCATGGCCAAGCCGCGGCTGCTCATCCTCGACGAGCCCTCGCTCGGGCTCGCGCCGAGCACGGCGCGGAACGTCTACGACGCGATCGGCCGGCTGCGCCGCGAGTCCGGCATCGCGATGCTCGTCGTCGAGCAGAACGCGAACCTCGCGTTCTCCGTCGTCGACTCGGTGACCGTGCTGGAGACCGGCCGCAGCGTGCTGTCGGGGACGACGGCCGAGCTCCGGGGCGACGACGACATCCGCAGAGCGTACCTGGGGGGCTGAGATGAATCCGTTCGGCACCTTCATCCAGCTCCTCGTCGACGGGCTGGCGCAGGGCTCCATCTACGGGGCGCTCGCGCTCGCCATCGTCCTCGTCAACCAGGCGACCGGCCTCGTCAACTTCGCCCAGGGCGGCATGGCGGTGCTCGGCTCGTACATCGGCCTGACCATCGGCAACCTCCTCATCCCCGGCGTCGGCTCGACCCTGGGCGTCGTCCTCGGGATCGTGGCGGCGGTCATCGCCTCGCTCGCCCTCGGCGGCGTGGTCGAGCGATTCGTGATGCGGCGCTTCGAACGGGCGGAGGAGGACACCAAGGTCGTCGCGACGATCGGGCTGCTGACGCTGATCACCGGCCTGGTCGGCCTCATCTGGGGCTTCAACCCGACGCCGTACCCCTTCTTCTTCGGCGGCAGCGAGAGCCTGCGGATCGGCGACGTCTCGATCAGCGTCTGGTCGATCGTCACCTTCACGACGATCGTCGCGCTGATGGTCGTGCTGCAGATCCTGTTCCGCGGCACCAAGTTCGGACTGGGCATGCGGGCGGTCGCCGACAACGCGCCGTCCGCGGCGCTCGCCGGCATCCGGGTCGGCGGGCTGCGGATGGCTGGCTGGGGACTCGCCGCCGCGCTCGGCACCGTCGCCGCGATCCTGCTCGCCTCGAAGTCGCAGCTCACCCCGAACAACTTCGACGGCATCCTCGTCTACGCGCTCGCCGCGGTGGTGATCGGCGGGCTCGACTCGCCGATCGGCGCCGTCGTCGCCGCGCTCGGCATCACGATCCTGGAGTCGCTCGCCGCGGCGTACATCCCGTGGATCGGGCACGACCTCAAGGTGGTCGTGCCGTTCGTCCTCGTCTTCGTCGTGCTCATCATCCGGCCGCAAGGGCTCTTCGGACGGAGGGCGGTGGTGCGGGTATGAAGGGCTACGACGCCGTCGTGTCCAACCGCTGGGTGCGCCTCGGCGCATTCCTCGTGGTCCTCGTGGTGCTCGCCGTGCTGCCGCTGGTGGCCGACCCGTTCACGAACCAGACGATCTCGCACATCGCGGTCTTCGCCGTCGCGATCCTCGGCCTCAACATCGTCATGGGCTTCACCGGCCAGGTGTCGTTGGGCCACTCGTTCTTCGTCGGGATCGGCGCCTACGCCGCGATCATCCCGATCCGCGACTGGTGGGGAGGTCCGCTCGCCGAGGGCGCGATCGTCATCGGCTTCGTGCTGTCCGGCCTCATCCCCGGGGTGCTCGGGCTCCTCATCGCGCTGGTCACGGTGCGGCTGCGCGGACTCGCGCTGGCGATGGTCACGATCGCGCTGCCGACCATCGGCCTGCCGCTCGCGCAGAAGTTCTCCGACTTCACCGGCGGGAACGAGGGCATCTCGATCCGGCGGCTCGACTACGTCGGCGCCGACGGACAGGTCCACAAGGGCAACCCCTTCGCCGCCGGGCCCGGGCTCGAGAACGACCAGTGGCAGTACTACATCGTGATCGCGATCGCCCTCGCGTTCTTCGCGCTCGCCTACTTCCTGGTGCGCGGCAAGTACGGGCGGGCCTTCGCGATCGTCAGGTCGAACGAGGCGATCGCCTCCTCGATGGGCGTCTCCCCCTACCGGTACAAGGTCCTGGCGTTCACGATCGCCGCGGTCTACGGCGGCATCGCGGGCTTCCTGCTCATCGTCTGGGGCCAGTTCACCTCGTCGGAGACGCTCGCGTTCCACCACTCGATCGACCTCGTCATCGCCTCGATCGTCGGCGGCGCCGGGAGCATCGTCGGCGCGGTGCTCGGCGGCGTCTTCTACGTCACCGTGAGCCAGATCATGAACGGCCTGCAGCTGTCGATCTACACGACGCTCGTGCAGGGCGTGGTCATCATCCTCATCCTGTTCCTCCTGCCAGGGGGACTCGCGAGTCTGCCCCGCACCATCCGCCGCCTCGTGCGGCGCGGCGCCGCGGGCCACAGCGTCGAGGCCGGCCATGCGGCCGACTCGGCTTCCGGAAACACCAAGACGCAGGTCCAACCCTCGGAGGAGAGGAACACATGAAGACCACTCTGAGCGGCCGCCGAGCCATCGCGGTCGCCGCATCGGTCGGCGCCATCGCCCTCGTGCTCGCCGGCTGCGCGCGCGGCGGCGGCGACGTCGCCCCCACCGGCGAGGACACCTCGGCCGCGGTCGAGCCGTCGCCGGGCATCACCGACACCACCCTCACCTTCGGTATCTCGACGCCGCTGACCGGCGCCACCGCCGGCCCCGGCAACTGCACGGTAGACGGCGCGCTCGCCTACTTCGGCACGAAGAACGCCGAGGGCGGCATCACCTTCGGCGACGGCAAGACCCGCAAGATCGAGATCAAGAGCTACGACGACGAGTACAACCCGGAGAAGTCGGCGGCGAACTTCAACCAGATGGTCGCCGACGGCGTCTTCGCGGCCGGCCTCGGCCTCGGCACGCCGACCAACCGCGCCTGGCGCGAGGCGGCGATCGAGGCGGACGTCCCGCAGGTGCTCGTCATGACGGGCGACCCGATCTTCTCCGACCGCACCGAGTCGCCGGTCCAGCTCGGCCTGGTGCCGATCTACCAGCAGGAGGGCGCCGCCTTCGGCGAGGCCCTCGTGGCGAACGGCCAGCCGCACAAGGTCGCCGCGCTCTACCAGAACGACGACTACGGCAAGGGCTATCTGCAGGGCTTCAAGGACGCCGTGGCCGGCAACCCGAACATCGAGATCGTCAAGGAGCTGAGCTACGAGCCCGGTCCGGCCAGCAGCACGCCGAACTACCTCGAGCCCCAGGTGACCGAGCTCGCCGGGACCGGCGCGGACGTCTTCTTCCAGGCGGTGTCGGTGACCCCGCGCGTGGTGGAGAACCTCGCGAAGGCCGCGGCGATCGGCTGGACGCCGATCTGGTTCCTGCCGTCGAACACCGCCTCCCCCGGCGGCGTGCTGACCCCCGCCGGCGTGACCGAGACGACCTACCCGGGCATCTACGCGGTCGGCTTCTCGGAGGCGGCCGCGGCGCCGCCGTTCGCCGAGTCGGAGGCCGGCAAGGCCTACTTCGCGGCGATCGCGGAGTACGCCCAGGGCCCCGAGCAGGACGGCAAGGCGTTCCCGCACTGCGTGTGGAGCTGGATCGGCGCGCAGATCCTGGAGCAGGCGTTCGAGAAGATGACCGAGCCGACTCGCGACTCGTTCCTCGACGCGCTGTACTCGATCAAGGGCTTCGACGCGCAGTTCGCGTTCGGCTCGATCGACACCACGGTCGACGGCCTGCCGGCCATCCAGACCGTGTCGCTGCAGAAGTTCAACGGCAAGGGCTACACCAACGTCGACGTCGTCGGCTGAGGCGTCCCGCGCAGCGGAGGCCGGTCCCTCGGGGCCGGCCTCCGTCGTCTCCGGGCGGTCAGCCCAGGGCGGCGAGGATCGCGGCGACGTCCCCGAGGTGCTCGCGCGTGGCGCGCTCGGCCGCATCGGGGTCGCGGGCGAGCACCGCGTCGATGATCGCGAGGTGCTGGGCGAGCGAGGTCGCCGCGCGGCCGGGCGCGAAGGCGAGGCGGAACTGGTGGCGCGCCGACTGCGCGTGCAGCTGCTCGAGCAGCCGCCCCGCCGTGACGTGCTCGCTGTATTCGCGGATCCGGCGGTCGAGCTCCTGGATGAGCTCGGAGTAGCCGATCAGGTCGCCGCCCCGGACGGCCGACTCGATCGCGTCGCGGAGCGCGCGCAGCTCCTCGGCGTCCTCGTCCCCGAGCTGCTCGGCGGCCTTCCGCGCGCAGAGGGCCTCCAGCCCGGCGCGCACCTCGACGATCTCGACGGCCTCGTCGACCGAGATCGAGCGCACCCGCGCGCCCCGGTTCGGCAGCCGCTCGACCAGGCCCTCGTTCGCGAGGTTCACCAGCGCGAGTCGCACGGCGGACCGGCTCGCGCCGAACCGCGCCGTGAGGTCGGCCTCGACCAGGCGCTGGCTCGCCACGAACTCCCCGGTGAGGATCGCGTCGCGGATCCGACGGGTCAGCGTCGAATGCGCGTCCTCGGCCATGCACAGGACGTTACTGCACGGGCGACGCGGCGGGCGTCCGTCGAATTGTCGACGATCTGTCAGACGATCCTGTGCCACGGGTCGGTGCGCGGCGGTAGCATCGGACCGAGGTCGACCGGATCGACCAGATCGACCACAGAGAGGTGTGTCAGATGACGGAGACGCTCGCCCCGGTGAAGACGGGGCTCTACATCGGCGGGGCGGCGCGGGAGACCGCGGAGACCCTCGCCGTCGCCGACCCCGGCAAGCCGGGCGTCGTGGTCGGCCACGCGGCCGCCGCGACCAAGCAGGACGTCGCCGACGCGATCGCCGCGGCGAAGGCCGCGTTCCCCGCCTGGTCGGCGCTCACCCCGCAGGAGCGGGCCGCGCGGATGGCCGAGGCCATCAAGGGCATCGCGGAGGCGCGCGACGACGACGCCGCGATCCTCTCCCAGGAGAACGGCAAGGTCCGCTTCGAGGCGTGGGTCGACTCCCTCGTCTTCGAGATCCGGTGGAACCTCGCGCTCGCCCTCGCCGACCGGGTCGACGAGGTCACGGTGCTCCCCCCGGCGCCGGGCATCCCCGTGGAGACGGCCGTCGCGCACTCGCCGCTCGGCGTCGTGACGATCATCGTGCCGTTCAACTGGCCGGCCGCGATCCTCGGCGCCGCGCTGCCGCACGCGCTGCTCGCGGGCAACACGGCGATCGTGAAGCCGCCGCCCACCACGCCGCTCGCGCTCAGCCGCATCGTGCAGCGCGTCGCGGAGCAGCTGCCGGCCGGCGTGCTCAACGTCATCACCGGCAAGGACTCCGAGATGACCGAGCTCATCGAGTCGCCCGACATCGCGAAGGTGTCGTTCACCGGCTCGGTCGGCGGCGGCAAGAAGATCCAGGAGCTCGCGACGAAGTCGCTGACCCGCGTCACGCTCGAGCTCGGCGGCAACGACCCGGCGATCATCCTCGACGACGCGAAGCTCGACGACACGCAGCTCGACCGGCTCTACGAGGGCATCTTCCAGACCACCGGACAGGTGTGCATGAACGCGAAGCGGATCTACGTGCACCGCTCGCGCGTCCAGGACGTCGTCGACGGCCTGTCCGCCCGGCTGGAGAAGGTCCGGCTCGGCTACGGCCTCGACGCCGAAACGACCATGGGCCCGCTGCACTCGCCGATCCAGAAGGCCTTCGTCGACGAGCTCATCGAGGAGGCGAAGGAGTCCGGCGCCGAGGTCCGCGAGTTCGGCGAGCTGCCCGGCGGCGACCTCGCCGGCGGCAACTTCGTCCGGCCGACGGTCGTCGTCGACCCCGACCCGGCGCTGCGGGTCGTGACGATGGAGCAGTTCGGCCCGGTCATCCCCATCATCCCCTTCGACGACGAGGAGGAGGCGATCCGGGCGGCGAACGACACCTGGGCCGGCCTCTGCGGCTCCGTGTGGACCGAGTCGCCCGAGCGCGCCCGCAAGGTCGGCGGCCGGATCCAGGCCGGCTACATCTGGGTGAACGACCACGGCGCCACCCGCCTCGACCTGCGCGCGCCGTTCGGCGGCGTCAAGCAGTCGGGCTACGGGCGCGAGCAGGGGCTCGAGGGCATCCGGGACTTCCAGGACACCCACTCGATCGCGTTCCTCGACGAGGCGGCGCTGGCGCAGCAGGCGCACTGATCCGTGGGACGAGGGGCCCGGGACCGCGCGGTCCCGGGCCCCTCGTCGCGGCTCAGGCCGCGCGATCGGCGCGGCGTCCGGCGAGCAGCAGGCGCAGGCCCCGGATCGGATGCCACGCGGCGAACTCGGCGATCGCCAGCGCGACGTGGTGCGGCAGCCCGCCGGAGGACATCGTCAGGGTGCGCAGCGCCAGGGTCGGCAGCATGCGCACGAGGAAGTGCGTGTGCTTCACCCGCTCGTCGCGCTCGGGCCCGTCGGGCAGCGCGAGCGCCGCGCGGTAGTCCTTGCTCGCCCTGGAGAGCGCGCCGCGGTGCAGCAGGCCGCCGAGCAGCGAGCGCCGGGCGTCGACGAGCCGGGTGTCCATCGTGAGCCGCGACGGGTGGCGCGCCTCCGGGACCGCGTGGCCGAGCAGGGCCGGGAAGCTCGCCGGCACGCCGACCGGGGGCCTCCGGTAGTCCGCGTCGACCGCCGCCGGGTACGGCGAGCGCGACGGGCGTCCGGAGTCGACCGGCAGCGGGGCGCGCAGCCGGACGTCCGCCGCCGAGGCCGCGAGCAGCACCTCGTACTCGCCGTTCTCCAGCACCCAGCCGTGCTCGGCGACGTCCCAGTACGCGAGGTCGTCGATGGCGAAGCCGAGCTCCACCGGCTCCGCCGCGCCGGCCGGCACGGCGACGCGGGCGAAGGCGCGCAGCTCCTTCTCCGCCTTGAACACCGCGCCGCGGGGGTTGCGCACGTAGAGCTGCACGATCTCCACGCCGTCGCGGTCGCCCACGTTCTCGATCGTCGCGCGGGCGAGCACCCGGCCGTCCCGCACCTCGACCGAGAGGTCTCGGTAGGCGAAGCGGGTGTAGGACAGTCCGTGGCCGAACGGGAACCGCAGCACGGTCCCGGCCGCGTCGTAGTAGCGGTAGCCGACGTAGATCGACTCGGCGTAGCGCGCGACGACGCCGCGGTCGAAGTCGGCGGCGGCGCTCGAGTCGGCGGCGGTCAGCGGCCAGCTCTCGGCGAGCTTCCCCGAGGGAGTCGCCTCGCCGAGCAGCAGCCGCGCCGCGGCCTCGCCGCCGAGCATCCCGGGCAGGTAGAGATCGAGCACCGCGGCGAGCCGGTCGAGGAAGGGCAGCTCGACCGGGGCGCCGCCGAACAGCACGAGCACCACGCGTGCGCCCGTGTCGAGGATCGCCTCGAGCAGGGCGGTCTGGCTCGGCGCCATCGCCATCGTCGAGCGGTCGAAGCCCTCGCTCTCCTCCAGGTCGCCGAGGCCGCCGAAGAACAGCACCGTCGCCCCGGAGCGGGCCGCCGCGAGCGCCTCCCGCTCGAGCCCCTCGTCCCGCTCCGCGTAGCTGCCGCGATAGCCGCGGGCGTAGCGGTAGCGGACGCCGCGGGCGTCGAAGGCGTCGCGGGGGCTCACCAGCTCGGTCGGGTTGACCAGGGACGAGCCGGCGCCCTGATACCGCATGCGCTCGAACATCTCCCCGATCACGACGAGCTCGGCGCCCGCGTCCAGCGGCAGCGCGCCGTCGTTGGCCAGCAGCACGGCGCTGTCGACGGCGAGGTCGCGGGCCAGCGCCGCATGCGCCGCCGGGTCGTGGGCGGAGGCGGGCCGCTCGGCGCGCACGCTGCGCTCGATGAGCCCGAGCACCCGCCGCACCGCGGTGTCGAGCGTCCCGGCGCTCAGGCGTCCGTCCCGCACCGCGGCGACGAGCTCGCGCCGGGAGTGCCGGTTGTCCCCCGGCATCTCGAGGTCGCAGCCGGCTCGCACCGCGACGACCCGGTCGTGCATGGCGCCCCAGTCGGTCACGACCAGGCCCTCGAAGCCCCACTCCTCGCGCAGGATGCCGGTCAGCAGCTCGCGATGCTCGGAGCAGAACGTGCCGTTCACCGCGTTGTAGGCGCACATCACCGTCGCCGGCCTGGCGGTGCGCACGATCCGCTCGAACTGGCGCAGGTAGATCTCGCGCTGCGCGCGCTCGTCGACGAGGCTGTCGCCGACGAAGCGGAAGTCCTCGTTCGAGTTCGCGGCGAAGTGCTTGACGGATGCCGCGACGCCCTGCTCCTGCACGCCGCGCACGAAGCCGGCCCCGAGCTCGCCGGCCAGCAGCGGGTCCTCGGAGTAGTACTCGAAGTTGCGGCCGCACAGCGGGCTGCGCTTGATGTTGACCCCCGGGGCGAGCAGGACGTCGACGCCGAGATCGACCGCCTCGTGCCCGATCGCGGCGCCCATCCGGCGCAGGCCCTCCGGATCCCAGCTGTTCGCAGCCGTCGCGGCGGTCGGGAACGCGGTCGCCGGCAGGTTGTCGGCGATCCCGAACGCGCCGTCGGCGCCGCGCACCCGGCGCACCCCGTGCGGCCCGTCGGTCAGGTAGATCGCCGGGATGCCGAGCCGCTCGATCGCGAAGGTCTGCCACCACTCCGAGCCCTCGACGAGTCGCGCCTTCTCCTCGAGGCTCAGCGCGGCGAGCAGCTCCTCGACCCCGAGCGCGGCGGTCGGCGCCGCCTCCCCCGCGCCCTGGTCCACGCCATCACCCTATGCCCGCACCCCGTGACCGGCGCCCGGGCCGGGACCGCGCGCGTAGGCTGGCGGCATGGCGTCGACGCCGAGGCGGGTCGTGGATCCGTCGCCGCAGCTCGCGGGCGAGGCCGTCGCGGACGGCCGAAGCCTCGCCATCGACCGGTACCGCGGCGCCCTGGTGTGGCTCATGGTCGCCGGGAACTTCCTCGGCGGCGTCGCCGCGGTGCCGGCGTTCCTGAAGCACGCGCCCGACATCGGGCTGACCGTGGCGGACCTGGTCGCGCCCTGCTTCGTGTTCGCGATCGGGCTGACCATGGGCGCGTCGTTCGCCCGTCGCCGCCGCGAGCACGGGCTGTCCGCGGCGATCCGGCACTTCCTGCTCCGCGACCTCGGCCTCATCGGCATCGGCGCGATCCTCTCGGCCGGCGGCACCGCGCTCGGGCAGCCGTCCACCTGGGGCGTGCTGCAGGCGCTCGGGCAGGCGGGGCTCATCGCGCTGCTCGTGATCGGGCTGCCGACCTGGGCGCGGTTCGCGATCGGCGCCGCGCTGCTGGTCGGCTACCAGCTCGCGCTCGACGCGTGGACCCTGCCGGCCGTGCTGGGCACCGTGCACGGCGGCATCGTCGGCGGCGTCGCCTGGGGCGCGCTGCTCATCTGCTCGACAGCGCTCGCCGATCTCTGGCGGCGCGGACCCGGCGCGCTCGCGCTCGGCAGCGGCGCCGTCGCGCTGGTCGCGCTGTGCTCGCTGCTGCTGGTGCCGGTCAGCAAGAACCGGGTCTCACTCAGCTACGTGCTGGTCACCCTCGCGATCGCGGCGATCGCGTTCCTGCTCACCGACCTGGGCGGCCGCGCGGTGCCGCGCCGCCCCGGCTATCTCGCCTGGTGGGGCGAGAACCCGCTCGCGCTCTACCTGGCGCACCTGCTGGTGCTCGCGCTCGTCGTGCTGCCGCCGGTCGACTGGTGGACCGCCGGCGCCCCGCTCTGGCTCGCCGCGCTCCAGCTCGCGGCGATCATGACGCTGCTGTCCCTGCTCGCCTGGCGGCTGCACCGGCGGCGGGTGCGGATGCGGCTGTAGCGGACCGAGGAGCGCTCGGGATCCGGGCGGAGAGGACGATCGAGGACAGCGTGTTCCTGCTCACGGTGGTGCGCGGCCCTGAGGCGGCTCCGCAGCGCGACAGCACCGGCGTCCTCGCGGGCGCCTGGTGGAGATGCCGGGAATCGAACCCGGGTCCACTGCTGAGGGCCCGCGCCTTCTCCGGGCGCAGCTCATGATCGTTCTGCTCGGCCGCGACGCTTGGCATGAGCACCTGCGTCGACCGGCCCAGTCTCAGTGCGAGTCCCCCGCGGCCCTGAGGCGCGATCGCGGAGCGAGCCCCCTGGATGACGCCACGCACCGGGTAGGAGGCATTCCCGGGGTGACGGACTTTATGGCCCTAGCCGATCAGGCGGCGAGAGCGAAGTCAGCGCGCTTGGAATTCGCACTTATTGGTTGACGTCATCGTTTACGAGATAAGGCGTCATCCTCGGCCCGCTTCTCGCGGTCGGTCAGGCAATGTCGAAACCGATCATCCCCGTGCCCGAGCGATCCGTGCCCGGGTGATCCGTGAGGCGGTGCTGTCGCGCTGTGGAGTTGCCAGCCCCCTGCGGGGAGCATTCGATTCTACGCCGGTCGTCGCGCGGACGCCAGCGTCAGCTGCACAGGCCGGTCCGGGCGAGCGTCTCGTCGACGATCACGCCGGTGCCGCGCAGCACGACCGTCGCGCCGTGCTCGTCGACCGCGAACCGGTCGACCGACAGCGCCATCGGCACCTGGTCGGCGATGCAGTGCTCGCGCGAGCCGAGCAGCGGCGCGATGAACTCGCCGAGCACCGGCAGCGCCCGGATGTTCGCCGCCGGGACCCGCTGGCCCTCGAGCTCGAGCATGGTCGGCGCGAAGCTGATCGATCCGGGGCCGGCGCTCGGTCGCAGCTCCACGTCCGCGTCGAACTGCCCGACGATGCCGAGGTCGAGCACCGTCGTCACGCGCACGTCGCTGCCGACGATCGCGACCGCCGACGGCTCGAGGCCGGTGATCTCGCCGACGATCGGGCCGAGCACGTCGGGCCGCAGCTCGATCCTCGCCTCCATCGACTCCACCGGCAGGGACCGGTCGGTGCCGACCCCGGAGAGGGTCACCAGCAGCCGCCCGTGCGCGCCGCTCAGCTCCACGCCGTCCGAGGTCGCGGTGACCCGCTGCAGCCGGCCGTTCAGCAGCTGCACGATCGCGAGGTCGCCGCCGAGGTCGACGGAGACGGCGCTCGGCTGGAGCCGGAAGCCGGCGGCGACGGCGTTGCGGATGGGGTCCGAGAGGGCGGCTCGCGCCCAGAGGTCGGCGACGGCGACGCCGCCGACGATCACCACGAGCGGGATCACCACCGCGAGCATGATCCGCACCCAGCCGCGGCGCCGCGACGGCTCGGCGCCCTCCGCGGTCCTGCGGGCGCGCTGCGGCCGGATCAGCTGATCGAACGGGTCCGGCTCGGTCACAGGGGGCATTGTCGCAGACCCGGAGCCGCTCGGCGTGGAGCCGCTCATGCGGGCTCGCGGGCGTGGCGCGGCAGGCCGCTGCGGCGACGGCGCAGCGGCAGCGTCAGGACGACGGCGCCGACCAGCGTGCCGACCATCCCGACCGCCCACCACGGGAGTCCCGGGTCGAGGACGTCGCTGCGGACCGCCTCGGCGCCGCCGGGGGCCTGGAGCGTCGGGACGCGCTCCCCGCGCACCAGCAGGCGGTGCGAGTTGACCCCGGTCGGGGTGCAGGTGATGAGGGTGACGTAGTCCTTCCCCGGCACCCGCCGCAGCGCGTCGCTGTCGTTCGGCAGCACGGTCAGGATCTGGTCGACCCGGTAGGTCAGCACCTCCCCCGCGACGGTGATCGTGAAGAGGTCGCCCTTGCGCAGCTGCTGCAGGTCGTTGAACAGCGTCGCCGTGACGAATCCGGAATGCCCCGTGAGCACCGTGTGCGTGCCCTCGCCGCCGACCGGCAGCGAGGAGCCGTAGACATGCCCGATGCCCTTCGCGAGGGTCGCGTCGCTCGTGCCGTGGTAGATCGGCAGGTCGACGCCGATCTCGGGGATCTCGAGCACGCCCATCATGCCGCCGGTGCCGATGGCGAGCGCGCCGCGATAGGCCGCGACGCCGTCGCCGACCTCGGTCGCCGTCCCGCTCGCGTTGAACGTGTACGGGTCCCGCAGCGGGCCGTCCGGCAGCGTGGCGTTGTACGCCCGGGCCTCGGACAGCAGCGCGAGGCGCTGCTGCGGGGTCATCGCGCCGGTGCTGTCGACGTACGCCGTGACCTCGCCGGCGTGCACCCGGTCGGAGAACCACGCCGCGGCGGCCGGGTAGAGCATGACGCCGACGCCGGCGAGCGCCAGCAGCACGATGAGCAGGCGTCGCAGCGGCCACTCGTCGCCGAACCGGCGCCCTCGCCGCCCGTGCGGCGTGACGCGCGAGTCGGTCGCGGCGTCCCATTCGGGGCCGCTGAGGTCGGCCGGATCGAGCAGGCCCTCGGTGGTCGTCATGCGGTCGCCTCCTCGCGGCGGCGGCGCCGCCGACCGAGCAGGAGCAGCAGGTATCCGCCGACGACCAGGCCGGCGCCGGCGAGCGCCCACGGCAGGTTCGTGAAGCCGGTCCAGGCGAGGTCGCGCCACGGGTTCGCGACGGCCTCGGCGTGCGCGGGGGCGCTGGTGCCCTCGACGATGTTCACGACGCCGATCGGGTCGTCCCAGATCGCGGTGTTGATGAGCACCTCGTTGACGACCGAGACCGCCTCGAGGATGCGAGTCACGAGCACGATCTCGACGGTGCAGTCGTGGTTGTCGGTGACCCTGGCGAGGCCACGGGTGGTGGGCGGGCCGAGCACCTCGAAGGTGACGGTGTTGGTCGCCGAGTCGATGAGCATCTCGAAGTCGGCGGTGGCGTCGTTGACGCCGGGGTGGAGCTCGACGAGCGCCGGCTGCGCCTCGCAGGCGGGACCGCCCACGAAGCGGGCGGAGACGGACTCGTAGGCGAGCCTCGTGTCGAGGTGGTCGACGATCCGCCACCAGAGCACGTCGCCGTGGTAAACGCCGCCGACGGTCGTGCCGTCGAGGATCTCACCGCCGACGGTCCACTCGACCCGATCGCCGACCTCGTGCACCCCCGGCGGGGTGGTCTTGGTGATGAATCCGGGCGGCGGCGCGTGCGCCGTCATCGCGGCCTTCGGATAGACGTGCAGGTCGTAGACCCAGTCGGCGTGGGTCACGGGATCGGTGACCGGCAGCACCACGACGAAGGGCGCGGACGGGGCGACGCCGACCGGCACGGCCGTCTCCTCGACGACGTACACCCCGATCGGCAGCAGGTCGAACTCGGCGACGCCGTCGGCGCCGGTCTGCGCCATGCGCGCGTCGACCAGGGGATACGGGGCGAGCGAGCCGGCCGGATCGTCGGGGTCGAACGCCCCGGCGACGGCGAACGCGGCGGCCCAGCCCCCCGGGGTGGCGAGGTCGATGCCGTCGACCCGCCGGATCAGGTAGTCGACGCCGGGGACGGGGTCGAGCGCGGGCGCCGGGAGGATCTCGGTGCCGGCGCCGAGCGGCAGACCGGACGGGTCGTCCGCCTGCCGGAGCTTGTGGATCGTGAGCGAGCCGAGGCGGCCGGGGTCGACGTCGGGCGACGCCGCGGCCGGAATCGCGGGCCCGAGCACGCCGACGCCGACGAGGAGGGCGGCGAATGCCGTCCTCATCGTCCGCGCCCGGCGCGCCGGACCCGCGATTCCGTCGATCACTTCAGGGTGTTCCCGCTTGCTCAGCGGACCTCGTGCTCCTTGCGCCGCCTCGAGCCGAAGACGACGAACAGGATCACCGTGAGGGCGATCAGCCCGCCGCCCGCGAGGTAGAAGATCGCGGTGCCCGCGCCACCCGTGAAGGGCAGCTGGAAGCCGGCGTTCTTCGGCACGTTGGTGATGCTGACGATCTCGGCGGCGTCGTTGAGCACGACCTCGATCGGCTGCGCGAGCAGCTCGTAGCCGGCCGGCGCCTCGAGCTCGACGATCCAGTAGGACCGGTAGCCGGGGTCGACGTCGGTCACCGCTGCGCCGTCCGCGTAGTCGGAGTAGCGCAGCGCCGCCGGGAACAGGATCTTGCCGTCACCGGCCGTGGCGCCATCGGTGCCGGTCACGAACAGCTGGCCGTCGACGCCGCCCGAGCCGAAGTCGATCGCATCCGAGTAGTCGGCGATCGTCGCGGCGAGCGCGTCGGCCTCGCTCGTGAAGACCGCGAACTTCGCGCCGTTCAGCGCCGTGCTGCCGTCCTGCTGAAACTTCTCGATCTCGAGGTCGCCCCAGTGGGTCTCGGGCTCGTCCGGCGTCGCGATCGGCGTGCCGTTGTTGAACACGATCTCCGCGGAGTTCGGGATCAGGCCCGCCGCGTTGACGGTCGCGTCGAAGGTCACGACGAGCTCGTCGCCCGGGGTGAGGCCGTCGAAGATGATCAGACCGGCCGCCGTGAGCGTCACCGTGATGACGTCGCCCGTGGTGTCGAGCGTGTAGTCGGTCACCGGGGTGAGCACGTCAGGGTCGCTGTCCCCGTCGGGCGGCGACAGCGTGTCGTCCGGCACCGTCACGACGAGCGAGGACGCGACGTAGTCGAGCTTCGCGTCGAGCGCGTCGGTGATGACGAGCGAGGTGGTCGCGAACGTCGGCCGCGTCGCCGTGATGGTGTACGTCACGTGGTCGCCCTCGACGACGGCGTCGGCGTCCGTCACGGTCTTGTCGAGCGCGGTGATCTGGTTCTTCGGGTACACGTGCACCGTGTAGAGCCAGGCGTTGCTGTCGACCGGGTCGGTGATCGGGAGCGTCACGAGGAACGGCACCGTCGGCTGGATCGCGTTCAGCGGCGGCGCGGTCTCGATCACCAGGTACAGGCCGTTCGGGACGGCGGGGAACGTCAGTTCCCCGCTCCCATCGGTCGTCCCGGTGAAGGAGTTGGCAGCCGGCTGCACGTCGGCGACGAGGCTGTAGCCGGAGACCGTCTCGATGACGGCCTTCGCCTGGGCGTAGGTGTTCGTCGCCGCGAACGGGCCGATCGCCGTCGCGAGCGCGGCCGCCTGCTGCCAGCCCGCGTTGGTGTTGAGGTCGATCGGGGCCGCCGGGAGGACGCCCCCGCCGTCCGGGTCGTACGTCACGCTCCAGATGGTGTAGCCGACGTTCGCGAGCTCGTAGCCGAGCCCCGGATCGGGCGACTGCGCGGTGCCGTCGCCGGGCGTCACGCTCGGGGTCGCGCTCGACTTGTGGATGACGAGCGTCGAGGTGGTGTTCGCCGGCAGGATGGTCGGGGCGGCGAGGGCCGGGATGGCCGGCGCCGCCACGATGAGCGCGGCAGAGAGGCCGACGGCCAGCACGGCCGTCCTGCGCCTGCGCCGCGCGGGTGCTTCGGTGTTCATTGGTGTTCCCCTTCGTGTGATCGGTGGGTTCGTTTCGGGTCGGGTGGTGCTGGTCTAGGCGCGCGGTCCGGCGTGGCGGCCGCGAGGCCGGCGCCGGAGCAACGCGAACGGTCCGAGGGCGAGCGCGAGCGCGGCGAGCAGCAGCACGCCGCCGCCGAGCAGGAACGGCGTGCTGCCGGGTCCGCCGGCCTCGGGGAGGACGAAGGCGGGGACGTCGTCGACGGTGATCCGCCAGGCGCCGCCGACGATCGCGACGTGGACGTTCCCGCTGTCCCCGCCGACGATCGTGATCGCGCCGGCCGAGGAGACCGTGAACGCGATCGGCTCCGCGAGCAGCGCGAAGCCGCTCAGGGCCTTCGTCTCGACGAGCCAGTAGTCGCCGTCCGGCAGCCCGTCGACGCGGAACTCGCCGGTGCCGGTCGGCTCGATCGGGTGATCGGTCACCTCGGCCGTCAGCCCCGCGTCGGCGTAGATCGCCCACTCGGAGCCGTCCATCGGGATCCAGGTCGCCTCGTCGGTCTCGCCGCGCTTCAGGATCGTCAGGTGCCGGGCGACGTGGATCGTCAGCGTCGCGGTGTACGGCTGGCCGATCGCATCCTGGCCGGTGTACTCGACGACGATGTCGCCGCTGAAGCCCGGCTCGGGGGTGCAGCTCCAGGCGCCGTCGGCGGCGAGCGCGAAGTCGGGGTCGCAGGGCAGCGTCGCGGGGTTCGTGATCGTGCCGGTGACCCCGAGGATGAAGCCGAGGTCGTTGTCGAGCACGTTGCCGCTCACCGGGGTCATCGGCTCGGTCCAGGCCTCGTCGTCGACGCCGACCGGCGCGATCGTGATGGTGAGCCGCGCGCTCGCGGTCTGGCCGTCGGCGTCGACGATCTCGTAGTCGATCTCCTCGACGCCCGACCAGGACGGGTCCGGCGTGTAGCTGTAGGCGCCGCTCGGCAGCACCGTCAGCGCGCCGTGCAGCGCGGGGTCGTGCGTGAGCACCTGGAGCGCGTCGCCGAGGTCGGGCGCGCCGTCGGTGATGAGGTTGCCGGAGACCGGGGTGTAGGGGCCCGCTGCGGCCCGGGCGACGCCCGTCGCGGCGTTGTCGTGCGCGACCGGGACGACCGTGATGGTGAGGAACGCCGGCTGCGACCAGCCGCCCGCGCCATAGGCGACGTAGCGCACCTGCAGGATGCCGGACCAGCCCGCGGGCGGCCGGAAGTCCCAGACGCCGTTGCCGATGGTCGTGTTCGTCGTGCCCGTGTAGGCCGCGGTGCCGGGGGTGAGGACGGGCGTGCCGGTGTAGGTGCCGTTCGCGTTCTGCATCCGGAACCAGCTGCACACCGCCGCGTCGGCGTCGAGGCAGGTGACGTACGCGGCGCGGTCGATCTGGTTGCCCGCGGAGTTGCGGCCCATGTCGGCGGTGCCGTTCGTGCCGTTCAGCACGTTCCCGCTGACGACGAGCTGGCTGCCGCCGGTCGGCCAGGCGACCTGCGGCGCGGCGACGTCGTTGACGGCGACGGGGTGGACGAGGACTCTGGCGAGCGCGATCCGGTTGCTGCAGCCGGTCGTCCGGTCGGTGCGGTAGGCGCGCATCAGCACGCCGGAGAAGGTGCTGTTCGGCGTGTACGTCACCTGCGTGTACGGCGTGCCGGCGCTGCCGTTCTTGTTGCCATTGGTCGGCGCGATCGTGCCGTACGTGACGTTCGGGGTCGCGGTCCAGTTCTCGCCGCTCGGCGAATAGACGTTCCTCCAGTCCGCCGAGGCGCTCCCGCCGCTCGTGCACAGGTCGTTGCTCAGCACGTTCGCGATCGTCGCCGTCGTGCCGCCGGTCGTCGTCTCGGCCGCGTCGTCGATCGCGGTCGTGCCGATGCGGATGGTGACGTAGGCGAGGTCGCAGCCCGTCGCATCGCAGAGCTGATAGACGGCGGTGTAGCTGCCCGCGGTGTTGTTCGCGATCCGGTAGCGGTAGTCGCACGGGTTGCCGCCCGCGATGAGCTCGATGTCGCCCGCATCGGCGCCGCTCGTGTTGTAGATCTGCCCCGCGGTGCCCCAGGTGAGCGCGGTCGTGTCGGCCTGATACGAGCTGTTCGTCGCGAACTGGCAGGTCGGCGTGCCGGCATAGGTGTCGTTCCAGGTGAGGTACTGCTCCGAGGTCGGATGGTTCCCGCCAGAGGTCGAGGTCTTCCAGTTGTTGTTCCCGGTGCCGATCCCGCCGTTCGTGGCCGTCGTGACCAGGTATGGCCCGTCGTCGACCGCGTTGAGGCCGGCGCTGCCCGTGAGCGTCAGCGTCGCCGTGTCCGAGTTGCCGATCGAGTCGGTCGCCGTGTACTGGATCGTCGCGGTGCCGACCCACGGCTCGCCGTTCGAGTCGAGACCGGGGGTGAAGGCGTAGCCGCCGCCCGCGCCGATCGTCAGCGAGCAGCCGCTGACGCAGCCGGGGAAGCTCGGCGCGCCCGTCGCGGTGACCGAGAGCCCCGAGCCCGCGTCGTTGGCCAGCACGTTGCCGTATCTCGGCTGGTTCGGGAGGAAGGTCCCGCTGTCGTCGTGCGCGACCGGCAGCACGTCGATCGTGATCGTCGAGGGGATCGACAGGCCGCCGGCGCCGCTCGCCCGGTAGCCGACGACGAGCCGCCCCGACCAGTCGGTCGGCGGGGTGTACGTCCAGGCGCCGTTGCCGAGGTCCGTCATCGCGAAGCCGGCGCAGACCGCCGCGTCCGGGTGCTGGCAGTCGATCGCGGTGACCTTGTCGATCTGGCCGCCCGCGGCGTTGCGACCGTGGTCGTTGGCCACCGCGTTGCCGGACTGCACCTGGTTCGCCAGCCCGCTCGACGCGTCCGGCGCGGCGACCGGGATGACGGTGATCCGCAGCGTCGCGACCGGGTCGTCGCACGGCGACCGGTTCGTCGAGTACGAGCGCGTGATGACGCCGGAGTAGGTCGCGTTCGGCGTGTAGCTCCACGAGCCGTCGTTCGTGACCGCGCCGGCTCCCGGCGCGAGCGTGCCCGCCGCGACGTTCGGCGCGAGCGCCCAGTCGCCGATCCAGGTGACATCGGCCGTCCCGCCGGTCTGGCAGATGTCGTTCGCCATCACGCCGCCGCTGACGGTCGCGCCGCCGGTCCAGGCGGTCGCCGTGTCGTCGACGGCGACCGAACCCCGGTAGAACGTGACGAACGCCGTGTCGCTGCGCACGCCGTCGCTGAGCAGGTACTGCGCCGAGTAGCTGCCGAGCGGGGTGCCCGCGGCGAAGCGGTATCGGTAGTCGCAGAGCGCGCCGCCGGGGATCAGCTCGATGTCGCCGACGTCGTTGCCCGCGGCGTCGTAGATCTGGCCCGCGGTCCCCCACGCCGTGCCGGCGAAGTCGGTCGCGAGCTGGCAGCTGAGCAGGATCGTGGGCGTGTAGACGTCGTTCCAGGTCAGCTGCGCCTGGCCGCCCGGGTGCGGGCTGCCCGTCGAGGAGTACCAGACGTCGTCGACCGGGACGAGGTACGGGCCGTCGTCCACCGCGGCGAACTCGGCCGCCTCGGTGAGCGTCAGCGTCGCGGTCGTGGTCGAGCCGGCGGCGTCCGTCGCGGTGTAGACCGCGCTCACCTGGCCGACCCAGCCGAGCGCGGGCACGAAGGTGTAGGTGCCGTCGGGCGCGATCGTCAGCGAGCAGCCCGGGCACGGGGTGCTGTAGCTCGGCGCGCCGGTCCCGGTGACGGTGAGCCCGACGCCGTGGTCATTGCCGAGCACCTGCCCGGTCTTCGTGGTGTTCATCTGGAACGTCGCGGTGTCGTCGACCGCCTGCGGCAGCACGCGGATCGTGATCGTCGCCGGCGGCGAGTCGCCGCCCGCGCCACTCGCGCGGTAGTCGATCGTCACGAGGCCGGAGAAGCCCGCGGGCGGGTCGTACGTCCAGTCGCCGTTGCCGCCGTCGGCCATCGAGAAGCCCGCGCAGATCGTCGGCCCGCTCGTGCAGTGGATGTCGGTGGCGATGTCGACGTGGCCGCCCGAGCTGTTGAGGCCGAGGTCGTTGAGCAGCGCGTTGCCGCTGACCGGGGTGTCGTAGGGGGTCGTCGCGCTGTCGGCGATCGCGAGCGGGGTGACCGTGATGGTGAGCGTCGTGGGGACCGTCAGGACGGTGCCGGCGCTGGGGGTCCCGCTCTTCGTGTAGACCGCGGCGTATCTCGCCTGGAAGACGCCCGACATGCCGGCCGGCGGCGTGTAGGTCCAGCTGCCGTCCGCGGCGAGGGTCAGCGAGCCGACGGGCGGCGGGGTCAGGAGGACCGCCGTCCGGGTCCAGCCCGAGACCGAGCCGTCGTTCGTCAGCGCGTTGCCGCTGACCGGCGTGCCGAGCGGGGTCGTCGCGGTGTCGGGAGCGACCGGCGGCGTCACGTAGATCGTCAGGGGGACGTATTCGGAGTTGCCGCCGGACTGCTGGAAGCGATAGTTCCGCGTCACGATGCCTATATAGGTCGCGCCTGCGCCGCCGTCGGGGGTCCAGGAGCAGTTCCCGCGACCGCTCGCGGCGGTCGTGATCGAGATGGTGCCGTCGTTCGCCGTCGGCACCGCCGACTGCGTCTGGAGCTGGAGCCCGGTCAGCGCACCGGAGTAGAGGTCGTTGCCGAGGACGTTGCAGGTCTGCACGACGCCGTTGACGTCCTTGCAGTTGGAGTTCGTGACCGCGACGCCCTGGGTGGTCCAGCATTCGTTCGCGACCGCGAGTCGCCCGGAGAGCGTCAGCACGGCCGTCGCCGTCTGGCCGTGACTGTCCTGGATCGTGTACCGCACCGCATAGGTGCCGTTGTTCCAGCTGCCGTTGGTCGTCATGCTGTACGACCCATCCGGGTTGATCGTCAGCGTGCCGTGACCGCTCGGGCTCGTGTTCGTCAGCACCGTGAAGCCGGGCAGCACCTGGATGCCCTCGCCGAAGTCCGGCACGTCGTCGGTGAGCACGTTGCCGGACACCGAGCTGCTGTTCCCGACGTACTTCGCGTTGTCGAACGCCCCGATCGGCGGCAGCGGGACGACCGTCACGGACGGCGTCGTGGCGAGGAACTCGCTCGGGAAGAAGGTCCACAGGTCGATGCCCGCGTTGTTGCCGAGCTGGGTCGCGGCGGTGAGGCAGTTGCCCGCGCCGAGGTTGTCGTTGCCCGTGGTGCCGTAGCGGCGGATCGTCGAGGCCGAGTCGAAGCCGTGCTCGGGGTCGGCGACGAAGTCGAAGGCGTGGTCCGCGGGGTTGTTCGGCCGGGCGCCGAGGTAGCTGGCGCCGCAGACCCAGTCGCCGATGTTCCCGACCTGGATGTCGTCGCTGGTCACGTAGCCGCGGTCGTCGTAGAACGCCGTCGTGCAGTTCGTCGGATGCACCGGGTCGTTGACCGCGGCCGCGGTGAACGGGCAGATGCCGCCGGGCGGGTTCTCCAGCGCGATGCTCGGCGTGCCCCAGACCGCGCTCTCCGCGTCGAGCAGCGGCGCGTGGTACTCGCCCCCGCGCAGCGTCGCCCGCACGGGGTAGTTCACGCCGGACGGGAAGGGAGTGCCGTCGTTCGCCTTGCCGTCCCAGTGCACCGGGATGTCCGTGCCGCCGGCCTCGATCACCTGGTAGATCGTCGAGTTCGCCGGGTCGAGCGGGTCGAACGTCGGGTTGACGACGTCGTGGTCGATGACGATCTGGATCATGCCGCGGGTGCCGGCGTCCGCGTAGAACGTGCCGCCGCCGCCCTGGAAGCTCTCGTTGTCGACGATCTCGCCCTCGTAGTCGAGGCCGGTCAGGATCGGCAGCTGCGGATCGGGGATGCCGAGCCCCGCCTTCGTCTCGGCCGCGAGCATCTCGAAGGAGAGCGGATAGTCGGGGGGCGCCACCGCGGTGTTGCCGGCGAGGTTCGCGAGCGAGTAGTTCGTGCCGAACACGTTGTGCTGCAGCGGGGTGCCGTCGGCGTCGAGGAAGCCCTCCATGTTGCCGTAGACGACGAAGCCCGCCGGGTCGACGCCGCGGGTCTGGACCCGGTACCGGTAGCCGTCGAGGGTGTTGATGAAGTAGCCGATGTTGATGGGGCGCTGGTTCGAGCCGGCGAAGCCGGCGATCGCGTAGGTGAACACGCGGCCCGGGATGCCGGCGCCCGCGGTCGCGCTCGAGCGCACCGAGATGTCCCACGCCCGCGTCGCGCCGCCGCCGGTGAAGCGCGGGAAGGTCGTGCTCGCGTCGCCGATCAGCAGCGCGTCGGTCGGCGAGAAGTCGGAGTCCTGGTTCGCCCCGCTGTAGCCGTAGAAGGCGACCCGGTAGAAGCCGCCCTCCCCCGGCTGCACCTGGTAGTAGCAGGGCGTGTAGCCGCTCGTGTTCGCGCTGCCGTCGGCCGAGGCGCCGCCGAGCACCTCCTTGGCGCGGGTGTTGAGCACGCCGCGCTGGTTCGAGCTCGAGCGGGAGCCGGTGCCGGAGCCGTTCGTGCACCGCCAGTCGACGCCGGCGTCGAGCGTCGCGTTCGAGACGCCCTCCATGTTGCTCGGGTCGAGCCCCGGCTCCGGCTTCCAGAGCACGATGTCCGCCTGGGACGCGCCCATTCCGGCGCCCGGGACCAGCTCCGAGCTGCCCATCAGGATGTAGTCGCCCGGCTCGGCGTACACCCAGAACAGCGTGCGCCGCGGGATGACGCCGGCGTAGGCGCCGGTGCGCCACTCGATCGCGAAGCGGCACGGGTTCGTCGGGCCGTTCGGGTTCTGGTAGGTGATGTCGTGCGCGCCGTTCATCGTCGCGCCGGTCGTGTTGCACGCGGTCGAGTTCGGCCCGAACAGGTCGACCGTGCCGGACATCGGCGCGGGCGGCATCGGCACGGCCTCGGCGGCCTGCTGCGGCATGACGGCGAGTCCGAGGGAGCCCGCGAGGGCGAACGCCATCACGGCGGCGATGCGCGCGCGCCATCGCCGACCGTGCTCCACTGCGTCTCGGGTGGACGTGGGGTGCTCCTGCTCGGGTTTCGCGGGGCTCGGGCCCCGGCAGGCGACCCGCAGGCGCGACCCGCGTGCACGACGACCAAGTCGTGCCCCGTCACGCCAGGCCGGCCCTCCCGCCGCGACCTGAACTCGCATCCCTCAGAACATCGAGGGATGCCCCATTATCCCGGGCCCGAGGCCGCCGACGAAGCAGGATCGCCCCGAGCCCGGGCCCGAGCGCACCCCCAGACCGGGTGACCCCCGGGAGGGACGGGGTCAGCGGGAGACCTTGCCGAAGGCGCCGGCGATCGCGCGCAGCACGATCGGCTGCGCGGCGAGGACCGCGCCGACGCAGAGCAGCACCGCGCCGGCGAAGAAGCCGACCCCCCACCAGCTCGTCGCGTCGTCCGAGGCGGCGAACATGTGGTTGAGGTTCTGCTGCGCCCCGGTCGCCAGCACGAGCACGACGTGCACGATGACGAACAGCACGAACAGCAGCATCACCGGGAAGTGCACCGCCCTGGCCCACTCGACCCGGTAGACCTTCGAGATGCGCGCCTCGGCCGGCCAGAACTCGGCCATCCGCAGCCCGGTCAGGATCGCCAGCGGCGCGAGCAGGAAGACGACCCCGAAGTAGGACAGCTGCTGCAGCGCGTTGTAGTTCGCCCAGCCGTTCTCCACCGGCCAGTCGAAGCTCACGTACTGCAGCAGCGCCGAGGCCGCGTTCGGGAAGACCTCCCAGCTGGTCGGCACGATCCGCACCCACTGGCCGGTCGCGAACAGCAGCACGACGAACACCAGCCCGTTCAGCACCCACAGCAGGTCGACCGCGTTGTGGAACCACAGCTGGATCGAGATCTTCCGCGGCCGCGCCCTGGTGCGGACCACGCCGGTGTTCGTCCGGGTCCAGAACGCCGGCGGCCGCTTCACCGTGCGCACCTGCCAGCCGGAGCGCACGACGAGCACCATCAGGAACAGGTTGAAGAAGTGCTGCCACGCCGCCCACGCCGGGATGCCGACGGCGTGCGGCACCGGGCTCTCGTAGGCGCCGGGATAGACCGCCAGCCAGGCCTGCACCTCCGGCAGCGTCCGCAGCCAGCGGGCCAGGAGCACCGCGCCGATCGCGACCACCACGACCAGCGGGACGATCCACGTCAGATGACGCCAGCGGCTCGGTCGCCTCCTCCCGGCGATCGGCTTGGTCGTCACCCCGCCAGCCTAGGACGTCC
>MKVN01000025.1:106751-126808 GCA_001898855.1 Micrococcales bacterium 73-13
CGCGGCCGTCGCTGAAGTACATGCTGAGCGGCACCAGCGTGTAGCCGCCCTCCTTCACCTTCGCGCCGAGCTTCAGCACCTCCTGCTTGTGGAGCAGGAGCTTGCGCTTGCGGCGCGGCGCATGGTTCGTCCACGAGCCCTGGTCCCATTCGGGGATGTGCACGGCGTCGAGCCAGGCCTCGCCGTCCTCGACGAAGGCGTAGCCGTCGGTGAGCGTCGCGCGGCCCGCGCGCAGCGACTTGACCTCGGTCCCGGACAGCACGATGCCGGCCTCCACGACGTCCTCGATGTGGTAGTCGTGGCGGGCCCTGCGGTTCGTGGCGATCGTCTTCCGACCGCGTTCCCTCGGCATCGCGTGCTCCATGCGGGCGTCCGGACCTCCCGGGCGCGGCCCGCCAGTCTACCCCTGGCGGGGTCAGACGCGGAGGTAGCGCTTGATCGCGACCGAGGCGGAGATCGCGGCGAGCAGCACGCCGATGACGATCAGGATCGGCGCGACCAGCAGCGCGTCGCCGAGCCGGACGAGCAGGCCCCCGCCGCCGAGCACGGTGCTCAGCTGGCCGTTGACCCAGAACTCGACGATGAGGGCGAGCGCCGCGCTCGCGAGGATCGAGCCGATCAGCGCCGCGATGACGCCCTCGAGCACGAACGGCGTCTCGATGAGCCGGTTCGAGGCGCCGACCAGGCGCATGATCCCGATCTCGCGCCGTCGGGAGAACGCCGAGAGCCGGATGGTGGTCGCGATGAGCAGCACCGCGGCGACCAGCATCAGCGCCGCGATGCCGATCGCGGCGGCCGAGGCGACGTTGAGCATGCTGAAGATCGGCTCGAGGTACTTCCGCCGGTCGTCGACCGAGAGCACCCCGGCGAAGCCGGAGACCGACTCGACGATGACGTCCGCGTTCGACGGGTCGTACAGGGTGACGTTGAGGATCCCGCCGACGTAGTCCTCGGTGAGGAAGCTGCCGACCGCGGTGTCCGCGTAGTACGAGCGCACCTGCTCGAGGACCATCGCGGGCGAGTCGTACTGCGCGCGCTCGATGTACTGCGCGATCGCCGGCTCGGCGAGCTTCGCCTGGACGGCCGCGATCTGCTCGTCGCTCGCGGCGGCCTGCTCGCAGTTGCCGCTGCGGTCGACCGAGGAGCAGAAGTTGATCGCGACCTGCGCGCGGTCGTACCAGTACGCCTTCATCTGCGAGATCTGCCCCTGCAGCAGGATCGCGACGCCGACGAAGGTGAGCGAGATGAACGTCACCAGGACGACGGAGACGACCATGGACGCGTTCCGGCGCAGGCCCTGGAACGCCTCGCCGAGGACGAGGCCGAGCCTCATGCGGAGGTCCCGGCGGCGGGGGCCTGGAACGACGCGGTCGCCGGCCCGGACGGACTCGGCGGCACCTGCTGCATCTGCGTGGTCTGCACCGTCGGGATCGCCTGGGTGACGTAGCCGCCGCCGCGCTCGTCCCGCACGATGCGCCCGGTCATCAGCTCGACCACCCGACGCTGCATCCGGTCCACGACGTCGGCGGCGTGCGTCGCCATCACGACGGTCGTGCCGCCGAGGTTGATGCGCTCGAGGAGCGCCATGATGCCCTGCGCCGTCTCGGGGTCGAGGTTCCCGGTCGGCTCGTCGGCGAGCAGGATCGCCGGCTTGTTGACGACGGCGCGGGCGATCGCGACGCGCTGCTGCTCGCCGCCGGAGAGCTCGTGCGGCATGCGGTGCGCCTTGCCGGCGAGGCCGACCATCTTGAGCGCGTCCGGCACCGCCTCCTGGATGAAGCCGCGCGACTTGCCGATCACCTGGAGGGTGAACGCGACGTTGTCGTAGACCGACTTGTTCGGCAGCAGGCGGAAGTCCTGGAACACGACGCCGAGGTTGCGCCGGAAGTACGGCACCTTGCGGCTCGGCATCGCGGAGAGCTTCTTGCCGAGCACGTGGATCTGGCCCTTGTTCGGCTTCTCCTCCTTGAGGATGAGCCGCAGCAGCGAGCTCTTCCCGGAGCCCGAGGCGCCGATCAGGAAGACGAACTCGCCCTTGTCGATCTCGAGCGACACGTCGCCCAGGGCAGGGCGGGTCGTCCCCGGGTACGACTTGCTGACGTTCTCGAACCGGATCATCTCGCCAGCCAGGCTAGGCGGGCCGTGCAGACGCGGCGGGAGCGACACCCGGCGAGGGCGGACTCCCAGGTTGCGGGGCGGCCGCGGAGGTCAGTCGTCCTTGCGCTTGCGCCACTTGATGCCGGCGGAGACGAAGCCGTCGAGGTCGCCGTCGAAGACCGCCTCCGGACGCGAGACCTCGTGGTCGGTGCGCAGGTCCTTGACCAGCTGCTGGCCGTAGAGGAAGTAGGAGCGGATCTGGTCGCCCCAGCTCGCGGTGATGTTGCCGGCGAGCTCCTTCTTCTTCGCCGCCTCCTCCTCCCGCTTGAGCAGCAGCAGCCGGTTCTTCAGCAGCGTCATCGCGGCGGCGCGGTTCTGGATCTGCGACTTCTCGTCCTGCATGGAGATCACGATGCCGGTCGGCAGGTGCGTGATCCGCACCGCGGAGTCGGTCGTGTTGACCGACTGGCCGCCGGGGCCGGAGGAGCGGAACACGTCGACCCGGATGTCCGTCTCCGGCACCTCGATCTCGTCGGTCTCCGGCAGCAGCGGGATCACCTCGACCGCGGCGAACGAGGTCTGCCGCTTGTCCCCGGAGCCGAACGGCGAGATCCGCGCGAGCCGGTGCGTGCCGGCCTCGACCGAGAGGATGCCGAAGGCGTAGGGCGCGTCGATCTGGAAGGTCGCGGACTTGATCCCGGCCTCCTCGGCGTAGGAGGTGTCCATCACCTTCGTGGGCCAGCCCTTGCGCTCGCAGTAGCGCAGGTACATCCGCAGCAGGATCTGCGCCCAGTCGGCCGCGTCCACCCCGCCGGCGCCGGCCCGGATCGTCACGACCGCGGGATAGGCGTCGTACTCGCCGTCGAGCAGCGTCTGCTCCTCGAGGCCGTCGATCGCGGTGCGCAGCGCCTGCAGCTCGTCCCGCGCCTCCTGGGCCGTCGCCTCGTCGTCGGCCTCGTTGGCGAGCTCGACGAGCACCTCGAGGTCGTCGAGGCGCTGCGCGACGCCGCCGACGCGCGCCAGCTGGGCCTGCGCGTGGGAGAGCTTCGAGGTCACCTGCTGCGCCTTCGCGGGGTCGTCCCACAGGTCCGGCGCGCCCGCCTCGGCCGACAGCGCGTCGATCTCGCCGCGCAGCCGGTCCAGGTCGACGACCGCCGCGATGTCGGAGAACGTCGTGCGGAGGGCGGCGATGTCGGCGCTGAGGTCGAGTTCCATGGCCGGTCAAGCCTACCGGCGACGCGAGTAGCCTCGTCCGGTGAGCGATTCGACCCGGGGCAGCCTGCGCCGGTTCGCGGTCATGATCTACGGGCCGACCACGATCTTCGCGCTCGGCGAGGGCGCGCTGCTCCCGCTCCTCCCGATCCTCGCGGCGGAGCGCGGGGCGGACGCCGGCCTCGCGGCGCTCATCGCGGGCCTGCTCGTGATCGGCCAGCTCTGCGGGAACATCCCCGCCGGCGCCGTGCTGCCCCGGCTCGGCGAGCGGTTGACGATGGCGATCTCCGGCGTCGTGGTGCTCATCGGGGCGGTCGGCATCGCGCTCACGCCGGGCCTCTGGCCGCTCGGCGCCTCGGCGTTCCTGGTCGGCGTCGGCGCGGCGGGCTTCGGCGTCGCCCGGCACGCGTTCATGACGACCCGGGTGCCGCTCGCCTTCCGCGCCCGGGCGCTCTCCCTGCTCGGCGGCACGTTCCGGCTCGGCATGTTCATCGGCCCGTTCGTCGCCGCCGGGCTGCTCGCCCTCTGGCACGACCAGCACGCGACCGTGTGGTTCCTGGTGGTGTGCATCGTGGCGGTCATCCTGATGGTGCTGCTCGGCCCCGACCCGGAGCAGCGGATCGCCGAGGAGGAGCGGCGCCGCGCCGCCGATGGCGGGAGCGCGGCGCTCGTCGTGGAGGACACCGGCGAGGCGGTGACCGGGGCGATCCCGCGCATCGAGCGCGTCGGGGTGTTCCGCACCATGTGGCGGCACCGGGAGGTGCTCGCCCGGCTCGGCATCGCCGCCGCGTCGCTGTCGGCGGTCCGGGCGGCCCGGCAGGTGGTGCTGCCGATCTTCGGCCTCATGATCGGGCTCGATCCCTCCACGATCGCGCTCGTCATCGGGATCGCCGGGGCGGTCGACTTCGCGCTGTTCTACGCGAGCGGCCAGGTGATGGACCGCTTCGGCCGGCTGTGGGCGGCGCTGCCCGCCATGCTCCTGATGGGCGCGGGCTATCTCGGGCTCGCCCTGACCGATCCGCTGCCGCAGGACGAGATGTGGTTCGCGATGTTCGCGATCGTCATCGCCGTCGGTAACGGGATCTCCAGCGGCATCCTGCTGACGCTCGGCGCGGACACGGCGCCGCCGGAGGACCCCGGCCCCTACCTCGGCTCCTGGCGGACGCTCACCGACGCCGGCGGCGCCGCGACGACCGTCCTCGTCTGGGGCGTGACCGCGCTCGCCTCGCTGCCGTGGGCCTCGGTCGTGATCGGCCTCATCGCCGTCGCGGGCACCTTCGGCTTCGTCCGCTGGATCCCGCGCTACGTCCCGGGGCGGCCGGAGGGATGAGCGGCGAGCGGGTGCTGCGGATCGCCGCGGCGATCATCCTCGACGCGCGCGGGCGGATGCTGGTGGTGCGCAAGCGCGGCACGACGGCGTTCATGCAGCCGGGCGGCAAGCTCGAGCCCGGCGAGACCGGCGCGCAGTGCCTCGCTCGCGAGCTCGAGGAGGAGCTCGCGCTCCGCGTCGAGCCGGCGGCGCTCCTGCCGCTCGGCCGCTACACCGCGCCGGCGGCGAACGAGGCCGGCTGGACGGTCGACTGCGAGGTGTTCCGGTGGGACGGCCTGGAGGCGGGGCCCGGGTCGTCCGGGCGGACGGACCGGGCGGCGCGGATCGGGGTGCGGGCGGAGCTCGCCGAGGCGCGCTGGGCGTCCCGCGCCGAGCTCCTCGCCCTCGCCGCGGAGGGGCGCCTGGCCCCGCTCACGCGGGACAACCTCGCGGCCTTCCTCCCCGGCTGAGCGGGCGCTCAGCGTCGACGCGCGAGCGATCCCGCCACGACCACCACGATGAGGCTGACGACCGCCGGCAGCACGTAGACCAGCCACTGCAGGCCGGGCGTGTTCCCGATGCTGATCGAGGCCCACAGCTCGAGCGCGAACAGCACGAACGCGACGAGGATCGACCAGAGCACCTGCGGGCGGCCGCGCACTGCGACGACGTAGCCGACCGCGAGGCCGGCGAAGCCCGCCGCGTAGAGCATCGCGGTGAGGATCAGGGCCCCGGCGACGCCGGCGCCGCCGAGCAGCGGACCGACCGTGAGCGTGATCAGCAGCGGCAGCCCGGCGCCGACCACGACCGCGAGCGCGCCGAGCAGCTTCCGTGCGAGGCCGCGACCGGTCACCAGCGCCGCGACGACGCCGATGACGACCCAGAGGTACTGGATCCACTCGAGCGTCGCGATCTCGGCGTCGACGAGCGCCTGCGGGGCGTGCGCCGGGTCGATCGCCCACACCAGCAGCTGGGAGGCGCTCGGGACGAGCGCCCAGATCAGCCACGCGGCCCACCACCAGCCGAGATCGCGCCTCGTCGTCGCCATCGCCCGTCCCCCATCGCCTCAGGTCGCCGCGAGCGTAGACCCCGCGCGGCACCGGGCGCAATGGTCCCGCGGCGCGAAGACGCGGCGGGGCGGGTCAGGAGTACATCGCGGCGACCGTGCGGCGATCGTCGAGCAGCCACGGCCAGAGCCGGCGACGGTCGCGCACCACGAAGCCGCGGGCGATGAACCGGTCCTTGCCGTCGAAGCGCGGCGTGTACATCGAGCGGCCGTGCATGGCGCGCGGGTTGTCGAGCATGAGCAGGTCGCCGGCCGCGAGCGCGACGCCGTCGCGGTGGTCGATGTAGGTCTGCACGACCTTGTTGAGCAGCTCCTGCGACTCCTTCGTGACGCCGTGCATGAGGTCCTGGTCGATCAGGATGTACGGGTCGTCCTCGGGGCCGGTGAGGATCGGGTACGGGCCGCGGACCGCGTTCGGGTCGGGGATGAACGGCTTGAACGAGTCGTCGATCTGCGTCATCCAGCGCGGCTCGCGCAGCTGCTTGAGCTCGTCCTCGGTGAAGTGCTCGACGAACTTCCGCGCCGCGTACGCGAAGGTGTAGGCGTCCGGGTCGCCGCGCAGCGCGCCGAGGATGACGTAGTCGGGCCGGTACTCGCTGAAGCACTGCTCGGTGTGCGCCTCGAGCTCCACCTTCGACGACTGCGACTGCTGCGTCATGGCGAGCTTCGGGTTCGGGACCATGTCCTGCACGAGGCGGCCGCCGTTCTCCGCCTCGTAGCCGACCATGGTGCCGAGCAGGTGGGCGATCGCGCCCATCTCCTTCACGAACTCGGTGCGGCCGGCGTGGCCCTGCGCGTTGTCGAGCGGGGTGTCGACGAGGTCGTCGTCGACGTAGAGGCCCCGGACGACCATGACGCCGGAGTCGGAGCCGACGTCGGAGAAGTTGAGGACGGCCTTGCGCAGCTCGCCGGGGAGATCGAACGACGCCTCGAGCGCCTGGCGGCAGAACGCGTCCGCGTCCTGGTTCGGGAGGGCCGTGATGCGCTGCGCGGCCTCGCGGACCTGCGCGGCCTGGTCGGCGGTGAGCTCGAAGAGGGTCTGCTGCGGAGCGGGACGCGTGGTCGCGGTCGTCGTCATGCAGCTAAGGTACCCCTTACCCCGCCGCGAACCGGGGAGATTCCTGATGAATGGGTAACCTGGTGCGCGTCCCCGCGGGAGTGGTGGAACTGGCAGACACGCAGGATTTAGGTTCCTGTGCCCCGGCGTGCGGGTTCGAGTCCCGCCTCCCGCACCGAGAGCGTCCGACTCAGTCGCGGTCGAAGCGCTCGCGCGCGGCGAGCACCTCGGCGGTGTGCTCGGCGGCCCAGGACTCGAGCGCGCGCAGCGGCTCGACGAGGCCGCGCCCGGCCGGGGTGAGCTCGTAGACGACCCTGGGCGGCAGCTCGGCGTAGCGGGTGCGGGTGATCAGGCCGTCGCGCTCGAGCGAGCGCAGCGTCTGGGTCAGCATCTTCTGCGAGATGCCGTCGACGCGCTCTGCGAGCTCGCTGAAGCGCATCGGGCCGTCGGCGAGCGCGCCGACCGCGAGCACGGTCCAGAGCCCGCCGATGCCCCCGAGCACGCCGCGCGAGGGGCAGGCGCGCCCGTACGGGTCGAAGCCGGTCCCGTCCATCGCCGCCCTCCCGTCCCCAAGAGTCTCCCGCAGATCGCCGGCCGCGGCCGTTCGGGCGCGGCGGTCGGGTCCGTCGCGCCCGAGCCGGCGCTCAGGCCTCGACGACCGCGAAGCCGCCGTCCCACGGCGTCTGACCGGTGACGGCGAGGCCGATCTGCAGCGCGCCGGCGCCCTCGAGCTCGTGCGCCCGCTTCAGCGGGCCCGCGTCGAGACCGCGCAGCCCCGCCGCGGCCAGCAGCGCGGACAGCGCCTGCTTCGCCTCCGCGTCGTCGCCGGCGATCAGCACCGCGGTCGGCGCGCCGCCGGTGACGCCCGACGCGAGCGTCGCCGAGAAGTTCGTGTTGAACGCCTTCAGCACCTTCGCGCGGGGCAGGCGCTCCGCGAGCTGCGCGGCCGCCGAGGAGCCGGCCGGGAGGAGGGAGTCGAGCGTCCCGAAGTCGACCGGGTTGGTCGGGTCGACCACGATCCGGCCCGCGAATCCGTCCGGGTAGGCGGCGAGGACGTCGTCGAGCGCGCCATAGGGCAGCGCGAGCAGGACGATGTCGCCCGTGATCGCGTCGCCGACGGCGCCCGGGGTCGCCCCGGCGATCGAGGCGGCCTGCTCCGGGTCGCGGGTGAGGACCTGGACCGCGGCCCCGGCCTTCAGCGCGATGCCGGCGACGGCGGATCCGATGTTCCCGGCGCCGATGACGGTGACCGACTGGGACGGGGTGCTGCTCATGCTGACTCCTTAGGAAGATCTCGGCTCTCTCGCGGAGAGTCCCATGACTCTCCCGCAGAGAGTCATACAGCGGGATCGGCGCGGCTATTCCCGTCGCCCAGCTCAGTCGAGCCGTCGGCCCGCGCCGAGCAGCAGCATCCGCCAGAGCCACCCAGTCGCCACCGGCACCGGCGCCCGTGGCTCGCCCTCCACCCAGGCCCGCACCGCCCCCAGCCCGGAGCCAGCGACGCCGGCCGCCACGATGTCGTCCGGGATGCCCTCGAAGGGCGCGTCCTCGGCGAGGGCGAGGTGATGCAGGACGAGCGCCTCGACCCGCGACCGCAGCCGCGCGGTGACCACGGAGGAGCCGTGCGGGCCGAGCGCCCAGCGGTAGAGCTCGGCGTGCTCGTCGACGTGCCCGATGAACCGCAGGAAGGCGGCCGGGGGCTCGTCGATCCGGTCGAGCGGCCCCTCGAGGCTCGCGCCGGTCTCCTCGACGACGGCGTCGAGCGCATCGGCGAGCAGGGTCTCCTTGTCCGAGTAGTGCTGATAGAAGCTGCTGCGGTTGACGCCCGCGCGCTCCGCGATGTCGCCCACGGTGATCTCGTCGAGCGCGCGCTCGGTCGCCAGCTCCAGCGCCGCCTGCCGCAGGCTGCGCCGAGTGCGGACGATCCGCGGGTCCATCCCGGCATTCTGGCAGAACGCTGTGATCTCGACGCCATCTCAACGACAACTGTTGGTTTTCCGACAATTGTCGATATAGTCGTCCCGGCCCGACGGCGCGCCTCCCTCGTCTCGAAAGGTGCCGAACGTGGCCGCTCTCCTCGCCCGCCTCGGACGATCCGCCGCCCGGCGGGCATGGATCGTCCTCGCCGCCTGGATCGGCGCGCTCGCCATCGCGGTCGGCGGCTTCCTCGCCTTCGGCGGCGCGCTGAGCTCGAACTTCAGCATCCCCGGCACTGCCACCGACCAGGTCACCCAGCGGCTGGAGGCCGCGCTGCCCGACTACGCCGGCGCCGCGGCGACCGTCGTGCTCCGCTCCGAGAGCGGGGCCTTCGACGCCGAGCAGCAGGCCGCGATCGCCGGGTTGCTCGTCGAGATCGCGGGCGTCGACGGCGTCGCGAAGGTCGTCGACCCGTTCGCCGCGGAGGCTGAGCGCGCCGCTCAGGCGCAGCAGCTGCAGGACGCCGCCGCACAGCTCGACGCGTCCGCCCGACAGCTCGAGGAGGGGCAGCGACAGCTCGACGCCGCGGTCGAGGCCGCGCAGGCCGGCGGGGTCGCCGATCAGGCGGCCGAGCAGCTCGACGCCGAGCAGGCGCGGCTCGACGCCGGGTGGGCGCAGCTCGAGGACGGCCGCGAGCGGCTCGACGCCGGCGAGCGGCTGCTCGACGCGGCGGCCGGACTGCGCAGCGTCTCCGATGACGGCTCGACGGCGCTCGGCGCCGTGCTCTTCGAGCAGGACTTCTTCACCCTGTCGAGCGAGGTCAAGGCCGCCGTCGCCGGGATCCTCGACCACGCCGAGATCGCCGGCGTCTACATCGACTACTCCTCGGAGCTCACCGCCTCGCTCGACGGCATCCTCGGCGTCGGCGAGATCGTCGGCGTGCTGCTCGCGCTCGTCGTGCTGCTGGTCATGCTGCGCTCGCTGCTGCCCGCCCTGCTGCCGATGCTCTCCTCGATCCTCGGCGTCGGCGTCGGCATCGCCGCCTCGCTCGCCTTCTCCGGGACCGTCCAGATGTCGAGCGTCACCCCGGCCCTCGGCGTCATGCTCGGCCTCGCCGTCGGCATCGACTACGCGCTCTTCATCATCAACCGGCACCGCCGGCAGCTCGCCCAGGGCATGGAGCTGCACGAGTCGATCGGGCTGGCGAACGGCACCGCCGGCAGCGCCGTCGTCTTCGCCGGGGCGACCGTCGTCGTCGCGCTCCTCGCGCTCGCGGTGACCGGCATCCCGTTCCTCGGCACGATGGGCGTCGTGGCCGCGGGCTGCGTGCTCGTCGCCGTGGCCGCCGCCGTCACGCTGGTGCCCGCGCTGCTGCGGCTGATCGGCATGCGGGCGCTCGGCCGGCGCGCCCGAACGGCGGCCGCCGCGGCTCCGGCCGCGCCGGCCGCCCCGAGGCCGCTGCGCACCGGCGGCGCCGTCGCCGCGGTCGTCGTCGGCGTGGTCGGCCTGCTCGCGATCGCCGCCCCGGTGCTCGGCCTGAGGCTCGGGCTGCTCAGCGCCTCCTCCGAGCCCGTCGACTCGACCCAGTACCGGACGCACCAGACCGTCGCCGAGGAGTTCGGCCCCGGCCGGAACGCGCCGCTCGTCGTCGTCGCGACCCCCGACGCGCCCGTCGCCGAGGACGATCTGCTGGCGGTCCAGGCCGGCTTCGTCGACTTCCTGACGGCGCAGCAGGACGTCGTCGCCGCGGTGCCGATCGCCGCGACCGGCGACGGGGACCTGCTCGCCTTCCAGGTGATCCCCGCCGAGGGGTCCACGAGCGCGGCGACCGAGGCGCTGGTGCACGCCCTGCGCGACGCCGCGCCGCCGGACGGCATCGCCGAGGTCGGCGTGGCCGGCTCCGCGAGCGCGGCGATCGACATCTCCGAGCAGCTCGCGGCGGCGCTGCCGCTCTACCTCTCGCTCATCGCCGGCATCGCCGTGATCCTGCTGATCGCCGTGTTCCGCTCGATCCTGGTGCCGCTGCTCGCCGCAGCCGGCTTCGTGCTCTCGCTGCTCGCCGCGCTCGGCGCCGTCACCGCCGTCTACCAGTGGGGATGGCTCGGCGGCGTCCTCGACGTGCACGACCCCGGACCGGTGCTCAGCTTCGCGCCGATCCTCGTCATCGGCATGCTCTTCGGGCTCGCCATGGACTACCAGATCTTCCTCGTCTCCGGCATGCGCGAGGCCTATGTGCACGGCGCACCGCCGCGGATCGCCGTCGTCACCGGGCTGCGCAGCGGACGGGCCGTGGTCACCGCGGCGGCGATCATCATGGCCTCGGTGTTCGGCGGGTTCGTGTTCTCGCACATCGGCACCATCCGGCCGCTCGGCTTCGGGCTCGCGGTCGGCGTGCTGCTCGACGCGTTCGTGGTCCGCATGCTCGTCATGCCGGCCGTCCTCCACCTGCTCGGCCGCGCCGCGTGGTGGATGCCGAGGTGGCTCGACCGGATCCTGCCGGACGTCGACGTCGAGGGGGCCGCCCTCGAGCGGCGCCATCGGGCGGCCTGAACGGGTCCAGGCCATCGCCGCGGGGCCGGGCTAGACTCTGGCAACCGACACGACGACAGGAGCCCGCCGTGACCCTCGCCGCCGCGCCGATCGCGCACAGCGCCCTCATCCCCTGGCTCGATCCGCACGCGATCATCACCGGCGCCGGGCCCTGGGCGCTCCTGGTGGTCTGCCTCATCATCTTCGCCGAGACGGCGCTGCTGATCGGGTTCATCCTGCCCGGCGACACCCTGCTGCTGATCACCGGCCTGCTGACCTTCACCGGCACGATGGTCCCGCCGTACACCGGCATCCAGATCCCGATCTGGATCTCCTGCCTCGCGATCAGCGTCGCCGCGTTCGTCGGCGGCGAGGTCGGCTATCTCATCGGGCACAAGGGCGGCCCGCGGATCTTCGAGCGCAAGGAGTCCGGGCTGTTCTCGGTCGAGAACGTCCGGCGCACCAACGCGTTCTTCCACCGCTTCGGCGGCCTCTCGGTCATCCTCGCCCGCTTCGTGCCGGTGGTGCGGACCATCACCCCGGTGATGGCCGGCGTGGGGCACATGAACTACCGGAAGTACACGCTCTTCAACGCGATCGGCGCGGTCCTCTGGGGCACCGGCCTCACCCTGGTCGGCTTCCTCATCGGGTACATCCCGTGGCTGAGCGACTTCGTCATCCAGTACATCGACCTGATCCTGATCGCCGCGGTGCTGATCACCGTGGTGCCCACGGCCATCCACTTCTTCACCGCCCGCGCCCGCGCGAAGCGCGCCGGCGCGCACGTGCTCACCGACGCCGAGGCGGAGGAGCTCGTCGTCGACCTCGAGGACGGCCACGAGACGGCGCCCTCGCCGAAGGGCGACTGAGGCTCAGCCCGCCAGCACGAGGGCGATCAGCAGCGCGTTGAGCGCGGTGACGATCGCGACCGCGGCCCAGCCGAGCACGCGCAGCCAGACCGGGTGCACCCAGCGGCCCATCACCCGGACCGAGCCGGTGGCCCGCACCAGGGGCACCAGCGCGAACGGGATCCCGAACGACAGCACGACCTGGGAGAGCACGAGCGCCCAGGTGGGGTCGACCCCGACCGCGAGCAGCCCGACCGCCGGGACGAGCGTGACGAGCCGGCGCACCCCCACCGGCACGCGCACCCGCAGCAGGCCGCCGATGATCGACTGGCCGGCGTAGGTGCCGACCGAGCTGCTGGCCAGGCCCGAGGCGAGCAGCCCGACCGCGAACACGGCGGCCACCCCTGGCCCGAGCGCCGCCGCGATCGCGGCGTGCGCGCCCTCGATCGTGTCGGTCCCCTCCGCGCCGCGCAGCGCGGTCGCCGCGAGCAGCAGCATCGCGATGTTCACGGCGCCGGCGACGACGAGCGCCGCGAGCACGTCCGTCTTCGTCGCGCGCAGCAGCCGGCGCAGCCCCGCCTCGTCCCGGACGTGGCCGTGGCGGTCCCGGGCGAGCGCGCTGTGCAGGTAGATGGCGTGCGGCATGACGGTCGCGCCGAGCATGCTCGTCGCCAGCAGCACCGAGTCGGTGCCCTCGAACCTCGGCACCAGCCCGGCGACCGCCTCGCCGGCGTCGAAGCCGGAGACCACGAGCCCGAACACGAAGCCGATCACGATGACCGCGAGCAGCCCGATGATGGTCAGCTCGAAGGCGCGCTGCCCGCGGCGCGACTGGATGGCCAGGATGAGGATCGCGACGATCCCGACGACGACGCCGCCGAGCCAGAGCGGGAGCCCGAAGAGCAGGTGCAGCGCGATGGCGCCGCCGATCACCTCGGCGACGTCGGTCGCGGCGGCCACGAGCTCGGCCTGCAGCCAGTAGAGCCGGCGCGGCCAGGGGCGCATCCGCTCGCCGAGGTGCTCGGACAGGCTCTGGCCGGTGACCAGGCCGAGCTTCGCCGAGGAGTACTGGACGAGCACCGCGATGGCGTTCGCGAGCACGAGCACCCACAGCAGCAGGTCGCCGTAGCGGGCGCCGGCGGTGAGGTTCGCGGCGACGTTCCCCGGGTCGACGTAGGCGATCGCCGCGACGAACGCCGGCCCCAGCAGCAGCAGCGCGCCGGGCCCGGCGCGCCCGGCCGGTCCGGGGCGCTCGCCCGGTCCCGGCCCCTCGTCCGGCGTCGTTTTCGGCACGCCGAAAACCTAGCACGCGGGACCCGGCCGCGGGCGCGCGGTCAGCGGGCGGCGGCCCAGGCGGCGACGGCCGGGAGGATCGCCCGGAACGCCATGGTGCGATGCGACATCGCGTTCTTCTCCGCCGGGCTCAGCTGCGCGAGGCTCACTCCGTGGCCGGTCGGTCGGAACACCGGGTCGTAGCCGAAGCCGCCCTCGCCGACCGGGGCGTCGAGCACGACGCCGGGCCACTCGGCGACCTCGACCGCCTCGGTGCCGTCCGGCGCGACGAAGGCCGCGGCGCAGACGAAGCGCGCCGAGCGGTCGGCCGCGTCGCCGAGGCTGCGCAGCAGCAGCTCGATGTTGTCGCGGTCGTCCCGGGTGCCCGCGTAGCGCGCGGAGTGGATGCCGGGCGCGCCGCCGAGCGCGGTCACCGCGATGCCCGAGTCGTCCGCGAGCGCCGGCAGGCCGGCGTGCGCGGCGGCGGCGCGGGCCTTGATGAGCGCGTTCTCGGCGAACGTCGCGCCGTCCTCGACCGGCTCCGGGCCGTCGGTCGGCACCAGCTCCCAGCCGTCGAGCGCGTCGCCGAGGATCGCGGCGAGCTCCTCGGCCTTGTGCGCGTTCCTGGTGCCGAGCACCAGTCGGCGGGGCTCAGCCACCGAGCGCCTCCCGCTGCAGTCGCGCGAGGCTCGCGGTGCCGGCGGTGGCCAGCTCGAGCAGCGCGTCCAGCTCGCGCTTGTCGAACGGCGCGCCCTCCGCGGTGCCCTGCACCTCGACGAAGAGCCCGCGGCCGGTCGTCACGACGTTCATGTCCGTCTCCGCCTTGGAGTCCTCGCGGTACTCGAGGTCGAGCAGCGGCACGCCGCCGACGATGCCGACGCTGACCGCCGCGACCGAGTCGATGAGCGGCTCGGCCGACCGCGGGATGTGCCCCTGCGCCCGTCCCCAGGCGATCGCGTCCGCGAGCGCGACGTACGCCCCGGTGATCGACGCGGTCCGGGTGCCGCCGTCGGCCTGCAGCACGTCGCAGTCGATGACGACGGTGTTCTCGCCGAGCGCCCTGGTGTCGACGACCGCGCGCAGCGCGCGGCCGATCAGCCGGGAGATCTCGTGCGTGCGGCCGCCCACCCGGCCCTTGACGGCCTCGCGGTCGCTGCGCTCGTTCGTCGCGCGCGGCAGCATCGCGTACTCGGCGGTCACCCAGCCGCTGCCCTTGCCCGCGAGCCAGCGCGGGACGCCGGCGGTGAAGGAGGCGGTGCACAGCACCCGGGTGCGGCCGAACGAGATGAGCGCCGAGCCCTCGGCCTGCTCGCTCCAGCCGCGCTCGATCGTCACGGGGCGGAGCTCGTCGGGCCGCCGGCCGTCGAGGCGGGCGCGGGGTTCGGTCGCAGAGGTCATGGACCGACCCTACCGAGGCGCGTCGCGTGCTACCCGACCGACGGAGGCAGCGGGGCGAAGGGCTCGACGCGGACGATCTCCGGGCCGAGGAAGCGCTGGGCGAGCCGCTTGAACGCGACCGGGTCGCCGCCGGTCGCCTCGAAGTGGTGCCGCGGCGGCGCGACGTCGGACCGTTCGATGCCGTGCCGGACGAGCGTCCGGTAGACGTCGAACGCGGTCTCCTCGGCGCTGGAGATGAGCGTCACCTCCGGACCCATGACGTACTGGATCGCGGCGGCGATGAGCGGGTAGTGCGTGCAGCCGAGCACCAGCGTGTCGACGCCGGCGGCGCGCAGCGGGGCGAGGTACTCCTCGGCGACGGCGAGCAGCTCGGGCCCGGTCGTCACCCCCGCCTCGACGAACTCGACGAATCGCGGGCAGGCCCGCGTCGTGATCTCCAGGTCGCTGGCCGCGGCGAACGCGTCCTCGTAGGCGAGCGAGTTGACCGTGCCGGCCGTGCCGATGACGCCGACCCGGCGATTGCGGGTCTGCCGCACCGCGGCGCGCACCGCCGGCTGGATGACCTCGATGACCGGGATGCCGGCGGCGAGCGTGAAGCGCTCCCTGGCGTCGCGGAGCATCGCCGCCGACGCCGTGTTGCACGCGATGACGATCGCCTTGACGCCGGTCGCGACCATGTCGTCGAGCACGCCGAGCGCGAGCTCGCGGACCTCGGCGATCGGGCGCGGGCCGTACGGGCCGTTCGCCGTGTCGCCGACGTAGAGGATCCGCTCGTTCGGCAGCTGGTCGATGATCGCCCGCGCGACGGTGAGGCCGCCGACGCCGGAGTCGAAGACCCCGATCGGCGCGTCGTCCACGCCTCCATGGTAGGCGGGGCTCCCGGCCGGCCCCGCTACCCTCGGATCCATGCGATCGACCGCGCTGCTGACCGACCGGTACGAGCTCACGATGCTCGACGCGGCGATGGGCTCGGGCCGGCACGAGCGGCAGGGCGTGTTCGAGGTGTTCGCCCGCCACCTGCCTGCGGGCCGGCGCTACGGCGTCGTCGCCGGCACCGGCCGGCTCGTCGAGCTGATCGAGGCGTTCCGCTTCGGCGACGAGGAGCTCGCCTGGCTGCGGGAGCACGAGATCGTCCGGCCCGCCGCGATCGACTGGCTCGCCGACTACCGCTTCCGCGGCACCCTCACCGGCTACCGGGAGGGCGAGCTCTACTTCCCGGGCTCGCCGATCCTGCGCGTCGACGGCACGTTCGCCGACGCCGTCGTCCTGGAGACGCTGATCCTCTCGGTGCTCAACCACGACTCCGCGGTCGCCTCGGCCGCGAGCCGGATGGCGAACGCCGCGGAGGGCCGGCCGATCGCCGAGATGGGCTCGCGCCGCACCGGCGAGGCGAGCGCGGTCGCGGCGGCGCGGGCGGCGTTCATCGCCGGGTTCTCCGCCACCTCGAACCTCGAGGCCGGCCGCACCTGGGGCATCCCCACGATGGGCACGGCCGCGCACGCGTTCACGCTGCTGCACGACTCCGAGGAGGAGGCGTTCGCCGCGCAGGTGGCCGCGCTCGGGCCGGGCACCACGCTGCTCGTCGACACCTACGACATCACGACCGGGGTCGAGACCGCGGTGCGCGTCGCCGGCCCGGGGCTCGGCGCGGTGCGCATCGACTCCGGCGACCTGCCGGTCGTCGTCGCGCAGGTGCGCGCCCAGCTCGACGCGCTCGGGGCGACCGGGACCCGGATCACGGTCACGAACGACCTCGACGAGTACTCGATCGCGGCGTTGCGCGCCGCGCCGGTCGACGCGTTCGGCGTCGGCACCTCCGTCGTCACCGGCTCCGGGCACCCGGCGGCCGGCATGGTGTTCAAGCTCGTCGCGCGCACCGACGACGAGGGACGGTGGGTCGCGGTCGCGAAGCAGTCCACCGGCAAGGCGACCGTCGGCGGGCGGAAGATCCCGATCCGCCGCACCGCCGACGGCGTGGCGGTCGAGGAGACCGTCTTCGTCGACGAGCCGGCCGCCGGCGTCGAGGGACGGGCGCTCGAGACGACGTTCATCGAGGACGGCGCCTACGCTCCGGAGCACCTCGGGCCCGCCGGGGTCGCCGCCGCACGGGAGCACCACCGCGCGGCGATCGCCGAGCTGCCGCCCGACGCGCTGCGGCTGAGCCGCGGCGACCCGGCCATCCCGACGGTCTACGTCTGAGGGCAGCCGCGCGCCCGGGGGCGCCGAGACAGGAACGGCTCGGTCAGGAGCGCAGCGACTCGTAGACCGCCTTGCACTCCGGGCAGACCGGGAACTTCTGCGGGTCGCGGGTCGGCACCCAGAGCTTGCCGCAGAGCGCCCGGATCGGCTTGCCGGTGACGGCGGATTCGACGATCTTGTCCTTCGGCGCGTAGTGCGAGAACCGGTCGTGGTCGCCGTCCTCGGTCAGCTCGCCGTTCAGGAGCTGTTCGAGCTCCCGATCCATGACGTCGGTCCCGCCGCCGGTGTGCTCAGTCGCCATGCCGGGATTCTACGACCGACCGCCCGCGATCAGTTCTGCTGCGTGAAGGCGAGGATCTCCGGCGCCCGACGCGACACGACGAGCCCGCCGAGCTCGGCGCCGAGCACCAGCACGACGACACCCGAGCCGAGGCCCACCCAGGCCGCCGGCGCGAGCAGCGCCGGGTCGACGACGAGCCCGGCGATGACGAGCGCGATGGTCGGCGCGCACAGCAGCAGGGCGATGAGCAGCGAGAGCGCCTGCTTCGCGGGCTCGCCGCCGCGCAGCGCCTGCGGCTGGGCGAAGGGCCCGTTGCCCGGCAGCACGGTCGGATAGGGCGCGATCGCCGAGGCCGCGCTGCCGACGCCGAGGCCGACGAGGAGCGTGCAGGCCGCGAGTGCGATGAGCGGCAGCAGCATCCCCCAGTCCCCGGCGATCCAGGCGGTGAGGTATCCCCCGCCGACGGCGACCACGGCGCCGACGATGAGCGGCGTGACGATGCGCCCCCAGCGGTCGGCGCGCCCGCCGACGCCGGTGACGACGTGCAGCCAGAACGCCGTGCCGTCGGCGGCGATGTCGTTGTGCACCGACCAGCCGATGAGCAGCGTCACCAGCGGCAGGCAGAGCCACGCGGCGACGCCGGACGGGATGCCGGCGATCGCGAACGACGCGGCGATCACCACGGGGACGACGGGAAGGATCAGCAGCGGCACCGCGTACCGGGCGTCGCGCATCCAGTAGACGATGCTCCGCGCCGCGATGACCCCGGCCGGGAACGGCGGCGCCGCCTCGAACACGCCGAGCCCCGCCGTCGACCGCACGTGCTCGGCGCGCGGCATGGTGCGGCCCGCCCGGCGCACGATCCAGTACCAGAGCGCGCCGAGGACGACCGCGATCGCGAGGGCGACCAGGATGCGGGCCGCGGCCAGGCCGCCGTCGCCCGCCGCAGCGGCGCCGGGGGCGCCCCAGGCGACGCCGAGGGGGGTCCAGTCCAGGACGGCGGCGGTCCGTCGCAGCACGGTGACCCCCGACCCGGACCACGGCAGCGTGGCGAGCACCGCCACCAGCGGGGCCAGGATCGCGATCACGGCGAGCGCGAGCAGCCCCGCGACGTTCCTCGCGACGATGCCGTGGCCCGCGACGGCGGACGCCACCTGCGAGCCGAGCACGCAGAGGGCCAGGATCACGACGTCCGCGGCGACCGCCGTCCACAGCGCCGCGGGGTCGCCGTGCCACGCGCCGGCCTGGACGATCAGCAGCAGCAGGAGGAGCACGACCGGCACACTGGCGACCCTGGTGAGCGCCAGGCCGGCGGCGAGGCGCAGCGGCGCGATCTCGAAGGGCGCGAAGGCGCGCGGCGGCATCGCCTCGTCGACCCGGAAGGCGAACGGCAGCAGCCAGAACGCGGCGACCACGGCGGAGCCCACGACGACGAACGCCGCGCTGCGCAGCTCCGAGGTCGTGGCGGCCGCGACGCCGCCGAGCGCGACGATGCCGACGACCGCCGCCACCGCGAACACCGCCGCCACGACGACCGCCCAGCGCTCGGCCGCGCCGCGCGGGCGCACCACGCGGTTGCCGAGGGAGAGCAGCCTCAGTCGGAGAAGCGCCGCAACCATGCCAGATCCGCGATCGATTCGGAGTCGGCGCCGGCGAGGTCGACGAAGCGCTCCTGGAGGCTCTGGTCGCCGCGCACCTCGTCGACGGTGCCGCCGGCGATGAGCCGTCCGTCGACGATGACCGCGACGTGGTCGCAGATGCGCTGCACGAGCTCCATGGAATGGCTGGAGAGCAGCACCGTGCCGCCGGCGGCCGCGAAGTCGCGGAGGATCTGGGCGACGGTCGTCGCCGAGACCGGGTCGACCGACTCGAAGGGCTCGTCGAGCACGAGCAGCCGCGGCGCGTGGACGAGCGCCGCGGCGAGCGCGATCTTCTTGAGCATGCCCGAGGAGTAGTCGGTGACGAGCCGCTCCATCGCGTGCTCGACCTTGAACGCGCCCGCGAGCTCCTCGGTGCGGCGGCGCGCGGTCCGCCGGTCGAGGCCGTGCAGCACGCCGGTGTAGTAGAGCAGCTGCGCGCCGGTGAGCCGGTCGAAGGTGTGCAGCCGGTCGGGCAGGACGCCGAGCTGGCGCTTGGCGCGCCGCGGGTGGCGCCAGACGTCGACGCCGGCGACGAGGACGCGGCCCGAGGTGGGTCGCAGCAGCCCGGTGATCATGGAGAGGGTCGTCGTCTTGCCCGCGCCGTTCGGGCCGACGATGCCGGTGAGCGTCCCGGGGTCGAGGGCGAGCGTGACGTCCTCGACCGCGAACCGGTCCCCGAAGCGCTTCGACAGCGAATCGAGCACGAGCACCGGCTCGAGGTCGTCCGCGCGGCTCGACGGCTCGACGGCCGGAGCCGCTGCGGGCGCTGCGGACTCGGCCTCGGGCTCCTCCGCCGGAGCCTCGGGCTCGGCTGCCTCGACCTCGACCTCGACCTCGGGCTCGGACTCCGGCTCGGCTTCCTGGACCACGAAGTCCTCGGGATCCGCGGGCGACGCCTCCGGCTCGAGGGTCTCGACCGACTCCGCCGCCGGTTCGACGACCGGGGTCTCCGACTCCGGAGCCTCGACGTGCGCCGGAGCCTCGGCCGACTCGACCGTGGGCTCGACCGACTCGAGGACCTCGACGGGCTCCTCCTGCAGCGCCTCGGCCGGCGCAGCGGACACCGCCGGCTTCGCCGCAGGGGCCGGCTTCCGCGAGGCCGGCCTGCCGGACGACGCGCCCGCGGCGGCGGATCGGGCGGCGGCGGGCTTGCGGGGCGTCCTCGCCGGCGTCGCCCGCGGCGCCCTGGCGGCGGAGGCCGCCGGACGCGCCGGCTTCGCGGCCGGGCCCTCG
>MKVN01000025.1:126817-150381 GCA_001898855.1 Micrococcales bacterium 73-13
TCCGGCGAGCCGGTCACGGTTTGGCAACGACGGCGGCGATCCGGGCGTGCTCCCGGCCCCGACCGGGTAGCGTCGGACGCGCTTGCGCGGCGGCGGTGTCCACGTCCCGCCGCCGCGCGCACTGATGGCGCCGCTGGCCTACTGGGGCAGGTCCTTCAGGTCGCCGAGGGTGACCTGGACGGTCTTCGTCTGGCCGCTGCGGACGAACACCACGTCGACGACGTCCCCGACCCCGTAGGTGCGGATCTGCGCCGTGAGGTCGTTGCGCGAGGTGATCGGGATGCCGTCGACCGAGACGATGATGTCACCGACCTGGATGCCCGCCGCCGCCGCGCCGCCGCCCGAGACCACCTGCTGCACGCTGGCGCCGACGATGCCGGCGTTCGACTGCGAGGGGTCCTGGGCGACGTCCACGACCGTGACGCCGAGCAGGCCGTGCGTCGCCGAGCCGCTCTCGACGATCTCCGACGACACGCGCCGGACCACGTTGGACGGGATGGCGAAGCCGACGCCGATGTTCCCCCCGGTGTCGCCGGCGATGGCGACGTTGATCCCGATCAGCCGGCCGTTGGCGTCCAGCAGCGCGCCGCCGGAGTTGCCGGGGTTGATCGCGGTGTCGGTCTGGATCACGGGCAGCTGGATGTAGCTCTTCGCGCTCGGCGTGCTCACGCCCGGCAGGTCGAAGCGGAAGTTCCCGAACGGGCTCTGGCCCTGGGACCCGGAGTCGGACGAGCTGTCCGGGACGGCGCTGGAGGCGACCTGGATGCTGCGGTCGAGCGCGCTGACGATGCCGCTGGTCACGGTGCCGGAGAGCCCGAGCGGCGCGCCGATCGCGACGGTGAGGTCGCCGACGTTGAGGTCGGACGAGTCGGCGAACTCGATCGGGACGAGGCCGGTCGCGTCCGTCACCTGGACCACCGCGAGGTCGAGGAGCGGGTCGGTGCCGACGACCGTCCCGCTGTACACCCGGCCGGAGCTGGTGGTCACCTTGATGGTGGGGTTCGCGGTCTGCCCGCCCAGGGTCACCACGTGCGTGTTCGTGACGATGTGTCCCTGGTCGTCGATGACGACGCCGGAGCCGGTGCCGGCGCCGATCGCGCTGTCGGCGACCGAGAGTGTCACGACGGAGTCCATCGCGCTCGCCGCGACGGCGGTGATCGCATTGACGCTCGCGGTGTCGTTCACCGTGATGGTCTGGGGCGAGGCGCTGAGCGGCACCGTGCCGCTGCCCTCCGAGTGCGTGACGAGGACCGCGGTGCCCGCGCCCGCGGCGGCGCCGAAGACGGCGCCTGCGGCGAGGGCGCCGACCACGGGGACCCACCCGCGGCGGCGCGGCGGCGCGGCGAGCGCGGCGGCCGGAACCGCGGCGGCGGCCGGTGCGGAGGCGTAGGAGGTCGAGGCGTGCCCGCCGGCAGGCGCGTGATGTCCGCCGGACGGCGCCTGGTATCCGCCGGCCGGAGCGGGCGGCATCGGCGGCACGGGGGGCGTCGGCGGCGCGACCGGGGCGGCCGGCGCGGTGGCGGCGGGCGCGACGGCCGGGTCCGTGGCGATCGGAGCCATGGCGATCGGAGCCATGGCGTCGGGGTTCGCGGCGGCCGGTGCGATCGGGGCCTGGTGGTCGGCGGCGACCGCCTGCTCCGATGCCGCCTGGTCCGGCGCGACGGGCTGCGGCGCGGCGCCGGTCGGCTCCTCCGGCTCGGCCGGAGCCGGGTGCTCGATGTCGTTCATGTCTGTCCCTTCGACACCGTCACCATCCGATGCGAACCTGGACATGCTATTTCCGGCATCTGTGGTTCCCCTATGTCGCAGCAGTGGGTTCTCCAGGCGGCGCCACGCCCTAGGCTCGGAGACGATGACTCCCCGAGCACCCCGGGTCGCCGACGACGTCCACGGCAGCTGGCACCGCGCCGCGAGCGGGGCGGGGCTGCTCGACGCCGACGGCCATCCGCAGCCGACGATCTTCGCCGAGATGTCGGCGCTCGCGAGCCGGACCGGCGCCATCAACCTCGGCCAGGGGTTCCCCGACGAGGACGGCCCGCCGGAGGTGCTCGAAGCGGCGCACGCGGCGATCGACGCCGGCTACAACCAGTACCCGCCCGGCACCGGACTGCCGGTGCTGCGCGAGGCGATCGCGACTCACCAGCGGCACTGGTACGGCATCGAGGCCGACCCCGCCGCCGAGGTGCTGGTGACGGCCGGTGCGACGGAGGCGATCGCCGCGGCCATCCTCGCGTTCACCGAGCCCGGCGACGAGGTCGTCGTCGCGGAGCCCTACTACGACTCCTACGGCGCGATCGCGGCGCTCGCCGGCGCCCGCCTGGTGACGGTCCCCGTGTCGGCGCCCGGCTTCCTGCCGGAGCCGGAGGCGCTCGACGCCGCCGTGAGCGACCGGACCAGGGTCATCCTCGTCAACACGCCGCACAACCCGTCCGGCGCCGTCTGGCCCCGCGAGCTCCTCGAGCACGTCGTCGCGCTCGCGCATCGCCACGACGCGATCATCGTCACCGACGAGGTGTACGAGCACCTGGTGTTCGAGGGCGCGCACGTCCCGGTCGCCGCCCTGCCCGGAGGATGGGAGCGGACGCTCACCATCTCCTCGGGGGGCAAGACCTTCTCGGTGACCGGGTGGAAGGTCGGCTGGGCCGTCGGCCCCGCCCGGCTCGTCACCGCGCTCACCGCGGTCAAGCAGTTCCTCACCTACGTGAACGCCGGTCCCTTCCAGCCCGCGATCGCGGTCGGCCTCGGGCTCCCGGACGCCGTCTTCCACGGCGCCGCGACGGCGCTCCGCGACAAGCGCGACCTGCTGGTGGCGGGGCTCGCGGACGCGGGGCTCACCGTCTACCGCCCGTCGGCCGGCTACTTCGTCGTCGTCGACACGTCGGCGATCGGCGAGCCGGACGCGACGGCGTTCGCCCGGAGCCTGCCCGAGCGCGCCGGGATCGTCGGCGTCCCCGTCAGCGCACTGGTCTCCGAGGCGCATCGGGCGGAGTACGCCTCCCTGCTGCGGTTCGCGTTCTGCAAGCGCGTGCCCGTCCTGCAGGAGGCCGTCGCGAGGCTGGGAGCGCTGGGCCGATGAGCGACGCGACCGAGCAGGGCGAGGACCGCGCCCGGAACCCGTTCGTCGAGCGGGCCGCGATCATCCTCGGCGCGGCGGGGGCGGTCGTCGCGCTGATCACCCTGGTCGGGCTGTCCTGGCAGCTGCTGGCGATCGCGCAGTCGGCGCTCGCCTGGATCCACCTCGGCATCGCCGCCCTGGCGCTGACCGGGATGGGACGAGGTCGGCCGAACGTGCGCGCGATCGTCGTCGCGGTGATCGCCGCGGCCGTCTACGTGTTCTGGATCATCGCACCCGAGGCGATCGGCGCGCTGCCGATCTACGCGTATCTCCTGACCGCGGCGCTCGCCGTCGCGCTCGGGCTCGCCACGCCCCGGCTGGACACGGCGCGCGCCCGCAGCGTGCTGATCGCCTGCGGCGGCGTCGTGGTGTTCACCGCGGTCACCGCGGTGTCGCGTCTCGGCGGCTGAGCTCAGGCGTCGGGGTCGGGCTCGGCGACGCGGAAGCGGCGCAGCCGGAGCGCGGGGTTCGCGCGACGCACCTCGGCGATGCGCTCGGCCGAGACGATCGCCGTCGCCACGTCCTCGACCTCGCCGAGCTGGGCGATCGCCACCCCCATCGGGTCGACGACGAGCGACGCGCCGACCCCGATCGGCGGGATCTGCCCGGCGGCGGCGACGTAGACCGTGTTCTCCAGCGCGCGCGCGACGACCAGGGTGCGCCAGTGATGCTCTTTGAGCGGACCGCGCACCCATTCCGCCGGCACCAGCACCAGGTCGGCGCCCGCGTCGACGATGCGGCGGGTGACCTCGGGGAACCGGATGTCGTAGCAGGTCTGCAGCCCGACCGTGAGGCCGGCCCACTCGAAGGTCTGCGGCGCGGCGATCCCCCCCGGCTCGACCCAGTCGGACTCCCGGGCGCCGAAGGCGTCGTAGAGGTGCAGCTTCCGATAGCTCGCGACGAGCCCGCGTCCCGGCGCGACGGCGACGACCGTGTTGTGGAAGCGGTCCGGCGACGAGCCCGCCTCGATCAGGCCGGCGACGATCGTCGCGCCGGACGCGTCGGCGAGCGCGTCGAGCGCCCGCACGAACGGCCCGTCGAGCGACTCGGCCATCGGCGGCCAGCTCGGCCCCGGAGCCCCGTCGAAGAACTGCGCGTACTCGGGGAACACGACGAGCCCGGCCCCGCGCCCGACGGCCTCGACGGCGAGCCGCCGGATCGTCGCGAGGTTCGCCGCGACGTCCGCCCCCGGCGCGAACTGCGCCACCGCGACCACCGGCTTCACGCCGCGAGCCTACCGCTCCGCCCGGTCGGACGATCCGGGCGCGACGGCCGCGGCCGGGGAGCGCCGCGTCCGCTCAGTCCGGAGGATCCGAGGCGGCGGCGAGGAGCTCGTCGGCGACCCGGTCGGCGAGCTCCGCCGCCGGGTCCGCGGAGTCCTCCGGGTAGCCGGCGTGCGAGGCCGTCAGGGAGTCGGAGCCGTCCGGCGAGATCCGGCCCGAGGCGCTCGCGCACGCCGCGCTCCGCCGCGGTCGCGAGCCGGGTGGGTCGGTGATCGAGGGCCGCCACGCGCCGACGGGCCTCCGCGGGGCCGTCGACGCGGATCTCGACCGCGAGCGCGCCCTGCGCCGGCGCGGTCGGCCGGTCGGCGAGGTCGAAGAGCTCCGTCGCGTCCGCGGAGCGGCCGAGCCACCCCAGGTCGGCCGCGGCGAGCACGACGCCGTCGAGCCGCTCGGGCCCCTCCTCGGCGAGCCGGGCGAGCCGGGCGGCGACCCCGCCCTCGACCGCGACGATCCCGAGGTCGCGTCGCGCCGCGAGCAGCTGCGCGCGTCGCAGCGGCGAGTCCGCGCCGACCAGGGCTCCGGCCGGCAGCTCCGCGAGCCGGGGGCCCCGGGAGCAGAACGCGTCCCGCGCGTCGTCGCGCCGCGGCACCGCGGCGAGCACGACGCCGTCCACCGGCGCGAACGGCAGGTCCTGCAGCGGATGGACGATCGCGTCCACCTCGCCGGCGAGCAGCGCCGAGCGGAGACGGCTCACGGCATCCGCGCCGAGGCCGTCGGGCCCCGCAGCGCCCTCCCGGCCCGGCGTCGGAATCGTCACGAGCTCGTGCGCGCCGAGCCGTGCGGCGACCCGCGCCGCCTGCGCCGCCGCGAGCGCCGACGCCCGCGTCCCGATCCGGAAGACCGTCACGGCTCCCATCCTGCCGCAGGCCGCGGCGATGGCGCTCCCCCGAGCGGGGCCGCCCCCTCATCGCGTCGTCCGACGCCGCCGCGGCCGACGCCGGGGTCCGGCGGCGAGCCGCAGCAGGGTGCCGGATCCGATCACCGCCATGGCGAGTCCCGCTCCGAGCGCGAGCGCCGATCCGTCCGTCCCGGTGGCCGCGAGGCGCGGCGGAGCGGGCGGGGCCTGCGGCGGCGAGAACTCGACGATCTCCCCCGGGGCGCCCCAGTCGTCGCAGCTCGGGCGCACGGCCTCCCCCTCGAGCACGCACCACCGCGCGACGAGCCAGCCGGACCCGGCCGGGATCGTGACCGGCTCGGCTGAATAGGTCCCCGGTCCGGCGGCGACGATCCGCTGCACCGCGATCTCCTCCGCCCCCGCGGGCGGCTCCCCGGCCCGGACGGGCCGCTCGCCCACGACCGTGAAGCGCCCCTCCAGCTCGACCGGCATCGGCTCGCCGCCCGCGTCGAGCGGCCACGGCCCGGCGGCGACGGAGATCGTCACCGCGTCGACCACCCGCGCACCGGGCACCGCGGTCGCGGCGGGGAACGCGGTGGAGATCGCCGGCAGGAACGGGACCAGCGCGGACTCCGCGGCGACGCCGAAGGCGTCCTCGAAGCGATAGCCGGGCGGCAGGTAGGGGCGCGTCGCGGCGGGCTGCGAGCCGGCGTCGATCGAGCACTGGGCGGTGTACCACCCGGCTGCGGTCAGCGGCTGCTCCGAGTCGACGACGTAGTCGGCATCGGGGCCGTCCGGGCCGGTCGTGACGACGAAGGAGCTCGCGAGCGGCGCTCCCGCCGGCGGCGAGGGGGCCGGTGCCGGCGACGCCGCGAACGGCCCGTACAGGCGGCACGAGGCGGTGATGGGGAGATGACCGGCCGCCGTGCGATACCAGCGGTTGACCCGGCCGTCCGCGTCCGGCGCGAGCTCGAACCGCAGCAGGTCGGCGAACCGCCCGCCCGGCTCGATGCGCTGCTGGAGGGCCCGCGTCGTCACGATCGGCTGGAAGAGCACGCTGCGGTCGCGATCGTCCGAGCCGGCGAGCGGGAAGACCAGGTCGGAGGCGCGGCCGGAGCCGGCGAGCGTCTGCGCGTCCGGCGTCGCCCACCGCTCGATCTCCCCGCGCCACCCGGCCGCGGCGAAGGCGCCGTCGACGGACACCCGGTACGGCGCGGGACCGGACGGCGGGATCGCGGTGATGGCGAGCACGGCGCCCGCGCCGACGCCCGCGATCGAGGCGGTGCCGGTCGCGTCGAAGACCGCGTGCTCCAGCACCAGCGCCCCGGTCGCCGAGGCGGGCTCGAGGGCCGACACGACGACGCTGCCGCGGTACTCGTCGACGGGGTCGATCGTGATCGACAGGGCGCCCGCTCCCGTGCCGGCCACGGCCGCGACGGACGCGCCGCCGGCGCGCAGCGCGGCGAGCCGGGCGAGCGTCTCCGCGCGATCGGCCGGGTCCGGGACGTAGTCGGCGTACCAGTCGTCGCCGGGCACGCCGTGCGCCGCGTACGCGACCGGCGCGAGCAGGGACCAGACGTAGAGGTTCACGGCCACGGCGTCCCGCGGATCGGACGACTGCCCCGTGGTCGCGATCGCCCAGCTCGCCCGCGCGAGGTCGTCGGGCGACGCGGCGCCCCAGCCGCCGTAGCCGAGCGGCGAGGTGGCGCCGAGCGGCGCCTCGAGCGCCGGCTCGAGGCAGTAGACCTGCCGACCGCCCACGACGAAGGCGCCGACGAAGCCCAGGCCGCCGTTGTCCTGCGGCCCCCAGCCGGGCCCGATGCCCGCGGCGGCGGCCGGTCTCGCGGGGAGCACGGCCACGAGGCCCGCGACGAGCAGCGCGGCGAGGGCCGCCGCGACACGGGCGAGCGCGGGGACGATGCGAGACGCAGAGGTGTGCATGCCGTGGACGGTATGGAGCCGCCGCGGTGCACGCCGCGAGTTCTCCACAGTTCTCGATCGGGCGCTGGCGTGTGGTGCCATCCCCTGTGGAGAAAACCGGTGCGCGGCGATCCCCGGATCACTAGCCTGATGCCGTGGCTGACGGGGGTCGGGGATTCACCAGACGGCAGGCGATCGGCGTCGCGATCGCGGGCACCATCGGCGCGTTCGCCATACCGACGGTGCTCGCCTCCTGCAGCACCGCTCCGCGCGCCGCGCTCGCCTCCGGGCTCGAGCTCGCCAACCCGCCGGTGCGCCGCGCCGCGAACGGCCGGCTCACCGGGCCGCTCACCGCGACGGTCGCCGACGTCGACGTCGGCATCGGCGCCATGGTCCGCACCTACACCTACGACGGGGCCCTTCCGGGCGCCACCTGGGAGGTGCTCCCCGGCGAGACCATCGCCTTCGAGCTGCAGAACCGGCTCCCGCCGCAGTCGCACGCCTCGCATCCGACGCCGACCCCGGGCACCGAGACGGACGCGGCCGGCCAGGCCTTTCCGACGGACATGACCCGGCCGCACGCCTGGACGACGACGAACCTGCACACCCACGGCCTGCACGTGTCCCCCTCCGACACCGCGGATGGCTCCGGGGACAACGTCTTCCTCGTCCTCGAGCCGGGCGCGAACCAGCGCTACGACATCCGGGTGCCGGACGACCACACCGGCGGCCTGTTCTGGTACCACCCGCACAACCACGGCGGGGTCAAGCAGCAGGTGCGCGGCGGGATGGCCGGGGCGATCGTGATCCGGGGCGCGATCGACGAGGTGCCCGAGATCGCCGCGGCGGCCGAGAAGATCCTCGTCCTGCAGGACATCGAGCTGACCGCCGAGTACGCGCTCGCCGACCCGACGCCGGACGACCCGAACGGGAACTACTGGCCCGATGCCCAGGAGTTCTGGATCATCAACGGCCAGTACCGTCCGGTCATCACGATGCGCCCCGGCGAGGTGCAGCGCTGGCGGATCGTCAACGCCGCCGCGAGCTGGTCGGCGCAGCTCACCGTCGCCGGCCACCCCGTCCACCACCTCGCCTACGACGGGTACACGCTCGCCGCGCCGGTCGAGGAGCAGCAGACCATGGTCGTCCCCGGCGGCCGGGTGGAGCTCCTCGTCAAGGCCGGCGCGATCGGCAGCTACGACATCGAGCTGCAGCCGACCTCGCAGGTGCCCGCGGTCGCGCCGACGCCCGACAAGGACGGCTACGTCCCCGCGTCGGAGCTGGCGCGCGTGGTCGCGACGGTGCGCGTCGAGGGGGATCCGGTCGAGATGGGGCTGCCGAGCCGGCTGCCCGCCTACGACCCGCCGGTCCTGCCGATCGCGAGGCGCAGGACCCTGACCTACGAGTCGCTCTACGACAAGGGAGGCGACTTCATCGCGCTCGGGGTGGACGGGGTCCCCTTCGATCCGGCCGCCGCGCCGTACCGGATGAAGCTCGGCACCGCGGAGGAGTGGGACGTCGAGGACATGGACGACGGCTTCGACCACATCTTCCACATCCACATCAACCCGTTCCTCGTCACCCAGGTGAACGGGGTGCCGCTGAGCACCCCGCAGTGGCGGGACACCTACCCGCTCGGGCCGAACGCGTTCACGATGCAGATGAACCTCGTCGACTTCACCGGCAAGTACGTCGACCACTGCCACTACGTCGATCACGAGGACATGGGCATGATGGAGGCCGTCGAGGTCGTGCCGTAGCCGCTACCGGTCGGGCTCGGGGAGTCGATACGCTTCATCCGCAGCCGACCACGACCGGAGGAACAGATGGCCGAAGCCGCCGAGAAGAAGACCGCCGAGGCGACCTGGAAGCCGACCCCCGAGGCGAAGCAGCGAGCAACACGGCTGCGGATCATCGCCTGGATCCTCTGGATCGTCGCGATCGTCGGCGAGGCCGTCGGCATCTTCTGGCTGCTGCGCCAGCGCCAGGTCGCGCAGAGCGCCGCCGGCACGGTCGTCGTCACCCGCGACGACGCCACCGGCCTGCTGACCCAGCAGTCGGTGACCTACGAGTTCCCGCAGTGGGCGTTCATCGCGCTCATCGTGCTGCTGGTCGTCATCGCCGCGCTCTCGATCACCGGCTCGGTGCTCTGGAAGCGCGCGAACCGGCTCGACCCGGCCTCGAAGCAGGACAAGGTGCGGTTCTTCGTGCAGAACCAGCTCGGCGCGATCGTCGCGATCGTCGCGTTCCTGCCGCTGATCATCATGGTGTTCCTGAACAAGGACATGTCCGGCGGGCAGAAGACGCTCGCCGGCGTCGTCGGCATCGTGCTCGCGGGCGCGGCGGTCGCGCTCGGCATCGACTTCAACCCGCCCTCGGTCGAGCAGTACACCGCCGAGCAGTCGACGGTCGTCCAGCTCCTCGGGCAGGACCACGTCTACTGGGTCGCCGGCGGCTCCGTCTACCACGTCTGCAGCGAGGTCTCCGACATCCAGAACGCGACCACGGCGCCCGGCGAGGGCACCACCGCGCAGGCCGTGGAGGCCGGCAAGTCGCGGCTGACGCTGGAGCTGCAGTCGGAGCTGAAGAAGTGCGGCCTGCCGGTCCCGGAGAACATCGACGCGATCGTCGACGCGATCCGGCAGATCCAGGGGGGCGCGACCGACACCGTGCTGCCCGCGCCGGTCTACGCCGCGGACGTCACCCCGCCGTTCACGCCGGCGGTCCTCGGGTCCTGAGGCGGACCGCGCCATGCCCGAGATCACGACGGCGCCGGCCACCGCGGACCGCTGGGCGGACGTCGTCGCGGCGATGACCGGCGGCGGCGACGGCGGCAGCTGCTGGTGCCGGTGGTTCCACTCCACCAGCTCCGAGTGGCGCTCGGAGACCTCGGAGCAGCGCCGCGCGGCGCTCGAGCGGGAGGTCGCGGCCGGGCCGGCGCGCGGGCTCGTCGCCTACGTCGACGGCGCGGTGGCCGGCTGGGTCCGCGTCGCGCCGCGCGTCGAGCAGGGCCGGCTGCGGCGCTCGCGGATCCCGAAGGCGAGCCCGGCCCCGATGGCGGACCCCGCGGTCTGGGCGATCACCTGCTTCCAGGTGCGGCGCGAGCACCGCGGCCAGGGGGTCGTCCGCCGGCTCGTCGCCGACGCGGTCGAGTTCGCCGAGGCGAACGGGGCCGTCTCCGTGGAGGCCTACCCGATCGACACCTCCGTCGCCGCGACCTCGGACAACGACCTCTACCACGGGCCGGCGAGCGCCTTCCTCGCGAACGGCTTCACCGAGGCCGCCCGCCCGGCGCCGGCGCGCCCGGTGCTGGTGCGCGACCTCTCCGGGGCGGGCCCGGGCGAGCGATAGGCTGTGCGCATGACGATCGAAACCGCCATCCTCGGCATCCTCGGCATCGTGGCCGTCCTCGGGGGCATCGGCGGGATCGCCGCATTCGTCGAGACCGTGCGCGCCGGCGGCAAGCGCGACTGACGTCGTCCCGGCCGCGGCCGGCGCAGCCGGCGGCCTCCTCCGACTCGGCTGCGGTGGTCCTCGCGCGCCGGGACGGGCCGTCCCCACCACGACCGATGCGGTTCCGTCCGTCCACCCGATCTGATACCCTACGGGGGTACCGTACACGGAAGGGCGAACGCATGGCCGAACGGCATGAGCACGGAACTGGGCATGGGCACCACCACGAGACGTCCGACGAGGCGAACCCGCACGGGGAGCGTGCCCGTCATCACGTCGATGCGGCGCCGATGACTGAGCCGGTCGCGCCCGCGGCGCACGCCTGCCATGCCGATGCCGGACACGGCGACCACGCGGGGCACAGCGAGCACGCGGGACACACCGACCATGCGGGGCACGGCGACCACGCCGCTCACAGCGAGCACTCCGGCCACGCGGGACACACTGGCCACGCGGGCCACGCCGACCATGCGGACCACGCCGGGCACATGGGGCACGCGGGGCACGGCGATCACGCCGCCCAGTTCCGGCGGCTGTTCTGGATCATGCTCGTCGTCGCGGTGCCGGTCGTCGCCTGCTCGCCGATGTTCGCGATGCTGGTCGGCTACTCCCTGCCGGACTCGGAGTGGGTGCGCTGGGTCTCGCCGGCCCTCGGGACGGTGCTGTTCGCCTGGGGCGGCTGGCCGTTCCTCTCCGGCGGCGTCGCGGAGATCCGCGTGCGCCGGCCCGGCATGATGCTGCTCATCGCGCTGGCGATCACGGTCGCGTTCCTCGCCTCCTGGGGATCGACGCTCGGCCTGCTCGATCACGAGCTCGACTTCTGGTGGGAGCTCGCGCTGCTCGTCGTCATCATGCTGCTCGGGCACTGGATCGAGATGCGCGCGCTGACCAGGACGACCTCGGCGCTCGACTCGCTCGCCGCGCTGCTGCCGGACACCGCCGAGGTCGTCCACGGCGACCATCTGATGGCCGTGCCGCCGTCGGAGCTCCGCGTCGGCCAGACGGTGCTGGTGCGTCCCGGCGGGCGGGTGCCGGCGGACGGGCGGATCGTCGACGGCTCGGCGAGCATGGACGAGTCGATGATCACCGGCGAGTCGCGCACGGTGCGGCGCGGGGACGGCGACGCGGTCGTCGCCGGGACCATCGCGACCGACTCCTCGATCCGGGTCGAGGTGACCGCCGTCGGCGAGGACACCGCCCTCGCGGGCATCCGCCGGCTCGTCGCCGAGGCCCAGGCCTCGCCCTCGCACGCGCAGCGGCTCGCGGACCGCGCCGCGGGCTGGCTGTTCTGGTTCGCGCTCGGCGCCGGGATCCTCACCATGCTCGTCTGGTCGCTCGTCGGCCGCCCGGACGACGGGGTGGTCCGGGCCATCACGGTGCTGGTCATCGCCTGCCCGCACGCGCTCGGCCTGGCGATCCCCCTGGTCGTCGCGATCGCGACCGAGCGCGCGGCGCGCGGCGGCGTGCTCGTCAAGGACCGCCTCGCGCTGGAGCGGATGCGGACGGTCGACACGGTCCTCTTCGACAAGACCGGGACGCTCACCCGGGGCGAGCCGGAGGTCACCGCGGTCGCGAGTGCCGGCGACCTGCCCGAGGACGAGCTGCTCGCGCTCGCCGCCGCCGCCGAGACCGACTCCGAGCACCCGCTGGCGCGCGCGATCGTCGCCGCGGCCCGCGCACGCGCGACGGCGGTCCCGGCCGCGACGGCGTTCTCCTCCTCCCCCGCCGTCGGCGTGACGGCGACCGTGCTCGGCCACCGCGTCCGGGTCGGCGGCCCGCACCTGCTCGCGGAGGAGGGGCAGCCCGAGCTCGCCGCGACCGCGGCGTGGCGGGCCGAAGGGGCGACCGTGCTGCACGTGCTGCGGGACGGCGCCGTCGTCGGGGCGCTCCGGCTCGCCGACGGCATCCGGCCCGAGTCCCGCGAGGCGGTCGACGCGCTGCACGCGCTCGGCCGCAGCGTCGTCATGATCACCGGCGACGCCGAGTCGGTCGCGGCCGCCGTCGCGGCGGAGCTCGGGATCGACCGCGTGTTCGCCGGCGTGCGGCCGGAGGACAAGGCGGCGAAGGTCGCGGAGCTGCAGGCCGAGGGCCGCTCGGTCGCGATGGTCGGCGACGGCGTCAACGACGCGCCGGCCCTCGCCAGGGCCGACGTCGGCATCGCGATCGGCGCCGGGACGGACGTCGCGATCGCCTCGGCCGGCGTCGTGCTGGCGAGCTCGGACCCGCGCTCGGTGCGCTCGGTCATCGAGCTCTCGAACGCCGCCTACCGCAAGATGACGCAGAACCTGTGGTGGGCCGCCGGCTACAACCTGCTCGCGGTGCCGCTCGCCGCCGGAGTGCTCGCCCCGATCGGGTTCACGCTGCCGATGTCGATCGGTGCCATCCTGATGTCGCTGTCCACCATCGTCGTCGCGCTCAACGCTCAGCTGCTGCGCCGTCTCGACCTGCGCCCCGACCGGGGCGCCGTGAGGATCGAGGGCGCCGACGACCGCACGAAGGAGCACCGCAGCCATGTCTGAGCCGCACGTCCATCACGGATACATCTCCGACAAGGAGCGCTACCTGCAGCGCCTCGGGCGGATCGAGGGGCAGGCCCGCGGGATCTCGCGGATGATCGACGAGGAGCAGTACTGCATCGACATCCTCACCCAGATCTCCGCGCTGACGAGCGCGCTGGAGAGCGTCGCGGTCGGCCTGCTCGACGACCACCTCAAGCACTGCGTGCGGGACGCCGTCGCGTCCGGCGGCGCGACGCTGGACGCGAAGCTCGACGAGGCCTCGAAGGCGATCGCGCGGCTCGTCCGGTCCTGAGCGGGCCCGGCCGGCTGAGCGGGGCGCTGCGGGCCCATCCCGCGGCTGCTCAGCGGAACGGCCCGAAGCCGATCGCGAGCAGGTAGTTCTTCCAGACCGACCCGTCGTGCTGGTCCACCGCGCCCCGGCAGACCAGGTTCGGGAACTGATGGCAGCTGGCGATCGCGACGCTGCCGGCGCGCTTCGCGAGCACGATCCTCCGGGGCGCGTCGGCGGTCCACTCGTGACACCGACGGTGTCCTTCCAGTTGTCCGTCCACCAGGCGAGGCACTTCGAGCCGTCGGCCACGTACCGCCACTCGACCGTCGTGCCCTTGGGCAGCTCGTGGTAGGTGATCCGGAAGCAGATGTTCCAGGTGAGGTCCCCGCTGTCCCCGGTTGAGCAGCCCGGAGCCGGAACCTGAGCATCCCGGGGGCGGGCGCGCATGGGACCCGTGCGCGCGACCCCACCCCCCGAGGTGGGGATGCTCGCGGCCGGCGGCGCCGGTTACGTTCGGAGCCGAACCCGAACGAAGCCGTTGGCGCATGCCGCGGCGCAGTGCCGGCCCCGCGAACCCGAACGAGGAGCCCCTGACGATGATGCGCGCGCGCCTGCGCACCGCCGCCCTGTCCGCCGCCCTGCTCGCCGTCCTCGCCGGACTGATCGGGGTCGCCGCGCCGGCGCACGCCGCCGGCGACGTCTGGGTCGACGACGACTGGGTCGGCCAGCCGAACGGCACGCCGGTCGCCACCCCGGCCGGGACGAAGACGATCGGCACGGACGCGTTCGCGACGCTGACCGCCGCGCTCGCGACCGCGCCGACCACCGTGCACCTCGCGGCCGGGCACTACCCCGAGCAGCTCGACATCACGCAGAGCACGACCATCGTCGGCGACGGCGCGGGCACGACGTTCATCGACCGCGGGCCGAGCCCGCTCGCCGCCGTGGGCACCACGATGCCGTACGTCACGGTGCGCAACGCGGCGACGGTCGCCATCTCCGGGGTCACGGTGCAGGGCAGCGGCTCGATCTCCGACCCCTCGCCGCCGCCCTACGCCGTCGGCGTGCTGATCATCGGCGGCGCCGACCTGACGATGACGGACAGCGTCGTGACGGGCATGATGAACCACCCGCTCTCCGGAGCACAGGGCGGGCTCGGGATCCTGGTCGGATCGCCCCCCGAGACCGGTTCGCTGACGCTGCTCGACAGCGTCGTCTCCCGATACCAGAAGGTCGGTGTCCTCGTGCGCCCGAACTCGAGCGCGCACATCGAGCGCACCGAGATCATCGGTCAGGGCTGGGTCTGCGAGATCGCGATGAACGGCATCCAGATCCAGGGCCCGACGACCGTCATCGACTCGATCATCCGCGACAACCGCTACGAGAAGGTCGGGGGCCCGGGCTGCGGCGGCGACATGTCCTCGATCTCGGTCGGCATCTCCGTCTCGTCCCCGACCGGACCGGTGACGATCCGCGGAAACACCATCTCAGGCAGCGAGGCCGGCGTCTACGAGCGGCAGACCGCCTCGAACCCGATCGTCATCGAGGACAACGACGTCTCGGGCCTGCTCGGCGACCCGAAGGCGATCCTCGGCTCGTACGGGCTCTACCTCGGCGTCGACATCCCCGGGCCCGGCGTCGTGGCCACCGGGAACCGGGTCACCAGCTCGGACTACGGCATCACCGTCTCGGGCCCGCAGACGATCACGAGCAATCTCGTGCAGGGCAACGACGTCGGCATCAGCCTGGTGGACGCTCCCGCGCTGCTGGCCGCGAACGCGATCCTCGGCAACACGACCGGTGTCGAGGGCGCGTTCGCGAACCCGGGCGCCAACTGGTACGGCTGCAACGCCGGGCCCGGCGACACCGGCTGCGACACGATCACGGGCGGCTACAGCGAGCCGGACTGGCTCGTCTTCACGATGGCGCTCGGCGGCTGCACGGTCGCGGAGGGCGAGGACCTCGCCGTCACGGCGGCGATCACGCAGACCGCGAGCGGCGCCCCGACGAGCACGCACTTCGTGCCGGCGCTGCCGATCACGCCGATCAGCGGCACCGGCGTCACCCCGGTCGTCCCGACGACGACGCTCGTCGGCGGCACCGCGACGCTGCAGTTCGTCGGCAGCGTGGTGGGCCCCGGGTCGCTGTCGGCGACCGCGCAGAACCAGGTCGTCGCCTCCCCCGGCGCGGCGACGGGCTGCGGCGCGGGCGGCGTGACGGTCACGATGGCGCAGCTGCCGCCGACCGGCGGGAGCACCGGACTCCAGGCGCTCGTCCTCGCGCTGCTGCTCGGCGCCGGCGGCACCGCGCTGGTGCTGCTCGCCCTGCGAGGCCGCGCGGCCCGCCGCGGCTGAGCGCGTCCCGGCCGGGCGGGCGCCGTGGGATCAGCGCACCGGTCTCACCACGGCATCGGGCGCACGTCGTCGCGATGGCCGTCGTTCGGCATGTGGGCGACCTCGGAGCCGCCCGCGCGGATGCAGAGCCAGCGCAGCTCGTCGACGGCATCGGGCGGGCACCGCCAGGTGCGCCAGACGCCCTGCCCGACCCGCACGACCGTGCCCGGCCCGACCTCGACGACCTCGTCGTCGAGGCCCATCTGGCCGTGGCCGGAGAGGAACACGTAGAGCTCCTCGACCTGGTCGTGCGTGTGCCAGTAGCCGGCCTCCTCGCCGGCGACCAGGGCGTTCGCGGTCATGCCGATGAACTGCGTGTCGAGCTCGTGGTCGACGACCCGCCGCCCGTCGCGCGAGGACTCCGGCCGGAACCCGCCGTAGTGGGCCCGCCACGCCTCGAGCGCGCCGATCTCGAGGATCTCGTAGTCGCTCATGGTCCGAGCGTAGCCCCCGTCGCCGACGTCGGCGGCGGGGCCTCGCTCAGACGGTCCGGCGGCTCAGAGCCGGCGGATGTTGCGGGCCTGGAGGCCCTTCTGGCCCTGCTCGACCTCGAACTCGACCTTCTGCCCCTCTTCGAGGTTGCGGAAGCCGCTGCCCTCGATCGCGCTGAAGTGCGCGAAGACGTCGGCCGAGCCGTCGTCGGGGGCGATGAAGCCGAAGCCCTTCTCGCCGTTGAACCACTTGACGGTGCCAGTGCTGGCCATTTGCTTCCCTACGTGTCAGGAGGTGAATCGACACGTGAAACAGCGCCGATGTGGACGAGGGCCCGGACCTGAATCGATCCGGACCCTCGGCTCGTTGCGGGGGCTGGATTTGAACCAACGACCTCTGGGTTATGAGCCCAGCGAGCTACCGAGCTGCTCCACCCCGCGTCGCGGTGAACGAGTCTAGCACCCTTCCACCGTGGTCCGCTCATCGCGTTCGAGCGCGGACCGCGACCCCGTCGTCGAGCCTCGGCGGGGCCGATCCGGCGCGGTGGCCGGTCGGACCCGCCGGGCTCGACGGGGTCGCCGCGGGGGTCAGGCCCGGCGCGAGCTGCCGAACATGAAGGCGCGGACGATCTGGATCACGCCGAGCACCACGAGCGAGATCCCGAGGACCAGCCAGAGGATCGCGATCGCCCAGAACGGCGCGAGGATCACGACGATGCCGGCGACGACGCTGAGGATGCCGTAGAAGATCGTCCAGCCCTTGGACGCCGTCGACCGGCCGAGCAGCGTGAACGCGACGATGCCCTCCACGATCCACGACGCGCCGATGAAGATCGCGACGATCAGGGCGAGCACCGTCGTGGCGCCGCTGAGGTTGGCGAAGGCGATGATGCCCGCGGCGATGAAGACGAGGCCGAGGACGACGTGCCCGATCCGGGCCCACACCCCCAGCTTCTTCGAGAAGATGCCGATGCCGCCGTAGACGAGCCCCTGCACGATCGCGTAGATCGCGATGAGCGCCGTGACCACTGCGGCGGTCTTGGTGGGCCAGACGAGGATGAGCACGCCGAGGATGAGGGCGACGAGGCCGCCGACCCCCAGCGCGACCCTGATGCCGTTGGTGAGCGACTTGCGCTCCGGCGTCGTGTCCGTCATTGGATTTCCTTCCGGTTCCGGCCGCCGGTCCGGGCGACTCGCCCCAGAGCCTAGCGATGCGCGGGCCCCGTGGGCAGCATTCGGCGGCGGATGCGACGACGCACGGGCGAGGTCGGAGGGCGGGGGTAGTCTCGGCGGCGTGACCGGGATCCACGGCTGGGCGGGCGCATCGGCGCACCGCGAGGCCGTGCTCGGCGGACGGCCGGCGCACGAGGGACGCGCCTGGGCGAAGGGCGCCGAGGGCGAGATCGCCGTCGGCCGGGTGCTCGACGCGGCCGAGGGCGTGCGCGCCCTGCACGACCGGGCGGTGCCGGGCTCGACGGCGAACATCGACCACATCGCCGTCGCGCCGTCCGGCGTGCTCGTGATCGACGCGAAGCACTACGCGGGCGCGCCGCGGCTGGTGCGGCTCGGCGACGGGTCGATCCTGCGGCTGCGGGTCGGCGGGGCCGACCGCACGGAGCTCGTGGCCGGGGCGCGCCGGCAGCTCGGGATCGTCGCGGAAGCGCTCGACGAGCGGGACGTCCCGATCCGCGCGGTGCTCTGCTTCGTCGACGCCGACTGGGAGCCCGGCAACGAGCGCGGCTTCCTCATCGACGGCGTCGGCGTCACCTCGCCGGCCGGGCTCGGCGAGCTGCTCGCGATGCCGGGACCGCTCTCGGCGGCGCGCGTCGAGGAGCTCCACGCGCGACTGCGGGCGCGGCTCGCCGCGGCCTGAGCCGCCCGGTCCGGCTCAGCCCAGCCCGAGCGCCGCGCCGAGCCGCCTCAGCTCGTCGACGAGGCCCGCCTCGTCCGCCGGCACGAGCTGCAGCAGGACGTGGTCGGCGCCGGCCGCCAGGTGCGCGTCCACCCGTGCTCGCACCTGTCCGGCGTCGCCGTGGACGGCGAGCAGGTCGATCGCGTCGTCCCGCTCCGGGTCGAGCATCTCCTCGGCGACGCCGAGCCGCAGCAGGTTGTTCCGGTAGTTGGCGAGCTCGAAGTAGTACCGCATCCCGGGGCGCAGCCGCGCCCTCGCCGCCGCGGGATCGGCCTCCAGGGCGACGCGGACCTCCGGGACGAGCAGCGGCGAGGGCCCGAGCACCGATCGCGCCCGGACGGCGTGCGCCGGGGTCACGAAGTACGGGTGCGCGCCGAGGGCGCGCTCGGCGGAGAGCCGGAGGATCCGGTCGCCGAGCGCCGCGAGCACCAGCCGGGTCGCCGGCACGCCGCGCGCCTCGAGCGCGTCGAGGTAGTCCACCAGCGGTCCGTAGGGCCGCGCGGCCTGCTCGACCCGCTCGGGGTGGCCGGGGCCGATCCCCAGGATGAAGCGCCCGGGGTGGGCGGCCTCGATCCGGTGGTAGCTGTCGGCGACCTCGCCGGCCTCCGCGGTCCAGATGTTGACGATCCCCGTGGCGACGACGAGCCGCTGCGTGACCGCGAGCACCGCCTCGACCTCCGCGAGGTCCGCCGCGGGGCTGCCCCCGATCCAGAGCGAGCCGAAGCCGAGCCGCTCGGCCTCCGTCGCGAAGTCGATCGGGACGCCGCCGCGTCGCCAGAGGCCGTAGGGTCCGAGGGTCTCGCGGAGTCGCGTCCGCGCCGCGTCGAGTGCTGCGCTCATGCCGCCAGTCTGCACCCTCGCCCGGCGACCGGTCGCGGCGCTCAGTCCCCCGCCGCCGCGAGGGCGCGCTTGACCGCGTCGACCATCCGCTGGTCCGCCTCCGCCGCGGCGACCAGGTCGCCGGCCGCGTACGCCGCCTGGCGGTCGGCGAGCGCCGTCTGGTAGTCGCCGAGCGCCTGCCGCAGCGCGGCTTCGTCGACCGTGCCGGGCGTCGGCGTCGGGGTGGGCGTCGGAGTGGGAGTGGGCGTCGGAGTGCTGCCGCCTTCGCCGCTGTCGCCGGCGTTCGCGCCGGAGTCGCCGCCGAAGAGCACGTCGAGCGCCTGGTCGAGCGTCGGCTCGAAGGCGATCGCGTCGCCGAAGCCGACCAGCACGCGCTGCAGCAGCGGGTACTGCGTGCCGCTCGAGGCCTGGATGTACACGGGCTGGACGTAGAGCAGCCCGCCGCCGACCGGCAGCGTCAGCAGGTTGCCGAGCAGCACCTCGGTGTTCCCGCGGCCCCACAGCGCGAGCTGGTCGGCGACCGGCGCGTATGTCGTGAAGCTGTTCTGCACCTGGCCCGGACCGGCGACCGTCTGCGTGGGCAGCGTGAGGAGGGTCAGCCTGCCGTAGTCGCTCCCGGCGTCGCCGTTGACGGCGAGGTAGCCGGTGAGCACGTCGCGCTGGTTCGACGCGCTCGCCCGCGGGATGTAGGTCGAGTACAGCGTGAACGCCGGGCTGTCGTCGCCGGGCATCTGCATCGTCAGGTAGTACGGCGGCTGCGGCTGCCCGCTCGAGGAGTCGACCGGGTCGGTCGGGGTGACCCACTGGTCGTCGCTCGAGTAGAACGAGCCGGGGTCGGTCACGTGGTACGAGCCGAGGATCTGCCGCTGCACCTTGAACAGGTCCTCCGGGTAGCGCACGTGCGCCAGCAGGTCGGGGCTCATCTCGGACTGCGGGACCAGCGTGCCCGGGTAGACCTTCTCCCAGGTCTGCAGCACCGGGTCGGAGGGGTCCCACGCGTAGAGCGTGACGTGGCCGTCGTAGGCGTCGACCGTGGCCTTCACCGAGTTCCGGATGTAGTTGAGCGGCTCGCTGTACAGGCTGGAGACGGAGGTGTCGGCGTCGGCGATCGCGTCGGCGAGGTCGATCGTCTCCGAGTACGGGTACTGCGTCCCGGTCGTGTAGCCGTCGACGATCCAGACGATCCGGCCGTCGACGATCGCGGGGTACGGGTCGTTGTCGAGCGTGAGGTACGGCGCGACCTTGTTCACGCGCACCAGGGGGTCGCGGTCGTAGAGGATCTGCGAGTCGCTGTTGACGGCGTCCGAGAACAGGATCTGCTCGGACTGGAACTTCACCGCGTAGACCAGCCGCGACCAGAAGCTGTCGAGCTTCGGGCCGCCGTCGCCCTCGAAGGTGGTCGTGACGGTGCGGGTCGACTCCGCGCCGCCGGCCGGGTAGTCGACCTCGACCGGCGCGCTCCCCTCCGGGGCGCCGACGATCGAGTACTTCGGCGAGTTCTCGCCGAAGTAGACGCGCGGCTCGAAGTCCCCCAGGTCGCCGGTCGAGGGGATCCCGGACTGCAGGAACAGCGGCTGGCCGTCCTCCGCGCGCTGGTTGCCGTAGGCGCCGACGACGCTGTAGCCGTGCGTGTAGACGATCGTGTTGTTGTACCAGGACTGCGAGTCGCCGAGGCCGGACAGGTTGAGCTCGCGGACGGCGAGGACGGTGTCCTGCGTCCGGCCGTCGATGTCGTAGCGGTCGACGTCCAGCTTGCCCGGGAACGTGTAGTACTGCTTGAACTGCTGCAGCTGCGCGAAGGCCCGCGGCACGATGATCGGGTCCAGGATCCGGATGTTCGCGGTGGTCTGCGCGTCCTCGCGCAGTGCGCCGGGCTCCGCCTCGGTGACCGCGCTGTACGGGATCTCCTCGACGTGGTCCACCCCGTACGCCGCCCGCGTGGCGTCGATCGAGCGCTGGATGTACGGCGCCTCGGTGGTCTTCGCCGACGGCTCGACCTGGAAGCGCTGCATGATCCACGGGTAGACCAGGTTGATCACGATGCTGATCACGATCAGGCCGGCGACGCCGACGACCGGCAGCCGCCAGCGGCCGATCGCGGCCGTCACGAAGGCGAGGATCGCCGCGATCACGGCGGCGCCGGCGAGGATCGCCTTGCCGGGGATGATCGCGCTCACCTCGGTGTACCCGGCGCCGGTCTCCAGGAAGCCCATGCTCGGCTCGCTGAGCAGCGCGTAGCGCTCGAGCCAGATCGAGGCCGCCTGCAGCAGCAGGAAGACGCCGAGCGTGATGGCGAGCTGGATCCGGGCCGAGCGCGAGATGCGGATCTGACGGCCGGTGATGCGGATCGAGCCGTACAGGAAGACGGTCACCAGCGCCGCGATGCCGCTGAGCACCACGATCGCGATCGCGAACGAGACGATGCCGCGGTAGAACGGCAGCTCGAAGAAGTAGAACGACAGGTCGAGCCCGAACTCCGGATCGGTCTGGCCGAAGGCCGTGCGGTTCAGCCACAGCGCGACCGTCTCCCAGGTCGCGGCCGCGGCGACGCCGCCCGCGACGCCGATGACGGCGGGGATCACGAAGGTCGCGGCGCGGCGCAGCGGCTCGATGATCTCGCGGTAGCGGTCGATCTGGGCGCCGAGCTTGGCGTAGACCGGGCGGCTGCGATAGGCGATGAGCATGCTGAGGAAGACCGGGACGGCGAAGGCCGCGAACCCGATCAGGAACATCGCGATGCGCGCGATCCACTGCGTCGAGAGCACGCCGACGAACCCGGTCTGGCCGAACCAGAGGAAGTCGGCGGCGACCGAGGCGAGCGCGAAGAACGCCGCGATGAGCACGACGAGCACGACGATCGTGATCAGGATCGCGGCGCGGATCGACCGGCGTGGTCTCGTCGGCGCGGCAGGGGCTGCAGACACTGGGGCTCCCGTCGTTTCGGTCCGGCGGTCAGTCTAACCGCGGACCCTGAGGGCTACCCGGCGAGCGCGGCCTCGCAGCTCGGGAAGGAGGAGTCGCCGTGCGCGGCGATCGTCTCCAGCGCGTCGACCGCCTGGTCGAGCGTCGCGACCGGGATCACCCGGAGCCCGTCGGGCACGTGGCCGACCACCTCGCCGCAGTTGGCGACCGGCGCGAGGAACCAGGTCGCGCCCGCGTGCGAGGCGCCGTAGAGCTTCTGCCGGATCCCGCCGATCGGGCCCACGTCGCCGGTCGCGGTGATCGTCCCGGTGCCGGCGATGACCTCGCCGCCGGTCAGCGAGCCGGGGGTGAGCTTGTCGATGATCCCGAGGGCGAACATCATCCCCGCGCTCGGGCCGCCGACGTTCTCCAGCTGGATGCGGATGTCGATCGGCCAGTCCCCCCAGGAGGCGGCGACCTGCACGCCGATCCGCGGCGCCGTCGGGTCGTCGGCGCCGTAGGCCGGCGTGACCTCGAGCTCGAGCCGCCGGCCGTCGCGCTCGACGACGAGGTCCGCCGGACGGTCGACGCCGTTCTCGGCGAGGATGCCGCGGAGCTCGTCCACGTCGGCGAGGGTCCGGCCGTTCGCCGACAGGATGATGTCGTCCGGCTCGAGGACCCCCTCCGCGGGGCCGCCGGCGACGACGTCCGCGATCCGCATCTCCGGCACCAGGTGGTAGCCGAGGTGGTCGAGGGCGGCGGCGATCGCCGCGAGCTTCGAGTTCTCCATCTGGACCTGCTGGGCGTTCGACGCGGAGCCGCCGGACGACGGCGGGTAGAGCGCCTCGATCGGCAGCACCGATCGGGACGGGTCGAAGTACGCCTGCACGACCTCGAGCCAGGACGGCAGGTTCGCCGGGCCGGTCGCGTTGATCGTGAGCATGTCCAGCACGCCGTCGGTCGCGTACGTCTCCGCGTCGACGACCTCGATCATCGGCACCTGGTCGCCCGCGACGGTCGTCTCGCCGAGCACGTCGTAGACCGGGCCGGGGCGCTCGATCGCGTACGGCGCGCTCGCGGAGGCGACGATCGCGGCGCACAGCGCGGAGCCGGCGAGCAGCGTGAGGCCGACGATCTGGGAGACGGGCCAGGCCGCGTCCCTCCGGGATCCGCGTTCGCCATCAGCGGAGCGCACGAGGGCCGAGTCTAGGGCGATTCCCTGGGGGAACCCGGCGAGAGCGCCTAGCGTGGAACGCATGACCGACCGCGACGAGGAGGAGTTCCGCGAGCTCCTCAGGGCCTTCCTAGAGGGTCGGGGCGACCTCGACCCGGCGAGGCTCGCGAGCGCCGCCGGACTGCCCGACGACCCCGCGATGATCGGCCAGCTGATGAGCCAGCTGCAGCGCGCGATGTCGAGCGAGGGCGACGGCGTGAACTGGACGCTGGCCGCCGACCAGGCCGCGGCGATCGCCGGCGGCGGGACGATCGTGACGCTGCCCGAGGAGCGCGCGGCGTTCGAGCGGGCCCTCCAGGTCGCCGACCTCTGGCTCGACGAGGCGACCGACCTGCCGCAGGGATCCCTGCCGCCGGGCATCCTCAGCCGGCGGGAGTGGGCCGCGGCGACGATCGGCGTCTGGACGCAGTTCGCCGAGCCGGTCGCGGCGTCGATCGCCAACGCGCTGACGCATGCG
>MKVN01000026.1 GCA_001898855.1 Micrococcales bacterium 73-13
ATCCTGGAAGACCTCGACGTCTATCCGCGAACCAGCCGCCGACCCTCGACTACACCCTCAACTGCGAAGAGCCGGCAGCGTCGACGTTGGTGCGTCTCGATCTCACCATCTCGAGCACGCGCTCAGGTAACTCGGACAGGCGCGGTCTGACCATACGACCAGGTCTCCTCTCGGAAGCAGCCGCATCCTTTCGATCACTCATTGCGGGAACCCAATGGGAGACAAGAGCCCGTCCTGGCGCCGCGAGCGGGGATGCCTCAATTACTCTTGATCTCCCAGAGCACGAAATCGATGTCCGGAGAATCGAGAACCGGTTTATAGAACTCACGAATCACAGCGAAGTACGCAGGATAGATCGCCTCTGAGTAGTCATGCTTCTTCCGAGTCACGATGAAGGGCACTCGCTTGTCCTCGACGAAACTACGGAACTTGTCAACGGTCCAGGAGAAAAGGATCGCGTCTTCGTAGAAGGGACGCGAAATCTGGAAGCCGACGTCCTTGGGCCCGATGATAGGCGTGCCTTCAGGGACGATCTTCTCTGCGTCTTCGACGAAAGAGTTCATGCCGCGCTCACCGTAGTAGTAACGCGTCGAGTATTGCGCTGTGGCATTGACCGTCGCCGCGCTCGCCTGCACCATCACCGGCGTGACGAGCAGTGCCAGCGCAACGCTGGAGCTGATCAACGATCGCATGTTCACAATGGAGCCCTCGTCATCAACCGGGCGAACAAGCAAGAGAGCGACAGCGAAGACCACAGCTACCGCGACCAGACACGCCGCGGATAGCACCGTGAGATCCCACAGGCTACGACCGTCGACGCGCTCGTCATGGGTGAGCAGACCAAACATGCCAGCTGCCCCTGCGATGAGGATTCCCACAGATGCTGCAGCCACCCAGCGGCCGCGCGGAGTCCGGAAGCCGGCCATTGAGCGTTTGGGTACCACGCTCAGCAACGTCGTGGCTGCCAACGCGAACATGGGCACGACGATGGGCGTGTATTTGGGGAACTGGAAGGGGCTGGCAGAGATTACCGCGTATCCGAGGACGATGAACACGCCCGCGGATGCAAGCAGCACCACAAACCGAGAGTCGGCCTCTTTTCCACGCCTCACTGCGAGCACGACTGCAGCAACCAGTGCGGCGAGGACGATGGACGGGCCCACCCAGACAAGTGTCGATCCGGGCCCGTCGAGCAGGGTGGCGATCGCTCCCGACAGGCCTCCTCTGCCGGGGGTGCGCGATGAGACGGAAACGAAGACGTAGTCGAACGGGAGGCGCGCGTCGTAGCCAATAAGTACTCCACCGAGAACGAGCAGACCGAGCGCGACCGCTGTGCCGACGACGAACCCGACGACGACAGTGAGCGCCTTCTTCCACTGCTGACCCTGCGACAGCAACGCCGCAACACCAACAATGAGTGCGATGAAGCCGGTGATCGTGAACTTCGTCGCGACGGACAGCGTCGCGAACCCGACAATCAGCAGAGCCAAGCGGGGTGAGATCGTATCTTGTTTAACGACTGCCGCGAGCCAGATTCCCAGCGCGACGACAAGGAATCCAAAAGAGCCATCGATGTCCGGAATCAGCGCGCCGCTGACAACCTGAGGGCTCCACAAAACAAGCGCAGACAGTGCCACGTACGCGATCTGGGGCGCCCTCGGCATAATCCTGCGAAGCACGAGGAACAAAACGAAAATCGAGATTAGAACGCAGACCAAGCCAAATGCACGGACGGAGAATGGCGAGAATCCGAACAGCCCGACGAACCCAGCCAAGAGGTAGTCGTAGAGCGGCGGGTGCCAGAGTCCGAAGTCGGCGGGTCGTAGCTCACCGTTGTAGTAGAAGGGTGCGCCGTTTTTCAGAATCCCCTCGGCAACGTAAGGAAAGACCGCCTCGTCGATAACGTAGAGGTCTCCCATCCGTGGAATTGACAACGCGAGATAGCCCGCTATCACACCGAGAACTCCGAGCAGTCCGCCGCCCCGCAGGGGACCTACTCGAAGTCGACGGAGGCGCTCAAGCGTGCGGCGTTCCGAAACGTCACTCATCTAGTTATCTCTTCTCTCGATTAGCGTGTCAGGGGCCGGTCGGACACGCGCGGGAACGATGGGATTTGTCGCTGAGCTCACCGCTGCTGCTAGCGAATGACAGTTGCCGAAGCTCCGGGCTCGCCAGGGTGACCGGCTTCGTCCGCCGTTACGCTAGAGCGCGAGCCGCGACGAGGCGGCGGTTCAATGAGCAACTTACGTGAAATGAAGTTGTAGACAAGGACGACTGCGGTGGCGATGATCTTTCCCGCGACTTCGGACACCCCGAGCCCCGCAACCGCGAGGAACAGACACAACTGGTTAAGTCCAAGCGCCACCATGTTCAAAGCTACGAACGCAACGAACTCTCGGACCATACTTCTGCCTGGCCGAGCCTTGAACACAAATCTCAGCGTCAGGTAGTAGTTGAGCACAAGTGAGATCGTGAACGAGATGCTGCTCGCAACGATGTACTGAAGCCAATTAAGCAGGACGATGTACAGGCCGTAATCGACCGCGAACGACAAGACTCCGACGATCAGGAACCTCATGAACTGGCGCAACATACGCACGCTCGAACGCAATCGACCCGGACGCTCCAAGCGCGCAAGATAAGGGCTGACCGACAAAAATGCCCTCCCAGGTCGCGCGGTCACATCTCACACGATGATACCGGACTTCGCTCACGGCGCCGCGCCGCGCGGCCACCGCACTCATTCTGCAGGCAACGTGCCAGCGGCAACGAAGTCGATGGGGTCGATCTCGGGCCACCAGCCGAGCTCAGTGCGTGCGCGGGTGACATCGGCGAGACTGAACGATCGGACCGCTTCAGAGCCCCAGACAAACGATCCCGGGCGCGCCGCGGCGAGCTCTGTGTTGTCTACTGCGCGGCCGCTGCCGATGTTGACTGCGCCCCTCACGGTCGCGCGCCCGACTGCCCGAACCATCGCTCGTGCGACGTCGTCAACGTGCACGTAGTCACGGACAAAATTGGGGGTCACGCTGAGGACGGGCGGCGGACCACTGACGAGCGCGTTCAGTAACGATTTGTCGCAACGGGGGCCGAAGACGTTGAAGACCCGCAGGGAGACGGTCGAAAGACCTTCGATGCGGTCGATAGCGCGTTCCGCACGAATTTTCTCGATCGCGTAGGAGGATGTCCCCTCCAACGGGTCAGACTCGCGGTGCGGGGTTGGGCTGTGATCCCCGTAGACCGCGGCGGACGAGGCGAAAACCACGCGGCGAGCACCGTGGGCTCGCGCGGCCAGAGCAAAGGTTCGCAGATCACGCGCGGCCTCGCCTCCGAAATCTCGCCCGGCAGTGGTGTCGCCGCGCACGAGGTAGATGATCGCCTCAGGGCTGGACCGCAGCAGCACCGCCTCAACGTCCTCCGGCGAACGGACGTCCATCCGCAGTGGGCCGCTCCGTCCGGCGAACTCGATCGGAAGGAAGGTCCTGATCGCAATGCGCGACAGTGCCTCGCCGATGGGCCCCCGACGCCCCACCACGAGCGTGCGCGGGAAGGGTGACACGGTCACGTCACGACTGATTGGAGTTCGGTAAAGCCAAATGCTCGCATCCGGGAGATAAGCTCCGCGTCGCTGATGCGGTGACGGCGCGTATCCTCGAGGACCTCATCGATCCACTCGAGTGCGTTCGCAGGCCGGTGCTCGTCCTTTTCGGACAGGATGAAGATCTTCGGATGCGTTGTGGCATCGAGTGCGCTCGACGAATATGAAAGCTCCTCGTACATCTTCTCGCCGGGGCGCAACCCGATGATGTCAATGTCTAGCTTGGGATTGACTGCCTCGATCAAGCTTCGCGCCAGGTCGTAGACCCTCACCGGCTCTCCCATGTCGAGCACGAACAGTTCCCCATTGCGCCCACGCGTCCCCGTCTGAATAACCAGCTGCGCTGCTTCGTCGATCGTCATGAAGTACCGCGTGATGTCGGGATGGGTGACCGTGAGATTTCTCCCTGCGCCTAGTTGCTCACGGAACGTCTGCATGACGCTGCCCTCGCTCTCGAGAACATTTCCGAATCGGACGCCGGAGAAGCGGGTCCGCCCGCCTTGACTGCCCATAGCCGCGACGACGAGCTCACCCAGACGCTTAGTCGCACCCATGACATTGGTTGGATGGACGGCCTTGTCCGTGGATACGTAGACAACTCGCTCAGCCCCGGCCGCAACCGCGTGGCGCATGACGTTCAGCGTCCCCCACACATTGTTGTTGAACGCCTCGACTGCGTTCGCTTGCATGAGAGGCACGTGCTTGTAGGCAGCAACGTGGAAGATGATCGCCGGTTGGTAGTTTGCGATGAGCTGGGCCATGCGTGACTCCGACTGCACGTCTGCCATCTCCACGCGTACGCGCGGATCGTTAGCCAACTGCTGTCCAAGCCTGAACATACTGGGCTCTGACCGATCGACGCACACGACCAGCTCCGGGTCGAGCGCAACGAGCTGGGAGACAATTCGCGAGCCGATCGATCCAGCGGCACCGGTTACCAGAACTCGCTTCGCCTTGATCAGGTCGTGCGCCTGAATCATGTCGTGCTTGATCGGAGCACGACCGACGAAATCCAGGACATCGACATCGGTGAGGTCGGAGACAGACACGCGCTCACGCGAGACGATGCGGTAGGTACGAGGGATGATAGCGAGATCGACACCAGCGCGAGTCACTCGTGACGTGAACTCACGAACCACTTCGCCGGATGCCGAGGGAATCGCAAAGTAGACAGCGTCGACCGAGTGCTTCTGCACGACATCCTCTACGTCCTCCAGAACGCCGAGGACCTCCGGCGCGAGACGTCTGTCATCGAGGTAACCGATGACAGAGTCACCCGCATCGAGGACGTCGGCCGCCAGACTTTGGCCCGCCGTACCGAACCCGGCGATCAGTACTCGACGTCCCGACATGCGGCCTCCCCAGAGTTCGTGGACGTTCCATCCTACCGACGATGGGAGAAGGATCCGGGGGGCCTCAGCGAATGGCCACGTACGTCACACTGCCACGGGAATGTGGGAGTTGGGCTGACCCCGTTTCGTAGGCCCAGTTGTTATGAGGGTCGTCCTGTTGCCCGCGGTCGCGGGCAGGGAGACTGGTCAGATCATGACGAACAGCAGGAAGCGTCACACCCCGGAGCAGGTCGTCCGTAAGCTCGCGCAGGCGGACAGGATGCTCGCCGACGGTCAGGACGTCGCGGCGGTGTGCCGGGAGCTCGGGGTGTCCGAGCAGACGTACTACCGGTGGCGGAACCAGTACGGCGGCCTCAAGGCCGACGACGCAAAGCGCCTGAAGGAGCTGGAGAAGCAGAACGCGACCCTGAAGCGTCTGCTCGCGGAAGCGGAGCTGGAGAAGGCCGCGCTCAAGGAGCTGGCTGAGGGAAACTTCTAAGCCCGGACAGGCGCCGCGCCGCCGTCGATCACCTCAAGCGCAAGCTGCGGGTGAGCGAACGGATGGCGTGCCGTCTGGTCGGGCTGAGCCGCTCCGCGTATCGGCGACCGCTCAAGGGCGACACGGCCTTGGACCCGGATCGGGCGTTCAGGGAGTGGCTGCGCGCCTGGGCGAAGGACCATCCCCGCTACGGGTACCGGCGGGCGTATCACGACGCCCGCGCCGAGGGGTGGGTGGTGAACCACAAGAAGATCCAACGCCTGTGGCGTGACGAAGGGCTCCGGGTCCCGCAGCGGCGTCGACGCAAGCGCGTCGGGTCCTCGACGGTCGACGCGCCGACGGCGGACGCGCCGAACGTGGTGTGGGCGGTGGACTTTCAGTTCGACGCCGACGAGCACGGCCGACCGATCAAGATCTGCTCGATCGTCGACGAACACACCCGGGAGTGCATCGGCGGCCTCGTGGAGCGCTCGATTACCGCCGACCGCCTCACCGCCCACCTCGAGGACCTCGTCGCCGCCCGGGGCGCCCCGGCGGTGCTCAGGTCGGACAACGGGCCGGAGTTCATCAGCGAGGCGATGGCCGACTGGGCCGGCACCCGCACCGGCCTGTCCTACATCCCTCCGGGCTCGCCGTGGCGCAACGGGTACGTCGAGTCGTTCAACAGCCGGATCCGCGACGAGTGCCTCAACATCAACAGCTTCTACTCACTGCTGCACGCGCAGGTCATCATCGGCGACTGGAAGGACGAGTACAACCACCACCGCCGGCACTCCTCGCTCGGCTACCTACCCCCAGCCGAGTACGCTCGACAGTGCACCCATCAAATGGAAACCGACGACTCACAGAACGTCCGGACCGAATGAAGGGGGCGGCTCAGGCGGCCCAGAGTCGCTGCCGGGTGCAACTGACGCAAGTCAGACGAAAGGAGCACGGATGCCAGTCGATTAACTCGACCGTGATTGTAACCTGCTTCAATCACCAAGCTTTCGTCGAGCAATGCCTGGCATCGATCGCTGCGGAATCCATACGCCCGCGTCAGGTGACCATCGTAGACGATGCCTCCACTAACGATTCCCTCGAGACCATCCGACATTGGATGGCACGGAATGCATTTCCGGCCACGCTGATCATCCGCGATCGCAATGGCGGCATCCGTGCTGCGATGAATGATGCGCTCGCTCACTCAAAGGTAGCATCCATTCGACATGTCTCAGCGTCCGACTGGCTCCTACCTGATGAGCTGTCGGGGCACCTCCGTACCCTCCTCCACGCACCGGAGTCGGTCGGATCTGTCGTCGGCGACGTCGGGGCTTGACCCCTGATCTTGGACACGCTGATTCCAGCACGATGCTGGGGAAGCGAGAATCTGAGGGATGGCAAGGAAGAACTACACGGACGA
>MKVN01000027.1:0-5233 GCA_001898855.1 Micrococcales bacterium 73-13
TGCGCGTAGTGGCGCTTCGGCGTCTCGTACTCGACGTGCGAGATGTTGATCGTGATGCCGCGCTGGCGCTCCTCGGGAGCGGAGTCGATCGAGGCGAAGTCGCGCGGCACGTTGACGGCCGACGGGTACTTGTCCGCGAGGACCTTGGAGATGGCGGCGGTCAGCGTCGTCTTGCCGTGGTCGACGTGACCGATCGTTCCGATGTTGACGTGCGGCTTGGTCCGCTCGAACTTGGCCTTGGCCACTTGGTGTCCTCCTCAGGACGTCGTGCTCGGGGTCTTGGGTGTCCGAGCGATTTTGGACTGGACTATGCTACTGGACTTTGCGGGGCGGTTCGCCGGGGCTACTCGCCCTTGGCCTTCTGGACGATCTCGTCCGCGACGTTCCTCGGCACCTCGGCGTAGGAGTCGAACTGCATCGAGTACACCGCGCGGCCCGAGGTCTTCGAGCGCAGGTCGCCGACGTAGCCGAACATCTCCGACAGCGGCACGAGCGCGCGCACCACCTTGACGCCGGTCGCGTCGTCCATCGACTGGATCTGGCCGCGGCGGGAGTTCAGGTCGCCGATCACGTCGCCCATGTACTCCTCCGGCGTGCGGACCTCGACGGCCATGACCGGCTCGAGCAGCACGGGGTTCGCCTTGCGCGCGGCCTCCTTGAAGGCCATCGAGCCGGCGATCTTGAACGCCATCTCCGAGGAGTCGACGTCGTGCGCCTGGCCGTCGACCAGGGTCGCCTTGATGCCGACCGTCGGGTAGCCCGCGAGCACGCCGACCTGCATGGCCGACTGGATGCCCTGGTCGACCGAGGGGATGTACTCCCGCGGCACGCGGCCGCCGGTGACGGCGTTGACGAACTCGTAGACGGTCTCGCCCTGCACCTCGAGCGGCTCGACGGTGATCTGGACCTTCGCGAACTGGCCCGAGCCGCCGGTCTGCTTCTTGTGCGTGTAGTCGTGCTTCTCGACCGCCTTGCGGATGGTCTCGCGGTAGGCGACCTGCGGCTTGCCGACGTTGGCCTCGACGTTGAACTCGCGCTTCATGCGGTCCACCAGGATGTCGAGGTGCAGCTCGCCCATGCCCTTGATGACCGTCTGGCCGGTCTCGGCGTTCTGCTCGGTGCGGAAGGTCGGGTCCTCCTCGGCGAGCTTCTGGATGGCGACCCCGAGCTTCTCCTGGTCGGCCTTGGTCTTCGGCTCGATGGCGACCTCGATGACCGGCTCCGGGAACGTCATCGACTCGAGCACGACCTGCGCGTCCGGGTCGGAGAGCGTGTCGCCGGTCGTGGTGTCCTTGAGGCCGATCACCGCGTAGATGTGCCCGGCGGTGATGCCGTCGACCGGGTTCTCCTTGTTGGCGTGCATCTGGAAGATCTTCCCGATGCGCTCCTTCTTGCCCTTCGTCGAGTTGACGACCTGCGCGCCGGACTCGAGCGCACCCGAGTAGACCCGGATGTAGGTGAGCCGGCCGAAGAAGGGGTGCGCGACGATCTTGAACGCGAGCGCCGAGAACGGCTCCTTCGCGTCCGCGTGCCGCTCGATGACCTTCTCCTCGTCGCGCGGGTCGTGCGCCTCGATCGAGGCGATGTCCAGCGGCGACGGCAGGTAGTCGACGACCGCGTCGAGCATCGGCTGGACGCCGCGGTTCTTGAACGCGCTGCCGCAGAGCACCGGGTAGAGCTCCGAGTTCACGGTGAGCCGCCGGATCGCGGCCTTGATCTCCGCGACGGTGAGCTCCTCGCCGCCGAGGTACTTCTCGAGCAGCTCCTCGGAGGTCTCCGCGACGGTCTCGAGCAGGATGTTCCGGTACTCGTCCGCCTTCTCGACGAGGTCGGCCGGGATCTCCTGGACCTCGTACTTGGCGCCCATCGTCACGTCGCCCTTGGCGTCGCCCGGCCACACCAGCGCCCGCATCTCGACGAGGTCGACGACCCCGACGAAGGACGACTCGGCGCCGATCGGCAGCTGGAGCACGAGCGGCTTCGCGCCGAGGCGCTTGATGATGGTGTCGACCGTGAAGTAGAAGTCGGCGCCGAGCTTGTCCATCTTGTTGACGAAGCAGATGCGCGGGACGTCGTACTTGTCGGCCTGGCGCCAGACCGTCTCGGACTGGGGCTCGACGCCCTCCTTGCCGTCGAACACGGCGACCGCGCCGTCGAGGACGCGCAGCGAGCGCTCGACCTCGACCGTGAAGTCGACGTGACCGGGGGTGTCGATGATGTTGATCTGGGTGCTGTTCCAGAAGCAGGTCACCGCGGCCGAGGTGATCGTGATGCCGCGCTCCTGCTCCTGCGCCATCCAGTCGGTCGTCGCGGCGCCGTCGTGCGTCTCGCCGATCTTGTGGTTGACGCCCGTGTAGAACAGGATGCGCTCGGTCGTGGTGGTCTTGCCGGCGTCGATGTGCGCCATGATGCCGATGTTGCGGACCTTGTTGAGGTCGGTGAGCACTTCCTGTGCCAACTGAGTTCCTTCGTCATTGCCCGGTCGCGGGACGGCCCTCCGGGCCGCCGCGACCAGCGGTGGGTGGTCTGGTTACCAGCGGTAGTGAGCGAACGCGCGGTTGCTCTCGGCCATCTTGTGGGTGTCCTCGCGACGCTTGACCGCGGCGCCGAGGCCGTTGGACGCGTCGAGGATCTCGTTCGTCAGGCGCTCGGTCATGGTCTTCTCGCGGCGGCCCTTGGCGTACGAGACGAGCCAGCGCAGCGCGAGGGTGTTCGCGCGGTGCGGCTTGACCTCGACCGGCACCTGGTAGGTCGAGCCGCCGACGCGGCGGGACTTGACCTCGAGGCTCGGGCGGATGTTGTCGAGCGCCTTCTTCAGCGTCGCGACCGGGTCGCTCGAGGTCTTCGCCTCGATCGTGCCGAGCGCGCCGTAGACGATGCGCTGGGCGAGGTCCTTCTTGCCGTCCAGGAGGATCTTGTTGACGAGCTGCGAGACGACCGGCGAGTTGTACACCGGGTCCGCGATCACGGGGCGCTTCGGCGCCGGTCCCTTACGAGGCATTCAGATCACTTCTTCTTGTCGAGCTTGGCGCCGTAGCGGCTGCGGGCCTGCTTGCGGTTCTTGACCGCCTGGGTGTCGAGCGCGCCGCGGATGATCTTGTAGCGGACGCCGGGGAGGTCCTTCACACGGCCGCCGCGCACGAGCACCATCGAGTGCTCCTGGAGGTTGTGGCCCTCGCCGGGGATGTAGGCGGTGACCTCGGTGCCGTTGGAGAGCTTGACGCGGGCGACCTTGCGCAGCGCCGAGTTCGGCTTCTTCGGGGTCGTGGTGTAGACGCGGGTGCAGGTCCCGCGCTGCTGCGGGTTCTCGCGCAGCGCCGGCGCCTTGGTCTTGGAGACCTTCGGCGAGCGGCCCTTGCGCACCAGCTGCTGGATGGTGGGCACAGTGCTTCTTTCTGAACGCGGTTCGTGGGTGCTGCACGGTGACAGCGCCGGGCTCCGATGCCGCCGGGGCGGCCGCTCGGCCCGGCCCACCCGCCGACCAGGCTGAGGAGCCGGGCCTTGCTGACGGGTATGCCGTGGGGGATGCAGACCATGGGGTGCTGCTCCCTGGTCGCTGTCGGCGCCATCCCGCGAACGGGCGCGCCGCCAGCACACCGAAGAGATATCCTACCCGCCCGCGGTCCCTCGGACAAGCCGGGGCGGGCGTCCGCTCAGCGGGTCTCGGCGTGGAACTCGGCGAGGCGCTGCTCGAAGTCCGTCCGGGCGGCGGCGTTGCGCTCGGTGACCCGGCGCCCGCGACGGGCGATGAACCAGCCGAACCAGACCGCGACCTCGCGCGCGAGCACCGCCGCGACGATGAGCTGGGGCGCGCCCATGAACTCGTCGAACGTGTTCACCTGCTTGAAGATGAGCGCGTTGAGCAGCAGGTACACGCCGATCGAGCCGAAGTACACGGCCGCGCCGACGAAGAGCGAGCCGAGGACGTGCGCCCCCCAGCGCGCGCGGTTGACGAGCAGGACGACCACGACGGCGGCGATCGCGAAGATCGCGACCGGGATGTAGAAGTCCCAGGTCGCGAGGTACGAGACGCCGGTCGCGCCGACCGCCGCGTACTGCACGAGCCACCAGGCCCCGGCGAGCAGGACCCCGAACACGACGGCGCCCGCGACGGCGATGAGGCTGCCGATCCCGCGGTTGCTCCCCAGACGCGGCGGGACGGGGGCGTGCACGTACACGACCTGCTGCGGCGGGGTCACCGCGGTGTAGAGCGCCTCGACCGGGGGCTCGGCGGCCGCGTGCTCGGTCGCGGCGACCGGAGCGGGCGGGACGACCGGCGGCGCCGGCGGGGCGACCGGCATGGGCGGCGGCGGGACGACGGCCTCCTCCACCGGTTCCACGACCGCGACCGGCACGGGCTCGGCCTCCGCGAGCGGCGGCTCCGACTCCGCGGGCGCCTCCACGATCCTCACCTCGGCGGTGTCGATGCGCTCCTCCAGGGCCTCGGCATCGGCCTGGGCCTCGGCTTCGGGCTCGGTCGGGTTCGGCGTCGTGGGATCGCTCTCGGCCATGGGGCACCTCCAGGGGCGGGGTCGCGCCACAGTCTAGGCCCGGCGGCCGGAGCGCCGCAGCATTCCGTCTCCCGTGCCGCGGCTCACGCGGCCGCCGCCGGGCCGAGCGCCGCGGCGGTCCAGGACGCGGCCGCGGGGCCGGCGAGGATGCCGATCCACGCCCCGGCGAGCATCCAGGGCCCAAAGGGCAGCGCGGTGCGCCGCCGCGCCCGGCGGGCGAGCAGCAGCCCGCCGCCGACGGCCCCGCCGAGCAGGAAGGACGCGACCGCGCCGAGCACGAGCGCCTCCCAGCCGACCCAGGCGGTCGCCAGCCCGAGCGCCGCGGACAGCTTGACGTCGCCGAGCCCCAGGCCCCCGCGGGAGACGAGCGCGAGCAGCAGGTGGCCGGCGAGCAGCGCCGCGCCGCCGGCCAGCGCGCGCAGCAGCGGCTCCGGGTCGTGCCGCAGCGCCGACGCGGCGGCGAGCAGCGCGGCGAGCACGACGATCGTGGGCAGCACGATCCGGTCGGGCAGCCGCCGGAGCGCGAGGTCGATCCCCGCGAGCGCGACGCTCGCCCCGGCGAGCCAGAGCTGGGCGAGCAGGACGAGCAGGTCGGCCGGCGCGCTCATCCGAGCGCCGGAAGGAGCTGCGGGCGTGGCATGGCGGGGCCTGTCCGCGCCGGTCCCGCGGCGGATCAGGCCACTGTAGCCCGCGAGGAGCGGGATCGGCGGGCCGCGGAGGTC
>MKVN01000027.1:5247-21288 GCA_001898855.1 Micrococcales bacterium 73-13
ACGCGAAGTCGTCGAACTCGACGTAGGAGTAGTCCGAGTCGCCGAAGGCGCCGTCGTCGGCGAACAGCCGGTTCGGGTACCGCTCGGCGCGGGCCTCGTCGGTCGCGCGCACCTCCACCTGGCGGTAGAGCGGGAGCCCCGTGCCGGCCGGGATGAGCTTGCCGATGATGACGTTCTCCTTGAGGCCCATCAGCGGGTCGGACTTGCCCTCCATCGCCGCCTGCGTGAGCACGCGGGTGGTCTCCTGGAAGGAGGCCGCGGACAGCCACGACTCCGTCGCGAGCGACGCCTTCGTGATGCCCATGACCTCCTGGCGGGCGGAGGCCGGACGACGGCCCTCGCCGAGCGCGGCGCGGTTGATCTCCGTGTAGCGCTGGCGGTCCACCAGCTCGCCCGGCAGCAGCTCGGTGTCGCCGTGGTCGACGACCGTCACCTTGCGGAGCATCTGCCGGACGATGACCTCGATGTGCTTGTCGTGGATCGGCACGCCCTGCGAGCGGTAGACGCCCTGCACCCCGTCGACGAGGTGCTGCTGCACCGCGCGGACCCCGCGGACCCGGAGGACCTCCTTCGGGTCGAGGTTGCCGACGTGGAACTGCTGGCCGAGCTCGACGTGCTGGCCGTCCTCGACCATGAGCGTCGCGCGGCGCAGCACCGTGTAGGCGATCGGCTCGTCGCCGTTGTCCGGCGTGAGCACGATCTTGCGGCCGCGGGCGTCCGTGTCGTCGATCTTGATCGTGCCGGCCGCCTCGGCGATCGGCGAGACCGACTTCGGGGTGCGCGCCTCGAAGAGCTCCGTCACACGGGGCAGACCCTGCGTGATGTCGTCCGCGGAGGCGACGCCGCCGGTGTGGAAGGTGCGCATCGTGAGCTGCGTGCCCGGCTCGCCGATCGACTGGGCGGCGATGATGCCGACCGCCTCGCCGATGTCGACGAGGTGACCGGTCGCCAGCGAGCGGCCGTAGCAGTTCGCGCAGACGCCGACCACCGACTCGCAGGTCAGCACCGAGCGGACCTTGACGGTCTCGATGCCGGCCTGGATGAGCGAGTCGATGAGCACGTCGCCGACGTCGCTGCCGGCCTCGGCGATCACGTTGCCCTTGGCGTCGGTCGCGTCCTCGGCGAGGTTGCGCGAGTACACCGAGTTCTCGACGTTCTCGTCGCGGACGAGCACGCCGTCGACCGGCTTCGCGATCGTGAAGTCGAGGCCCTTGGTGGTGCCGCAGTCGAGCTCGCGGATGATGACGTCCTGCGAGACGTCGACCAGACGCCGCGTCAGGTAGCCCGAGTCCGCGGTGCGCAGCGCCGTGTCGGCGAGGCCCTTGCGGGCGCCGTGGGTCGAGATGAAGTACTCCGCGACCGTCAGGCCCTCCTTGTAGGAGTGCACGATCGGGCGCGGGATGATCTCGCCCTTCGGGTTCGACACCAGGCCGCGCATGCCGGCGATCTGACGGACCTGCATCCAGTTGCCTCGCGCGCCGGACGACACCATGCGGTTGATGTTGTTGTCCGTCGGGAAGTTCTTCTGCATCGCGTCCGCGACCTCGGCGGTCGCCTTGTTCCAGATCTCGATGAGCTCCTGACGGCGCTCCTCGGGCGTGGTCAGGCCCTTCTCGAACTGGCTCTGCACCTTCTCCGCCTGCTTCTCGTACGAGGCGATGATCTGGCCCTTGTTCGGCGGGGTGACGATGTCCGAGAGCGCGACCGTGACGCCGGAGCGGGTCGCCCACTGGAAGCCCGCGTCCTTGATCCGGTCGAGCGTCGCGGCGACCTCCACCTGCGGGTAGCGCTCCGCGAGGTCGTTGACGATCCGGCCGATCGACGACTTGTCCGCGAGGCCCTCGTAGTACGGGTAGTCCACCGGCAGCGCCTCGTTGAAGACGGCGCGGCCGAGCGTGGTCTCCCGCAGCTCGCCGCCCAGGCGCAGCTTGACGACCGCGTTCAGGTCGAGCGTGCCCTGGTCCTTCGCGAGGATCGCCTCGGCGACCGAGGTGAACGCCCGGCCCTCGCCGACCGCGCCCTCCTTGACCGTCGTGAGGTGGTGCAGGCCGATGATCATGTCCTGGCTCGGCAGCGCCACCGGGCGGCCGTCGGACGGCTTGCGGATGTTGTTGCTCGCGAGCATCAGGACGCGCGCCTCGGCCTGCGCCTCGACGGACAGCGGCAGGTGGACCGCCATCTGGTCGCCGTCGAAGTCGGCGTTGAACGCGGTGCACACCAGCGGGTGCAGCTGGATCGCCTTGCCCTCGACGAGCTGCGGCTCGAAGGCCTGGATGCCGAGGCGGTGCAGCGTCGGCGCACGGTTCAGCAGCACGGGCCGCTCGCGGATGATCTCCTCGAGCACGTCCCACACCTGCGGGTCGCTGCGCTCGACCTTGCGCTTCGCGGACTTGATGTTCTGCGAGAAGCCGAGGTCGATGAGCCGCTTGATGACGAACGGCTTGAACAGCTCGAGCGCCATCTGCTTCGGCAGGCCGCACTGGTGCAGCTTGAGCTGCGGACCGGCGATGATGACCGAGCGGCCGGAGTAGTCGACGCGCTTGCCGAGCAGGTTCTGCCGGAACCGGCCCTGCTTGCCCTTGAGCATGTCGGAGAGCGACTTCAGCGCGCGGTTGCCCGTGCCGGTGACCGGCCGGCCGCGACGGCCGTTGTCGAACAGCGCGTCGACGGCCTCCTGCAGCATGCGCTTCTCGTTGTTGACGATGATCTCCGGGGCGCCGAGGTCGAGCAGGCGACGGAGGCGGTTGTTCCGGTTGATGACGCGGCGGTACAGGTCGTTGAGGTCGGAGGTCGCGAAGCGGCCGCCGTCGAGCTGGACCATCGGGCGCAGCTCCGGCGGGATGACCGGGACCACGTCGAGCACCATCGCGGCCGGCGAGTGGCCGGTGGTCAGGAACGAGTTGACGACCTTGAGCCGCTTGATCGCGCGGATCTTGCGCTGGCCCTTGCCGTTGGCGATCTCGTCGTGCAGCCGCTCCGCCTCGGCGGCCAGGTCGAAGGACTCGAGCCGGCGCTGGATCGCCTCGGCGCCCATGTGCGCCTCGAAGTACAGGCCGTAGCGGTACTGCAGCTCCTGGAAGATCGCGTCCTCGGGCTTGAGGTCGCCGACCTTGAGGCTGCGGAAGTCGTCCCAGACGCGCTCCAGCTGCGCGATCTCGTCGTCGAAGGACTTGCGGACCTGGGCCGCCTCCTTCTCCGCCGCGTCGCGGGTGCGCTTCTTCTGATCGGCCTTCGCGCCCTCCTCCTCGAGCGCGGCGAGGTCGGTCTCGAGCCGGCTCAGCCGGGCGTTCACGGCCGCGTCGCGCTGGTCCTCGAGCGTCTTGATCTCGAGCCGCAGCTCGTTCTCGAGGCCGGGCAGGTCCTCGTGGCGGGCCTGCTCGTCGACCGAGATGACCATGTAGGCGGCGAAGTAGATGACCTTCTCCAGGTCCTTCGGCGCCATGTCGAGGAGGTAGCCGAGCCGGCTCGGCACGCCCTTGAAGTACCAGATGTGCGTGACCGGCGCGGCGAGCTCGATGTGGCCCATCCGCTCGCGGCGGACCGAGGACTTGGTGACCTCGACGCCGCAGCGCTCGCACACGATGCCCTTGAACCGGACCCGCTTGTACTTCCCGCAGGCGCACTCCCAGTCGCGGGACGGGCCGAAGATCTGCTCGCCGAAGAGGCCGTCCTTCTCCGGCTTCAGCGTGCGGTAGTTGATGGTCTCCGGCTTCTTCACCTCGCCGAAGGACCACTTGCGGATGTCGTCGGCCGTGGCCAGGCCGATGCGGATCTCGTCGAACGCGTGGACGTCGAGCATGTTTCTCGCTTCTTCTTTCGCTTCGCTAGCGCTGCAGTCAGTGGGGGCCGGGGTCAGATCTCGTCGATCGACGAGGTCTCGAACCGGGCGGAGATGTTGATGCCGAGCTCCTCGTTCGCGCGGTACACCTCGTCGTCGGTGTCGCGGAGGTTCACCACCGAGCCGTCCTGGCCGAGCACCTCGACGTTCAGGCAGAGCGACTGCATCTCCTTCATGAGGACCTTGAACGACTCGGGGATGCCGGGCTCCTGGATGTTCTCGCCCTTGACGATCGCCTCGTACACCTTGACGCGGCCGAGGATGTCGTCGGACTTGATCGTGAGCAGCTCCTGCAGCGCGTAGGCCGCGCCGTAGGCCTCGAGGGCCCACACCTCCATCTCGCCGAAGCGCTGGCCGCCGAACTGCGCCTTCCCGCCCAGCGGCTGCTGGGTGATCATCGAGTACGGGCCGGTGCTGCGGGCGTGGATCTTGTCGTCCACCAGGTGATGCAGCTTGAGGATGTACATGTAGCCGACCGAGACCGGGTACGGGAACGGCTCGCCGCTGCGGCCGTCGAGCAGCTGCGCCTTGCCGGAGGAGTCGATCAGCCGCTCGCCGTCGCGGGTGAGCAGCGTCGAGTCGAGCAGACCCGCGATCTCCTCCTCGAGCGCGCCGTCGAAGACCGGGGTGGCGACCTTCGTGCCGGGGGCCGCCTCGAAGGCGTTCTTCGGCAGCGAGTGCGCCCACTCCGGCTTGCCGTCGACCTTCCAGCCCTGCTTGGCGACCCAGCCGAGGTGCGTCTCGAGCACCTGGCCGAAGTTCATCCGGCCCGGGATGCCGAGCGGGTTGAGGACGACGTCGACCGGCGTGCCGTCGGCGAGGAACGGCATGTCCTCGACCGGCAGGATCCGGGCGATGACGCCCTTGTTCCCGTGCCGGCCGGCGAGCTTGTCGCCCTCGGTGATCTTCCGCTTCTGGGCGATGAAGACGATCACGCGGTGGTTGACGCCGTTGCCGAGCTCGTCGTCGTTCTCCGCGGAGAACTCCTTGACGGCGATGACGGTGCCCTCCTGGCCGTGCGGCACCTTGAGGGAGGTGTCCCGGACCTCGCGGCTCTTCTCGTTGAAGATCGCGCGCAGCAGGCGCTCCTCGGCCGACAGCTCGGTCTCGCCCTTCGGGGTGACCTTGCCGACCAGGATGTCGCCCGGCTTCACCTCGGCGCCGATGCGCACGATGCCGCGCTCGTCGAGGTCGGCGAGCAGGTCCATCGACACGTTCGGCAGGTCGCGGGTGATCTCCTCCTTGCCGAGCTTGGTGTCGCGGGCGTCGACCTCGTACTCCTCGATGTGGATCGAGGAGAGGACGTCGTCCTTCACCAGGTTCTGGCTGAGGATGATCGCGTCCTCGAAGTTGTGGCCCTCCCACGGCATGAACGCGACGAGCAGGTTCTTGCCGAGCGCGAGCTCGCCGTTCTCCGTCGCGGGGCCGTCGGCGATGACCTCGCCGGCCTCGACGCGGTCGCCGGCGGCGACCACGACGCGGTGGTTGTAGCTGGTGCCCTGGTTCGAGCGGTCGAACTTGCGCAGGTAGTAGTCCTGCGTGCCGCCCTCGTCGAGCTGGACGGTGACGACGTCCGCGCTCACCTCGGCGACCACGCCGGCCCGCTCGGCGGTGACGACGTCGCCGGCGTCGATCGCGGCGTAGCCCTCCATGCCGGTGCCGACCAGCGGCGACTCGGAGCGGACCAGCGGCACCGCCTGGCGCTGCATGTTCGCGCCCATCAGCGCGCGGTTCGCGTCGTCGTGCTCGAGGAACGGGATGAGGCTCGTCGCGACCGACACCATCTGGCGCGGCGAGACGTCCATGTAGCCGACCTCGGCGACCGGGACCAGGTCGACCTCGTCGCCCTTCTTCCGGGCGAGGACGCGCTCCTCGGCGAACGAGCCGTCGGACTTCAGCGGCGCCCCGGCCTGGGCGACGACGTAGTCGTCCTCCTCGGAGGCGGTCAGGTAGTCGATCTTGTCGGTGACCTTGCCCTTCTCGACGCGCCGGTACGGCGTCTCGATGAAGCCGAAGGCGTTGATCCGGGCGAACGTCGCGAGCGAGCCGATGAGGCCGATGTTCGGGCCCTCGGGGGTCTCGATCGGGCACATCCGGCCGTAGTGCGAGGGGTGCACGTCGCGGACCTCGACGCCCGCGCGCTCGCGCGAGAGGCCGCCGGGGCCGAGCGCCGAGAGGCGGCGCTTGTGGGTCAGGCCGGCGAGCGGGTTGTTCTGGTCCATGAACTGGGAGAGCTGGCTGGTGCCGAAGAACTCCTTGATCGCCGCGACGACCGGGCGGACGTTGATGAGCGTCTGCGGGGTGATCGCCTCGATGTCCTGGGTCGTCATGCGCTCGCGCACGACGCGTTCCATCCGGGACAGGCCGGTGCGGACCTGGTTCTGGATCAGCTCGCCGACGGCGCGGATGCGGCGGTTGCCGAAGTGGTCGATGTCGTCGACCTCGACGCGCACGTCGACCGGCTTGCCGTCACGGACGCCCTTGATGGTGACCGTGCGGTCCTCGGCGACGGCGACGCCCGGCGCGCTGGTGTCGTGCAGGGCGACCAGGTAGCGGATCGTCGCGATGATGTCCTCGACCGTGAGCACCGAGTCGGTGATCGGGAGGTCGATGCCGAGCTTCCGGTTGATCTTGTAGCGGCCGACCTTGGCGAGGTCGTAGCGCTTCGGGTTGAAGTAGAAGTTCTCCAGCAGCGCGCGGGCGGCCTCGGCGGCGACCTGGTCGCCGGGGCGCAGCTTCCGGTAGATGTCCTTGAGCGCCTCGTCCTTGGTGAGGATGGTGTCCTTCTCGAGCGTCGCCTCGATCGAGCCGAAGCCCTTGAACGCCTCGAGGATCTCCTCGCTCGTCATGCCGAGCGCCTTGAGGAAGACGGTGACGGACTGCTTGCGCTTGCGGTCGATGCGCACGCCGACCTGGTCGCGCTTGTCGATCTCGAACTCGAGCCAGGCGCCGCGGCTCGGGATGATGCGCGCGGAGAAGACGTCCTTGTCGCTGGTCTTCTCGGCGGTGCGGTCGAAGTAGACGCCGGGGCTGCGCACCAGCTGCGAGACGACGACGCGCTCGGTGCCGTTGACGATGAACGTGCCCTTGTCGGTCTGCAGCGGGAAGTCGCCCATGAACACCGTCTGGGTCTTGATCTCGCCGGTCGTGTGGTTCATGAACTCGGCCTCGACGTAGAGCGGGGCGGCGTAGGTCTTGCCGCGCTCCTTGCACTCGTCGATGGTGTACTTCGGCTCGTCGAGCTCGGGGCTCGAGAACGAGAGCTGCATCGTGCCGTTCGCGTCCTCGATCGGCGAGATCTCCTCGAAGATCTCCTCGAGGCCGCTGCGGGTCGGCAGGTCGGTGCGGCCGGCGGCCTCCGCCTCGGCGACGCGGCGCTGCCAGACCTCCGAGCCGACGAGCCACTCGAAGGACTCCGTCTGGAGCGCGAGCAGATCGGGGACCGTCAGGGTGTCCGAGATCTTGGCGAAGGACAGCCGCGACGCCGCGCGTCCGTTCTTCGGGGAATTCGATGCGGTGGACGCGGTGCGCGAAGCAGCCAAGGGAATGACCTCCGGCCCTGGCGAGGGCTGTTGTGCTCGATCGTGTGATCGCGCCGAGCGCCGCCACGCGGATTCCGATTCCCGCCGCTATGCTCGGGACTGCCGACGACCCTCAGGCTGACCGCGATATGACTGCCTGGGGCGCGCGTGGGGCGAAGCGCAAGGGACCATCATAGTCCCGCGATCGCCGCGTCCGCAAGCTCTTTCCTTGACTTACTCGGGATACCGGCGTATAACCCGCCGACGCTCGCGTCGCTCGCCCGTCTCCCGGTCGCGGTCGCGCGGGCCGAGCGAGGAGGATGGAGCGCGTGGGCGAGGTGCGGACGCGGCGACTGGCGGGCGGCCAGCTCGCCGAGGTCCGCGAGGACCGCTGGCGGCGCGGGTCGTACGAGCTGGTCGTGGACGGCACGCCGCAGTCGCACGTCGACCTCGACGACCCGACCGAGCTCGCGTTCGAGTACGTGCGGCGGATGGGGCACGTCATCGACCTGGTCGCGCCGCCGCGCGCGCCGATCACGGCGGTCCACCTCGGCGCCGGCGCCCTCACCCTCCCCCGCTACGTCGACGCCACCCGGCCCGGCTCGCGGCAGCAGGTGGTCGAGCTCGACCGCGGGCTGGTCGACCTGGTCCGCGAGACGCTGCCCTGGGACCGGCGCGCCTCGATCCGCGTGCGCTACGGCGATGCCAGGGCGGCGCTCGACGGGCTGCCGGCCGGGATCGCCGGCACCGCGGACGTGGTCGTCGTCGACGTGTTCGCCGGCGCGCGGACGCCGCCGCACGTGACCAGCGTCGAGTTCTTCCGCGAGGTCGGGCGACTGCTCGCCCCGGCCGGCATCCTGCTCGTCAACGTCGCCGACGGGCCGCCGCTCGCCTACGCGCGCGCGCAGGCGGTCACCGTCGAGGCGGCGATCGGCCCCGCGACGCTGCTGGCGGAGTCCTCCGTGCTCAAGGGCCGCCGGTTCGGCAACGTCGTCGTCGCGGCCGCCCGCGACGGGCTGCCGGCCGAGTGGGCGAGCCGGCTGCTCGCCGCGGGCCCGCACCCCGCGGCGGTGCTCTCCGGCGCCGGGCTGCTCGCCTTCGCCGCCGGCGCGCGCGTCACGACCGACGCGACGGCGACCGGCTCCCCCGCCCCGGGGCGGGGTGTCTTCCGGCTCTGAGCCGCCGGCACGGCATACGCTTGCCCCGAGGCCGGCCCCGACGGCCGCGCCGGTGAACGCGGGAGGTGACGACGGTGGAGTCGTACGTCCTCGGCTTCGATCCGGTGAGCCTCGCCGAGCGCTTCGACGTCGAGGCGGCGCGGCGCCGGCTCGACGAGCTCGCCGACGAGCGCTCGCTCGCCGCGCTGGTGGAGAAGATCGGGCTGCTGCGGGTCACCGGGCAGGCCGAGCAGGCGCACGAGGTCGCGACGGAGGCGCTCCGGCAGGCGCGCCTGGTCGGCGACCGCGAGCCGATCGCGCGCGTCAAGGTCGCCCGCGGGCAGCTGCTGCGCGCCGAGGGCAAGCACGAGCAGGCGGTGCACGAGCTCTCCGACACGATCGCCGAGGCGGCCGCGAACGGCTGGACCGGGATCGTCGCGGAGGCACGACGTCAGCGCGCCCTGGTCCGCGTCGCGCTCGGCGAGTACGAGGCGGCGCGCGATGACCTCAGCGAGGCGCTCGCCGTGCTCGTCAAGAACCAGGGCGACCCCCGCGAGATCGACGTCACGATGGTCGCGGTCGGCGCGCTGCTCGACCGCGTGGACGGCTGAGCCGCCGCGGCGCATGGCCGAGCTCGCGCGGGTGCGCACCTGGGCCGAGGCGCTCATCGCGCTGCACCTCGACGCGTCCTGGACCTTCCGCTTCGACGCCGCGAAGACGCGCGCGGGGCTGTGCGACCACGCGCACCGGCGGATCTCGGTCTCCCGCTACCTCGCGGCGCGGTTCGGCGACGACGAGATCCACCAGGTGCTGCTGCACGAGGTCGCGCACGCGATCGCCGGGCCGCGCGCCGGCCACGGCGAGCGCTGGCGGCGCACCGCCCGCGAGCTCGGCTACGTCGGCGGGCGCACGCACGACGGGCCGATCGCCGTCGAGCGCGCGACCTGGGTCGGCACGTGCCCCGGCGGGCACGAGCACGTGCGGTTCCGCCGGCCGAGCCGGCCGATGTCGTGCGGTCGCTGCGCCCGCGGCTATGACCCCGCGCACGCGATCGCGTGGCGGCGCCGGAGCGGCACCGGGACGCCGGGCGCGGCCGGCGGCGGCCGCGAGGACGGCTAGGACAGCACGCCGACCGAGGCGAGCGCGGCCTTCAGCACGGCGCCGCGGCCGCCCTCCATGTCGGCGGTGACCTCGTCCGACGCGGCCTCGGTCGGCCGCAGCCAGGTGACCTCGAGCGCGTCCTGCCGCGGCTCGCAGGTGCCGGTGATGGGGACCACGTAGGCGAGCGCGACCGCGTGCTGGCGCGCGTCGAGCAGCCCGCCCTCGGTCGGCCACGGGAAGTACTCGGCGACGTGGAACGGGACCGGGCTCGCGGGCAGCTGCGGGAACGCCATCGGCCCGAGGTCCTTCTCCAGGTGGCGGAACAGCGCGTCGCGCAGCGACTCGCCGTGCATCACCCGGCCGGAGACGATGGTGCGGGTCAGCTCCCCCTCGGTCGCCCGCAGCAGCAGCCCGACCTCGGTGACCCGGCCCAGCCCGTCGACCCGCACCGGCACGGCCTCCACGTAGATCAGCGGGAGCCGGCGGCGCACCTCCGCGAGCTCGTCGTCGGAGAGCCAGCTCGAGTTCCGATCCGGGGTGCCCACCGACGCCATGTCAGACATTGTGGCCCCGACCCGCCCGGCGAGCCGCCGCGACGCGCGTCGCGCTAGTGGTCGTGCGGGACGGCGACGCCGCCCGGCGGGTAGACGACGAACACCTCGTCGGCGATGCCGAGCTCCGCGAGGACGCCCTGCAGCGCCTCGAGCATGAGCTCCGGGAACAGGCCGAGGAAGAGGAAGTGGGTGTCGCCGAGCGGCGCCCACTCGCCGCTCCACGCCTTCGCGTCGAACACCGGGCCGCGGTGCCGCTCGCTGAACGCGAGCACCTCGTCCGGCCGGTCGGCCCAGAGCCGCGCGAAGATCCGGCGGAACAGGTGCGGGTAGTCGTAGACCTCCCAGTGCTCGCCGCGGTACTCGACGTAGTCGAACTCCGCGCGCCAGCCCGGGTACCAGCCGGGACGGCGCACCGCGTCGAGGATCGGCGTGAGCCCGTCGTCGTCGATCGCGACGGCGGCCGCGCGCGGCCAGCCGCGCACGAACTCGGCGGCGAGCCGTCCGCTCCGGTCGCCGATCGCGGTCGAGTTCCACGCCGGCAGCTCGGCGATCGCCCTGCTCTGCTCGATCGCGCTGCGCCGCAGGATCGGCGCGAGCTCGGGGAAGGCGCGGCCGATGCCGGCGTCGGCGAGCTCCGGCTCGAGCAGCGTGAGGTTGCCGAGGGTCGGGGCGAGCGCCCGCAGCGAGTTCTGCTCGTCGTCGGTCAGGTCGTTCCAGCTGCGCCGGCCGTCGCCGCTCCACCCCTCGCCGGGGACGAGCGGGAAGACGTGCTCGACGACCGTCTCGAGGCCGGCCGGGACGCGCTCGAGCCGCTCGAGCACCGCGCCCGCCAGCGGGAGCGCGCGGTAGCGCAGCGCCAGCCGGATGCGCTCGTCCGACGGCGTGATCCTGGCCATCGCGACGGCGAGCGCCGCGGGGCCGTCCGCCCACTTCCGGCAGAGCCGCGCGGCGAGGCGGTCGAGCGGCGTGCCGACCACCATCCGGCGCAGCAGCAGCGCCTCGGCGTGCCCGAGCACCTCGACCAGCCGGTCGGCGCCGATCGCGCCGCGCATCCAGTCGCGGCAGGCGAGCATCGCCAGCGGCCGCATGGTCGGCCCGAGCCGCGCGAGCCGGGCGAGCGCCGCGGCGACGGCGGGCTCCGGCGCGAGCGCGGGCTGCAGCAGGATCCGGTAGACCTCCGCGTAGTCGCGCCACTCGGCGGCGTGCGCCCGCAGCGTCGCGGCGCCGAGCCGCGGGAACTCGCGCCGGAACGCGTCGTAGACCGCCCGCTCCGCGCGCAGCGGCTCGCGCCCGGTGGCGAGCACCAGGTAGTCGCGGAAGAAGTCGGCGATCGACTCGCCGGTGGCCTGCTCGATGGGCAGCCAGAACTCGTCCTCGATCGCGAGCTGCTCGGCCCGGCCCAGGCCCATCAGGACGTAGTTGTGGATCAGCTCGTGGTCGCGCAGCGGGGCGCCGGTCGAGTTGAGGCTCTCGAAGATCTGCTGCGCGTTCGCATCGGGCCCGAGCGTGATCGCGACGTGCTCGAGGCGCCAGAGGCCGCGTCGGATGCGGGGGACCTCGTCGGGGCGGATCTGGCTGCGGAAGAACGTGTAGTTGTCGGCGAACCGCGACGCCTCCCCCGCCGTGGCGCCGCGGCCGAGCACGACGGCCTCGAAGGCGCCGGCCCAGGCGCGGTGCGGGCGCAGCCGGGTGCGGCGCCCGTCGGGGCCGGCCAGCGTGAGCACGGCCTCCAGCTGCGCCGCGAGCGCCGGGTCGCCGTCGCCGGCGGTGTCCCGCAGCGCCGCGACGAGCAGCATGAGCGTCGTGATCCGCTGCTGCCCGTCGATGAGCACGAGCTCCGCGGCCGCCGCGTCCGACCCGGCCGAGTCCCCTCCGGCGTCCGCGGAGAGGATCGAGCCGATGAAGTGCGTCTGGCGCTCGTCGCCGTCGGCCGCCGCGCGGACGTCCTCGAGGAACTGCGCGCAGGCGCCGATCTCCCACCGGTACTGCCGCTGATAGACCGGCACCGCGATGGTCGCGCCGGACTCGGCGAGCCACGCGACGGTGGCGACGGCGGTGGCCGCGACGTTCCTGGCGGTGCTCATCGCGCACCATTCTTCCCCAGGGCGCGCCGGCGGGCGGCGCGGCGCGAGCATGCTCATCGCGGAGCGCGGCCGGTCGGCGATCGAGGCGGGCATCCCCGGGAACGACGAAGGCCCCGCCGGGGCGGGGCCTTCGCGACGCGGAAGTGGAGGGATTTGAACCCCCGGTGGGTTGCCCCACACGACATTTCGAGTGTCGCACATTCGGCCGCTCTGACACACTTCCGCCGAACAGTGTACCCGGCCGTCGGCTCCCATTCATCGGGAGTTCCAGGCTCCGCAGGAGCGCCGCAGGTAAGGTTGCCCTCAGTCGGGCATGGAAAAACGGTACGCGCCCGTCGAACACATTTAGGAGGCCCTTCGTGGCTTACATCAAGTCCGCCGCTCTCGAGGAGACCGGCTACGTCATCCTCGACCGGTACGACCAGGCAGCCGATCCCAAGGAGTGGCTCGACCTCGAGTACGTCGACTGGAAGTCGAGCGGCGACACCCGCTTCGCGCCGCTCGCCTCGAAGACCGGCACCGTCGAGTGCGGCGGGTTCTGGACCGGCGACAACCCGCGGACGGACAAGGACGGCCTCTGGATCGACTCCCAGGTCGCGAAGGCGCCGAACCTGGTGCGCCGGGCGACCGAGCCGGGCTCGAACGTCGGCCGCTGCCGCGTCATCGAGCTGCAGCCGACCCCCTACGGCGAGACGCTCTACAACCTGCACCAGGACGACAACAACCGCCTGAACCCGGAGGGCACCGGCTGGGTCGTGCGCGGCTTCTTCAACCTCACCGACGACCAGGACTCCTTCTTCGTCCTCCGCGACAACCGCACCGACCCCGCCGGCGAGGTGCGCATCTCGCTGCCCGCGGGCGCGCAGCTCATCATCGACACGCAGCGGCTGTGGCACGCCACCTACCACCCCGGCTCCGAGCCGCGGTACTGCCTCATCACCTCGTGGACCTCGGGCCCCGAGCTCGACGCCTACATCGAGAAGCACCACGGCGTCGACCACGTCGAGTCGGTCCCGATGTCGGAGGAGTTCCTCGCCGAGGGCCAGCGCATCCAGGACGAGAAGCTCGCGGCCCGCGCCGCGGCGCTCGCGGCGCGCGGCGAGCGCGACTGGAAGCCGGTGATGAGCGAGGCCTGAGGCCTCGCGGCGGGGGCGGGCGCCGACGTCGGTGGCCGCCCCTAGGGTGGCGTCATGGCCAGGACGATCGCGGCGTACCGCTGCACGGAGTGCGGCTGGACGTCGGCGAAGTGGGTCGGGCGCTGCGGCGAGTGCCAGGCGTGGAACACCGTCGAGGAGGCCGCCCCTCCGGCGGGCGGGCGGGCCCCGACGGCGGTCCGGCCGACGGAGGGTCGGGTCGCCCGGCCCATCACGAGCATCTCGACGCAGCCGGCCGTGCACTGGGCGACCGGGATCGGCGAGTTCGACCGGGTGCTCGGCGGCGGGATCGTCCCCGGCGCGGCGATCCTGCTCTCCGGCGAGCCCGGCGTCGGCAAGTCGACGCTGCTGCTGGAGGTGGCGTCCCGCGCCGCGGCGGCGGGGCGGCGGGTGCTCTACGTGACGGCCGAGGAGTCGGCCGGCCAGGTGCGGCTGCGCGCGGAGCGCACCGGAGCCCTGCACGACGAGCTGCATCTGGCCGCCGAGACCGATCTCGCGGCGATCCTCGGCCAGCTCGACGCGGTCGCGCCGGCCCTCGTCGTCCTCGACTCCGTGCAGACGGTCTCGTCCTCCATGATCGACGGGCTCGCCGGCGGGACCTCGCAGGTGCGCGAGGTCGCCGCGACCATCACCCGCGTCGCCAAGGAGCGCGAGCTGCCGGTGCTGCTCGTCGGGCACGTCACGAAGGACGGGCAGATCGCCGGACCGCGGCTCCTCGAGCACCTCGTCGACGTCGTGCTCCAGTTCGACGGCGACCGGCAGACCGCGCTGCGCTTCGTCCGCGCGCAGAAGAACCGCTTCGGTCCGGTCGACGAGATCGGCTGCTTCGAGATGACCGGCGACGGCATCGCAGAGGTCGCCGACCCGAGCGGGCTCTTCATGTCCCGCTCGCGCGGTCCGGTCAGCGGCACCTGCGTCACGATCGCGATCGAGGGCCGGCGCGCGATCCCCGTCGAGGTGCAGGCGCTCATCGCCCCGACGCAGGCGCCGAACCCGCGGCGCGTGGTCGGCGGCCTGGACGCCGGACGGGTCGCCATGCTGCTCGCCGTGCTCGAGAAGCGCGCTCGCCTCCCGCTCTCCTCGCACGACGTGTACGTCTCGACGGTCGGCGGGATCCGCGTCACCGAGCCGGGCGCCGATCTCGCGATCGCGCTGGCGGTCGCGAGCGCCGCGCGGGACGCCCCGCTGCCGGCGGACCTCGCGGCCGTCGGGGAGATCAGCCTCGCCGGCGAGGTGCGCCGGGCCTCGGCGGCGGCGCGGCGGGCGGCCGAGGCGGCGCGGCTCGGCTTCGTCCGGTTCGTCGACGACGGGGCGGAGACCGTCGCCGCGGCGCTCCGGACGGCGTTCTCGGGCTAGACGGCCGGGAGTGTCGGCGAGCGCCTCGCCGCGACCGACCGCGCGGGGGCCGACGGGACGGTCCGAGTCACTCCGCGAGCTCGGCGAGGTACTCGTTCATCTCGGCGGTGAGCGCGGCGTCCACCGGCACCGGCCGGCCGTCGAGCTCCCGGACCGGTGCGGCGTGCCGCACGCTGGAGACGAGCCAGATCGCGTCCGCGCGAGCGAGCTCGTCCGGACCCGCGAGACGGTAGCCGGTCTCGACCCCGCGGGCCGCGAGGAACGCGAACAGCGCGGACTGCGTCGTGCCGTCGAGGATCCCGAGCCCGGTGCCGGGGGTCCAGATCCCGCCGTCGAGGCGGTACAGGACGCTCGAGGTCGGGCCCTCGAGGACGAAGCCGTCGCTGGAGACGAAGACGACGTCGTCCGCGCCGCGGCGCGCGGCCTCGCGCTGGGCGGCTCGGTTCACCGCGTAGGAGAGCGTCTTCGCCCCGGCGAGCAGCCACGGCGAGGTCCGCTCGACGTCGTGCCGCAGGCCGCGGTCGAGCAGCACGACGCGCACGCCGTCCCGGCGCACCGCGGTGTGATCGGGGGCGAGCGTCGCGTAGACCCAGCCGGTCGGCGACTCGCCGCCCTCGACGCCCCTGGTCAGCACCGCCTTCGCCCAGGCCGAGGCGGCGTCGGGCAGCGCGGCGATCGCCGCCCCGATCGCGGCGCGATACGCGTCGAGGTCCGGGGCGGGCAGCTCGAGCGCGGCGGCCGAGCGCTCGAACCGCCGCAGGTGATGCTCGAGGGACTGCGGCCGGCCGTGCCCGACGCTGATCGTCTCGAACACGCCGTCGCCGCGGGTCGCGCCCTGGTCGAGTGCGCTGAGCACGGGAGTGCGCGGGTCGACGAGTCGGAAGGCCGCCGCGTTCGGCTCGTGCGCCGGCGCCTGGGCGGACGGCCGGTTCAGGACCACGAGCGACTCGGGATGATGGTCGGGCATGGTCCAAGTATGTCGAAGGCCCGCATGCCCGGCGACGCTCGCGCCCCGCTCGGCTCAGTACAGGTAGAAGCGCTTCGTCGCGGTGAGCCCGTCGAGCGTCACCGTGAAGTCGAAGCTCGCGCCCTCCGCGCCGACCAGCGGCTCCGCGGCGGCGCAGTCGCCGGGCGTCGAGCGCGTCCTCGGCCAGGTGATCGGCTCGTTCGGGACCGGCACGCCGGGCTTCAGCGTGACCGTGACCGGCTTGGCCTCCGCGGTCTTCGTGCAGTCCGCCGTCGTCCAGTAGGCCTCGTCGCCGGAGCCGCTCGGGCT
>MKVN01000027.1:21300-93136 GCA_001898855.1 Micrococcales bacterium 73-13
CCGATCTGCATGGTGCAGGGCTGCGAGGTCTTGTTCTCCAGGGTCAGCCAGAGCTGCGGGAGCTCGCCGGCGGCGTACTCGGTCTTGTCGGTGTCCGCGGTCAGCGCGATCCGAGTCGGGTCGCAGGCGCCGCCGGCGGTCGCCGTCGGGCCCGGGGTCGCCCCGATCGACGTGGTCGGCGCCGGCGTCGACTGGCCGCTGCCGCGGGGGATGAGGACGATGACGAGGATCACGACGATCGCGACGAGGATCCCGAGCACGAGCAGCCGCCGCCGCCAGTACACCTTCGGCGGCAGGGGGCCCCGCGGACGCACGACGCTCGACATGCCGTCAGGGTATGTCGGCGCACCGGCGCCCGCGGGGTGCGCGCCCGGCGTTGCGCGCGACCGTCGCGCTCAGAGCCGCTTCAGCATCCTGGTGTTGCCGAGGGTGTTCGGCTTCACCCGGGCGAGGTCGAGGAACTCGGCGACGCCCTCGTCGCTGGAGCGGACGAGCTCCGCGTAGACGTCCGGGTCGACGGTCTCGGACCCCATGTCGACGAAGCCGTGCCGGCCGAAGAACGCCACCTCGAAGGTCAGGCAGAACAGCCGGGAGAGCCCGTAGCCGCGCGCGTCCTCCTCGAGCGCCTCGAGCAGCGCGTGCCCGACGCCGTGGCCGCGCCACTCGTCGGCGACGGCGAGCGTGCGGATCTCCCCGAGGTCCGACCAGATCACGTGCAGGGCGCCGAAGCCGACCACCCGCCCCTCGGCGTCGACCGCGACGCGGAACTCCGGGACCGCGCCGTAGGACTCGACCCACTCCTTGCCGAGCAGGATGCGGCGCTCGACGAGCGGGGCGGCGATCGCGCGCATCGCCGGCACGTCGCCGGTCCGGGCGCGGCGCACGGTGACGGTCACGGGGGTCCAGACTACCCGGCGGCCGCGACCGGCGGGCGGCGGCGCGGGCGGGGCGCGATGCGATCCGGGAGCGATGCCGCGTACCCTGTTCGAGTGACATGGAGGGCGATCGACCGGCTGCAGGCCGAGATCGAGGAGTTCGCCGACCGGGTCACGGCGCGCATCCTGGTCGAGGTGCCCGAGTACTCCGCGGACGCGACGGCGCGGACGCTGCTCGGCCCGTCCGTGCAGCAGAACGCCGACGAGGTGCTGCACGTGCTGCGGGGCGAGCCGGCGGCGATGGCCGCGGCGCGGAACGTCGGGCTCGCGAGCGCGATCGGCACCAGCCTCCCGCTCGACGCGGTGCTGCGCGCCTACCAGGTCGCGCGCGACGCGTTCGTCGGGCGGCTCCGCGAGCTCGGCGACGGCGAGGACCTCGGCGAGCCGCTCGGACGACTGGAGTCCGCCTACCGCGAGGCCGTCGCCTCGATCAGCGAGGAGTACCTCGCCGCGAAGCGACGGCTCGGCGGCTGAGCCCGGCCCGGAGGCCAGGCGTCACGCCTCCGCGGGCACCGGCTCCGCGGCGGGCGCCGCGTCCCCGCGCGGGGCCGCGGCGAACGTGAACTCGCCGTCCACGAAGTCGACCGTGACGTGGTCGCCGTTCTTGAACTCGCCGTAGAGGATCTTCTCGCTCATCGCGTCCTCGACCTCATGCTGCACCGCGCGGCGCAGCGGCCGGGCGCCGAGCGACGGGTCCCAGCCGATCTCCGCCAGGCGCTCCTTCGCCGGGAGCGTGACCTCGATCGACATCTCCCGCTCGTAGAGCCGGTCGCGCAGCCGCTTGATGAAGAGGTCGACGACCTCGAGCAGCTCCGCGTGGGTCAGGTGCGGGAAGACGATGATCTCGTCGACGCGGTTCAGGAACTCGGGCCGGAAGTTCTTCTTGAGCTCCTCCTTGACCTTGCCGGCCATCCGCTCGTAGTCGTTGCGGGCGTCCCCCTCGGCCTGGAAGCCGACCGGGCCGTTGGTGATGTCCTTCGTGCCGAGGTTCGTCGTCATGATGATGATCGTGTTCTTGAAGTCCACGACCCGGCCCTGACCGTCGGTGAGCCGGCCCTCCTCGAGGATCTGCAGCAGCGAGTTGAAGATGTCCGGGTGCGCCTTCTCGATCTCGTCGAAGAGCACGACGGAGAACGGCTTGCGCCGCACCTTCTCGGTGAGCTGGCCGCCCTCCTCGAAGCCGACGAAGCCGGGAGGGGCGCCGAACAGCCGCGAGGCGGTGTGCTTCTCGCCGTACTCGGACATGTCGAGCGTGATCAGGGCGTCCTCGTCGTCGAACAGGAACTCCGCGAGCGCCTTGGCGAGCTCGGTCTTGCCCACGCCGGTCGGGCCGGCGAAGATGAACGAGCCGCCGGGGCGCTTCGGGTCCTTCAGGCCGGCCCGGGTGCGGCGGATCGACTTCGCGAGGACGGCGATCGCCTCCTCCTGGCCGATGACACGCTGGTGCAGCGCCTGCTCCATGAAGCGCAGCCGGGCCGTCTCCTCCTCGGTGAGCTTGAACACCGGGATGCCGGTCGCGGCGGCGAGCACCTCGGCGATGATGCCCTCGTCGACCGTGCCGGTCGCGCCCATCTCGCCGGCCTTCCACTGCTTCTCCAGGCGCAGCCGCTCGCCGAGCAGGGTCTTCTCCTCGTCGCGCAGCGACGCGGCCTTCTCGAAGTCCTGGTCCTCGATCGCCTGCTCCTTGCGGGCGCGGACGTCGGCGATCCGCTCGTCGAACGCGCGCAGCTCCGGCGGGCTGGAGAGGATGCTGAGGCGCAGCCGCGCGCCGGCCTCGTCGATCAGGTCGATCGCCTTGTCCGGCAGGAAGCGGTCCTGCACGTAGCGGTCGGCGAGCTTCGCCGCCGCCACGATCGCGTCGTCGGTGATCGAGACCTTGTGGAAGGCCTCGTACTTGTCGCGCAGCCCCTTGAGGATGTTGATGGCGTGCGGGATCGACGGCTCCTGCACCTGCACCGGCTGGAACCGGCGCTCGAGCGCCGCGTCCTTCTCGAAGTGCTTGCGGTACTCGTCGAGCGTCGTGGCGCCGATCGTCTGCAGCTCGCCGCGGGCGAGCAGCGGCTTCAGGATCGAGGCCGCGTCGATCGCGCCCTCCGCCGCACCGGCGCCGACGAGGGTGTGGATCTCGTCGATGAACACGATGATGTCGCCGCGGGTGCGGATCTCCTTGGTGACCTTCTTGAGGCGCTCCTCGAAGTCGCCGCGGTAGCGGGAGCCGGCGATGAGCGACCCGAGGTCGAGCGAGTAGAGCTGCTTGTCCTTGAGCGTCTCCGGGACCTCGCCCTTGACGATCGCCTGCGCGAGCCCCTCGACCACGGCGGTCTTGCCGACGCCGGGCTCTCCGATCAGGACCGGGTTGTTCTTCGAGCGGCGGGAGAGGATCTGCATGACCCGCTCCATCTCCTTCTCGCGCCCGATGACCGGGTCGAGCTTGCCCTCGCGGGCGGCCTGGGTGAGGTTCCGGCCGAACTGGTCGAGCACCTGCGAGCCCTTGTCGGAGCCCTGGGCCTGCTCCTGGTTGCCGCCGACCGCGACGGCCTCCTTGCCCTGGTAGCCGGAGAGCAGCTGGATGACCTGCTGGCGCACCTTGTTCAGGTCCGCGCCGAGCTTGATGAGCACCTGCGCGGCGACGCCCTCGCCCTCGCGGATGAGGCCGAGCAGGATGTGCTCCGTGCCGATGTAGTTGTGGCCGAGCTGCAGCGCCTCGCGCAGGCTCAGCTCGAGCACCTTCTTCGCGCGCGGGGTGAAGGGGATGTGGCCGGTCGGCTGCTGCTGGCCCTGGCCGATGATGTCCTGCACCTGCTCGCGCACGGCGTCGAGCGAGATGCCGAGCGACTCGAGGGCCTTGGCGGCGACGCCCTCCCCCTCGTGGATGAGGCCGAGCAGGATGTGCTCCGTGCCGATGTAGTTGTGGTTGAGCATCTTGGCCTCTTCCTGGGCCAGGACAACCACGCGACGGGCTCGGTCGGTGAAACGCTCGAACATCTGGAGGACTCCTTGAGCCGGAGTCGCCGGTGGACTCCGTTCATCGAGGCTAACGCCGCGGGCACGGCCGATGTGCCGGTGTTCGCCGTGGGCGCAGTGCGCGGGCTTGGCGCTAGAGTCGGCCGCATGACGGACGAGAGCGGCCCGAGCGGATTCCTCGGGCGGTTGCGCCAGCGCAAGTGGATCGTCTGGCTCACCGTCATCGGCCTGCTCGTGCTCGCCGGCGGCGTGACGTTCATCACGATCGTCGTCCAGGCGCTCTGACCCGGCGGAGCGGGGCGCCCCGCTCGGCCGAGCGGCTCGACGGCCGTGGACGCAGCACGAGGAGCGAATATCATTTCGTTCTGTGACGAAGTATTCCGGGCCCGAAGGCCGGCGCATGACGCTCACCCTCTTCATGGCCCTGACCGGCTACTTCAAGAAGTCGTGGACCCTGCCCGGCTCCCGCGCCGAGGAGCTCGGCGGGTTCCCGCTCTTCCTGGACGTCGCCCGGATGGCGGAGGACGCCAAGATCGACGCGGTCTTCCTCGCGGACGCGCTGGTGAACGACAACGTGGTCGCCGGCAACATCGAGTTCAACGCCTTCCACGAGCCGCTCACCACGCTGGCGGCGACGGCCGCGCGCACCTCGAGGATCGGCCTGGTCGGCACGCTCTCCACCACCTTCAGCGAGCCGTACAACGCGGCCAGGATGTTCAACAGCCTCGATCACATCAGCGGCGGCCGTGCCGGGTGGAACGTCGTCACCTCGCTCACCGGGGACAAGAACTTCGGCATGACCGGGATGCCGGAGGCCGAGGAGCGCTACCGCCGCGCCGGCGAGTTCGTCGACGTGGTCCGCGAGCTCTGGGACAGCTGGGCCGACGACGCCATCACGGCGGACCGCGAGCGCGGCGTGTGGCTCGACCGCGACCGGGTGCACGACATCGAGCATCACGGCGAGTTCTTCGACGTCGTCGGATCGCTCACCATGGGGCGGTCGCCGCAGGGGCATCCCGTCCTCGCGCAGGCCGGCTCCTCGCCGACCGGGATGGACCTCGGCGCCCGCATCGGCGACCTGATCTACACGGCGCAGCCGGACAAGGCCGAGGCCATCGCGTTCTACGACCGGATCAAGCAGATGGCGGCCGGGCACGGCCGCGCCCGCACCGACACGATCGTGCTGCCCGGCATCATCGCGGTCGTCGGCGAGACGGAGCGGGACGCCGCAGAGCTGGTGCGGATGCTCGACTCGGTCGTCGACTTCGAGCTCGGCCGCAGCACGCTCGGCAAGGCGATCTCGATCGACCTGTCGGAGCTCGAGCTCGACGAGCCGATCCCGGCCGAGCGCTGGGGCGAGTGGCAGGACTACAGCCGCTACGTGATGTACCGCCGGCTCGCCGAGGACCGCGGCCTGACGCTGCGCGACCTGATCCTCACCAACACCCGCTCGTTCGGGCACGGCTTCGTCGCCGGCACCGCGGCGCAGATCGCCGACCGGATGATCGACTGGTTCGAGTCGGGGGCCTGCGACGGCTTCAACTTCAACCCGCCGTGGATCCCGGGCGGCCTGCGGAACATCTGCGAGCTGCTCGTCCCCGAGCTGCAGGAGCGCGGCTACTTCCACGCCGACTACGAGGGCGACACCCTGCGCGAGCATCTGGGACTGGCGCGCCCGGGGGCCTGAGGCGCCCGCTCGGGAGCCGCTGCTCGGTCAGGACCGCGGCGGGAGGCCGATCCTGGCGCGCTCCTCGGCCTCGATCCGCGCCGCGACGGCGCGCTCCCTGCGGTCGGCGTGGATCACCGAGCGCAGGATCAGCCAGAACACCAGCCCGAGCACGATGGTCGGGATCAGCGAGTAGACGGCGTTCGCCCAGAACTCCTGCGGCACCCCACCAGTCTCTCATCTCTTCCCGGGAGGCGGCGCCGCACGGCCGTGCGGCATCCCGGCGGCGGCGCGACGGGACGCGGCTCAGCGGGCGACGAGGAACCAGACGGCGACGCCGATCACCAGCGCCGCGAGCACGACGCCCATCACGAGCCGGGAGCTTCGGCGGTCCACCGCTACTTCACCAGCGGGAAGAGGATCGTCTCGCGGATGCCGAGGCCCGTGATCGCCATCAGCAGCCGATCGAGGCCGACGCCGATGCCGCCGGTCGGCGGCATGCCGTGCTCGAGCGCGCGGAGGAACTCCTCGTCGAGCCGCATCGCCTCGTCGTCGCCGCGGCCGGCGAGCCGCGCCTGCTCGACGAAGCGCTCGCGCTGGATCACGGGGTCGACCAGCTCGGAGTAGCCGGTCGCGAGCTCGAAGCCGCGGGTGTAGAGATCCCACTTCTCGACGACGCCGGGCGTCGACCGGTGGTCGCGCACCAGCGGCGAGGTGTCGACCGGGAAGTCCATCACGAAGGTCGGGCGGACGAGATCCGGCTTGACGAAGTGCTCCCAGAGCTCCTCGACGTACTTGCCGTGGATCGGGTGCCGCACCTCGATGCCGAGCTCGGCCGCCCAGGCCGCGAGCTCCTCGAACGGGGTCTCTGGGCCGACCTCGCGCCCCGAGGCGGCGGAGAGCGACTCGTACATCCGGATCCGGTCCCACCGGCCGCCGAGGTCGTACTCGGTGCCGTCCGCCCAGGTCACCGTCAGCGAGCCGGAGACGGCGAGCGCCGCGTCCTGCACCAGCTCCTGCGTCAGATCGGCCATCCGCCCGTAGTCGGCGTAGGCCTCGTACGCCTCGATCATGACGAACTCGGGGCTGTGCGTGGAGTCCGCGCCCTCGTTGCGGAAGTTCCGGTTGATCTCGAACACCCGCTCGAGCCCGCCGACGACGGCGCGCTTCAGGAACAGCTCCGGCGCGATCCGCAGGTAGAGCTCGGTGTCGAAGGCGTTCGACCGTGTGACGAACGGTCGCGCGGAGGCGCCGCCGTGCTGCACCTGGAGCATCGGCGTCTCGACCTCGAGGTAGCCGTTCGCGGCGAACGTCGCGCGCAGGCTCGCGCTCACCGCCGCCCGCGCGCGCACCGTCTCGCGCGCCTGCTCGCGGACGATGAGGTCGAGGTAGCGCGAGCGCACGCGCGACTCCTCGGAGAGCTCCTTGTACATGTTCGGCAGCGGCCGCAGGGCCTTCGCGGCGAGCTGCCACTCGTCGACCATGACGCTGAGCTCGCCGCGACGGCTCGAGACGACCTCGCCGTGCACGAAGAGGTGATCGCCGAGGTCGACGACGTCCTTGAAGTCCTCGAGCGAGCCCTCGCCGACCACCGCCGCCGAGAGCATCGCCTGGATGCGCTGGCCGTCGCCGGCCTGCAGGGAGACGAAGGACAGCTTCCCGGTGTCGCGGCGGAAGACGACGCGTCCGGCGAGGCCGACCGACTCGCCGGTCTCGGCGCCGGGCTCGAGGTCGGGGTGGCGTGCGCGCACCTCGCCGATCGTCGTCGTGATCGGCAGCGCGACGGGGTACGCGTCGGCGCCGCGTTCGATGAGCCGCGCCCGCTTGCCGAGACGGACGCGCATCTGCTCGCTGATCTCCTCGGCGGTCGGCTCGGCCGCCTCGATCTCCTCCGTCACGACGTCCAAGCCTACCGGGGTCGCCCTCGCGCCCCCTGGTCCGGTCGCGGGCGTCAGCCCAGCATGATCGACCCGCCGTCGACGCTGATCGTCTGCCCCGTCACGAACGCGGCGTCCTCACCGAGGAAGAACAGGATCGGCCCCGTCAGGTCGGCCGGCCGGCCGAGGCGGCCGAGCGCGACGTTCGAGAGGTGCTGCTCCATCGCCGCGGGCGGGATGCTCTCGATCTCCGCGCGGATGCCCTCCACCTCGACCAGGCCCGGGGCGATGCAGTTCACCCGGATGCCGTGCTTGCCGACCTCCCGGGCGAGCTGCCGGGTCAGGCCGATCGCGCCGGCCTTCGCGGCCCCGTAGGCCTGGACGCCGGTGCGCGACGAGGTCCGCCCGGCGCCGGAGGAGATGATGACGAACGACCCCTGGAGGCCGGCGTCCTTGATCCATCGGGTGGCCTCGCGCACGCAGTAGAACACGGCGTCGAGGTTGAGCGCGACCACCCGGTGCCAGTCCTCGTCGCCGATCTCCTCGACCGGCGCACGGCGGCTGCCCGGTCCGCCGGCAGCATTGAGCAGCAGCGTCGCCGGCCCGGTCGTGCGGGCGACCTCGGCGAAGAGCTCCGCCACCGCGGCGGAGTCGGTCACGTCGAGCCGGCGGCGGATGATCCGTCCGGCGCCGACGGCCTCCTCGCTCGGCTCGGCGAACGCGAGGTCCACCGCCCAGACGGTCGCGCCCTCGGCGGCGAGCCGCTGCGCCGCGAGCCGCGCGATGTCCCCCGCGGCGCCGGTGACGACGGCGACCCTGCCGGCGAACCCCGCGCTCACGCGCGGACCCCGGCGGCCGAGGCGGCGACCGCGGTCAGGCGATCGATCATCGATCGCAGCCGGGCGCCCGAGGTCCGCTCGGGCAGTCCCCGCAGGGACAGGTAGACGGCGACCCTGCCGGTCGCGTCGAAGACGGGGGCCGAGATATGGCGCACGCGATACTCCTTCTCCGGTTCGATCTCGTCGATCTCGTACTCCGAGGGATCGTCGATCCGGGAATCGATCGCTCGGAGATCCTGCATGGCGGAGGCGTCGCCCTCGGCCAGACGCGCGATGTGGCGCTCCATCTCGCTGGTCTCCGGCCGCACGAGGCTGACCGTCCAGCCGCGTTCGCGCACCCGGTCGAGGGCGGCGAGATGAGCGGCGACGAGCGACTCGTCGCGCGGGCCTGTCCCCTCGCGCAGCCATCGCCGGCGGGTCGCCTCGCCCTCCCAGGCCACCATGAGCGCGCCCTGCGGCGCCTCGAACGGCAGTCGCACGCCGATCGGCATCGGCGACTGGCCGCTGCTCGGCGTGCCGGCGCTCGCGAGCGCCACGACCCAGCGCTCGACGAGGCCGACCGCGATGCACTCGACCCCGAGCTCCTCGGCCAGGGTCTCCATCGGCGCGCGCACCGCGGCGACGACGCCGAGCACGCCGACGGCGTCGCGCGTCGTGGGGACCACCCGGGAGTGGGCGGAGAAGCGCCCGAAGCCGCCCTGGTAGAACACCAGCGGGAGCGCCGGCTCCGGCGACGAGGTGTCGAGGTCGACCACCCGGCCGATCACGATGTCGTGGTCGCCCGCGTCGACGACCTGCTCGAGCGCGCACTCGATCCAGGCGATCGAGCCGTCGACGATGGGCGCGCCGCCGGCGGCGGGATGCCATGGCACGCCCTCGAGCTTGGTCCGCGACCCCCGCAGGCTGAGGGTGCGGCAGAGCTCCTCCTGGTCGGCACCGAGCACGTTGACGCAGAAGCTCGGGAGGCCGCGGAGATCCGCGTAGCTCGTCGATTCCTTCGCGGGCATATACATGACCAGCGGCGGGTCGAGGGAGACCGAGCCGAAGCTGCCGACGACCATCGCGACCGGGATGCCGTCGGCGGCGACGGCGGTGATCGCGGCGACGCCGGTCGGATAGTTCCCGAGCACCCGGCGGAATCGCTCGGCGTCGAGCGCCGCGGGCACCCCGTCCTGCTCGGTCATGGGCGCCCGGCCGAGGTGCGGGTCAGTGCGAGCCAGGCGAGCGCGGCGGCGCCGTCGACCATGACCTCCTCGTCGAACTCGGCCTTCGCCGAATGGTTCGGATGGGTCCCGCCGTCCGCCGAGCGGGCGGGCGCCGCGCCGAGCAGGAGGAAGGCGCCGGGGACGCGCTGCATCAGGCGGCCCATGTCGTCGCCGGCCGGCAGCGGTGCGGCGAGCGGCTGGAAGCGGTCGTCGCCGAGCAGCTCGCGGATCGCGCGCTCGAAGGCCGCGACCTCCGAGGCGGCGTTGACCACGACCGGGTAGCCGGGCACGAACCCGACCCGAGCGGACACCCCGTGCGCGGCCGCCACCCCGAGCGCGACGCGCTCGATCATCGCCGGCACGAGCGCGGCCGAGTCCTCCGCGAAGGCGCGCACGGTGCCGCGCAGCACCGCCGTGCTCGGGATGACGTTCGGCGCGTCGCCCGCGTGGACGCTGCCGACGGTGAGGATCACCGGACGCGACACGTCGAAGGAGCGGGTGACCGCCACCTGGAGCTGCGTCACGAGGTCCGCGGCCGCGGGGATCGGGTCCCTGGTGGTGTGCGGGAACGCGGCGTGCCCGCCGGCCCCCTCGATCGTGATCTCGAAGGTGCCGCTCGTGGCGTGCGAGACGCCGGCGCGACCGGCGAAGACCCCGTTCGGCAGGGTGTCGGAGAGCACGTGCAGCGCGTAGCTGGCGACCGCGTCCGGCCCGACGACGTCCATCAGGCCCTCGTCGAGCATCGCCTGCATGCCCTCGTAGCCCTCCTCGCCCGGCTGGAACACGCAGACCACCCGGCCGGCGAGCTCGGCGCGGAGCTCGTGCAGCAGCGCCGCCGCGCCGACGAGCATCGCGGCGTGCAGGTCGTGCCCGCAGGCGTGCATCCGGCCGTCGTCCTCGGATCGCGGGTCGTTGCCGTCGTCCTCGAGGATCGGCAGCGCGTCGAGATCCGCGCGCAGCACCACCGTCGGCCCGGGCCTCGCGCCTTCGATCACCAGCACCCGGGACGCGACCGCGCGCCCCGGCGTCGCCGCGAGCCCGTGCGCCGCGAGGGCCGCGTCGAGCGCCGCGACGGTCCGCGGCAGGTCGAGGCCGACCTCCGGATGGGCGTGCAGCGTCCGCCGGAGCGCGACGAGCTCGGCGCGCAACGAGGCCGCGCGGGCGAGCACCTCCTGCGCCGCGACCATCACCGCACCCAGGTCGCCTCGAGCGCCCGCAGCGTGTTCCCGCCGACGACCTTTCGGATGTCGTCGTCGGAGTACCCGTGCTGGACGAGCCAGCCGATCGCGTTCCGGAAGTTCTCCGTCGGGTTCTCCATGCCGGCGACGTGATCGTACGTCGTCACGGGGGTGTCCGGGTCGACCCCCTCGCGCGTCCCCGGCGCCGGCGGGGACGCGGGGTCCGGCGACGCCACGTTCGAGCCGAAGTGGCCCGCGAACACGATGTGCAGCCTCCGATGATCGGCGTACAGCGTGTCCGGCCCCAGGGTCACATGGTCGATGCCCATGAGCTCGGCGCAGTACTCGAAGTGGCGCATCACGGTTTCGATGTTGTGGGCGTCGACCCCCGGGGCGAGCGTCGAATTGGGCGCCGACTCGATGCCGAGGAGGCCGCCCCGCTCGGCGAGCGCCCGGAGCACCGAGTCCGGCTTCATCCGCTCGCTCGGCCACACCCCCCGCGCGCCGGCATGCGTGATCATGACGGGCGCGGCCGAGGCGTGGATGGTGTCGAGCGAGGTGCGGTCGCCGGCGTGCGAGAGGTCGATCGACATGCCGAGCCGGTTCATCCGCTCGACGACGCGATGCCCGAACCGGGTCAGGCCGCCGTCGGAGGACTCCTTGAGGCCGCCGCCGACGAGGTTCGCCTCGTTGTAGACGAGCCCCATCTGCCGCACGCCCCAGCCGTAGAGCACGTCGAGCCGGTCGAGGTCGTTCTCGATCATCGTCGCCGCCTCGATGGTGAGCACCCAGCCCATGTGGCCGGAGCCGTGCATCGACCGCAGCTCGTCGATCGTGTGCACCGGACGGACGTAGTCCTGGTGCGCGATGTCGGCGAGCCGATGGCCGACGTCGTAGACGATGTCGCCCCAGGTCCAGCCGTAGTGGCTCGCGATGCAGCCGGTGGGGCCGGCCAGCGAGTCGAACATGACGTCGATCCCGGAGTAGGAGAGCGCCTCGAAGCCGACCGGATAGCGGCCGCCCTGCCCGTACTCGATGGCCTCGGACATGTCGAGCGGGTAGATCTGCGGATGGTCGTGCAGGCTGATCACGAGCGAGTCCTGCAGCAGTCGCTCCGCCCGATCCCGCTGCTGCTCGGTCAGCCCGAGGTCGTGCAGCGGCAGCCGGTCGATCTCGGGGGTGAGCTCGTACGCCTTGTAGTCCTCGCCCGGCCGGAGGTAGTCGAACGATCGATAGCCGCGGTAGCCCTCGTGCTGCGCGAAGCCGCGGGTGCCCTCGCCGCTCATCCGGCGGTCGCCGGGAGCTTGTCGGCGAACAGCGCGAGCGCGTTGTCCCGCAGGATCGCCCTCCGCTGCGCCTCGGTGAGGATGTCGCTGGTGCGCATGTCCGCGCACAGCTCCGCGCCCATCTGCGCGTTCGTGTAGGGGAAGTCGCTCCCCCACAGGATGCGGGTCGGGTCGGCGAGCGCGAGCAGCGACGCCATCTGATGCGGCAGCACCGAGCCGGCGGTGTCGAACCAGCAGGAGCGCAGGCTTTCGATCATGCTCGGGTAGCGCTGCTGGCCGGCCTCGGCGTTCCCGCGCTTCACGTTGCGCTCGATGCGCTGCGCGAGGGCCGGCAGCGCCGAACCCGCGTGCGGGATGATCATCCGCACCCCGGGGTTGCGCACCAGCTGACCGGAGAAGATCAGGTTGATGAACGTCCTGGTCGTGTCGAAGAAGTACTCGTACATCGAGCGCGACCAGCCGGGCATCACCTGCGCGGGGAAGGCGGCGGGCTCGGTCGGATGGACCAGCACCCGGGCCCGGTAGCGGCCGAGCGCCTCGAACACCGGCTCGAGCGACGGGTCGCCGAGGTAGACGCCGTTGGTGTGGGTCATCAGGCACACGCCCCAGGCGCCGAGCCGCTCGTACGCGTGCTCGATCTCCGCGATCGCCCGGTCGACGCCGTCCATCGGGATGGACGCGAAGAACCCGAGCCGGCCGGGGTGGTCGCGCGCGAGCTGCGCGCCCTCCTCGTTCGCGTCGCGCGCGACCTTCGCCGGGTCGTTGTTGGCCAGCTGCACCCCCGGCGTCGAGATGGAGAGCACCGCGGTCTCGATGCCGAGGTTCTCCATGTGCGCGAGCTGAGCATCCAGCGACCACGACGGCACGCCGGCGTGGTAGCCGTCCGGGTGCGTGATCCCGGCCGCGTCGATCGCGGCGCGGTAGGGCGCCGGGAAGTAGTGCGTGTGGGTGTCGATCGCACCCAGCGAGCGACGGGAGAGCGGGCCCGAGTCGAGCCGGGCCTGGTTCTCCTCGTCGGAGTGGAAGTCCATCGGGGCGGTGCTCACCAGGACCACCCCCGCTTCGCCGGCGCCTCGTAGACGCCTGCGGCTTCCAATACGGGGAACACCCCTTCTAGCATTGCGACCTCCTTGGGATCCCAGAGCATGTTGAGCATCATGTAGCCGCGCAGACCCGTGTACCGGTGGATCTCGATGATCTGCTCGGCGATCTCCTCGGCGGTGCCGACGAGCACCCGGCTGCCGGCGGCGAGCCCGATCTTCTTCGCGGCCTCGTCGAGCTCGGTGCCGAACAGCTGCGCGTAGGTCTGGCTCCCGCCGAGGAAGCCCTTGGCCCAGCCGCGCGCGGCCGGCATGTCGATGTGCTCGACGATCCAGTCGAGCTTGTCCTTGGCCGCCCGGCTGGTCTTGTCGACGACCACGCCGATGGAGCCCGCCGCGCTCACCGCGTACGGCTCGCGGCCCGCGGCGGCGGCGCGCGCCTCGAGGCCGTCCACCAGCGACTTGGTGGCGTCGAGGTCGTCGGTCACCGCGAAGAAGGCGTAGTCGGCCGACCTGGCGATGAACTCCTGCCCGGCCGGCGAGGCGCCGGCGTTGAAGATCGCCGGCGACTCCTGCACCGGGTAGGGCCCGCGGGGCACGCCGCGCAGGTGGTAGTACTTCCCCTCGAAGTCGATCGGCTTGCCGTCCGCGGCCCACAGCGCGCGCACGGCGTCGAGCGTCTCGGCGACGACGGCGTAGCGCTCGTCGTGCTCGACGCCCTCGATGCCGAACAGCAGCTCCTCGCTCCCCTTCGACCCGGGGACGATGTTCCACCCCCACCGTCCTCCGGAGAGGACGTCCAGATTGGCGCCGAGCCGGGCGAGCACGACCGGCGAGAGGTAGCGCGCGTGCATCGTGGTGACGACGCCGATGTGCTCGGTGGCCGCCATCACGATCGGGGCGAAGATCGGCGCCGAGACGCAGGGCTCGCCGTGCCCGACCCGCGCGTTGTCCTCGCCGTGGTTGGTGTAGCCGTCGGCGAAGAAGACGAAGTCGAAGCCGACCCGCTCCGCGGTCCTCGCGAGCTCGGCGTGCGAGTTGAAGTCGAGGATGTCGGGGTTGCGCTCGGCGACGGCGCGCGAGGTGACGTTCGGCGACGGCGAGTTCGGCCACATCATGCCGAACCGGAGGTTCGCGTCCGGCCGACGCGGCTTCATCCGGCGCGGTCCGGTCGCTAGCGGTTGGTTCAATGTCCGGTCTTCCTTTCCCAGGTCAGTTCGTGACGGCCAGCTCGGCGAGGTTGGCCCGGCCGAAGCCGCGCTCCCCCGCCTCGATCTCGCCGAGGAGTCGCTCGAGCCGCCTCAGGTGCGGCGCCTCGATGCCGTGCCGCTCGCCGGCGGCGATGACGGATCGGAGCTCCGGCCGCGCCTCGGTCGGTCGCCTCCGCACCGCGAGGTCGCGGAACACTCCGCTGCGCTCCTTGCCCGGCAGCGAGCCCGTGAAGCGGACCAGTGCGTCGAAGGCGAGCCGGCGCGCGTCGGGGTCGGCGTCGACGGTCAGGTCGAAGGCGTCGATCCCGTCGAACGGGTGCAGTGCGATGCCCTCCGCCCTGGTGACGGCGACCACCTCGGAGACGACGGCGCTCATCACGTCGCGGTGCTCGTCGATGACCGTCGCGGTGTGCTCGTCGACGAGCGACGTCGCGCTGAGCACCGCTGCGATGCCGCGCTTCGACCAGAGATAGCCTTCGACGTCGTCGCTCGCCTCGACCTCGCCGAATCCCCGCAGATCCTCGACGAAGACGGCGACCCGATCGGTCCGGTCGCCGCGGCGCTCCCCGATGACCATCATCCCTGGCCCGCCGGAGCGGATCCGGCCGGGGGCGACGACGTCGGCGGCGAAGTTGACGAAGGCGCTGAGCACCCGGTCCGCGCCGAGCGACTCGGCGGCGAGGCCGAAGGTGTCGCCGTTCTGGCACAGCAGCACGGCGCCGTCCTCCGGCAGCATCGGCGCCAGCCATGCCGCGGCATCGGCGACGTGGTGCGACTTGGTCGCGAGCAGCACCCGCGTCAGGGTGCCGAGACCGGTCAGCTCCTCCGGCGTGTGCGCCGCGGCCACGAGGGCGGCGTCCTCCTCGCCGGTCACCGGGTCGACGAGCACGATCCCGTGCGAGCGGATCGCGGCGACGTGCTCGGCGTCGGCGTCGACGACGGTGACGGCGTGCCCGGAGCGCGCGAGGTAGTGCGCCAGGCTGCCGCCGATCGCGCCGGCCCCGAGGACGAGGTACTCGGTCACCGCGGATCACCTCCTCATCGGTCGCGGTGTCGGACTGGGGCCCACGAGGGCGGGGTGCGCACGACGGCGCACCCCGCCCCGGGGATCACTGGGACTTCCAGAGCTCCGAGTAGAGCAGCAGGGAGTCGCCCGTGAAGGTGATGCCCTTCACCGCCGGCACGGAGGCCATCGGCAGGCTCAGCTCGTTGATCGGGATGTGGATGCCCTGCTCCACGATGATCTCCTGAGCCTCGGCGAGCAGCTTGTTGCGCGCCGCCGGGTCGGTCTGCACCAGCTGCTGGTTCAGCACCTCGTCGAGCTTCGGGTCGAGCCCGCGGAACGCCGTGCGGAGCACGTCGCCGTCGCCGCGGGTGAGCGCCGAGATGCGCAGCTCGTAGTCGCCGCTCGTCCAGGCGGTCGTCTCGTCAGCATCCGGGAGCGGTCGCAGCACGAACTCGATCCCGATCTCTGCGGCCTGCTGCTGGATGAGCTCCATCAGCGGGACGTACGGCGCCATCCGCTGGGCGGCGTAGAGCAGCGAGACGCTCGCGCGGACGCCGTCCTTCTCGCGGATGCCGTCGGCGCCGGCCTTCCAGCCGTCGGCGTCGAGCATCGACTTCGCGGCCGCCGGGTCGTAGGCCATCTTCGAGGAGAGGTCGGTGTAGCCCGGGGTGGCGGCGGACAGGACGCTCGTGGCGGCCGGCTGGTACTTCGTCAGGGTCGAGTCGACGAGCAGCTGCCGGTCGAACGCGGCCTGCAGCGCCTGCCGGATCACCGGGTCGACGAGCACGCCGGCCTTCGGATTCGCCATCAGGCCCTGGGTCACGCCCGGGTTGGAGCGCACCGAGATCGGCGTGTCGCCGAGCACCGCGAGATCGGGCTTGTTCACCTCGGTCATCACGTCCGCGGCGCCCGAGACGACGGAGCCGGCGCGCACGCCGCTCTCCGGGACGATCTGCACCTCGATCGAGTCGAGGTAGGCGCGGCCCTGGTGCAGCGGCGCCGGCGCCCACGCGTAGTCGTCGCGCACGCTGAGCGACATGCCGTTGTCCTTGACGTACTTGTCGATCGTGAACGCCCCGGTGCCGCTGACGCCGGCGCACCGGGCGCCCTGGTCCTTGACGGCGTCCGCGTCCGAGATGATGCCCATCGACGGCGTGGCGAGCGAGGCGAGGAACGCCGCGTTCGGCGTCTCGAAGCCCACCTTCACGGTGTGGTCGTCGACGACCTCCGTGCCGGTCGACCCGGCGAGGTAGCTGGAGGCGAGGCGGGCCTTCGCGCCGAGGGCGATGATGGCGTCGAAGTTCGCCTTGACCGAGTCGGCGGTGAACGGCGTCCCGTCGGAGAAGGTCACGTCGTCGCGCAGGTGGAAGGTGTACTCGGTGCCGTCGGAGGACACGTCCCACGACTCGGCGAGCCACGGCAGGATCTCGCCGCTGTCGGCGTCCTGGTAGACGAGGGAGTCGTAGGCCGAGCGCATGACGGACAGCAGCGAGCGCCCGATCAGCTGCTGCGGGTCGACGCAGCCCTCGTCGGAGGGGATGTCCGCGATGAGCGAGCCGCCGACGACCGGCGCGTTCGGGTCGGGCGCATCGCCCGTCGACGTCGGGGCCGGGCCCGCGGAGGGGCCGCAGCCGGCGAGGCCGACCGACATCGCGACCGCCGCGACGCCGAGCGCCCACGCGGTGGTGCGGGACTTGAGATTCGACACGGGTTTGTTCCTCTCGTTGTGTGCTGTGAATGCGTACTGGTGGTGCCTCAAGGCGCGACGGCCGAGTCCCGGCCGGGGATCGCGTCCAGGAGCTGTTGGGTGTAGGGGTGCTGGGGGTCGGCGAAGACCCGGGCGGTGGGCCCCGCCTCCACGACGCCGCCCGCGCGCATGACGACGACGTCGTGGCAGAGCTGGTGCACGACGGCGAGGTCGTGGGAGATGAAGAGGTAGCTGAGATCGAGCCGGCGCTGCAGGTCCACCAGGAGGTCGAGGATCTGCGCCTGGACCGAGACGTCGAGGGCGGAGACCGGCTCGTCGAGGACCACCAGCTCGGGCTGGATCGCGAGCGCCCGGGCGATCGCGACCCGCTGACGCTGGCCTCCGGACAGCTCGGCGGGTCGATGGTCCGAGTACGAGGCGGGCAGCGCGACGAGGCCGAGCAGCTCCTCGACGCGGGCCCGCCGCGAGGCCCGGTCGCCGATCCCGTACTCCCGCAGCGGCTCCTCGATGATCCGGCCGACGGTGAGCCTCGGGCTCAGCGAGGCGTACGGGCTCTGGTACACGAACTGGATGCGACGGCGCAGTGCCCGCAGCGCCCGGCCGCCGACCCTGGCGATGTCCTCGCCGTCGAACAGGATCCGGCCCTCGTCCGGGGTCTCCAGCCGCATGACGAGGCGCGCGGTCGTGGACTTGCCCGACCCGGACTCGCCGACGATGCCCAGGGTGCGACCGCGCTCGATCCGCAGGTCGACGCCGTCGACCGCTCGGAGCATGGTCGGCCGGTGGCCCGGCTCGCTGACGCGGAAGGCCTTGACCAGGCCGGTCGCCTCGAGGATCGGCCGGTCCGACGACGGCGCGGCCGCGAGATCGACGAGCACCCGGTCGGAGCGCAGGCCCGGGGCCGCGTCGAGGAGCCGCCGGGTGTAGGGGTCCGCGGGCGACTCCAGCACCCGGCGCGTCGGCCCGGACTCGACGACCGCGCCGTGAGACATCACGACGATCCGGTCGGCCCGGTCGGCGGCCACCCCCAGGTCGTGCGTGATGAGCAGCACGCCGGTGCCGAACTCGGCGGTGATCCCGTCGATCGAGTCGAGGATGCGCTTCTGCACCGTGACGTCGAGCGCGCTGGTCGGCTCGTCGGCGACGACCAGGCTCGGCCGGCAGGCGAACGCCATCGCGATGAGCACCCGCTGCCGCATGCCGCCGGAGAGCTGGTGCGGGAACTGCGCCGCCCGGATCTCCGGCTCGCGCAGCCCGGCCTCGCGGAGCAGCTCGACGGCGCGCGCCCTGGCCTGGGCCCGGTCGAGGCGGGTGTGCGCGCGCAGCGCGTCCGACACCTGATCCCCGACCTTGCGCAGCGGATTGAGCGAGGTCATCGGGTCCTGCGGGATGAATCCCATGACGCTGCCGCGCAGCGGGCGCAGCTGACGCTCGCTCGCCGCCGTGACGTCGTGCCCGCCGACCACGATCGTCCCGCCGGTCACGCGCGCCTCGGGCGGCAGGATGCCGAGCACGGCCTGCGCGACGGTCGACTTGCCGGACCCCGACTCGCCGACCACGGCGACGACCTCGCCCGCCGCGACCTCGAACGAGACGCCCCGGACCGCCGGCAGCACGCCGCGCCAGGTCTGATAGCCGATCTCCAGGCCCTCGACCCGGAGGGTCGGCGACGGGAGCGAGGGGCTCGTCTGCGTCACGACATCATCCCTTCAGCTCCCCCTCGAACGCGCGGGCGATCCGGTTCGTGCTGAGCACCGTCAACGCGATCGCGAGCCCCGGGAAGATCGCGAGCCACCACGCCGCGACGATGAACTGGCGGCCGTCCGCCACGAGCGAGCCCCACTCCGGCGCCGGCGGCGGCGCGCCGAACCCGAGGAAGCTCAGCGAGGACACCGCGAGGATCGCGATCCCGAACTCGAGCGTCGCGAGCACGACGATGGGGCCGAGCGAGTTCGGGAGCACGTGCCGCAGCAGCAGGCTGTACCACCGGGCGCCGGAGACCCCGGCGGCCTCCACGTAGGTCTGGGTCCTGACCCGCATCACCTCGGCGCGCATCACCCTGGCCATCTGGGCCACGCCGACGATGCCGACCGCGAGCGCGACGTTCACCGGTCCGATGCCGAGCACCGCGATGATCGCCATCGCGAACAGCAGCGCGGGGAAGGCGAGCACGACGTCGACGACGCGCATGATGACGACGTCGACCCAGCGGCCGAAGTAGCCGGCCAGCAGGCCGAGCACGACTCCGCCGACGAACGAGACCACGAGCGCGATGAGCGCCGCCTGGAGCGAGGGCCCCGCGCCGTAGATGATCCTGGTCAGCAGGTCGCGCCCGACCGCGTCCGAGCCGAGCAGGAAGCCGGCGGTCCCGGGAGGCTGCAGGATGTGCTGCGGATCGGTCCCGAGCGGATCCCGCGACGTGAACATCGCCGGGAAGAGCGCCGCGAGGATGGCGGTCAGCACGATGAGGGCGGCGAGCAGGATGCTCGGCCGGCGGACGAGCTGCCGCAGGGCGCGGCGCAGCCGCCGGCCGGGCGTGTCGGTCAGCACGACGGTGGCGTTCGACATCGTGGTCGGCTGCTCGCTCATCGCCGCGCTCCCACGCTCGGCCGCAGTCGAGGGTCGACGACGGGATAGAGGAGATCGATGACGAGCGTGACCAGCGCGAAGACGATCGCCCCCAGCACGACGACCGCCTGCACGGTGGGGATGTCGTGGCCGAGCACCGCCTTCACGGTGATCTGGCCCAGGCCGGCGCGGGAGAAGACGCTCTCGACGACGATGGACCCGCCGAACATGTTCGCGATCAGCAGCCCGGCCATGGTGAGCGCCGGCAGCAGCGCGTTGCGCAGGCTGTCGCGGGTGTGGATCACCGAGGGCCGGAGCCCGATCGCCCGCGCCGTCGTGATGTACGGCTCGAGCCCGGCGGTGGTCAGGCTCTTGGCGAGCACCTGGGCGATCTGCGCCGCCCCGGGCAGCGCCAGCGTGATCGCGGGCAGCACGAGCGACTGGAAGCCGGTGTTGCCGACCGGTGGCAGCCATTTCAGGCTGAAGGCGAAGATCTGGACCAGGATGAGGCCGACCCAGAACGTCGGCATCGAGACGCCGAACGAGGGCAGCGTCAGCAGGAACTGGCGGAGCCAGCCGCGGCGGCTCCCGGTCGCCGCGAGCGCGAGCGCCACCCCGAGCACGATCGCGATGACGACGGCGAACGAGACGAGCGCGAGCGTCTGCGGGATCCCCTGGGCCAGCATGTCGACGACCGGCTGGCCGTTCCGGATGGAGCGGCCGAAGTCGCCGACGAGCGCGGCGCCGAACCGCGTGGCGAACTGCTCCCAGAGCGGACGGTCGAAGCCGAAGTCGGCCCGGATCCGTTCGAGCTCCTCCGGGTCGACGACGCCGGCGTCGCCGCCCGAGTACATGCCCGTGATGGGGTCGCCGGGCAGCGCGAAGAGGATCACGAACGAGACGATGTAGGCGGCCACCATGACGAGGAGCGCTTGCAGCACCCGGCCTCCGACGTATCGCAGCAGCGTCCCTCACCTCCCCCGGTCGACCTGGTAGATCGTTTGCACCCGCATTATTATGTTGTAGAGGATCGGGCTCGCCCGTGTCAAGCGAGACCCGGGCACCGCTCGTCGCGAACGGCGGAGTTCAAGGAGACCGATCGATACGCCAGAATCGAGACATCATGGTTTCGCTCGACCTCGACGCTCCGGCCCCGGCCGAGCAGCTGCCTCCTCGGCTGTTCGACCGGGACGCGGTGCACCTGGTCCGGGTCAGCAAGCGCATCCACGACTTCGAGCGCAGCGCCCGGTTCGGGCAGCCGATCACCGCGCCGCAGTTCGCCGTGCTGCTCGCCGCCGCGCGGGTGCCCGGGTGCGACCAGAGCACGATCGCGCAGCTGTCCGCCCTCGGCCCGTCCACCATCAGCGAGGTCATCCGGCGCCTGGCGCAGCAGCAGAAGGTGACCGTCGAGCGCAGCCCGGAGGACGCCCGCCGCTCCCGGATCTACGTCTCCGCGGGCGCGGTCGAGCAGGTCGAGCGATATCTCGCCGACCTGCTGCGCACCGACAGCCGGATCGTCGGCTGGCTCGACGCGGACGGCCCGCGGATGCTCGAGATCCTCCGGAAGCTGGCGTTCCGCGAGGACAAGGTCTTCCCGATGTCCCGGATGCCGGCCGACGGGATGCCCGAGGCCGAGGCCGCGGGCCTGCTGCTCGCCGCCTCGGAGACGAATTTCGCCTTCGGCCGCCTGATCCGCATCGTGGGCACCCAGTCGACGACGCTCTGGCACGAGCTGGAGCCCGTCGACTCTGCGCTCGTCCACGAGCTGCTGCGCAGCGTCATCGAGACGCCGCGCCTGTCGCAGAACCTCGCCGGCCGACGGCTCTACCTGGACCGGGCGACGACGGCGAAGATCGTCGCCCGTCTCGAGGAGCGCGAGCTGATCACGACCCAGGCGAGCGTCGTCGACCGGCGGCGCAAGGAGCTCGCCGCCACGCGGACGGGACAGGCGCTCGCCGACCGGCTGCAGGAGGTCAGGGACCGCGTCAACCGCTCGCTGCTGGAGCCGTTGACGACCGGGGAGCGGACGGCCCTGCTCGACGGCCTCCGGCGCATCGTCGTCACGGCCGACCTCGACCACGACTGAGGCCTCCGGCAGCGCTCCGGCGCCTCAGCCGAGACGGAACCGGGCGTTGTCGATGAGCCGGGTCGCGCCGACGCGCGCGGCCACGATCGCGATGACCGGGCCGCGGAAGCCGTCGGGCACCGGGGCGAACGTCGTCGCGTCGACCACCGCGAAGTAGCCGACCTCGACGCCGGGCTCCTCCGCGAGCACCGCCTGCGCCGCGATCAGCACGGCGTCGATGCCGGCGTCGGCCTCGGACTCGGCCGCGGCGAGCGCGCGGGAGAGCGCGAGCGCCGAGTCGCGCTCGGCGGCCGAGAGGTAGCGGTTGCGACTCGACATCGCCAGGCCGCCGGGCTCCCGCACGATCGGGATCTCGACGACGCGTACCGGCAGGTCGAGGTCGCGGACCATGCGCTCGACCAGCCACAGCTGCTGGGCGTCCTTCCGGCCGAAGGTGGCCGAGTCCGGCGCGACGATGTGCAGCAGCTTGGCCACCGCGGTGAGCGCCCCGTCGAAGTGCCCCGGCCTCGCCGCCCCCTCGAACGTCGCGCCGACGGCGCCCGCGTGCACCGTGACGACGGCGCCGCCGTCCGGGTACATCTCCGCGACCGACGGCGCGAACACCGCATCCGCCCCGACGGCGGCGAGCTTCGCGACGTCGTCGTCGAGGGTCCTGGGGTAGCGCTCGAAGTCCTCGCCGGCGCCGAACTGGAGCGGGTTGACGAAGACGGAGACCACGACGAACGCCGCCGGGTCGAGATCGCGAACCCGCTCGACGTGGCTCAGGTGACCGGCGTGGAGCGCCCCCATCGTCGGCACCAGCGCGACGCCCCGGCCCTCGGCCCGCGCGCCGGCGACCGCCGCCCGGATGCCCGCGATGGTGTCGACGACGACGGGCCTGGCGGGCATGCGAGCGAGCCTACTCGACCGCCCGCGGCGTGCTCGCGGGAGCGGACCCCGGCTCAGCCGCCCTCGTCGGGCGCGACCGCCCCGGCGGCGAGCGCCTCCTCGATCGTCGAGCGGATGAGCGGCGCGACGATCCCGCTCGGGCGATCGACGCCGATGCCGGCGAGGATGCCGAGGCTCTGCCCGACGATCGATGCGGAGAACGCGGTGGCGGTGGCGACCGCCTCCGCGTACGCCGGGCGGTCCGCCTCCGCGATGACGACCGGCTCGGCGCCGAGCTCGACGACGAGGGCCTGGGCGATCGGCAGCACCGGCGTCGGCGCGGTGACGGCGCAGACCGCCTCCCGCAGTCGCACCAGGTCGAGCGAGGTGCCGGTGAAGACGATCGCCGGGTGGATCGCGAGCGGGATCGCGCCGCGCTCGACCGCGGGCCGCAGCGCCTCGACGCCGAGCTCGGGGGCGGTGTGCGCGACGAGGGTGCCCGCCCGCCAGTGGCCGGACTCCGCGAGGCCGCGCACGAGCGGTCCGATCTCGCCGCCCGGGATCGCGAGGATCACCAGGTCGCTGCCGGCGAGCAGCTCCGGGATCGGCAGGATCGGCGCCGCGCCGAGCAGCGCCTCCACCCGGTCGCGGCCGGTCGCGGAGGTGGTCGCGACGCCGACGACGCGGTGACCGGCGCCGGCGAGCCCGGCGGCGAGCACCGGACCGACGCGTCCGGCGCCGATGACGCCGACGCCGAGGCGGCCGTCGCGGGCGGTCATGCCATGGCTCCGAGGGTGCGGTGCTCGACGTCGCACCACATCGCCACCGCGTCGCCGGCGTCGAGCGCGCCGACGTGCGCGCGGACGACGCCGGCGACGGTGTGCACGTCGACCCGCGCGAGGCGCATCGCGCGGGTGAGCGGGCCGTCCTCGACGGCGACCGACTGGACGCGCGCGAGCGGGACGAGGGTGAGCCGACGCCAGAGGCGGCCCCGCCGGATCGCGACCGTCCGCGCGTCGAGGGCGAAGCCGTTGCGCCGCCAGGACCACCAGCGGATCCAGCGGCCGCGCACCGGGCTCGTCGTGAAGTCCGCCGGCTCCGTCCAGTCCGGCAGGATGAGGCCGACGACGCGCCGCACCTCCTCGGCGGTGCCCACCGGGAGGAGCGTGGCGCCCGACTGCCCGGCCGCGCCGTCCCGTCCGGGGCTCGCGGCGCGGTTGATGCGGACCCGCCACCAGCCGAACGGCCGCCAGAGCAACGGCTGCTGGAGCTCGATCGCGTGCACCCGGCCGGGCGGCAGCGTCTCGTTCGCGGTGGAGAGCAGGCCGAAGCCCACCCGGATGCCGTCGGGGGTCGAGGCGATCGAGTAGCGCAGCGATCGGATCACCTCGCGGCCCGCGAGGCCGTAGATGCCGATCACGACGGGGATGAGCACGATGAGCAGGAACGGCCGGGTGACCGCGGCGACCACGACGCCCGCGAGCACGAGCACGAGGACGTGGCCGAGTCGCAGCGCGGTCGCCCCGACCAGCCGGCCGGGGTGCATCTCGACGAGCGACTCCGGCGCCACCGTCTGGTCGAGCTCCGGCGCCAGCAGCTCGTTCGCCCGGGCGCTGATCCGGTCGGCGAGCCCGCGGGCCGGCGCCGCGGCGGCGGTCGGCGCGGTCGCCGGCGCCTGCCGACGCCGGCGCGCCGAGGCCGCCGTCAGGATCTCGGCGCGCAGCGCGTCCGCCCGCTCGGAGGCGAGGTACGAGAGCCGGATGCGCCCGTCGCTGCCGGCCATCGAGATCTCCAGCCGGGCGAGGCCGAACAGCCGCGGGACGAGCGGCCGGACGACGTCGACGCCCTGCACGCGGTCGAGCCGGCCGCGCCGGTGGCGCCGCCAGAGCACGCCCTCGCGCTCCTCGACCAGCTCGTCCGTCACGCGGTACGCGTGCAGCCGCCAGGAGAGCCAGCCGAGGCCGACGATCGCCGCGAGCAGGGCGACGAGGATCCCGATCGCGGGCCAGGTGTTCGCCGCGAGCCAGCGCACCAGCGGGTCCTCGTGCGGCTGCTGGCCGACCGCCGAGCCGACCAGCGCCGTCACGATGAAGTCGCGGAACTGCACCACCAGGAACCCGGCGATGGCGACGCCCACGATGCCGCCGCGGAGCAGCGGCGTCGCCGGATGCAGGCGGTGCCAGCCGGACTCCTCCGGCGCCGCGCCCTGCGGCTCCTCGCTCACAGCGCCGCCCTGCGGCTCTCGGCGAGCGCGACGAGCCGGTCGCGCAGCGTCTCGGCCTCGGCCTCGGGAAGGCCCGGGATGACGACGCCCGTGACCGCGGCCGCGGTGATGAAGCGCAGCTCGGCGAGGCCGAACGCGCGCGACAGCGGACCGCGGCTGACGTCGACCAGCTGCATCCGGCCGTACGGCACCGCGACCACGCGGTGCCACATGATGCCGCGGCGGAAGACGAGGTCGTCCTCGCGCAGCCGGTAGCCGATCGACCGGACCCGCTTCGGGGTGAGCGCGAGCACGAGCACCGCGATGACGGCGGAGACGGCGGGCAGCGCCCAGAGCCACCCGATGCCCGAGGCGATCGGGACGGCGCACAGGCCGCCGGTGACGACGACGCCCGGGACGAGGCGCGCGATCAGGTCGGCCCAGAGATAGCGCGGGGAGACGCGCTGCCACGCCTCGCCCGCCGCGGCGAGCGCGCTCACGACGCGGACCCCGGCAGCACGTCGGGGTCGTGCTCCTCCTCGTCCCGCGGCGGGATGCGGCACATGCCCTCGGCCACCAGGCCCGCGAGCAGCAGCGCCGCGCTCGCGGCGAGGCCGGCGACCGACTTCCACGCCAGGTCGTCGACGACCACCGGCCGGGTGAGCACGAAGACCAGCGCGCCGCCGAAGAGCCCGGCGAAGCCGGCCCCGGCGATGCCGGCCGACTTCGCGAGCGCGAGCACGCGGGTCGCGTAGAACGGGTCGACCCGCGCCCCGGGCAGGCCGCGCGCGACCCGGCGCACCGGCACCGCGACCGCGACGACCGCGACGGCGAGCACGACGAGCGCGCCGGAGAGCGGATAGGGCGGCACCAGGATCGTGCGGCCGAGCGAGACGAGCAACAGCTCGACGAGCCAGCCGACGACGAGCCCGCCGACGCCGATCCCGAGCAGCAGCCAGACCGAGGTGCGGCTCATGCCAGCGGCTCCGCCGGGTACGGGTCGACCCGCTCGCCGGTGCGCTCGATCACCTCGGCGAGGAGGTCGACGACCGGGCCCCGGCCCGGCAGCACCGCGTGCTCGTCCATCGCGGCCCACGGCGCCAGCACGAAGGCGCGCTCGTGCGCCCGCGGATGCGGGACGACCAGGCTCGGCTCGGCGATCCGCTCCCGGCCGTAGACGATCAGGTCGAGGTCGAGGGTGCGATCGCCCCAGTGCTCGGCGCGGATGCGGCCGTGAGCGGCCTCGACGCGGTGCAGCTCGGCGAGCAGCGCGCGCGGCGGGAGCACGGTCTCCAGCTCCACGACGGCGTTCAGATACGCGGGCGCCGTCTCGTCGACGCCGGCGGGCTTCAGCGCCGGGGTCTCGACGATCGGCGAGGCCGCGACGAGGCGGATCGACGGATGCGCGGCGAAGGCGAGCACCGCCTGCCGGATCATCGCCTCGCGATCCCCGAGGTTCGCGCCGAGGGCGACCACCGCGCGCGTCCACTGCCGCTGGATCGACACCCGCACGTCGCCGAACTCGACCGCGATCGGCGCCTCCGGCTTGTGCACGGTGACGTCGACGAGCCGCGCCGCCCGGTGACGCAGCACCACGAGCGCGACGCGCTCCGCGACGGTCTCGATGAGGTCGACCGGGTCCCGCTCGACGGCGTGCACGATGTCCTCCGCGAGGACGCCGTAGTGGATCGTCGCCCCCAGGTCGTCGGCCGAGCCGGCGGTCGACAGGTCGAGATGGACGACGACGTCGATGACGAACGGCTGGCCCGTCTCGCGCTCGTGCTGATAGACCCCGTGGTGGGCGAAGGCCCGCAGGCCCGCCAGCTCCAGTCGGTCGAGCCGCGTCATCCCGGCACCCCCCGCCAGGCCCCGGCGACGTCGAGCGCGATCCGCGTCGCGCGCACGTCGTGCACCCGGACCGCCCAGGCGCCGGCGAGGGCGGCGAGCGCGCTCGTCACCGCGGTCGCGAGGTCGCGATCGGCCATCGGCACGTCCTCGCCGGACGCCCCCGCCGGCGACGACTCGGCGAGCAGCCGACGCACGAAGCGCTTGCGCGAGACCCCGATCAGGACGGGGTAGCCGGTCGCGGCGAGCGCGTGCGCACCGCGCAGCAGCGCCCAATTCTCCTCCGGCTCCTTCGAGAAGCCGAGCCCCGGGTCGAGGATGATCCGCTCGGGCTCGACGCCCTCGGCCTGCAGCGCCGCGGCGCGGCGCAGCAGCTCGGACCTGACCTCCTCGACCACGTCGCCGTAGCGGTGCGGCGTCGTCGGCGCGCCGAAGGAGTGCATCGTGACGTACCGCGCGCCGGTGCGCCGCAGCACGCCGGCCATCCCCGGGTCGCTGCCGAAGACGTCGTTGACGATCGTCGCACCGGCCTCGACGGCCGCCTCCGCGGTGGACGCGTGGTAGGTGTCGATGCTCACCGGCACGCCGCGGTCGGCGAGGGCCGCGACGACCGGCAGCACCCGGCGCCGCTCCTCCTCGGGCGCGATCGGCTCGGACGCCGGCGCGGTCGACTCCCCGCCGACGTCGATCCAGTCGGCGCCGTCGGCGACCAGCGAGAGGCCGTGCTCGATCGCGGCCTCCGGCGCGTAGTGGTCGCCGCCGTCGCTGAACGAGTCCGGCGTGACGTTGAGCACGCCGAAGATCGCCGGGCCGGCGCCGCGCCGGCCGGAGGAGGCGGTCGGAGGGGTCACGTCCGCTCCGGGGTCTCGATGCGGGCCTCGGGGTCCGCCGGGGCGGTCGCCGCCTCGGGAGCCGTCGCCTCGGCGCGCGCCACGGCGGGACCGAGCCCTCCGCCGATCAGCCGCATCGCCTCCGCGCGCCGCACCGGGTCCTCGAGCGCGCCGCGGGCCGCGAGCGTGACGGTCCGCGCCGAGCCCTGCCGGGGCCCGCGGGCGGAGACGCAGCCGTGCGCGGCCTCGAGCACGACGAGCACGCCGCGGGCGCCGAGCCCGGACAGGAGCGCGTCCGCGACGTCCTCCGTGAGCCGCTCCTGGAGCTGCGGTCGGGCGGCGGCGATCTCGACCGCATCCGCGAGCGCGCCGAGCCCGGCGAACCTCGCGCCGGGCAGGTAGGCGACGTGCGCCTCGCCGAAGAACGGCAGCAGATGGTGCTCGCACATGGAGCGGAACTCGATGCCGCGGAGCACGACGACCTCGCCCGCCCGCTCGGCGGAGTCCGGGAAGTCGGAGCGCGACGCGAGGGCCTCGGCCGGGTCCCGGCCGACCCCCGCGAAGAGCTCGCGATAGGCCGAGGCGACCCGCCGCGGCGTCTCGCGGAGTCCCTCGCGACCGGGGTCGTCGCCGATCGCGGCGAGGAGCTCGGCGACGGCCGCCTCGATGCGGTCGGAGTCGATCGGCATCAGCAGTCCTCCGTGGCTCGGTGGTCTCGGGGTCTCGATCCGCGTCGTCGCAGCCGCCCGACCGGGTCCGTCTCGACGCTACTCGACCACCACGTCCCGCGTCAGGCCGTCGCGGGCTTCGTCGTGGGCCGGGGAGCGCGCTTCTTCGTCTTCGGCTGGTCGGCGCCCTCGGCTTCCGCGGCGACGCTCGCGGCGATCGGCTCGCGCGCCGGCATCGCGACCGGCGGACGGTTCGACACCGGGCGCGCCGGGCTGGAGAGCCACTGCGGGCGCTCCGGCAGCTTCTTCACGTCGGCGAAGATCTCGGCGATCTGCACGTGGTCGAGCGTCTCCTTCTCGAGCAGCTCGGAGGCGAGGCGGTCGAGGATGTCCCGGTTCTCGCCGAGCACCTTCCAGGCCTCGTCGTGGGCCTGCTCGATGAGCGCGCGCACCTCCTCGTCGATCGCCGCGGCGATCTCGTCCGAGTAGTCGGCCTGGTGGCCGAGGTCGCGGCCGAGGAACGGCTCCGAGCTCTGCGCGCCGAGCTTGACCGCGCCGACCCGCGCGCTCATGCCGTACTCGGTGACCATCTTGCGGGCGATCCTGGTCGCCTTCTCGATGTCGTTGCCGGCGCCGGTGGTCGGGTCGTGGAAGACGATCTCCTCGGCGACGCGCCCGCCCATCGCGTAGGTGAGCTGGTCGAGCAGCTCGTTGCGCGTGACGGAGTACTTGTCCTCCAGCGGCATCACCATCGTGTAGCCGAGGGCGCGGCCGCGCGGCAGGATCGTGATCTTGGTGACCGGGTCGGAGTGGTTCATCGCCGCCGCCGCGAGCGCGTGGCCGCCCTCGTGGTAGGCCGTGATGAGCCGCTCCTTGTCCTTCATGACGCGGGTGCGGCGCTGCGGGCCGGCCATCACGCGGTCGACCGCCTCGTCGAGCGCGCGGTTGTCGATGAGCTGCGCGTGCGAGCGGGCGGTCAGCAGCGCGGCCTCGTTGAGGACGTTCGCGAGGTCGGCGCCGGTGAAGCCAGGCGTCTTCCTGGCGAGCACCTCGAGGTCGACGGAGGCCGCCATCGGCTTGCCCTTCGAGTGCACCTCGAGGATCTGCTTGCGGCCCTGCAGGTCCGGCGCGTCGACGCCGATCTGCCGGTCGAACCGTCCCGGGCGCAGCAGGGCCGGGTCGAGGACGTCGGGACGGTTGGTCGCCGCCATGATGATGACGTTCGTCTTCGGGTCGAAGCCGTCCATCTCCACCAGCAGCTGGTTGAGCGTCTGCTCGCGCTCGTCGTTCCCGCCGCCGATGCCGGCGCCGCGGTGCCGGCCGACCGCGTCGATCTCGTCGATGAACACGATCGAGGGGGCGTTCGCCTTCGCCTGCTCGAACAGGTCGCGGACGCGGGAGGCGCCGACGCCGACGAACATCTCGACGAAGTCGGAGCCGGAGATGGTGTAGAACGGCACGCCCGCCTCGCCGGCGGTCGCGCGGGCGAGCAGGGTCTTGCCGGTGCCGGGAGGGCCGTAGAGCAGCACGCCCTTCGGGATGCGGGCGCCGACCGCGAGGAAGCGCTGCGGGTCCTTCAGGAAGTCCTTGATCTCGTCGAGCTCCTCGACGGCCTCGTCGGCGCCGGCGACGTCGGCGAAGGTGACCTTCGGCGCCTCCTTGCCGACGAGCTTCGCGCGCGACTTGCCGAACTGCATGACGCGGCCGCCGCCGCCCTGCATCCGGGAGAGCAGGAAGTAGAAGATGATGCCGATGATGAGGAACGGCACGAGCGTGAAGAGCAGGCTCATGAAGACGTTCTGCTGCGGGACCTCGTCGTCGTAGCTCTCAGGCTTCGCCGCGTCGATCGCGTTGACCACGTCGACCCCGCGGGGGGCGACGTAGTAGAACTGCACCTTCTGCCCGTAGGTCGGGTCGGCGGTCTTGAGCGTGAGGTCGACGCGCTGCTCGCCGTCGATGATCTTCGCCGACTGCACCTGGCCGGCGGACAGGAACTCGAGGCCCTGCTGGGTCGTGACCTGCTTGACGCTGGAGCCCATCAGCCAGCTCGAGCCGATCCACACGACGGCGATGGCGATCAGGATGTAGATGATCGGCCCGCGGAAGATGCGCTTCAGACTCATGGTCTCCCCAGGCTAGTGCGCACGGCCGAACGGCGGCCGGGTGTCCGCTGTGGGCTAAACCCCCGCCGGACCCCGCCGCGCGGGCCTCGCGCTACGCATAGATGTGCGGCGCGAGCACCGCGATGCCGCGCAGGTTCCGGTAGCGCTCCGCGTAGTCGAGGCCGTAGCCGATCACGAACCGGTTCGGGATGTCCGCGCCGACGTAGCGGGCGTCGACCTCGACCTTGAGCGCCTCGGGCTTGCGCAGCAGCGCGCAGATCTCGACCGATGCGGCGCCGCGGGACTCCAGGTTCTCCTTGAGCCAGGACAGCGTGAGCCCCGAGTCGATGATGTCCTCCGCGATGAGCACGTCCCGGCCGGTCACGTCGGTGTCGAGGTCCTTCAGGATGCGCACGACGCCGGAGGACTGCGTGCCGGCGCCGTAGGAGGAGACCGCCATCCAGTCGAGCTCGACGTGGCGCCGCAGCCGGCGCGCGAGGTCGGTCATGAACGGCGCCGCGCCCTTCAGCACTCCGACGAGCAGCAGGTCGCGAGCGGCGTAGTCGGCGTCGACCTCGGCGGCGAGCCGGGTCACGATCGCGGCGATCTCCTCGGGGGTGAAGAGCACGTCCTCGATCTCGGTCGCGATGTCGGCGAAGTCCATGGGCCCAGTCTGCCGCGCTTCGGCTCAGTCCGCGGCCGTCGCGCTCGCGGCGCCCTCGCGGCGCCCATCGCCCGCGGCGCTCGGGCCGCCGGACCGGCTCGCGGCGCCGACCGTGTCCGCCGTGAACAGGATCCGGCCGCCGGACCGCCGCGCGGTCGCGCCCGGCAGGTCGATCGGGCCCTGGCCGTGCCAGTCGGTGACGAGGCGCGCGACCTCGAGCGTCCGCTCGCGGGTCAGGTGCGCGCCGAACTCCGCCGCGACGGCGAGCCGGATGAGGCGGTGGCGCAGCGCCGGCGGGTTCGCCGCGAGCGCGTCGACCGGCAGCGCGATCCCGGCGTCCGCGTGCTCGGCGAGGTCCTCGGCGACCTCCTCCGTCATCGCGTCCAGCGCCGCGGCGTCCTCCCGCAGCTGCTCGGCGGTCCGGGCGAGCGCCTCGGCCACGCCGGGCCCGAGCTCCGCCTCGAGCACCGGGAGCACCCGCTCGCGCACGCGGACCCTGGCGAACGCGGGGTCGGCGTTCTGCGGATCCGTCCAGGGCAGGAGGTCCTGGTCGGCGCACGCGGCGGCGGTCGTCGCCCGGCGGACGCCGAGCAGCGGTCGGCGGTAGCGGCCGCTCGCGGCGGCCATGCCCCGGAGGCTCCCGGCGCCCGAGCCGCGCGCGAGGCCGAGCAGCACCGTCTCCGCCTGGTCGTCGAGCGTGTGGCCCAGCAGCACGGCCGCGGCGCGGGTCTCGTCGATCGCCGCCTCGAAGGCGCCGTAGCGCGCCTCGCGCGCCGCCCCCTCGGGGCCGCCCGCCGTGCCGACCTCGACGCGGCGCACCAGGACCGGGTCGAGGCCGAGCGCCGCCGCCTGCGCCGCCGCCCGCTCGGCGACCTCCGCCGAGCCGGGCTGCAGCCCGTGGTCGACGACGATCGCGCCCGCCCGGACGCCGGCCCGCGGCGCCTCGAACGCCGCCGCCGCCGCGAGCGCGAGCGAGTCGGGCCCGCCCGACAGCGCGACCAGCACCAGCGGTCCCCCGCCCTGCGGCGCTCCGTCCGCCGTGCGGCGCTCAGGGCCTCGATCCGCCGTGTCCGGGCCGGTACGCCGCACCGGCGCGAGCGGCTCGAGCGACGCGCGGACCGCCCGGCGGACGTCGGCGATGGCCGGGGTCAGGCGCGGTCGCATTCGATTACGGTAGTCCCCGGAGTCCACCGAGGTTCAGGAGCACAACGCATGGGCGCGTACCCCGCCGTCATCGAGATCCCCGCGGGCAGCCGCAACAAGTACGAGGTCGACCACGAGACCGGGCGGGTGTTCCTCGACCGCTACCTCTTCACCCCGATGGCCTACCCCACCGACTACGGCTTCTTCGAGGACACGCTCGGCCTCGACGGCGACCCGCTCGACGTGCTCGTGCTCCTCTTCGAGTCGGTGCCGCCCGGCGTCGGGGTGACGGTCCGGCCGGTCGGCTTCCTCGAGATGGAGGACGACGGGGGCATCGACACGAAGATCATCGCGGTGCCCGCGAAGGACCCGCGCTGGTCGCACATCCAGGACTGCACCGACATCCCGGAGCTCCAGCGGGCCGAGATCCAGCACTTCTTCGAGCACTACAAGGACCTCGAGCCGGGCAAGTGGGTCAAGGTCGGCGCCTGGGGCGACGCCGCGGCCGCCGAGCAGGTCGTCGCCGAGTCGATCGCGCGGTTCCAGGCCGAGGGGCACTAGCACCGCCGGTCCCGAGGCAGCCGCGGCCGCCGATCCGCCTCGGGCCGGGACCGTCCATCGAGATCCGCCCGGGCTGCCCCGATCCCTGCTAGAGGTAGATGCCCTGGGCCGCGAGGAATTCCTGCGGGTCGATGCGGCTGCCGTTCGCGCGCATCTCGAAGTGCAGGTGGCAGCCGGTCGAGTTGCCGGTGGTGCCCACGTAGCCGATGAGCTCCCCGGTCTCGACGTGCTGGCCGGCGTAGACGAGCTGACCGCCGTCCGGCTGGTGGCCGTAGTAGGACTCCAGGCCGCCGCCGTGGTCGATGATCGTCAGGTAGCCGTAGCCGCCGCTGTTCCACCCGGCGAACTCCACGGTGCCGGAGTGCGCGGCGACGATCGGGTTCCAGCAGGACTGCGCGAGGTCGACGCCGCTGTGGTAGCCGCCGTAGGAGTCGGAGTAGCCGAAGACGGCGCTGATCCAGCCGCCGGCGGGGCGCGTCCAGCCCGACGAGGAGACCTGCGACCAGTCGACCCCGAGCTGCGCGAGCTTCTCCTCGGCGCGCTTCTGGACGCCGGTCTGGTAGTCGGCCTCGGTCACCGCGCGCTTCTGCTGCAGCACCTCCAGCTGCGCCTCGAGCTGCTGCTGGTGCTCGCGCTGCTCGATGACGGCCTTCGTCGCCGCCTCCGAGGCGGCCTGCGCCTCCGCCATCGCGGCGGCGGCCTCCTGCTCGAGCCGCTGCAGCTCCGTCTCCATCACCTGCGCCTGGTCGGTGAGGGACTGCGCGGTGTTGCGCTGCTGGACGGCCTGCTCGTAGAGCGTGTTCGCCTGGTCGGAGATGCGCGCGGAGACGCCGATCGCGCTGAGCAGGTCGTCGGCCTGGTCGGACGCCGCGAACAGGCTCAGCGTCGGGTCGGTGCCGCCGATGCGGACGACCTGCGCGGCCCACTGGCCCGCGCGCGACTCGGCGTCGAGCGCGATCGCCTGCGCGTCCTCCGCCTGCTTGCGCAGCTGCGCCGTCTCGGCGGACTTCGCCTGGTACTGCGCGTCGAGCTGCTGCCACTTCTTCGCCTTGGCCTCGAGGTCGGCCTTCGTGCGCTCGACCTCGGCCTGGAGCTGGACGAGGAGGTTCTGGATCTGCGTGACGGCCGCGGCCGCGGCGGCCTCGTCGTTCTGCGCGGCGACGACGTCGTCCCAGCTCGGGTAGTCGTCGGCGTGCGCGACCGCGGGCACGATGAACGCGCCGACCAGCGCGAGGGCGGCGGCGCCCACCAGCGCCTTGGCCCTGCGTCGCCTCGCGGTCCCGATCCGCGGCGTCCCGTCACGCACCCGTGCACCTTAACCCTCAAGTCCGGGATGAACCTCCGAGAACCGCCGCGAGCGCCCGGATCCGCGACCGCGGTTTGTCCCCGGAGGGGCCTTGGCCCTATGCTTGAACGCCGGTAGTCGGAGCGATCCGAGCTTCCGGCCCCATCGTTTAGTGGCCTAGGACGCCGCCCTTTCACGGCGGTAGCACGGGTTCGAATCCCGTTGGGGTCACATCGGTGGATGTGGAAATTCAATACGCAAGGCCCTGTAGCGCAGTTGGTTAGCGTGCCGCCCTGTCACGGCGGAGGTCGCGGGTTCAAGTCCCGTCAGGGTCGCGGAAGGTCGCCCCGCCCGCTCGCGGGTGGGGCGTCTCCGTACTCGGCTCTGTAGCTCAGTTGGTAGAGCGCACGACTGAAAATCGTGAGGTCACGGGATCGACGCCCGTCGGAGCCACCGTCGATGCTTCAGGACGATCGGCCGCCGAGTGTCCGCGGCACGGCCTAGCATCTCGGGCATGAGCGGCACGCTGGACTGGGACCTGTTCTGCCGGTCCTTCGCGCCTGGGCTGCTCGATGAATGGGGCGCCCCGGAAGTGGCCGCGCGGCTCGCCCAGGACCTGATCGCCCGGGCGAGCTCCTTCGCCGAGAGCGGGCCGGCGGCGAGAGCGGTGCTTCGGGCGCCGTTCCTCGAGGAGGTGACCGGCTACGAGCCTGTCGGCGCGCCCGCCGAGTTGCTCGCGACAGTGTGCGTCATCGTGCGCTGCAGCGTGCTGGAGGAGGCGCACGTCGCAGGAGTGCTCCACGACGACGGGATCGAGGGCCTCACCTCCACCGCGACCGCACCGCTGTTCGACTGGTTGGGGGACCATGCGGTCGACGCCCCGAACGACCCTGCCGGGGTGTTCGCCGGCCTGAACGTCCGATGGCCACGCGCCTGGGCAGCGCTCGGAGCACTCGCACGGTCGGCGGGCGGGGGCCGAGCAGCGTTCCGGATGCCCGTGGCGCCCGTCCCGGAGCGGCCGGACGACTCGGAGCGCTACGACGCGCGGACCGACGCCGAAGGACGCTTCGTCGTCTCCGCGATGGATGCCCGGTTCGACCAGGGGGCGATGCGCCTGCTCGAGGCCGCCGGTCCGCAGGTCGTGCTCGTGGTCTCGAGCCTGAGCCGGCTCTCCCGTCATCTCGACAAGATGCTCCGGATGCTCGAGATCATCCTCAGTCGCGGCGGGAGCCTGCTCACCACGAACTCGCTGATCCGGCCCGGCGAGGTCTTCAGCCGATCCGGGGAGCTGCTGCGCCCGGACAGTTGGGACCTGTCGACGGCGTTGGAGCACACGCAGGGTCTGTCCGGCATCCACCGGAAGACCCTGATGAGCGTCGTCGCACGCCTGGCCTGACTCTCGACGGAGCCTGCGTCGTCCCGGTCAGAACGGGTGCGGGATCGAGGGGAAGAACTCGTCGGGATCGGCGCCCTCCGCGCCGAGCACGTCGCGCGCCTCGTCATCGAGGGCGGCGGGGCGCCCTTCCGCGTCGAGGCGACCCCGGCTCGGGTCGTCGTCGGCCACGGCGGCCGGGTCCTCCGACCGCTCCGGCGTCGGCTCGTCGTGGCGGTGCCTGCGTCCGATCGACATCGCGTGCTCCTCTCCGTCTCCGCGAGCGTAGCTCCGGGCGAGCCCGGCGGCATAGGCTCGGAGCATGTCCCCAGACGACCTGGCGGCGCTGGTCAGGCTGCGGCGCGCACGGGACCGGATGGACCGCGACCATGCCGAGCCGCTCGACGTCGCGACCCTCGCCCGCGAGGCGCTCATGTCGCCGGGCCACTTCTCGCGGAGCTTCCGCGCGGCCTACGGGGAGAGCCCCTATTCCTACCTGATGACGCGGCGGATCGAGCGGGCGAAGGCGCTGCTGCGCACCGGTCGGATGAGCGTCACGGAGGTGTGCTTCGCGGTCGGCTGCTCCTCGCTCGGCACGTTCAGCACGCGCTTCGCCGAGCTCGTCGGCGTGCCGCCGAGCGTCTACCGCGCGACGCCGCCGGAGGCGATCGCCGGCACCATGCCGTGCGTCGCCCGGCAGGTCACCAGACCGGTCAGGATTCGAGAAGCCGCGGCCACGGCCCCCGGGCTAGCGTGACGCGCATGGACATCAGGATTCACGCCAGCTTCCTCCCGCAGCTCGACGCCGACGCCTCGCTGGCCTTCTACCGCGACGTGCTCGGCTTCGAGGTGCGCCTCGACGTCGGCTACGGCGAGATGCGCTGGGTCACGGTCGGGCCGGCGGGGCAGCCCGACACCTCGATCGTGCTCTTCCCGCCGACCGCGGCCCCTGGCCTGACCGAGGACGAGCAGCGCATGCTGCTCGAGCTCGTCGCCAAGGGCACCTACTTCGGGGTGAACCTGGCGACCCCGGACCTCGACGGCGCCTTCGCGGCGATCGTCGCCGGCGGCGCCGACGTCGTCCAGGAGCCGATGGCGCAGGACTGGGGCGTGCGCGACTGCGCGTTCCGCGATCCCGCTGGGAACCTGATCCGGCTGCAGGAGGCCTCCTAGGCCGAGGCCGGCGGACCGGCGGACCGGCGTCCGGCCGAGCCGGGCGCTCACGCCTGCGGTCCGGGGAACAGCCCGAGCTCGACGCCGGCGACCGAGGCGATGCCAGTGACGGTCACCCAGCCGTCGGCGAGGCAGGCGGCGTCGGTCCCGGGGTCGGGACTCGAGGGCAGGTCCTCCACGGCGAGGCGGAGGTGGTGCTCCTCGCGCTCGGTCAGCGTGGTCTGCACGATCCCGAACGACGCGAGCCGCGCCTCCACGACGCCGCGGAGACGCGGGGCGTTCGGCACGTTCACGTTGACGACGGTTCCCCGGGGCCGCTCGAGGAGCCGGGGCACGAGCCCGACGGCGGCCGCCGCGGCGACGTCCCAGTGCAGCTCCAGCGGGCGCAGGCCCGCGTCGAGCGACACCGCCGCGCCCCAGGCGCCGTTGAGCGCGCCGGTGAGGGCGGCACCGACGGTGCCGGAGTGCAGGATCGCCCGGCCGACGTTGGCGCCGTGGTTCACTCCGGAGAGCACGAGGTCGGCCGGCTCGCCGAACGCGCCGCGCGCCGCGATCAGCGCGATGAGGCCGGGGCCGCCCTGGACCGCGTACGCCGGGACGTCCTCGAGGCCGGCGAGCGCGCGCGGCTCGACGGCGATCCGTCCGTCCGCCTCCACCGCGGTGATGGACGCGCTGGAGCCGCTGGACTGCGTCGCGGGCGCCGCGATCACGACGTCGAGCCCGGCGGCGCGGGCGGCCTGCGCCATGGCGCGCAGTCCCGGCGCCTCGATGCCGTCGTCGTTGGTGACGAGGGTGCGGGTCATCGGCGCGGCTCCCCGCCGGCGGACGGCCGGCGCGCCGGGAGCGGGATCCCTCCGGTCGCCAGGGCCGCGAGCCCCTCGGGGCTGACCCGGCCGCTGACCGGGTGGTCGGCGCCGTCCTGGCCGATCCGCCGGGTCGTGACGCTCCGCCGCAGTCGGGCGACCGCCTCGGCGTCGCCGCTGCCGAGGCCGTGGCGGGTGACGTTCAGCGCGCCGGCCGCGGCGCCGAGCACGACGGCGTCGCGGATCGTCTCGCCGCGGGCGAGCCCGCTGACGACGCCGGCGAACAGCGAGTCGCCGGCGCCCCGGTGGTCGGCGACCTCCATCCGCGGCGGGGTGACCTCGAGCACGCCCTCCTCGTCGAGCAGCAGCAGCGGCTCGCCGGCCCGGGTGACGATGACGACCGCGGCGCCTCGCGCGCGCAGCTCGTGCATCGCCGCGACGATCGCCTCGACGCTCTCGCCGGCGAGGCCGTCGCGGCGCAGCTCCTCGTCGCTGACCTTGAGCACCGCCAGGCCGCCCTCGACGGCTGCGGCCAGCCTCGCCTGCGAGAGGTCCGCGGCGACGGTGGCACCGGCCGCCCGGAGGTCGGCCGCGAGTCGCCGATAGGTGTCCGGCGGCAGCGACGCGAGGTCGGCGGGGCCGCTCAGGATCGTCACCCGCGAGTCGGGCGCCGAGCCCAGCACGAGCCCGTACAGCTCGTCGAGCTCGTGACGGCCGAGCGGATCCCCCGCCTCCTCGGCGACCAGCCGGCGCTCGCCGCTGCGCCGGTCGTGCAGGTAGGCGGCGCCCCGCCCGGCGCGCTCGACGGCCCGGACCGCGATGCCCTCGTCCTCCAGGAGGTGCCGCAGCACGACGCCGGTCTCGCCGGAGAGCACGCAGCACATGGTGACCGAGGTGCCGAGCCGGAGCAGCATGCGCGCCTGCCAGACGCCCTGCCCGCCGGCGTGGACGTGGATCTCGTCGCCGGCCGGGCGCTCCTCGACCGTGACGGTGAGGATGGGGGCGGGCGCGAAGATCGTCACGTCGCGGCCGTCCGAGTCGTCGGGGGCCATACGCCGACGCTAGGGTCCGCCGTCCGGGTGCGGCAGGGCGTTGACAAACGGGCCCCGACCCCTCCGCTCAGCCGCCGGCGCCCCAGCGGGCGAGCGCCTCGATCGGCCCGCGCAGCGCGCGGCCGCGCGAGGTCAGCGAGTAGGCGAGGACGTTGTGCGCCATCGGCTCGCGGTAGACCAGTCCGGCGGCCTGCAGCTCGCGGAGCCGCGTGGAGAGGATGTTCGTCGGGGCGCCGAGCGCGCGCTGCAGGTCGCCGAAGCGCCTCGATCCGCCGAGCAGCTCGGCCACCACGAGCAGCGCCCAGCGCTGGCCGACGACCTCGAGCGCCGCGGCGAGGCCGGACGGTTCGGCGGGGTCTTCTGCGTCCTCGCTCGCGGGGTCGTCCGCGCGCCCCGCGCTCACTCGGCGGGCGGGCCGCTCTCGGCGGCGACCGGGTCCATCCAGAACGGCTCGAAGTGGTTGCCGTCGGGGTCGTCGAACTGCCGCTGGTACATGAAGCCGAGGTCGCTCGTCTTGCCCACCTCGCCGCCGGCGGCCGCGACGCGATCGATGAAGGCGTCGACCTCCTCCTTGGACGGCAGGTCGAACGAGACGAGCGCGAGCGAGGTCGTGACCGGGTCGCCGACCTGCTTGCCCTCGAGGAAGGTCGCGTAGAAGTCGCGCCGCAGCACCATGAGGAACTTGTCCTCGTCGAGGACGACGCAGGCGGCGTTCTCGTCGGTGAACTGCTCGTTGATGCTCCAGCCGATCGCGGTGAAGAAGGCCTTGGACCGCTCGACGTCGGCGACGGGGAGGTTCACGAAGATGTGCATGCCGACATACTTGCAAAATGCAAGTGACCGGTCAAGCCCGGATCCGAGGGCGGTACGGCGGCCGATTTCCGATCTCGCCGGGTGCGGTGCATGATCGTGACAGGAATCGCGTCCGCGACGATGGGGACCGGTCCGGTGCGACGGATGGAGCATCGATGCCTGAGGACGAGAAGTCGCTCGCAGAGCGGTGGTTCGAGGAGCAGCAGGCCTGGCAGAAGACCATGCGCGACTACGGGGACGCGATGGTCAAGGACGAGCAGTTCCTCATGCACCTCGGGAACGCGATGCGCGGCTCGCTGCTCGCGGGCGTGCCGTATCCGCAGCAGGCGGCGCCCGGCGCGCCCGGTGCCACCCCGGAGCCGGCCTCCGACGCGCTCGCCGAGATCCTCTTCGCGCTGAAGCGGATCGACGGCCGGCTGCGCGACCTCGAGGCGAGCGTCGAGGCGCTCGGCGCGAGCCGGGCGGCCGCCGGCGCGACGCCGGCGAAGACGAAGGCGGCCCGGACCGCGCCCCGGACGCCGACCAGGACGAGCAGGACGACCATGCCGACCAAGCCGACCGGGACCGCGGCCCGGCGGCGCGCCCCTCGGACCGCCTCCGGCGAGTGAGCGACCGCGCATGAGCGACGCGACGACCTCGCCCGAGGGCATCGGCGGGTTCGACGGATTCGATCCCGAGGCCGATCGCGACGCCAGCCTGGGCTTCCTGCTCGGCAAGAGCGCCGAGCATCGGCGCCGCCTCGACACCCTTCGGGAGCTGCTGCTCACCGAGGGGCACTACGGGGACGGCGCGACGCCCTCGACGGTGATCTACGACGAGGCCCCGATGCGCGTGCTGCGCCTGCTCGACGCCGACGGCCGGCCGTTCCAGGGCCCGCCCGTGGTCTTCGTCCCGGCGCCGGTGAGCCGCTACTTCATCCTCGACCTGCTGCCCGGCCGGTCGTTCGCCGGGCACGTCGCGGCCGCCGGGCACGACACCTACGTCATCGACTTCGGCATCCCCGGCGAGGAGGACCGCTTCGCCGACCTCGAGTGGTACGTCGAAGGGCTCATGCGCCGCGCCCTCCGCGCCGTGCTGCGCTCCACCGGCACCGAGCAGGTGCACGTCATCGGCTACTGCCTCGGCGGCACGTTCTCGCTGCTCTACACCGCGCTGCACCCGGACCAGGTCGCCACCCTCACGGTGCTCACGACGCTCGTGGACTCCTCGGTCGAGGGCGGGATCGCCTGGGTCGCCACTCGGCTCGGCGCCGACGGCGAGTCCTACGAGCGGCCGCGGCTCGTCCCGGCCGCCACGGTGAAGTCCTGGTTCGAGGCGCTCGCCCCCGGGTCGAGCAGTCCCGAGGCGAGGACGGCCGATCTGCTCCGGCAGCTCGACCTGCCGGTCGAGCAGCTGCAGTCGGTGCGCACGATGGCCTCCTGGGTGGACGACGTCGTGCCCGCCTCCGGCCGCCTGCTCGCCGAGATCGCCGGCAAGTTCGGCCCCGCCGCGAACGAGCTGATGACCGGGCGCACCACGGTCGGCGACGCCGAGGTCGACCTCGGCGCGATCACGATGCCGGTGCTCTCCATCTCCGCGGCGCGCGACCACATCTCCCCGCCGGACGGCTGCGACGCGATCGCCGCGGTCGTGCCGCACGCCGAGATCGTCCGGATCCCCGGCGGCCACGTCGGCACCGTCGCCGGCAGCCGCGCGGTCGAGCTGTGGGACCGCGTGCTCGGCTTCATCCGGCTCCATCCCCTCCCCACGGCCGGGGCCCCTCCGGGCTCCGACTGACTCCCCACCCGCACCGATGAAAGGAAGGGTCATGACACCGTCGTCGCTCAACCCTCTTCAGCAGCAGGCCATCGAGGCCCTGAAGCAGCAGCAGGACGCCTACCTCGCCGCGGTGCGCGCGTGGAAGAAGGCCGGCGGGGAGCAGTTCGACTTCTCCTCGGGGATGCCGAACCTCGGCGCGATGCCGAGCTTCGAGAGCGTCCCGACGGCCGAGGAGCTCGCCGCCTCGAACCAGCTCTTCCTCACCCGGGTGTTCGAGGAGCAGCGGCGATTCCTCGAGTCGCTCGGCGACATCCTCGGGAGGTCGTGATGCCCGCCGTCGATCGGCGCCCGTGGGTCGGCAGCTACGGCGGGATCCCGCCCGAGCTGCCCACCGGCACCGGCAGCATCCTCGACGCCTTCCGCGAGGTCGTGCGGCGCGACCCTGCCGCCGTGCTCGTGCGCTACTTCGACACGGCCCTCACCGCCGGCGAGATCGACGAGATGTCGGACGCGCTCGCGGTCGCGTTCCAGGAGCGCGGGATCGCCGCCGGCGACCGGATCGGGATGTACCTGCAGAACGTCCCGCAGGCGATGATCACCCTGCTCGGCGCCTGGAAGGCCGGCGCCGTCATCGTGCCGTGCAACCCCATGCTGCGCGGGCGCGAGCTGACGAAGATCCTCTCCGACTCGGGCTCCCGCGGGATCGTGCTGCACGACGACCTCTACGCGGAGGTCGCCGCGCCCGTGCTGGGGGACACCGCGGTCGAGTTCGCGATCACGACGTGCGGGCTCGACCTGCTGCCGGAGGGCGATGCCCCGGAGAACCTCGCGGGCATGCAGCGGCAGCGCTTCGAGGCGACCGACGACCTCCTCGAGCTCGTCGCGGCCCACCGTGGGCGCGTCCCGGAGCCGGTCGAGCTCACCTCCGACGACGTCGCGTTCATGGTCTACACCTCGGGCACGACGGGCGCGCCGAAGGGCGCCATGAACACCCACGGCAACGGGCACTTCGCCGCGAGCGTGTACCGGCAGTGGCTGGGCATCGGGCCGGAGACCGTGATCCTGGGCCTCGCGCCGCTGTTCCACGTGACCGGGCTCGTCGGGCACCTCGTGCTCTCGATGATCTCCGGCGCCCAGCTGCTGCTGTTCTACCGCTTCGACGCGGACATCGCCTGCCGGCTGACGGAGCGGTACCGGGCGACGTTCGCGGTGACGGCGATCACGGCGTTCACCGCCCTGCTCGCCTCCGAGGCGATCAAGAAGTACGACATGTCCTCGCTCAGGACCGTCTACACCGGCGGCGCGCCCACGCCGACGACGGTCATCGACCAGTGGCGGCAGGCGACCGGCTCGGCGATCCACCCGATGTACGGGCTCACCGAGGTGACCTCGCCGGGGACGATGACCCCGCTCGGCGCCGACTACCGGGCGGACCCGGAGATGGGGGTCGTCTCGATCGGCGTGCCGGTGCCGAACACGGTCATCCGGATCGTCAACGACGAGGGGGTCGAGGCCGCGCCGCGCGAGATCGGCGAGCTGCGCATCTCCGGCCCGCAGGTGGTGCCGGGCTACTGGCAGCTGCCGGACGAGACCGCGGCGACCTTCGAGGACGGGGAGCTGCGCACCGGCGACATCGGCTTCATGGACGAGGACGGCTGGATCTACCTCGTCGACCGCGCGAAGGACATGATCATCGCCTCCGGCTTCAAGGTGTGGCCGAGCGAGGTCGAGGAGGTGCTGCACCAGCACCCCGCCGTGCGGGAGGCCGGCGTGGTCGGCGTCCCGGACGCCTATCGCGGCGAGACCGTCAAGGCCTTCGTGAGCCTCAAGCCCGGCGCCGAGGCGACCGCCGAGGAGATCAAGGCCTACGCGCGCGAGCGGATGGCGGCGTACAAGTACCCGCGCATCGTCGAGATCCTCGACGACCTGCCGAAGACGACCTCGGGCAAGATCATGCGGCGCATGCTGCAGAACATGAGCGAGGCGGCGGCGCCCGCCGAGCCCGTGGCGACCGAGCAGGCCGAGGTCGACTACCCGGAGGTGCGCGCCGCGATCGAGGTGCGCACCGTGCTGGAGATCGGCGCGACCTGGCTGCGGCTCACGCAGGGCGGGATCGCGCCGCGCGAGGCCGCGGCGCTCTACCAGCGGCTGCGGGACGTGCTCGCGCAGCTCGACGAGACCGGCGCGACCCCGGACCGGGCCGCGTTCCTGTCGGCGAACGAGCGGTTCCACGAGGGCATCGTCGACCTGCTCGGCAACCGGTACCTCTCCGAGGGGTTCCGGCAGCTCGACATGGAGTCGCTGCTCGGCCGCGCGCTCGCCCGCGCCCCCCGGCTGGCGTCGGACTTCGTCGCGGTGCAGGAGCAGCTCAGCGACGCGATCGCCTCCGGCAACGCGCAGGGCGCCCGGGCGGCGATCCTCGCCAGGGCGGCGTCCTCGCGGGACACCATCCAGGGCGCGCTCAAGCCGCAGGAGCGGGACGCGGCCGCCCGGCCCTGGTCGGCGGCCTCCCTGCTGCACGACGCCCAGCACGGGACGCCGGCCGAGCGCGACTTCGCGGCGGACGTCGACGCGCTGCTGCAGGCGCTCGAGGCGAGGGCGGCGATCGAGATCGGCATCACCCAGCTGCTGGTCTCGGCCGAGACGACGCTGCCGGAGCGGACGCGCTTCGTCGCCAGGCTGAAGGCGGCGATCCCGCTGGTCCGCGGCACGGACAGCGCGCACGCCGCCCGGTACACGCGGTCGGACGACGCCTTCCACCGCATCATCATCGGCCTGCTGGAGAACGAGCGGCTCGTCGAGCTGTACAACCGGATCGACCTGCCGGAGGTGCTGTTCCGGGTGATGGAGGTCACGCCGGTCACGGTGCGCGACGCCCTCGACAACCATCAGGCGCTGACCGCCGCGCTGCTCGAGGACGAGGCCGATGGTGCGTGCCGGGCCATCGCATCCCACATGATAGAGGTGCGTGCCGCGCTCACGAAGGCTGTGGCGGCGCAGCACGAGGGAAGGCAGGGGCTCGAGGCTTGAGCACGAAACACTCCGTCGGCGTGCCGGATTCCGCCGCCCCGTTCCTGCGCGGCGCCGACACGGACCAGCCGGTCTACGGCAGGTCGAACGGCATCTGGTGGCGGGCCTCCGGCTCCGGCGACCCGCTGGTGCTGGTGCAGGGCCTGGGCTACCCGGCGGCGATGTTCCACCGGCTGGTGCCGCTGCTGGAGCCGCACTGCCGGGTCGTCGTGTTCGACCAGCGCGGGATCGGCAACAGCGCCGGCGCGAACGGCCTCGACTCCCTGACGATCGGCCGGATGGCCAGCGACGTGGTCGCCGTGATCGACGACGCCGCCGGGGGCAGCGCCGACGTGATGGGCGTCAGCCTCGGCGGCATCGTCGCGCAGGAGCTCGCGCTCGCCTATCCGCGGCACGTGCGGCGCCTCGTCCTGGCCGGCACGCACACCGCCGGCGCCGAGGTGGTGCTGGCCGAGCAGGAGGTGCTGGAGATGATGCAGCGCCGCTCGATGCTCGCCGACGAGGAGGCGCTGCGCTGCTCCCTGCCGTACGTCTACGCGCCCTCGACGCCGAAGCGGCTCATCGAGGAGGACATCGCGGTCCGGCGCGCGATGCATGTCGGCTGGGACGGGTACAACGCGCAGCTGCGGGCGACGATGCAGTACAGCGGCACCGCCGCGCGACTGCCGCGGATCCAGGCGGAGACGCTCGTGATCCACGGCGAGCTGGACCGGCTGGTGCCGCCCGGCAACGCCGTCGTGATCAGCGAGCGGATCCCCGGCGCGCGGCTGCGGATCCTGCCCGGCCTCAGCCACAACTTCTACAGCGAGGCGGCGAGGACGGCGGCGGCCGAGATCCTCCCGTTCCTGACGGCACCGCGGTCGGCGCACCAGCACGGCCCGATCGAGCTGGAGCACGCCGGCGCGAAGGTTGCTTGACAAACTACGCAAATGCGTTGTATCGTGGACACACCCCACGATCCCCGTCAGGAGCCGAAATGTCCGAGTTCATCAAGCAGAACACCGAGGCCACCGAGCAGTACATGGCCTTCCTCGCCAAGACCCAGGAGCAGATCCTGGAGAGCGCCCGGCAGATCCCGGTCGCGAAGGCCCCCGCGTTCCCCGGCAAGGTCGAGGTCCCCTCGGCGGTCGCCGAGGTGCCCACCCCGCGCGAGCTGACGCTGGCCGCGTTCTCCTTCACCGAGAAGCTGATCGCCCAGCAGCGCTCGTTCATGGAGCAGTACCTCGACATCGCCGAGAGCAAGGCGAAGGAGTCGACCTCCGACGCTCGCAAGAAGAGCTGATCGGGCCGAGCCCGACGGGCCGGCGGCGGACGCGCATCGTCCGCCGCCGGCCCTCTGCTTTGATGGACGGATCCGTCGGATGCGCCGACGGCACGGGAGGTGCCGACATGCAGGAGCCGGACCGCGACCAGCTGCGGGCGTTCGGGGAGTTCGTGCGCGCCCAGCGCAAGCTCGCCCAGGTCTCCCAGCGGCACCTCGCCCGCACCGCCGGGTTCAGCGACTCCTACCTCAGCCAGCTGGAGCGCGGCATGTACATGCCCTCCGCGCCGACCGTGCGCGCCCTCGCCGAGGCGATCGGCGTGCCGCCGAGCGTGCTGCTCGCCCAGCTCGGCCTGATGGACGAGGACGAGGGCGCGCACAGCGGCGTCGAGGACGCGATCCTCGTCGACCCGCGGCTCTCGCCGTCCCAGCGCGACGCCCTCATCGCCGTCTACCGCTCCTACGTCGCCTCCTCCGCCGCGGAGTGAGCCGGAGGCGGCCCGTCCGGCCCGCCGCGAGCCCCGCTCGCCCCGCGAACGTAGGGTGGCAGCATGCGCTCGCCGATCGCCTGGCTCCGCGGGGTGCGGCACCCTGAGGCCTATCACGGCGGCGGCGTGCGACGGGGCTTCTTCGAGGGCTGGTACGTCAAGCTCGTGAGCGCCGATCGCGACCGGCGATGGGCGGTGATCCCGGGCGTCTTCCGCGCCGCCGACGGGGACGGGGCCGACGAGGCGTTCGTGCAGGTGCTCGACGGCCTGACCGGCCGCAGCTGGTACCACGGCTACCCGATCGACGAGTTCGACGCGGACGACCGGCGGTTCGCCGTGCGCGTCGGGCCGAACCGCTTCGACGCGGAGGGCGTGCTGCTCGACCTCCCGCAGCTGCGCGGACGGATCCGGTACGCCGACCCGCTCGTGCCGTGGCCCGTCACGCCGCGCGAGCCCGGGATCATGGGCTGGTACGGGCTGGTGCCGTTCATGGAGTGCTTCCACGGCATCGTGTCCTTCGGGCACGGGCTGTCGGGGACGCTCGAGGTCGAAGGCGTCGCGGCCTCCTTCGACGGCGGCCGCGGCTACATCGAGAAGGACTGGGGCAAGGCGTTCCCGAGCGGCTACGTCTGGCTCGCGAGCAACCACCTCGACACCGCCGACGGCGAGGATCCCGACGCGTCGCTGGTCGCCTCCGCGGCGATCATCCCGTGGCTGCGCGGCTCGTTCCGCGGCTGGATCATCGGCTTCCGGCACAGCGGCCGGCTGCACCGGTGGACGACCTACAACCGCTCGCGCGAGCGGCTGCTGCAGATCGACGACGCGCACGTGCGCTGGGAGGTCGAGGGCCCCGACGGGATCCTCCGGCTCGAGGCCGAGCGCACCCGGGGCGGGCTGCTGCACGCGCCGCTGCGCAGCGCCATGCACCGCCGGGTCGAGGAGACGCTCGACGCGCGGATCCGGGTGCGGCACACCGGGCCGGACGGCGCGATCCGGCACGAGAGCGTCGCCGCGTGCGCCGGCCTCGAGGTGTTCGGCGACGTCGAGCGCCTGCTCGCGCTCTGAGCGCCGGCGCTCGGCAGGCCCCGCCGGCGCGGCTCAGGCGACGCCGGCCGGCCTGCCCGGGAACGCGGCGGCGACCGCCGGGTTCGCGATCGCGCCGGCCACGGTGCTCAAGCCCCCGGCGAGCGCGGCGTCGGCGGCGGTCGCCGCTGCCCAGCCGCGGTCCGCGAGGGCGATCGCGTACGGCAGCGTCGCATTCGTCAGCGCGGGCGTCGAGGTCGCCGCGGCGGCGCCGGGCATGTTCGCGACGCAGTAGAAGATCGACCGCTCCACGGGGTAGGTCGGCTCGTCGTGCGTCGTCGGGCGCGAGTCCTCGAAGCAGCCGCCCTGGTCGATCGCGATGTCGACGAGCACGCTGCCCGGCCGCATCCGCGCGACGAGCTCACGGCTCACCAGCTTGGGCGCCTTCGCGCCGGGGATCAGGACCGCGCCGATGACGAGATCCGCCTCCTGGACGGTCCGCTCGATCTCGTACCGGCTCGAGGCGACGGTGCGCACCGCCCCGCGGTACTGGTCGTCGAGCTCGCGCAGCCGGCGCAGCGACAGGTCGAGGACCGTGACGTCGGCGCCGAGGCCGACCGCCTGCTGCACCGCGTTCGACCCGGCGGCGCCCGCGCCGAGCACGGCGACCCTCGCCGGTCGCACCCCCGGGACGCCCCCGAGCAGCAGGCCGCGGCCGCCGTTCGGACCGAGCAGGTGGTAGCCGCCGACGAGCACCGACATCCGGCCGGCGACCTCGCTCATCGGGGCGAGCAGCGGCAGCGAGCCGTCCGGCAGCTGCACCGTCTCGTACGCGATGCTCGTCGTGCCGGCCGCGAGCAGCGCGTCGACGAGCGGCTCGTTCGCCGCCAGGTGGAGATAGGTGAAGAGCGTCAGGTCCGCGCGCAGACGGCCGTACTCCGCGGCGATCGGCTCCTTGACCTTGAGGACGAGCTCCGCGTCCCACGCCTCCTCGACCCCGCCGAGCGCGGCGCCCGCCGCGAGGTAGTCGGCGTCGGCGATCGCGGAGCCGAGGCCCGCGCCCGCCTGCACGGTGACGCGATGGCCGGCGCGGACGAGCTCTGTCACGCCGGCCGGGGTGATCGCCACCCGGTACTCGTGGTTCTTGACCTCTGCGGGTACGCCGACGTGCACGGCGGTTCCTCTCGATTGCGACGGATGGCGCGCGAAGCGCAGCCATTCTCGTGACTTATCGACGGCGGCGCCAGGCCCGCGGCGCGGCGATCCGCGACGGCCCGACCCGGGCTCATGCCGGCGCTACTCCATCACGACGACGGCGCCTCCCGGGGCGCTGAGCCCGTCGCGGGCGAGCCGGGGGACCCGTTCAGGACGGAGGCCCGGGACCCGCGACCGGATCCTCAGGCTCTCCGGTACCTGGCGACCATCGGGCAGTCGAACGGGTCGCGCGCGGCGAGGCCGACGCGGTTCAGATAGCGCACGACGATCGCGTAGGAGCGGATCAGGCTCGTCTCCGTGTACGGCACGTCGAGCGAGCGGCAGTGCTCCTGGACGATCTGCCGCGCCCTCGCGAGGTGCGGGCGCGGCATGCTCGGGAAGAGGTGATGCTCGATCTGGTGGTTGAGGCCGCCCATCAGCCAGGTCGCCCACCAGCCGCCGCGGACGTTCCGCGAGGTGCGCACCTGCTTGGAGAAGAAGTCGAGCTTCGCGTCGTGCGCGATGATCGGCATGCCCTTGTGGTTCGGCGCGAACGAGGCGCCCATGTAGACGCCGAAGACGGCGAGCTGGACGCCGACGAAGGCGAAGGCCATGCCGAGCGGCAGCACCAGGAACACCGGCACGGCGATCAGGGCGAGCCGGGCGACGATGAGGCCGAGCTCGAGCCAGCGCGACTCCACACCGCGACCGGTGACGAGGTGCTTGAGCCCCAGCCAGTGCAGGTTCAGGCCCTCCAGGGTCAGCAGCGGGAAGAACAGCCAGCCCTGGTAGCGCGTGACGAGTCCGCGGAGCCCGCTCGCCTCGGCGGCGTCCTCCTCGAGGAAGGAGATGGTGTCGAGCTCGATGTCGGGATCCCGGCCGACCTGGTTCGGGTTCCCGTGGTGCCGGGTGTGCTTGGTGTCCCACCACGCGTAGCTCATGCCGGCGATCCCGCCGAGCACGCGGGCGAGGCGGCGGTTCGCGGGGCCGCTCGCGAGGATCTGCCGGTGGGCCGCCTCGTGCGCGAGGAACGCGACCTGCGTGAAGACGATCCCGAGCGCGCCGGCGACGAGCAGCTGGTACCAGCTGTCCTGGAACAGCACGAAGCCGGTCACGCAGCCCCCGAAGGCGAGCGCCAGCAGCATTCCGACGCCGCCGTAGAACCAGGGCGTGCGCCGCAGCAGGCCCGCCTCCTTCGCGGCCTGCGAGACCTCGGTGTAGGCGCGGGTCAGCGGGGGGAAGGCCCCCGCCCGGGCGATCGGCCGCCGCAGCGGACCGGGGCGGACGGAGGGGAGCGATGCGGAGGAGGGGATGCGACACCTGCCTGATGAGCGACCGTCGGGCCGGATGAGAGCCATGGGCGGGTGCCGATCGCTGCTCCCGAGCCTAGGCCCAGGACCCGGCGTAGCACGTCACCGCTCGGCGGCTTCCCAGGCACGGGCGCCGCCGGGCGTCGTCGCCTCCGGTCAGGCGGCTCCCCGCCGGCGCTGCGCCAGGACGAACCAGATCGCGCCGCCGACGAGCAGCAGCAGGAGCACGACGCCCCCGACCAGCCACCAGATCCAGGACGACTGATCGGCCGGGACGGGCTTCAGCTGGACCGTCAGGTGGCTCACGCTGGTGCCGTCGAAGTCCGGCACGAAGCCGTCGTCGGGGTCCTGCATGAAGCCGGCCGTCGGGGTCGGCACGACGACCCGCAGGTCGCCCCGGGCCTTCACGTCCTCGAAGACGAAGAGCCCTGCCTTCGCGTGGACGGTCTGCACGAGCGTGTCCCCCTGCACCAGGTTCACGACGCCCTCCCACGGCGGGCCGTCGACCCCGTCGCTCGTCTCGACGACGGCGCCGGAGATCGATCCGCTCGCCTTGGGGACCGGGAGCTTGTAGAGGTAGAGGTCGACGCCCGCCGTGCGCTCGCCGGCCTTGAGGGTCACCGGGCGCTCGTCGACCGAGAATCCGGCGGCGGCGGCCTGCACGATGGCCTCCCCGGGCGGGAGGCCGCCGATCGAGTAGACGCCGGCGGCGTCGGAGAGCACGGTGATCGGGTCGCCGGCCTTCGGGACGACCGTCACCGTCGCGTGCGCGACGGGGGTGCGGCTCTGCGACACGACGACGGTGCCGGTGAGCGAGGCCTTCCCCGCCGGCGGGGTGGGAGTGGGAGTCGGCGTGGGCTTGGGCGACGGGCTCGGGGTCGGGCTCGGCGAGGGCGAGGGCGACGGGCTGGGCGACGGCGAGGGCGACGGGGTCGGCGAAGGAGTCGGCGTCGGCGTGGGGGTCGGCGTCGGGCCGCCCTTCGGAGTGAGGCTGAAGTCCACGTTCGAGGCCCCGCCGGCCACCTGCGTCGCCTTGTCCGGCGTCGACGCGAGGTGGAAGTACTGCACGAGGTAGCCGTAGGCGATCGCGAACGCGATCCCGCCCTCGCCGTCCTCGATCGTGAACGAGCCGTCCGCCCGCGTGTACGCGACGTCGTCCCCGACCACGACCATCGCGTCGGCGATCGGAGCACCCGCCAGGTCCTTGACGCTCCCGAGGATGTCGAGCCCGACCGGGGGCGGACCGGGCACGGCCGGGATGAGGCCGAGCTTCAGGCTCGGCTGCGGCACGGCGAGGAAGTCGGCGGAGGAGAGGTCGTGCGCGTACCTGCTCGGGTCGCTCGTGAAGAAGCGCTGGGTGAAGTCCTCCGCGTACGCCTGGAAGGTGTACTTGCCCGGCGGCAGCTCGACCTCGAACCTCCCCTGCGCGTCCGTCTGGAGGACCGCGATGACGTAGTACTTGCTGTCGAAGACCGTCACGCTCGCCTCGGGGACCGGCGTCGCGGAGATCGGATCGGTGATCGACGGCTGCGCCAGGATCTGGCCCGCATAGCGGCCGTCGTGCGGCTCGTCGGCCGCCGCGGCGGTGGCGGGCGCTGCGCCGAGGAGTGCGACGAGGGCCAGGCAGAGCGCCGTGGCGGACGCGGTCAACGAGCGGCGGGTCGGCATCGACATGGCCCCGACCCTATCGGGACCCGAGGCTCCGGCGCGCGTCCCGACGGGCTCGGGCCTGCGGCGGCCACGGCCCCGCTGCCGCTAGCCTCGATCCGTGCCCGGGATGCGCGGATGATCGGCGTGCTCGAGGGCTTCGGGGTCATCGCGGTCGCCGTCGTCGTCGGCTTCGTCATCGGCCGGGCGCGGCTGCTCGGGGAGCGCGCCGACTACGTGCTCGGCCGGATCACGTTCTTCGTCCTCTCGCCGGCGCTGCTCTTCACGGTGCTCTCCCGCGCCGACCTGCATCGGGTGTTCTCCACCCAGCTGCCGGTGCTGGTGCTCAGCGCGGTCGCGATGTTCGCCGCGTTCGGCCTGGTCGCGCGCCTGGTCTGGCGGCGGGACGTCCCGGAGACGGTGATCGGGGCGCTCGCCGCCGGCTACCAGAACGGGAACAACATCGGCCTGCCGCTCGGCCTCTACATCCTCGGCGACGCGGCGGCCACCACGCCCGTCATCCTGCTGCAGATGGTCGTGTTCGCGCCGATCGCGCTGACGATCCTCGACCTGTCGACGGGCGGCCGAGGCGGGATCGCGCGCACCCTCGTCGCGCCGCTGCGCAACCCGCTGCTCATCGCCTCGCTGCTCGGCATCGTCTGCGCGGCGACCGGCTGGATGCCGCCGGATCCGGTGATGGCCCCCCTGGACATGATCGGCTCGGCCGCGGTGCCGATCCTGCTCCTCAACTTCGGGCTCGCGCTCTCCGCGGGCCGGGTGCTGGCGCCGAGCCGGTTCCGGCGGGACATCGTGCTGGCGAGCCTGCTGAAGCTGGTCGCGATGCCGCTGCTGGCCTGGGCGCTCGCCTCCTTCGTCTTCGGGCTCTCCGGTCACGCGCTGTTCACCGCGGTCGTCATCGCGACGCTGCCGAGCGCGAACAACGTCTACAACTTCGCGCAGCGCTACGAGCGCGCCGAGACGCTCGCCAGGGACGCGGTGTTCATCACGACGCTCGGCTCGATCCCGGTGCTGTTCCTGGTGGCCTGGCTGCTCGGGGGCTGACGGCTCCGACCCGACCGGCCTCCGACCTGCCCGCGCCCTCGTGCGCGCCCGGCTCGTCGGATAGGCTCGCGACACCGATTCGGGCGGGAGCGGAGGCGCCGAGGATGGACGGGTACCGCAGGTTCTCGACCCTCGGCCTGTCCGGCGCCGAGCGCATCGAGCAGTGGGAGCGGCACAACGCCGAGACGCTCGTCGGGCTCGCCGCCCGCTCGATCGACGGCTCGCCGCTGGAGGCGACCGAGGTGAACCTCCAGCTGCCGCACCTGCAGTTCGCGCACGTGCGGGCGAACCCGCACATCGTCGAGCGGAACGCCGGGCACATCTCCGCCAGCGAGACCGCCGGCGTCGCGCTGTACTTCACGCTCGCCGGCGACGCGTTCTTCTACCACCAGAACGGCGTGCACCTGCAGCGGCCGGGCACGCTGCTCATCTGCGACGTCGACCAGCCCTTCCTGCGCGGCTTCGCCCGCGGCCTGCAGGAGTACGTGCTCGTCGTGCCGCGCGAGGTCTTCGAGGCGACGACCGAGATCCGCACGCCCGCCGAGCCGCTGGTGCTGCACTTCGCGGACGTGCCGGGCGGGGACGTGCACGCCGCGGCGCTCGCGCGCCTCGTCGAGCGCTCGCTCGCCGACCCCGACGAGGCCGCGCTCGCGGCGACCGAGGAGAGCGCGTTCGACCTGCTGCGCACGATGCTCTCCCCCGACGCCGCGCACAGCTCCGCCGCCTACCGCCGCACCGCGCTCGCCTGGATCGAGCGCCACCTGCTCGACCCGACCATCTCGGTGGCGCACGTCGCGCGCGCGATCGGGGTGAGCGAGCGCCACCTCGCCAGGGCGTTCGGCGAGACCGGCGCCGGCGTCGCGCGCACCATCCTCGAGCTGCGGCTCGAGCACGCCAGGCGCCTGCTCGAGGACGGCGGCCCGGCGACGATCGGCGAGGTCGCCCTCGCCAGCGGCTTCGTCTCGCACGCGCACTTCAGCCGGGTGTTCCGCGAGCGCTACGAGATGACCCCGGCGCAGTGGCGGCGGCTCGCCTCGGAGCCCTCGGCCTTGCCGGGCTCCGCCACCGCCTAGCCCATTTGCGCCATGGGGCGCGGCACCGGCGCGCAGCCCGCAGACTCGCATCATGCGCACGACGTCGTGCGCGCGGATGGAGGATGACCGATGGCGGTCTTCGACGACGGCATCGCGGCGACCGAGCTGCCCACCCACGGGATCGTGGAGACGGACGTGCTCATCGTGGGCTCCGGGCCGGCCGGGTCCTCGATGGCGCTCGCGCTCGCGACCTACGGCGTGCCGAACATCATGATCACGAAGTACCGCTGGACGGCGAACACGCCTCGCGCGCACATCACCAACCAGCGCGCGATGGAGATGTTCCGCGACCTCGGCATCGAGGAGGAGGTGAACGCCGACGCGACGCCGCACCACATGATCGGCGACACCGTGTTCTGCGAGTCGATCGCCGGCGAGGAGTACGGCCGCATCCTCACCTGGGGCACCAGCCCCGCGCGGCACGCCGACTACGAGGCGGCGTCGCCGACGCTCAACTGCGACATCCCGCAGACCTACCTCGAGCCGATCCTGCTGCGGAACGCCACGATGCGCGGCACGCAGACGCGGTTCTCCACCGAGTACCTCGACCACGTCCAGGACGCCGACGGCGTCACCACGACGGTGCTCGACCGGATCACCGGGCAGCAGTACCGGATCCGCTCGAAGTACCTCATCGCCGGCGACGGCGCCCGCACCAAGGTCGGCGTCGACGCCGGCCTGGAGTGGGAGGGCCGGATGGACATCGCCGGCTCGATGAACATCACGTTCAAGGCGGACCTCGAGGCGCTCGTCGGGCACCGGCCGTCCGTCCTCTACTGGGTGGTGAACGAGGGCGGGAACGTCGGCGGCATCGGCGCCGGTCTGGTCCGCATGGTGCGCCCGTGGGACGAGTGGCTCATCGTCTGGGGCTACGACATCACGCAGCCGCCGCCGAGGCTCGACGACGCCGCGGCGCTGGAGATCATCTACGAGCTGCTCGGCACCCGCGACATCGAGGTCGAGATCCAGGGCTACAGCCTGTGGGGCGTCAACGAGATGTGGGGCACCAAGCTGTCCAACGGCCGGGTGTTCGGCATCGGGGACGCGATCCACCGGCACCCGCCGTCGAACGGCCTCGGCTCGAACACCTCGGTGCAGGACTCCTACAACCTCGCCTGGAAGCTCGCCGCAGTGCTCGGCGGCTACGCCGGCCCGGCGCTGCTGGACACCTTCACCGCCGAGCGCGCACCGGTGGCGAAGCAGATCGTGCAGCGCGCGAACAAGTCCAGCCGCGAGTTCGGCGGCTTCTTCGAGGTGATGAGCGGCATCGACGAGCGCAAGCGGAACACGCCGGCCGGCGCGGCGAAGCGCCAGGCGCTCGCCGAGGCGATGGAGCTGAAGAACTACGAGTTCAACGCGCACGGCGTCGAGCTCGGGCAGTTCTACACGTCCTCCGCGGTGATCTCCGACGGCAGCCCGAAGCCCTCGACGCCGGGCCGCGATCCGGAGCTCTACTACACCCCGTCGACGGCGCCAGGCGCGCCGCTGCCGCACGCCTGGGTCGGCGACGAGCACCGCAAGGTCTCCACGCTCGACCTCGCGCCGAGCACCCGCTTCACGCTGTTCACCGGCATCGCCGGCGAGGCCTGGGCGCCGGCGGCCGAGGCCGCGGCCGCGAGGCTCGGCGTGCCGCTCGGGGCGGTGGTGATCGGGCCGGGTCGCGAGGTCACCGACCTCTACTTCGACTGGGAGCGGCTGCGGGGCATCCCCGAGGACGGCGCGATCCTGGTCCGGCCCGACAAGATCGTCGCCTGGCGCGCGACGAGCCTCGCGGAGGACCCCGAGGCCGCGGTCGCCGACGCGCTCCGGCAGGTGCTGAGCCTGGCCTAGCGTTCGACGGCGCCGCCGGTTCGCGCCATGCTGGACGTGCGCGAGCACGCGCGGGGCTTGACAGCGAAGCCCTTCACCCCACAATATGAACAATCAACCGAATATGAACTGACTTTCAGTTTTTTGCATCACACCAAGAGCCCCTCAGTCGAAGGAGACCCAGATGGCCATGCACAACCGACTGCGCCTCGGCGCGGTCGCCGCGCTCGGAGCGAGCGCCCTCGTCCTCACCGGCTGCTCCGGCGGCCTCGGCGGCGGTGGCGGCACGACCCCGGCGACCGGCGGCGGCGAAGGCGCCCCGATCAAGATCGGCTTCGTCACCCCGCAGACCGGCGGCCTCGCCGCCTTCGGCGAGGCGGACGCGTTCGTCGTCGGCGAGATGCAGAAGTACTTCGCCGACAACCCCGTCGTGACCCCCGACGGCGTCTCGCACCCGATCGAGATCATCGTCAAGGACACCGGCTCCGACGGCACCGCGGCCGCGAACGCGGCGAGCGACCTCATCCTCAACGAGGGCGTTTCGATCCTGCTCGCCGGCTCCACCCCGGACAACACGAACCCGGTCTCCGACCAGTGCGAGGCGAACCAGGTCCTCTGCATCACGACCGTCGCGCCGTGGCAGTCCTGGGCCGGCCGCGACGGCGGCGACCCGGGCAAGGCGTCCTTCGACTACACGTACCACTTCTTCTGGGGCCTCGAGGACGCGCTCCGCGTGTACAACGCGATCTGGGACGCGACCGCGGAGCCCGGCGGCACCGTCGGACTGCTGCTCAGCAACGACCCCGACGGCAACGCCTGGCGCAACCCCGACGTGGGCGTCCCGCCGTTCGTCACCTCGGTCGGCCGGACGCCGCTGGCGACCGGCACCTTCGACCCGGGCACCACGAACTTCACCGCGCAGATCAACGAGCTGAAGAACGGGAACGCGCAGATCCTGACCGGCAACATGATCCCGCCGGACTTCATCTCGTTCTGGCAGCAGGCGGTCACCGCCGGCTACCACCCGACGACGGTGACGTTCGCCAAGGCGATCCTGTTCCCGTCGGTCCTCGAGGCGCTCGGCGACACCGGCAACAACCTGTCGACCGAGGTCTGGTGGGCGCCGACCTACCCGTACTCGAGCGGCCTGACCGGGCTGTCCGCGCAGCAGTTCGCCGACTCCTACACCAAGGCCACCGGCCAGCAGTGGACGCAGCCGCTCGGCTTCGTCGAGGCGCTCTTCGAGGTCGCCGTGGCGGTCATCGAGCAGTCGCCTTCGCTGTCCGGCGACGACCTGGCCGCGACCATGTCGAAGCTGAAGGTCGACACGATCGCCGGAACCATCGACTGGACCTCCGGCCCGGTGCCGAACGTCGCCAAGACGCCGCTCACCGGCGGCCAGTGGCGCCTGCAGCCCGATGGCTCGTACGATCTGGTCATCGTGGCGAACCCCGACGAGGAGCAGATCCCGCTCGGCGGCAAGCCGGAACCGATCGCCTGGTAAGGACGAGATGACCGAGCCGCTGCTCAGCACACACGGGCTCGGCCGCTCGTTCGGCAAGCTCGAGGTGCTCTCCGGGCTGGACCTCACGGTCCGGTCCGGGGAGGTCCTCGGCATCATCGGTCCGAACGGCGCCGGCAAGTCGACGCTGCTGTCCCTGCTCGGCGGGAGCATCCCGCCGTCGACCGGGACGATCGACTACGCCGGCGAGGACATCACGGGGCGGAAGGCGCACTGGCGGGCCCGGCACGGCATCGCCACCAGCTACCAGATCCCCCGGCCGTTCCTCGGCATGACGGTGCTGGAGAACCTCCTGGTCTCCGCCCGGTACGCCGCGGACCTCGGCAAGAAGGAGGCGGCCGGCGCCGCCTGGTACGCGCTCGAGCGCACCCAGCTCACCGAGCGCGCGGACGACCTCGCCGGCAGCCTGCGACTGCTGGATCGCAAGCGCCTCGAGGTCGCCCGCGCGCTCGCGGGCAAGCCCAAGCTGCTGCTGCTCGACGAGGTCGCCGGCGGGCTCACCGAGCAGGAGCTGCCGCCGATCATCGAGCTCGTGAAGGCGGTGCAGTCGATCGGCGTCACCGTGGTCTGGATCGAGCACGTCGTGCACGCGCTGACCGCGGTCGCGACCCGGATGATCTGCCTCACCTACGGGAGGGTGCTCGCCGAGGGCACCCCGCACGAGGTGCTCTCCTCCCCCGAGGTCCAGGCGATCTACCTCGGGATCGAGCCGGACATCCAGGAGGAGGCGGAGCATGCTTGAGGTCGAGGACGTCGACGTCTACTACGGCCAGCTGCCCGCCGTCCGCGACGTCTCGCTCGCCGTCCCGGACAGCGGCATCCTCGCCGTCATCGGCGCCAACGGCGCCGGCAAGTCGACGCTGCTCAAGGCGATCGCCGGGCAGCTGCCGATCCGCAAGGGCCGCATCCTCTTCGGCGGCAGGGACATCTCGAGGCTGCCGGCGCACCAGCGGGCCCGGCTCGGCATCGCGCTGGTCCCGGAGGGCCGCCGCCTGTTCAAGTCGCTCACCGTCGAGGAGAACCTGCTCACGGCGCTGTCGACCAAGCGCAAGGGCCCCTGGTCGCTCGACGCCGTCTACGAGCGGTTCCCGCTCGTCGCCGAGCGGCGCGGCCGTCGCGCCGGCGACCTCTCCGGCGGCGAGCAGCAGGCGACGTCCATCGCGCGCGCGCTGGTGACCAACCCCGAGCTGCTCCTCCTCGACGAGGTGAGCCTCGGCCTCGCACCCGCGATCATCGCCCAGATCTATGCGAGCGTGCCGCTCATCCGCGAGCAGGGCACCTCGATCCTGCTCGTCGAGCAGGACGTCCAGCAGGCCACCAAGGCCTCCCCCGACGTGCACTGCCTGCTCCAGGGCCGGACCTCCCTCGCCGGCCGAGACCTCGACCTCGCGGACATCACCCGCGCCTATTTCGGAGGCTGACGGTGGACTACGTCAACGCGGTCGTCCAGGGCATCCTGCAGGGCGGGCTCTACGCGCTGTTCGCGGCGGGCCTGTCCTACATGTTCGGCGTGATGCGCATCGTCAACCTCGCGCACGGCGCCCTCGCGATCCTCGCCGCCTACGGCGCGCTGGTCCTGGTGCGGTCCGGCTTCGCCTCCCCGCTGCTCGCGCTGCTCGTGGTGGTGCCGGTGATCGCGGCGCTCGGCTACGTGCTGCAGCGCTTCGTGCTGCAGCGCACGCTGTCCGACTCGCCGCTGCCGTCGCTGCTGGTCACCTTCGGCATGGCGATCATCATCTCGAACGTCCTGCTGCTGACCATGACGGCGAACACCCAGCAGCTGAAGCTCGGCGGCCTGGGGACCGCGTCGCTGGAGCTCGGCTCGCTGCGGATCGGCGTGCTGCCGCTGGCGATCCTGATCGTCGCCGTCGTCGCGCTCGGCACCCTCTCGCTCGTGATGGCGAAGACGCAGTTCGGGCGGCTGGTGCGGGCGGTCAGCGACGACGCCCCGACCGTGGGCCTGGTCGGCGCCAGCCCGAAGCACATCTACGCGATCGCCGCGGCGATCGCCTTCGGCCTCGTCGCGATCGCCGGCGTCGCGTTCGGCGTCAGCCGCGGCTTCGACCCGACCTCGGGCGACCTGCTGCTCATCTACGCGTTCGAGGCGGTCATCATCGGCGGCCTCGGCAGCCTGTGGGGGACGTTCCTGGGGGCGATCATCCTCGGCGTGGTGCAGACGGTCGCCGCGACGTTCGACACGACGCTCTTCGACCTCGCCGGGCACGTCGTCTTCCTGGCGTTCCTGATCTTCCTGCCGAACGGCATCATCCGGAGGTAGGTGCGACTGTGACCGATCGACCCATGCCGACCCGACCCACGACCGCGATCCCGCTCGCGCCGCAGATCCGGCGCTTCACGCCCACCTCCGTGGTCGGCCTCGCGGTCTTCTGCGCGCTCGCGATCGTGCTCGCGATCCTGCCGTATCTGATCCCGCTGGGGCAGACCTCGCAGCTGACGACCCTGTTCATCTACATCGTCATCGCCTCGGCCTGGAACCTGCTCGCCGGCTACGGCGGCATGGTCTCCATCGGCCAGCAGGCGTACATCGGCCTCGGGGCGTACAGCATCGTCACGCTGGTGGGGCTCGCCGGCCTGAACCCGATCCTCTCCATCCCGATCGCGGCGCTGGTCTGCGCGATCATCGCGCTGCCGATCTCCTACCTCGTGTTCCGCCTGGTCGGCGGCTACTTCGCGGTCGGCACCTGGGTGATCTCGGAGATCCTGCGGCTCACCACGATGCGGATCCCGGCGGTCGGCGCCGGCAACGGCATGTCGATCCAGAAGGCCGTCACCCAGGCGCTGCCGGACCGGGACCTGCGCATCGCGATCACGTACTGGGTGGGGCTCGCCCTGGTCGCCCTGGTCATCGTCGCGATCGTGCTGCTGGTGCGCTCGAAGCTCGGCCTCGCCCTGACCGCGGTGCGCGACGAGCCGATCGCGGCCGCGACGAGCGGCGTCAACGTCGTGACGGCCCGCCGCGTCGTGTTCATCGTCGCGGCCGGCCTCACCGGCGCCGCCGGCGCGGTGCTCGCGGTGCAGACCCTCAACGTGCTGCCGACGTCCGTCTACAGCGTCAACTACGCGGCGTTCATGATCTTCATGGTCGTGATCGGCGGCGTGGGCTCGATCGAGGGGCCGATCATCGGCGCGGCGATCTTCTGGACGCTCGAGCAGTTCCTCAAGGACTACGGCCCGGCCTACCTGATCGGGCTCGGGCTGCTCGCGATCGTCATGGTGCTCTTCGCGCCCGGCGGGATCTGGGGGCTCATCTCCGGCAAGCGGCAGGCGAACCTGTTCCCGATCGGCTATCGGCTCGACCGCAAGGCCAAGGCCGAGGCCGACGGCGCGACCGCGAAGTAGCGGCCGTCGGCCGTCACGCCGCGGGCCGCGGGCCGTGCCGGTCGAGACCGGTCCCGGCGGGTCCGGTCAACGGCTCGGCGCCTCCCGGCGGGCGACCGGCGGCGGGTCCGCTGGCGCCGGCGGCAGCGGCGGCAGCTCGCGATGGGCGACCTCCCGCGCCTCCTCGGCCGGGATGCCGACCATCCGCAGCAGGTGCTCGGCGTAGAGCGCGCTGGGGTCGTCGGGGTGGTCGTCGGTCTCCAGGTAGGTGCGCATCGCCGACAGCAGCGAGCCGAACGTCATCGCGCTCGCCAGCGCGACGTCGTCGAGGGCGAAGCGGCCGGTGTCGACGCCGTACTGCAGGTCGCGCGACGCCCGCGGGCCGAGGATGCCGACCAGGCCCTCGTGCGCGATGCCGAGGCGGACGAGGAACCATCCCCAGACCGGGTCGGAGATCGCCGTGCCCATCAGGTGCCGCAGCGAGAACGAGTACACCTCGGCGGCGTCCTCGATCTCCGCTGTGAGCGCGTCGAGGCGCTGGCCGAGCGTCTCGACGATGTCGTAGATGACCGCGTCGATGATCGCCTCGCGGGACTCGAAGTAGTTGTAGAACGTGCCGAGGCCGATCTCGGCGCGCTCGGCGAGCCCCGCGATGGTCAGCGACTCCGGGCCGCCCTCGGCCATCAGCGCGCGCGCCGCCTGGAGCAGCCGTCGCCGCGTCGCCTCGGCCTTCCGCTCGCGGAGGCCGGGACGGGGGGCGGACGCCCGGACCTGCTGCTGCGCCACATGGACTCCGATCGAATTGGCTCTTGACAAAACCGTAGCGCGTGTTCAACTATGAACGAACAATCAAAAATGAATACTCATTCACCTTTTGCGGGAGCTCTCCATGACGCAGGAACTGCAGCCCACCGTCCTCCACGAGGCCGACGTCGTCGTCAACGGCCTGGGGCCCGTCGGCCTCCTCGCGTGCATCCTGCTCGGCCGGCGCGGATACACCGTGCACGGCGTCGAGCGGTGGCACCGGCAGTACGGCCGGCCGCGCGCGGTGACCTTCGACCACGAGATCGCGCGCGTGCTCGGGCTCATCGGCATCAACTCGGAGGACGACCCCGGCATCGAGCACCACGGCGACCACTACTACTGGGTCAACCAGGACTACGAGGTCCTGCTCGAGCCCGACTGGATCTCCTTCGAGGCGAACGGCTACCACAACCGCTACTGGTTCAACCAGCCGGAGCTCGAGGAGCGGCTGCTGACCATCGCGCAGACCCTGCCGAACGTCCACCTGCACCAGGGCCGCGAGGCGGTCGCCTTCGAGCAGGACGCGGACGGCGTGACCCTCACCTACCGGGAGATCGTCAAGGACCGGTTCGTCGTCGAGTTCGAGCCCGGCGGCGAGACCGGCCGCATCCGCGCGAAGTACGCGATCGGCTCGGACGGGGCGAACAGCTTCGTCCGCAACGCGGTCGGCGCCCAGCTCACCGACCTCGGCTTCCTGTTCACCTGGCTCATCGTCGACACCCGCCCGCACGAGTACCCGAGCTACTTCACCGCGCACTTCCAGGTCTGCGACCCGGCCCGGCCGACGACGGTCGTCCCCGGCGGCCCCGGCCGGCGGCGCTGGGAGTGGATGCTCAAGCCCGGGGAGGACCCGGCGCAGTTCGGCTCGGAGGAGAACGTCTGGAAGCTCCTCGAGCCCTGGGGCATCCGCCCCGACAACGCCGAGCTGGAGCGCGCCGCGGTCACCCGCTTCGAGGCTAAGTACCTCGAGCACTGGCGCGTCGGGCGCGCGGTGCTCGTCGGCGACGCCGCGCACCTGATGCCGCCGTTCGCCGGCGAGGGCATGTGCGCGGGTCTGCGCGACGTCGTCAACCTGATCTGGCGCCTCGACCTGCTGCTGCGCGGCGAGGCCGGCACCGGGCTGCTCGACGAGTGGTCGCACGAGCGCCGGGAGCAGGCGAAGTACTACATCGACTTCTCCGTCGAGCTCGGCAAGGTCATCTGCATCGCCGACCCGGCCGAGGCCGCCGAGCGCGACGCCCGCATGAAGGCCGAGTACGCCGAGCAGTCGAAGACCGGCCCGCTGCCGACGCACGACACCGTGCTCGGCACCGGGACCTGGATCGCCGACGACGAGCTCGCCGGGGTCACCTCGATCCAGGGCCGGGTCGCCTACCAGGGCCGCACCGGCCGCTTCGACGACGTGGTCGGCCGCGAGCAGTGGTTCCTGCTCAGCGCCCCGGGTGCCGGCGACGACCTCGACCCGGAGCGACGGCGACGGCTCGAGGAGCTCGGCGGCCGGGCGCTCACGGTCGGCCCGGCCGGCAGCGGGGCCGAGATCGTCGACGTCGGCGGGACGTACACGGACTGGTTCGCCGCGCACGGCGTCCGGCACCTGCTCGTGCGGCCCGACTTCTACGTCGCCTTCACCGCGAAGGACGCGGCCGAGCTCGGCGCCCGCTTCGACGTGATCGCGCGCTCGATCCGATCCGGCGATACGGTGCTGGCATGAGCATCGCGACCGTCACCATCGACAACCCGTCCGGCGAGGGCAACCTGCTGAACCCGGAGGTCATCGCGGGTCTCGTCGCGCAGCTGCGCGCCGCCGACGCCGACCCGGGCGTGACCGGCATCGTCATCACGGGCGCGGGGGACATCTTCTGCAACGGCCTCGACATCCCGGCGATCCAGGCCGGCGGCGACCCGGTCGAGTTCGCCACGGCGCTGGCCGGCCTGCTCAAGCTGCTGCCGACGCTCGGCACACCGGTCGTCGCGGCGGTCAACGGGAACGCGGTCGCCTCCGGCGCCTCGATCGTGGCATCGGTCGACTACGCGGTCTCCCGGCCGGACGTGCTCATCGGCACCCGCGAGGTGAGCCTCGGCATCTGGCCGATGGTCGCGCAGGTGCCGCTGATCCAGCGCCTGGGCGTGCGCTGGGCGATGGAGAACGTCGGCTCCGGCGAGCCGTTCACGCCGCAGCGCGCGCGAGAGGTGGGCCTGGTCAACGAGATCGTGCCGGCCGAGGCGCTGCTCGGCGCCGCGGAGGCGTGGCTGGCCAAGGCCGGACGGGCCGGGGCCATCGCCGCGACCGGTCGGCCGGCGTTCTACCGCTTCGCCGAGCTCGGCTACGACGAGGCGCTGGACGCCTCCGTCGCGCTGTTCGCGGAGATGAACCGGCCGGCGTCCGACTGAGGCGGGGCGCGGAACGACCGGGACTCCCGCGAGCGCCCGCGCTCGACCCCGCGGCCTCGGAACATGCGCCCACCCCGCGGCGTTATCGTGAAGCGATGAACGTCGACGAGGTCGAGGCGCTCCTCGGCGCTCGGGGCGCCGAGCTCGACGGGCTGCTCGCGCGGGCCGCCGACCTGCGCGACGCCGGCCTGGCCGCGGCCGGACGGCCGGGGGTGATGACCTACTCGCGGAAGGTGTTCATCCCGCTCACCACGCTCTGCCGCGACCGCTGCCACTACTGCACGTTCTTCGACACCCCCGGGCAGCTCGCGAAGCTCGGCAAGCCCGCCTACATGTCGCCGGAGCAGGTGCTCGCCGTCGCGCGGCAGGGCGCCCGCCTCGGGTGCAAGGAGGCGCTGCTGACCCTCGGCGACCGCCCGGAGGCGCGCTGGCCGGAGGCGCGCGCCTGGCTCGACGCGCACGGCTACGCCTCGACGCTCGACTACGTCGCGGCGACGGCGCGACTCGTGCTCGCCGAGACCGGGCTGCTGCCGCACCTGAACCCGGGGGTGATGTCCCGCACGGAGCTCGACGAGCTGCGGCCGACCGCCCCCTCGATGGGCATGATGCTCGAGACCACCTCGGAGCGGCTGTGGGCCGAGCCGGGCCAGGTGCACCACGGCTCGCCGGACAAGGAGCCGGCGCTCCGGCTGCGCGTCATCGAGGACGCGGGCGAGGCGCGCATCCCGTTCACCACCGGCATCCTGGTGGGCATCGGCGAGAGCCTGCGCGACCGGGCCGAGTCGCTGCTGGCGATCCGGGACGCCGCGGCGCGGCACGGGCACGTGCAGGAGACCATCGTGCAGAACTTCCGGGCGAAGCCGCGGACCGCGATGCGCGGCGCGGACGACGCCGGGTTCCAGGAGTACCTCGCGGCGGTCGCGACCGCGCGCGTCGTGCTCGGCCGGGACGCGCGGATCCAGGTGCCGCCGAACCTCTCCGACCCGGCCGAGTTCGAGCTGCTGGTGCGGGCCGGCGCCGACGACTGGGGCGGCGTCTCGCCGCTGACCGTCGACCACGTGAACCCCGAGCGGCCCTGGCCGCAGATCGAGGAGCTCGAGCGGCTCACGGCGGCGGCGGGGTACCGGCTGCGCGAGCGGCTCACCGCGCACCCGGAGTACGTCCTGGACGCGGAGACCTGGATCGACCCGGGGCTGCACGCCGCGGTCGCCGCGCTGGCGGGCCCGGACGGCCTGGCCCGGGCGAGCGGCGATCCCGCCGCGGTGCGGCATCCTGCGCCCGGGGACGCCGCGCCGGCCGCCGCCGGCGCATCGGCGTCCGCCCCGTCCGAGGGCGCTCCCGGAACCCCGCCCCCCGACGAGGACTGGGAGCGCCTGCTGCTGGCCACCGGCGACGACCTCGAGGAGCTCGTCGCGCGCGCCGACGACGCGCGGCGGTACACGGTCGGCGAGGTCGTCACGATGGTCGTGAACCGGAACCTCACCACCTCCGGCTACGGCGGCGGCTTCGACCTCGACGACGTCGCCGCGATCGCCCGGGACGCCCGCGACCTCGGTGTGACCGAGCTCTGCGTCCAGGGCCTGCTGCCGGCGGGCGAGCCGGCGACCGGCTACCTCGACGTCGTGCGCGCCGCCCGGGCCGCGGCGCCCGAGCTGCACCTGCACGCGCTGCGGCCGCAGGACGTCGACGACCTCGCGGTGCGCGGCGGCCTCGGCCTCGACGGCGCGCTCGCCGCGATGCGCGAGGCCGGCGTCGACACCGTCCCCGGCACCGGCGTCAAGCTGCTCGACGACGCGATCCGGGCGCGCGTCGCCCCCGACGACCTGCCGGTCGGCCGCTGGGAGGAGATCGTCCGCGCGGCGCACGCGGCCGGGTTCTCCTCGACCGCGGTGCTGTTCTACGGCCACGTGGAGACCGCCGCCGACCGCGTCGCGCACCTGCTCCGGCTCGCGGACGTCCAGCTGGTCACCGGCGGCTTCACCGAGCTCGTGCCGATCCCGCTGCCGGGCTGGGGCGTGCCGCTCGTGCCCGGCCGCTCGCCGATCGACGAGCACCGGGCGATGGTCGCGGTGGCCCGGCTGCTGCTCGGCCCCCTGGTCCGCCACGTGCAGATCCCCTGGCCCCGGCTCGGCGCGGACGACGCCGCCGCCCTGCTGCGCGCCGGCGGCGACGACCTCGGCGGGACGCTGCTCGACGGCCGCGTCCGGCCCGAGGTCGGCATCGAGCACGGCCGGGAGCTGCCGCTGGCCGAGGGCGAGGCGATCGCGCGCCGGCTGCTGCGCGGCTTCCGGCAGCGCACCACGACCTACGGCGTGGTGCGTCCCGCCCCGTCCGGGGACGCCGGCGGAGGCACGCCGGACCACGGCCGGGCGCGGCCGCGAGCCGGCGCCGGGGCGGTGGGGACGTGACCGCGGTCGACGTCGCGATCGTCGGCGCCGGCTTCGCCGGGATCGGCGCGGCGATCGCGCTCGAGCGCGCCGGACGGCCCGACTTCGTCGTCCTCGAGCGGGCCGGCTCGGTCGGCGGCACCTGGCGGGACAACGTCTACCCGGGCGTCGCCTGCGACATCCCGAGCCACCTCTACGCCTACTCGTTCCTGCCGAACCCGGGATGGTCGCGCGTCTTCGCGCCGGGCGCCGAGATCCGCGCCTACCTGGAGCGCGCCGCCGCGGAGTCCGGCGTCGCCGACCGGATCCGGCTCGACGCGCCGCTGCAGGACGCCCGCTGGGACGACGGGTCGGAGCTCTGGCGGCTGCGCACCGGCGCCGGAGAGCTGCAGGCGCGCGCGCTGGTGCTCGCCGCCGGGCGGCTCACCGAGCCGCGGATCCCGGCGGTCCCCGGCCTCGCGGGCTTCCGCGGGCCGATCCTGCACACCGCCCGCTGGGATCCCTCGATCGAGCTCGCCGGCCGCCGGATCGCGATCGTCGGCACCGGCGCCTCGGCCGTGCAGCTCGCCCCGGAGCTCGCACGGATCGCCGAGGTCACGGCGTTCCAGCGGACGCCGGCCTGGGTGCTGCCGCGCGCCGACCGCGCATACCCCGACGCCGAGCGGGCGCGGTTCGCGACGGACCCCGCCTACGTCGACGCCGTCCGGCAGGAGGCCTACCTCGCCGGCGAGGCGATGATCCCGCAGCGGCTCGGCGACCTCGACGCGCTCGACTGGGCGCAGGCGCGCGCGCTCGCGCACCTGCACGCGCAGGTGCCCGATCCGGCGCTGCGCGCCGCGCTGACGCCGCACTACGAGATCGGGTGCAAGCGGGCCGTGTTCTCCGACGACTGGTATCCGGCGATCGCCAGCGGCGCGATCGGGCTGGAGCCGAGCGCGCTGGCGGAGGTGCGCGACGGCGCGCTGGTCGGCGCGAGCGGCGCGCGGCACGAGGTCGACGCGATCGTGTTCGCCACCGGCTTCGAGTCGACGCGCCAGCCGTACGCCCGGATCGTCGCCGGGGAGGGCGGCGAGACGCTCGACGCGCACTGGGACCGCGGCATGACGAGCGTCGCGTCGACCGTCGTCAGCGGGTTCCCGAGCTGCTTCGTGCTCGACGGGCCGAACGCGAGCCTCGGGCACAACTCCTCGGTGCTCATGATCGAGGCCCAGCTCGACTACCTGCTCGCGGCGCTGCGGCATCGGGACGCGCGCGGCGGCGCGCCGCTGCGGCCGACCGCGGCGGCCGAGGCCGCCTACACCGCGCGCATCGACGCCGCCGCCGCGAGCACGGTGTGGCTGACCGGCGGCTGCCGCAGCTGGTACGTCGACGAGCGCTCCGGCCGGCTGACGCTGCTCTGGCCGGACTCGGTGCCCGCCTTCCGCGAGCGCGGGGCTAGATTCGATCCCGCGGACTTCCACGACCCGGTCGGGGCGCGGCCGCCGGCCCTCTCGACCCGCGACTAGAGGAGCAAGCGCATGACGATCCCGTTCCGGCTCGGCTACAAGGCCTCGGCGGAGCAGTTCGGCCCGAGCCGGCTGCTGGACTACTCGGTGCTGGCGGAGGAGGTCGGCTTCGACTCGGTGTTCGTCTCCGACCATCTGCAGCCGTGGAACCACGACGGCGGGCACGCCCCGGCGAGCCTGCCGTGGCTCGGCGCGCTCGGCGCGCGGACCAGCCGCATCCTGATGGGCACCAGCGTGCTCACCCCGACGCTGCGCTACCACCCCGGGATCGTCGCCCAGGCCTTCGCGACCCTCGGCGAGCTCTACCCCGGCCGGGTGATCCTCGGCGTCGGCACCGGCGAGGCGCTGAACGAGGCGACGCTCGGCATCGAGTGGCCCGAGCAGAAGGAGCGCTTCGCCCGGCTCAGAGAGAGCCTCGAGCTCATCGAGCGGCTCTGGAGCGAGGATCGGGTGAGCTTCGACGGCCAGTTCTACCGGACGCGCAACGCGACGATCTACGACCGGCCCGAGACCCCCGTCCCGATCTACATCGGCGCGGCCGGGCCCGCCGCGACGCGGCTCGCCGGGCGGATCGCGGACGGCTTCATCACCACGAGCGGCAAGGCGCGCGAGCTGTACACCGAGACGCTGCTGCCGGCGCTGGCGGAGGGCCTGGAGAAGGCGGGCCGGCCGGCCGACGCCGTCGACACCCTGATCGAGGTCAAGGTGTCCTTCGACCACGACCGGCGGCGGGCGATGGAGGACACCCGGTTCTGGGGCGCGCTCGCGCTGACCCCGGAGGAGAAGACGGGCGTCGAGGACCCGGTGCAGATGCAGCGGCTCGCCGGCGCGCTGCCGACCGAGCGCACCGCGTCCCGGTTCATCGTCTCCGACGACCCGGACGAGCACGTCGAGCGCATCCTGCAGTACGTCGACATGGGGTTCCGCCATCTCGTCTTCCACGGTCCCGGCGACGACCAGGAGCGCTTCCTGCGCGCCTACGGCGAGGAGATCCTGCCGCGGCTGCGCGCGCGGCTCGCGACGATCGGCTAGGAGCGGAGGCGCGGACCGGGGTCCTGCGCAGGCACCGTCCCGCGGCGCTCCGCGGCTGGCTAGATTGGGCGCAACGCACTCGAGGGGGAGACGCCATGACCGACCTGCCCGCCTACCGCGACCTGCCGCGCACGCCCGAGGGCGGCAGCCCGGTCGCCTGGGGGCTCTGGGGCGACGAGGACGACATCGGCCTGATGAACCTGCTCACGCCCGAGAAGGCGCTCGAGGGCGCGCGGGCGGTGCGCACCGGGCGCGTCTTCCCGCTCGACATCCCGCTCGACCTCGTCGAGCCGGCGTTCTTCGGCCGGGGCCGCACCGAGCACGTGACCGAGGGGCACCTCGGCGCGACCGAGGAGGAGCCGAGCCTCGGCCTCGACGACCGGCTCGACAACTACTACCTGCAGTCCGCGAGCCAGTGGGACTCGCTCGGGCACGTCGGCCACGCCTTCGACCGCTACTGGAACGGCCGGACCACCCGCGAGGTCCGCGGCGGGCGGAACACGATCGACCACGTCGCGGCGCGCGGCATCGCGACCCGCGGCGTGCTGCTCGACGTCTCGGCGGCCGTCGCCGAGCGGGGCGGGCCCGCCGCCGCGGTGGCGATCGCCGCCGACGACATCGAGGCCGCCCGCGTCGCGGCCGGCGTCGAGATCCGTCCGGGCGACGTCCTCCTCCTGCACACCGGCTACCTCGACTGGTACGCGGCGCAGCCGCCCGCGGTGCGGGCCGAGCAGGCCGGCGGCTGGGGCGTCGTGACGACCGGCATCGCGCACGAGGAGTCGATGGCCGAGTACCTGTGGGACCTGCACATCGCGGCGATCGCGAGCGACGGCGTCGCCGCCGAGGTCTGGCCGATCGCGCCGGAGGAGGGGCCGTTCGGCTTCATGCACCAGGTGCTGATCGGCGGCTTCGGCATGATGCTCGGCGAGCTCTGGCGCACCGGTCCGCTCGCCCGCGACTGCGCCGCCGACGGGGTGCACGACTTCCTGCTCACCAGCGCCCCGCTGCCCGTGCCCCGCGGCATCGGCTCGCCGGCGAACGCGCTGGCGATCCGGTGACGACGCGCCAGCTCCGGCGCTACACGATGATCCCGGAGCGCTTCGACGAGTTCCTGGCTTGGTACTTCGCGGGCGTGCCGGCGATCCGCGCCGAGTTCGGGTTCACGGTCGAGTGGTGCGTCGTCGACCGCGAGCACGAGCGCTTCGACTGGCTCGTCTCGCACCCGGGCGGCCCGGACGAGTTCCTCGCCGCCGAGCGGGAGTTCGAGGCCTCCGAGGTCTGGACCGGCTATCTCGCCCGCGTCCGGCCCTCGCTCGTGGGCCTGGAGGCCTCGTTCGTCGAGCTCGTGGTGCCCTAGACTGACCGCGACGACGTACGGGGGTCCGTCATGAGCCGAATCGGCGGGGCGGCGCGCGGGGCGCTGAGCGCGATCGCGGGTCTCGCGCTGGCGCTCGCCGGCGCGGTGGTGCTGGCGTCGCCGGCGAGCGCGGCGAGCTTCCCCGGGGTCGACAGCGAGGCCGCGCTGAACGCGGCGATCGACTACGCGGTGGCGAACCCGGGCGACCCCGTCGATGTCGAGATCACCGGCGACTTCGCGATCGTCTCGGGCGTCCACGCCCTCACCGCCGGCTCCGTCACGATCGAGGGCGGCGGCCGCACCATCTCGGCGGCCTCGGTGACGGCGGCGGGGTTCGACGTCAGCGGCGACGCGCGCCTCTCCATCGACGACCTCTCGTTCGACTTCGACGGCAGCGGGCCGATCGTCACCTCGACCGGCACCCTCGGCGACCCCGGCGCCAGCCCGACCGTGACGCTCAGCGGCGTCGTGGCGACGGCCGGCACCGCGGACATCGCCTTCGACATCGCCGACAGCGCCTTCTCCGCGACGGCCACGACGATCCACGACAGCGACGCCGGGATCGGAGGCGTCTTCAGCTTCGGCACGGTCGTGCTCCAGGACGTGACCGTGCTCGACATCGCCGACTGCGGGATCGAGGCCGTCCTGATGGGCGACGCGGTGCTCACCGCGGACCGGCTCACGATCGAGCGGGCCGACTGCACCGCGCTCTCGCTCGTCGTGATGGACACCGCCTCCGCGACGATCAGCGACGCGCTGATCGAGGACAGCGGCTCGGGCGTCGTGATCTTCAACCAGGGCACCGGCACGGTCGAGGTCCGCGACTCGACCATCATCGGCAGCACCGACGCGGAGGGGTTCGCGGCGTTCGCCTCCAGCGGCACCACGCGCCTGACGAACTCGACGGTCACCGGCGCCCCGGACACCGCCGATCCCCCCTATCCCGTGATCAGCGCGTTCCTCGACGGCGGCGACGTCGTGATCGCGCACTCGACCGTGACCGACAACGCCATGCCCGACGGCACCCCCGTCGTGGCCGTCGCCGACTGCGGCTGCGGCGGCAGCGGCATCGCGAAGATCGACCACACGATCATCGCCGGCAACCCCGGCACCTCCTCCACGACCCCGGATCTGCTCCTCGACTCCACGACCGCCACGGTGGACCGGAGCCTGATCGGCTACGTGCTCCCGGGCGACTCGACCACGCTCGACGCCATCGCCGCGGGCACCGGCAACCTGTTCGACGCCGGCGCCGCGATCGACCCCGACCTCGGCCCGCTCGCGGCCAACGGCGGCCCGACCCCGACCCACCTGCCGCTGCCGGGCAGCCCGGTCGTGGACGCCGGGGACCCGGCGTTCGCCCCGCCGCCGGCCGCCGACCAGCGCGGGCTCGCACGGGTGTCCGGGACGGCGATCGACATCGGCGCCGCCGAGGCGCAGTTCCCCGACGCGCCCACCGGGCTGACGCCGACCGCTGGCGACGCGCAGGTCGCGCTGAGCTGGACCGCGCCGGCGCCAGGGGACAGCCCGATCACGGACTACATCGTCGAGTTCCGCCTGGTCGGGGCCCCGAGCTGGTCGACCTTCCTGGACGGCACCGGGACGACGCCCTCGGCGACCGTGACGGGCCTCGTCAACGGCTCGGCCTACGAGTTCCGGGTCGCCGCCGAGTCCGCCTACGGACCCGGACCGGTCAGCGCCGCCGTCCAGGCCACGCCGAGCGCGGTGCCGACCCTGACGCTCAGCCGGACGAGCGGGGTCGGCGGCGACCACGTCACGGCGACCGGCACCGGCTTCGCCGCGAACACCGTCTACACGATCGTGTTCAACTCCGCCCCGGTCGTGCTCGGCACGGCGACCTCGAGCGGCACCGGCGCGTTCGCGTTCGCGTTCGACGTGCCCGTGAGCGCCGACGCCGGCGCGCACACGGTCACCGCGACCCTCGGCGGCCTGGTGGTCGCCTCGGCCGCGTTCACGGTCGAGCTGCCGCCGACGGGCGCCGAGCTCGCCGCGCCCGGCCTGCTCGGGCTCGCCCTGCTCCTGGCCGGCATCGGCCTGGTCGCCGTCCGGCGGCGGCGCGCCTGAGCGCTCAGGCGCGGGGGTTGGCGAGCTGCTGCGGCGTGATCCCGAAGGTCTGGCAGCTGCGCCAGCCCTCGTCGTAGCCGACCGCGAACCAGGCGACGCGCTCGGCGCTCGAGCCGTGCGTCCAGGTCTCCGGGTTGACGGAGCCGCCGCCGAGCGTCTGCTGGATGTGGTCGTCGCCGACGGCGGCCGCGGCCTCGAGCGCCTGGCGGAGCTCATCCCTGGTCGGGACCCGCAGGAAGGCGGTGCCGCCGGCGTCCTTCGTGTTCGCCGCGGCGGCGACCCAGGAGCCCGCGAGGCAGTCGGCCTGCAGCTCGAGCCGGACGCTGTCGGAGGCGGCGCCGGTGTCCCGCAGGTCGAGGCCGTCCATGATCCCGGACACGTTCTGGATGTGGTGGCCGTACTCGTGGGCGACGACGTACATCTCGGCGAGCGGGCCGCCGTTCGTCCCGAACTTGGAGCGCAGCTCGCCGAAGAACGTCAGGTCGAGATAGATCGTCCGATCCGACGGGCAGTAGAACGGCCCCATGTCGGTGGTGCCGGTGCCGCAGGCGGTCGGCGTCGCCTGGTCGAAGATGACCACCGACGGCGGCTGGAACGCGCCGCCCTCGACGTCCGTCCAGTAGGCGGTGAGCGAGTTCTCCGCGCCGACGATGCGGCACTCGGCGTTCGCGTTCGCGTCCGCGCCGGTCGAGCAGCTCGCGAGCACCGCCTCGTCCTGCGCCGCGACCTGTCCGCCGCCCGTCCCGCCGAGCAGCCCGCTCAGGTCGACGCCGAGGAACGAGGAGACG
>MKVN01000028.1 GCA_001898855.1 Micrococcales bacterium 73-13
CCCCGGTGGAGCCGATTCGGCTCACCCGGCACAAGCGCGTCTACCGCCGCATCGACGTGCAGCGCCTCGCGGGGCTGGAGCAGTAGGAGCCAGTCATGGGAAGCATCGAGTCCTACGACACGGCCAAGGGCCGCCGCTACCGGGCGCTCTACCGGCGCCCGGACAAGAAGCAGACGCAGAAGCGCGGCTTCACCACCAAGAAGGCGGCCGAGCTGTTCCTGGCGACCACGGAGGTCGACATCGCCCAGGGCCGCTACCTCGACCCGTCGCGGGCGCGGGTGACCGTGGCCGACTGGCTCCAGACCTGGATCACCGCCCGCGGCGACCTCCGGGCGACCACCCGCAGCCGGGTCGAGAACATCATCGCCAAGCACATCGTCCCCGAGCTGGGAAAGATCCCGATCGGCGACCTCACGCGGCTTCGCGTGCAGGAGTGGGCCTCGGCCCTCCCCGGCGCCCCGGCGACCGTCCGCAAGATCGTGAACGTCCTCTCCGGTTCGCTCCGGTTCGCGGTCGAGGACGAGCGCCTGCCGTCCAACCCCGCCGCCCGGCTCAAGCTCCCCAAGCCCACCAAGTCCCGCAAGCGGTATCTGTCCCACAATCAGGTCGCCGCGCTCGCCCAGGCCATTGACGAGATGAAGGACGGGCGCGAGTACGGCTACGGCCTCGTCGTCCTCGTGCTCGCCTACTGCGGCCTGCGCTGGGGCGAGCTGTCCGGGCTGCGCATCCGCGACCTCGACCTCGACGCGAAGCACCCGCGCCTCACGGTCGAGCAGACGGTCGTGGCCGACAAGGGCTACCAGCGCATCGAGCCGCCGAAGGACTACGAGCACCGGAGCATCCCGATCCCGGCGTTCCTGGTCGGGCTGCTTCGCGTGCAGATCGCCGGACGCCCCGGCGACGCCCCGGTGTTCTACGGCATCCGCACCGGCACCTGGCTTCGCAACCACGTCTACCGGGTCGGTTGGTTCGACACCGCTGCCGAGGCGGTCGGGATCAAGGGCCTCACCCCGCACGAGCTGCGGCACACCGCGGCCTCGCTCGCGGTCAGCGCCGGCGCGAACGTGAAGGCGGTCCAGCGGATGCTCGGGCACGCCTCGGCCGCGGTGACCCTCGACGTGTACGCCGACCTGTTCGATGACGACCTCGACGGTGTTGCCACGGCGCTGAATCTCGCGGCGATGCAATCAGATGTTGCCAATCTGTTGCCAAAAGCGGCGTAGCGCCCGTTCGAGCCTTTCGGCAGGAACAAGAAAACCCCCGGCTGACCGGGGGTTTTCTGTTGGTGACCCCAGCGGGATTCGAACCCGCGTTACCGCCGTGAGAGGGAGTTCAGCGGCCCCGAATCCCCGGAGCCGCGCCCAAATTAGCATGTGTCTACGGACAGTTCGGGTGCGATGAGTGCGACCGGACACTCCTTGTCGTCAGCGTTCGTAGCCAATTTGCAGCCACGTTCTCACGCCAGACATCGTCTCTCTTGAGGGCTTGAACGCGGAGGCCCACGATCGAGCCACGGGACCGCCACGCGTCGGCGCGGCATCCTCGAGATCGCCGCCCGCTGCGACATTGGTCAGGGCAATTGTGACGTGCCCTGCCGCGCATCGCATGCGAATCAAGCATTTCGCTTTCGCGTTTCGCGAGTTACGTTGCTATGCGTGGCCATGCGCAACCCCCCTTTTGGGGTACAGCTTGCCTCAGGCAGAGGCGAGCCGTGAGTCGCCGGGGTCCGGGTAGAAGGACCATCCGGCGCTGCATTGCGCGCGTGGACGCTTCCGCGCAGAACGCGGATCGGCACTGGGGCTCACCCGTCGCCCCAAGGCGTGACTACTGGCAGAGCTCGGCTAGCGGGCGGCCACATGGACGTGGAGACTCATCCGAAGCCTGGCCGCGACCCCTGGTCGCAGCGGTACTCGGAGCCGCGATCAGACCTGGCACTGTTCCGATGCACAGCACTCTGACGGTGCTCCTCTGCCTTCCGTGTGGGTTGTGCTCAGCTCAGACTTCACCAATGGCCTGCCCAAGCTGCAGGTACATGCGGCTCACCTGCTCGTGGTCGACGGCATATCGGACCCATTGGCCGCGACGAGCCTGGCCACTCGGCGGGTCGGGGATGAGGAGGCCGGCCTGCACCATCGCCTGCAGCGACTTCGCGACGGTCGGCACGGGCAGCTCGAGAGCTGCGGCGATCTCGGCCCGGGTGGCGGGACCGTTCTCGCGCAGGTATCCGAGAATGCCGGCGCGGACGAGGTTGCCCAGTGCCTTGATGGGGTCCTCCAGCCACTCACTCCATCCACCGGAGTTGGGGGCGACGCGCCTAGGCATGGCTCCCATTGTGGTGCAGCCGCCATGTGACTTGACACCGGAAGTGGATGTATTGACTATTCACTCGGGCGAGTGTATGCCTGTAGCATCCACTTCCGCAAGCGGGGTGATCCTAGGAGGGCAGCACGGATGACCGAGAACCGTCGACGCACTGGGTTGATATGGGCCCTACTCGGTGGGCTCGTCCTGGTCGTCGTGCTGATTGTGTTCCTGGTAGCAACCCTCGGCAGCGGAGGCGGCAGCCCGGGCCCGGCGCCGACGACCCCCGGCGCGTCAAGCACTCCGGCGCCCTCGTCTCCGGGGACGTCCGGTGCGGTCGTCGACCCGGAGGCCGCTAAGCGGGGGTGGGTGCCTGAACCGATCACCCGCAATCCTGACGAGTACGCACGCGCAGCGCTGCTAGCCGCCGGCACCTTCGACACGAACCTGTCGTCCCGGGCTGAGTGGGTGGCCTGGCTGCAGACGTGGTTCACGCCGAGCCCGCTGTACACGAATGAGCAGGACGCGGCCGATCAACTGGCCCGATACCGGGCCGAGCTCGACTCCGCGGTCCTACTGCCGCAAGCGACCTGGGACGACCTCGCCGACGAGGACGGCCGGGTGAGCGCCCGCATCGACGGCGATCTTGACTGGCTCGAGCTGCCGGAGACCGCCGACCACCGGGTGTCGACCGTGACTGCCGATGTGATCCTGACGTATACCCGCACTACGCCGACTGGGGAGGTCGACTACGACGAGACCGTCCGGGTCAGCGTCCAAGTGGTATGCGACGGCGCCAGCGTCCCGACGTCTGGGACGGCACAACAGGTCGGGGACTGCAAGGTGGTGCGGTACTTCGACGAGGCGGTGAGCTGAGTGGCCGTCCATGCGCAGGTGATCATCGCACTGGCCCGTTCCAAGACGGTACACCGACTACTCGGAGTGCTGCTCGCCTTCGTCGTAGCCGCGATCGCGACGGTGGTCCTGCCGCTGATCGCCATCCCGCTGCTGGCCTCGCAGGGCGCGTCGGAATCCGGGGCAGGCCGACCGACGGTGGTCGGCGAGTGGGGCTACCCGCTGGCCGGGGACTACTTCAAGAGCCGTGGCTTCGGCTGGGATCCGGAGGCCTGTTCCTACTGCGGCAGCGACCACAAGGGCTATGACATGGGCCAGGAGTGCGGGGTCACCGTTTACGCGGCCGGCCCGGGCAGGGTGGTCCGAGCCGGCGCGTGGGGCGGATACGGAAACGCGGTGCAGATCGACCACGGCGCCGGGGTCACCACGCTCTACGCCCACATGATGTGGGACTCGCTGCTTGTGCAGGCCGGCCAGAACGTCGCCGCGGGCACACCACTCGGGGCGGAAGGGACGACCGGAACCTCGACGGGCTGCCATGTGCATTTCGAAGTCCGCGTCGACGATGTGGCGGTCGACGCGCAGCCGTTCATGGCCTCCCGCGGCCTGCCATTGAAGTGACCCACTTACCGATTGGAGCCCCCATGCATCGCCTGTCAGTCCTCCCCGCCGATGTGGACGTTCCAGACATCCAGCCAGACTTCTCGGCCCCGTTCTTCGGCGGCTTCCAGGTGATCGCCTCCTACATCCTCGCGGCGGTGATCCTCGTGGTGTTCGTCATGCTCGTCATCGCCGCCGGCGCACTCGCGTTCCGCGGCCTCGCGCCGGAGCGGATGCGCACCTGGGCCGGGGAGAACATCGCCTGGATCTTCATCGCGGCCGCCGTCCTCGGCGGGATCGGCGGCCTGTTCCAGTGGTTCGTAAACTTCGACTTCGGCTTCTGATCCATGCGCCGCCTGGCCCGCATCCTGGTGACCGCCGCCGTCCTGGCTGCGGGGCTGGTCGGGATCGCTGCTCCCGCGACGGCAGCCGAGCCTGCTCCTGCGGCTCCGGTGGCGCAGGCCGCAGAGGTACCGGTGGCGGGGGCATCCTGGTCGGCACCAGCGTTTCCGGTGGACTGCCTGGCGGCCAGCGGCCAGATCAGCTGCACCCCGCAGAACCCCGCTGACGTGCGGGCGCAGCAGTGCTTCATGGGCGTCCCATACAACGGGGGCGCGGCGATGCTGTGCACGACGTATGAGGGTCACCAGGAGGCTATCCGCGCCGCCGGTGGCAGCGCACTGCTGGTGCAGTACGGCTGCGCATTCGGAGACCTGGTGTGCCTGACGTTCGAGAACTTCGGCCGCGGTATGGCGATCGGGGCAACCGCTGCGGCGTTCGTGATGGCGATCAGCACCTCCTTCGACACTACCTCGCCGCTGTGGGCGGCGGCGGTCGGCGAGTGGTCGTTCTGGCATTGGGCGGTGCTGATCGTGCTTTTCGCCGCGATGGTGTGGTCGATCGGCGGCGCCGTCGTGTCCCGTGACCGCGAGCAACTCGTCGGCGCGATCGTCCGCTCGGCGATCGCCGTGCCGGCGGTCCCGCTGACGCTGTGGACGATCGGCCATCTGGTCAACGCGCTGGACGGCATGAGCTGGTACATCCTCAACCGCGACGGCCCATTCTCGCTGTTCGTCACCCTGCAGAAGGTGATGTGGGCCGGCGGGCAGTCGAACTACTACTTCGCATTCCTCATCCATAGCCTGCTGATGCTCGCGATGCTGCTCATGATCGTCGTGTTCATGTTCCGCAACCTGGCCCTGGCCGTGCTCATCATGATCGGACCAGTCGCATGGATGCTGTTCCCGCTGCGCTCGGTCGGCCCGCAATGGGTGGTCCGCTACGTCTCCGCGGTGACCGCACTGCTTCTGACTGGCCCGCTGACGATCGGGTTCTTCGCCCTTATCGTCAACGGGCTGGCCGGGCTGGAGACGATCTGGGATCCGCGCTCCTGGGCGCTGCTACTCGGGCTCATCATGAGCGTGTTCGCCCCGTTCGCGGTATTCGGCCTGTTCAGCTTCCTCGGCGGCGCCGCTGTCGACGCGCTCGGCTCCCGCCTCGGCGGCGGCGCCACTCGCACGGCCGGGACCGCTGCCCGGGGGCTGGCCCGCATCCCGACTCGCCTTGGCTCCACCCCCGCTGGCCGCGCCGGCGTAGGCGGCGCTCGGGGCGGCGGTGTACCGACCGCGCCGGGCGGGCATAACGCGACACCGGGCTCCCGGGTGTCAGCAGCCCCGGCCTCCCAGCGCCCGGTCGCCGCACCCGCACCGGCTTCTGCCCCGTCGACGCCTCGGAGGACCACATGAGCACATCCGCCCACTCTCCTGCCGCTGCCGATCCGAGCCGACCGGTACGGCTGCCGCACCGGTCTCGGCAAGGGATCGTCCTCGGCCTCGACGCCTGGCAGCTCATCTTTCTCGCCCTGGCAGCGGTCGCGGCGCTGATCGGGGTGAACCGCTTCGGCCCGCCTGGGCTGCTCTATGCAGCGCCGGTTTTCATTCCGCTGGCGGTCACCGCTCTGGTACGGATCCACGGCCTGTCCGCACCCAAGCTGCTGAGCCTGTGGTTGTCCAAGCAGGTACGTCATGGTGCCGCCGCGACTGCCCACCGCTACCGGCCCGAGCGCCCGCGCCTGACCGGCACGCTGAACCTGCCCGGTGTCCGCGCCTCAGTGCAGCTGTGGCAGACAGAGGGGATGGCGACCGTCTACCACCCGCACGAGCGAACGGTGTCAGTCACGGCAGAGCTGGAGGTCCAGGGCTTCCTGATGAAGGACGCGCCGGAGCGCGCCGAACTGGCGCAGGCGTGGTCGCCGGTGCTTGCCGCCCTAACGCAGCGGCGCGGGATTAAGCGCGTCACCCTGCAGGAACGCACTACCAGGACGACGATCCGCCCAGCGCGGGACCGCTACGAGGAGGCATCCCGCCGCCGCCTCGTCGACCCCGCCAGTCGGGCGGCCGAGAACTACCGGAATGTGCTGGACGGGTCGGAGCGCTTCGCGGTCGGCCACCGCAACTACCTCACCCTCACCCTCGACCTCGTCGCCCAGGGCGCGCAGCTCAAGGCGCTTGGCGGCGGGCGCCAGGCGATCCAGGCGCTCGCCGCGGTGGAGGCCAGCAACCTCGCCGAGGCGCTGCGGGCCGCGAAGATCACCGTGCGGGCCTGGCTATCCCCGCGGCAGGTCGCAGAACTGGCGCGGGCGACGTTCGACCCGGACGCGATCCCCATGCTACGCAACCGCGCCGACGAGCAGGCCGGCGTGGACCCGGCGGGGATCGGACCGATGTATCTGGAGGAACCGCGGGGGAAGAACGGGATCGTGATGACCGACTCGGCGGTGCACACGACAATGTGGATCCACGAGTGGCCGCGCGCGGATGCCCCGGTCGGGTTCTTGACGCCGCTGGTGTTCGCCCGGCACCCCGTCTCGAACGAGGCGGTCACGCACATCCTGTCGATCGTGGCCGCGCCGGTGCCAGTGGGACGGGCGCTGAAGCAGATCCGGGACGAGAAGAAGGTGTGGCGCGGCAACGAGCGGCTGCGCGCCAAGCGCAACGCTCACGGCTCGGTCGTCGACGAGGCGGATTGGCTCGCACTCGAGCAGCGCGAGGAAGAACTCGTGGCCGGGCACGGCGAGTTCTCCTACGGGGCTTACCTCACGGTGTCCGCTTCCGACGAGGCGGAGTTGGAGCAGGCCATCGCTGGCGCTCGCAACGCCCTGTCGGTGGTGGGGATGGAGGCGCAGATCCTTTACTGCCAGCAGGCCGAGGCATTGCTCGTCAATGCGCTCCCGCTGGGCCTGGGGATGAAGTGATGGCTCGCCGTCTCATCCAGTTCACCCCTCCGAAGCCCACCCGCGCCGAACGGGCCGAGCGGCGCGAGCTGATCCGCCGGCTCGAAGATTCCGCCCGTCCGGAGCCGTCCAGCCGGAGGGATCGGGCGCTGCCCGAGCCCGTCGTCCCCGGACCCTTCGGGCCTGGCCTGACCGAGGCCGGATACTGGAATCTCGCTAAGTTGGCAGTGCCGGCGCACCGGGTAACCAGTCAGCATCTTGCCGGGATCTACCCCTTCGTCGCCGACACCGGCGCCGGGCACGCCGGCCCTGTGGTCGGGGTGGACCTGAATGCGGACGCACTATGGCACTTCTCTCCCTGGGACGCCTACGCCGACACCAGCGATCGGGGCACGTTCTCCACGAACGTCCTCGTGCTCGGCGCTTACCGATCTGGTAAGTCCGCGGTCGTCAAGACCCTCGCCGTCCGCTCCCTCGCGTTCGGACACCAGGCCGTTGTCCCCTCCGATTCCAAGGGTGAATGGGTCGTCGTCGCGGAAGCGGTCGGTGGCACGGTGATCCGTCTCGGCGGCGGCGGAACCGCACGGCTGAACCCGCTGGACCGCGGCCCGCGCCGCACAGACTCCACCGACGAGCAGGACGAACTGCTCGTCCGGCAGCGACGGGCGGCAACCCTCATCACGCTCGTGGAGATGACGGTCGATACCGGTCGGCTTACCGCGGCTGAGCACGCGGCGATCCACCTCGCCCTAGAGCGCGCCGTGGCTGGCACTCGCAACCGGCCCACCCTGCGCCGAGTGCACGCCGAACTCGAGGCGATCGCCGTGGATGCGGCCACCGACCCCGAGTTGCGCGCTGCCGCTTCTGCACCCCGGTTCGCGCTGCGCCGCTTCGTGGAGGGCGACCTGTCCGGTCTGTTCGAGGACGAGTCCACGGTTAGCTTCGACGAGGAGGCGCCGATGGTCGTCGTCGACACTAGCGAGTTGTTCGCTCGGGGAGGGCTGGTCGCGCAGCTGACCCAGGTGTGCACGACCGCGTGGGTGCAGGCGGTGATCTCCGACCGGGGTGCGCGCCGCACTCGCTACGTCATCCGCGAAGAGGGCTGGCGGGACATGTCCTCGCTCGCGGCGCTGCAGATGTACCAGCAATGGCTCAAGCTCTCTCGCCACTACGGAATCAGCAACATCGTCATCCTGCACAAGATGGGTGACCTCGACGCCGTTGGCGACGCCGACTCGCAGGAGCGCAGCCTGGCCTATTCGATCGTCGGGGACATCGAGAACAAGTTCATCTTCCGCACCAACCACCAGTCCGCCGCGGACCTGCGCGCCCGACTCGACTTGCCCGCAGCCCACGTTGAGATGGCCCGGCAGCTGCGACAGGGGCAGTTCATTGGCTACGTCGGCCAATTCGCCTACCTCGTTGACGCCTTCGCCACTTCCACCGTTTGGGAGTACGGCCTGTTCGAGACCGACGACGCCCTACTCGGCGAGAAGACCGCGGCGGGTCAAGTCGATCTGGCCTTCGAGGGGGACGACCTAGACCGGATCTGGAACGCGCCCGCAGAGGCGGGTTGGCGAAAGGAGGCACCATGACGGACAGCGCCGCGCCGCGGGCATTCGCCGAACTAAACGGTCAGCACGCGAGTTTCCGAGGACCCGGCGCCGACCGCCCGGACGAGTTGACCGCAACCACCGGCGAGGACGCTCGCGCCCTGGTACTGCGCCACACCCTCTGGCAGGCTCGACGCCTGGGCACCACAGTCGAGCTCGTGACCACCGGGGACCAGGGTGAGCACCGCATCCTCGTCGCCCCCGACGGAACAGTGGCCCCACATCAAGATAGCGACGACCGCGCCGGCTTCACCGATCTGCAGGACACCTTGCCGGAGGCCGTGATACCGCCGTCGGGCCGACTGACCGCTGTGCCGTCGGCGACCGAGCCGCAGCCGCTGCGGTCGTCAGCCCGCCCGGGGGGAAGCGGCGAGCCACGGCCGTCATTCATCGCCGCCGAGCCATTGCTCGCCCCAGGCGGGTTGCCCGCGCTGCTCGCCCGGATTGGGATCCCGCCGTCTCGGGCACAGACCCGGCACCTTGAGGCAGTGCGGGCCACGTCCCGGCATTGGGGCGGGTGCCGAGTGGTCGCTGTGGTGAACGGCAAGGGCGGGGTGGGCAAGACCATGACGAGTGCGATGCTCGCGGCGGTGTTCGCCCGACACGGCGGCGGCGGGGTGATGGCCTGGGACAACAATGACACCCGCGGGACCCTCGGGTGGCGGACCGAGGCCAGCCATCACGACGCAACCATCCAGGATGCACTCGCTGCCGCCCCGCAGCTGCTCGCTCAGACCGCAGGGGCGGGAGACATCGCCTGGTTCGTGCACCATCAGACGCAGGATCAGTACGACGTGCTGCGCTCCAATCCGCAACTGCTCGCCGCCTCCCAGCGGCTCGGCGAGGCCGAGTTCGACCGGCTGCTGCAGGTGGCCGCCCGCTATTACCGGCTCGTGGTTTTCGACTCCGGAAACGACGAATCCGCTCCCCGCTGGCTACGGATGATCGACGCCGCCCATCAGCTCGTCATCCCCACCCTTGCCGCCCCCGAGTCCGCCGAGTCTGCTGCGTTGCTGCTGGAGGCCCTGGTCGAACGAGATGAGCACTCCGCCCGCCTCGCTCGTGATGCGGTGGTGGTCATCACGCAGGCAGAGTCCAGCGGCGTAGGGGAGGTGCGACGCATCGTCGCCGCATTCGAGCCGCTCGTGCGGGCGGTCCAGGTGATCCCATTCGATGCCGGGCTGAAGTCGGGGCCGCTGCGGTTCGAGGGAATCCGTCCGGCCACGCGGCGAGCGTGGGTCGCCGCCGCAGCCGCGATCGCCCAGGGACTCAAGTAGGGAGTGATGAGGCATGGTGCGCGACGGATTCTGGCCGAGGGCCCTGGCTGTCTTACTCGCCGGCCTGGTGCTGCTGAACCTCCTGTTCGCATTCCTAGCGGAGGCGATCACCGCCGCCGCGTGTGGCGGCGCGCGGCCGTCGGCGGCAGGGCCGTTCGCCGGCACCTGGCTGGCCCTTTCAGGCGACCCCGCCTCCTATGCCGCTCCCGCCGGATGCACAGTGCCAGTGCTGCCGATCCGGCTGGCGGATGCCGGCGCACTCGTCCTACTTGCCGCCTTGGTCACGTGGGGCGTGGTGGCGTGGACGCGCTACCAGCACTCCGACGCACGCTTCATCGCCGACCTGCGCTCGCGGGCGGGGTTCGCCCCCGCCGCCGAAGTCCGCCGCCATCTGTCCGGGAAGGCTGTGATGCAGCGGGCCACGACGCTCCGCCCCGGCCAGTCCACCGTCGAGGCGTCGGATGTGGGCTGGCGGGTTGGTCGCTCGCGCGGGATGGACGTGTACGTGTCGATCGAGGACTCCGTCGCGCTCGAGGGCCCGCCTCGCTCCGGTAAGGGCTATCGAATTCTGATCTCGGCGATCCTGGACTGGACGGGCCCGCTCATCACGACGTCGACAACGAACGACAACCTGACCGCCACGGTCGAGCTTCGACGCCGTCGCGGGGAGGTCTTCGTGTTCGACCCGCAGCAGCTTTCCGGCATCCGGAACACGCTGCGCATCGACCCGATCGCCGGCTGCGAGGATCCACTGGTCGCGGTACAGCGCGGCTCGGCGATCGTCACCGGTACGGCGCTGGGCGCTTCGGTCAGCAACCAGGAGTGGGCGGCCGCCGCGGCCACCGTCCTTTCGCGGCTGCTGCACGCCGCGGCGGTGGGACGCCGGGGCGTCTCCGAGCTCTACGAATGGGGCTCGACCCCGGCGCTAGCGCGGACGGCAGTCGAGATTCTTCGCGCCGACGGCGCCGCCGGCTGGGGCGACGGGCTCGAAGCGGTTCTCGTAGGCGACGAGAAGCTGCTGTCGTCGACCTGGTTCGGAGTGCAGGCCGCGGTCGCACCGCTGGCGATCCCGCAGATCCGCGAGGCCCTGCAGCCAGTGGCCGGCGGCCAACTATTCGACCCCGAGGCATTTCTGACCGGGCAGCACACTCTCTACCTGCTCGGCTCCGGCAAAGGGGCGGGGGCGATGGGCGGCTTCCTGTCCGCAATCCTCGACGATACGGTCGAGGTAGCGCGCCGCAAGGCTCTCGCCTCCCCCGGCGCCCGTCTTGCCCAGCCGCTCGGGTTGATCCTCGACGAGATCGCAAACCTGTTCCGGTGGGCCGCCCTCCCGCGGATCATGGCCGACGGCGGCGGGCGGGGCATTTGCACCTTCGTCGTGCTCCAGGACCTATCTCAGGCTGAGACCGCCTGGTCTCGGGCGGAGGCCGACACCATCTGGGCCGCGGCCACCGCGAAGGTTCTACTCGGTGGCGCCGCGAACGTCCCGCACTTGCGCGACGTGGAGGCCCTGCTCGGCTACCGGGAGCGCCGCCGCACCCAGCGGTCCTGGAACACGCAGCAGGCCGGAGTCAGTACGTCCGAGCAACAGGAGCGGCTGCCGCTGATGACCGCCGATGAGATCCGCCGACTCCCCCAGGAAGTCGGGCTGCTTACCTATCGCAATCGCCGCGGCGTGCTCCTGGACCTTGCCGCGTGGGACGAGCGGCGCGACGCTCGCGCCATCCAGGCCGCCCGGCGCGGCACCGAGGCCGAGCAACAAGACGTGTTCGCCGAGCGCTACACCCGTCGCCCCGCCGCCGCGACGACCTCGGACCTGCCCGAGCCGGATGGGAAGGCATCATGAGCAGCAACGCGCGCCGGCCAGCGACCGGCAACGGCTACCGCACCGGTTACCTCCGATCGGTCGCCTGGTTTCGCCGCCGCGACGCCTGGTTCGCTGAGCAGCTCGCCCGGACCGGAGTGCTGCGGTGCGTGGTGTGCTGGCAAGGCGCGGCCCGCCGCGACCTCGAACTGCATCACCTCGACTACTCGCTTGTTGTCCGCACTCGACACGGCTGGGACGCCGGCGAGGAGCACGAGCACCTCCAGCCCATGCACCCCGGCTGCCACGAGGTCGTCCACCGCATCCTCGAGGCCGACCCGGTGCTGCGCCGCCACCGCACCCGCCCGATCGCCACCGTCCTCGCGATCCGCACCGCCCGCGTCCGCATCGCCACCCTCCAGGGGACCAGCCGATGAAAGGCGAGTACGACGACGACGAGGACTGGGCACCGGTGGAGGACCTGATCGGCGGCCTCGACCTTGACCCCTTCGACCCCCTCAACAGAAGCGGCAACGCCGCTGCTCCCGGTTCCCGGGCGGTGCGGTGGCGGGACCTGGCGCCGGAGCAGGCCAGAGTCGAGTGGAACACGCTGCGCCAATGGGTTGAATGGGTCACCACCCGCTTCGACGTGCCCGTGTCGCTAGTGCCGAACTGCTGGTGGCAGCACCCCGCCCTCGTCGAGGAACTGTCCGCGCTGCACGTCGCCTGGCGCACCGCCTACGACCAGCAGGACTCCGGCCTCGGCCCGGTGATGTGGCTCGAACGCTGGCACAACGCCAAGGCCCGGCTGCGCGCGGCCTACCCGGGCTCGTGCAACAACGGACACCAGCCGATCAAGAGACGTACCTGGACGGACATCACCGACCAGGACGAATGGGACGCCTGGGCGAACGACGCCCACGGCGACTGACAAGAAGGGAAGGAAGCAATGAGCACGAAGATCCCCGTCACCATCAAGGGGAACCTCACCGCCGACCCCGAACACGGCACGAGCGAGGACGGGACCGAGTATGCCCGGTTCTCGATCGCCGTGAACGACCGGCGGCTGAACCAGCAGACGAACCAGTGGGAGGACGGCGACACCGTCTTCCACCGGGTCGTCGCCTTCAACGAGCAGGCCCGCCACGTCGTGGACAGCCTCCACAAGGGCGACCGCGCCGTGGTGGACGGCGACCTGCGGTTCCGCACCTACACCGACAAGGACGGCAACACCCGCGAGGGCCGCGACGTCGTCGCAGACGAGGTGTCGGCCTCGCTGAGGTTCGCCACCGTGCAGATCGAGCGCGCCCCAAAAGCTAACGGCCCCGACGCATACGCGGAGGGGCCGGTAGCCGCGCCGGCGACCACCGGCGCAGGACTCCGCTGACGACTGCACAGCCGAGGAGCGGGCGAGAGTCAGCGTACTCTCGCCCGCTCCTCGCATTCCAGCCCGCTCCACCGCCCAGTGTCGGAATGCGGAGGTTAGTAACCAATATTGTTACCAGCCTCCACGTTGCGACACTCCGAGGGAAGGTGTCAAAATGTGGGAGAAGGTAACCGATTCTGATACCAAGGACCACGAAATGACACGCCCGATCGCACCGTCCCTCGCGGGAGTGCTGGAGCGGCTCGAACTGGAACAGCCCGAGCTGGTGACCAGCGACGATCTCGCGCGCCTCGTGGACGAGGCCGGACTGCGCACGCCGACGAAAGTCATCGCGGCCCGGCTGCGGGACGCCGGATGGCTACTTGCCACCGACCGGCGCGGGGTGTGGGAGTTCGCGCCGGCTTCAGTGGCCGGCCCGTACTCCCGACGCGACCCCGTGACCCCGCTGCGCGCATTCCTATCACAGCGACCTTCGGCGCGATGCGCGCTCACCTTCCAGGCGGCTGCATGGGCGCACGGCCTCGCTGACAGGGCCCCGGCAAGGCTGGAGATCGCCGTCGCCAACCGGGAACTGGTCCGCCAGCTACCCGCGACGCTCGTCGCGTCGGTGTTCGTCCCGAACCTGAACTACGTCGAACGCCGCGGGGTGCCGACGCTGCAGCCAGAGAGCGTGCTCGTGCACATGGTCAGCCGCCCGGCCGCCGTGCGCTCTTGGGAGAGCGCCCTCGAGTGGCTGCCCTCGCTCGCCGCCGAACTCCAGCTGGACACGGTCGCACGCGAGCTCTCCGGGCGGCCCGCAGCGGTGCGCGCACGCGCCGGCTATTTGCTGCAGGGCGTCCGCCCGGACCTGGCCGACCGGATCTTCAAGGCCGACCCGCCGCGCGGCAAGACGTGGTTCGGCACACACGGGCCGCTGCGCCGCCACGACAACCACTGGCTGATCGCCGACACCCTGCTCCCCTTCGATCCGCGCCGCCTTCCCCGTGCCGCATGAGCGACATCGTGCTGACGCGCGGACACATCGCCCGCCACACTCCGCGCGGCGCCGGGGCCCAGGGGCAGGACGCCGCGATCGTCGACGTCGCCCAAGACCTCTTGCTGCGCGACCTGCACGCCCGTGGCGTCCTGGACCCGCTCGCGTTCAAGGGCGGCACTGCCATCCGGAAGCTCTACGCCGGCCAGGCCGGCCGTTTCTCCCTCGACCTTGACTTCTCCACCGTCGTCATCGGCGAGGAAGCCGACGACGCGCTCACCGAGCTGATCGCCGCGATCGACGGGGCCGAACTCGGCCCGTTCCGCTACGCCGTCACCGAACGGCGCGGCAAGTGGACACTCGGCTACGAGCACCCCTTCGGTGGCCACGCGCTCCAGAGCAAGCTCGACCTCAACCCGCCGCCGTGGCTCCCACCCACCACGCGCAGCTGGCAGACGCTGCCGATACACGCGCAGTACGGGGCGCCGCCGCTGCCCGAGTTGCAGGTTGTCCGGCTCGAGGAGAACATCGCCGAGAAGATCGCTCGGCTGAACCGCGCAACCCCGGCGCGCGACATGTACGACCTGCGGTGGGCGATCACTACCCCGACGGTCTCGCGTTCGCTCGACCTTTCCCTGATCCGTCGGCTGGCGGTACTGAAGATCTGGGTCGACGCCAACGGCGCCCACGCCGGCAACACCTGGTGGAAGCCCGGCCACGAAGGTCCGGCCTTCGATCCCGACCACTGGCTGCGCGACCGCAGCCACGGCGAGTTCGACGAGGAAGACATCGGCGCTCTCGCCGTCCCGATCCCAACCGCCGCAGAGCTGTCCGACGCGCTACGTACCCACTTCAGCTTCCTCGCCGACCTCGACGCTGACGAGCAGGTGATCGCAAAGGCTCGTGAGCACGACCGGCCGCTCGCCCTCCGCCTGCTCGCCGAGCTCCCCGGCTCGCGCCTGACCGACGTCGGCCTCTACTGACCTGATGATGGGGTACTGCGGATCCGCAGTACCCTCCTGACGGCGACCGCCTCTTCGCCCGCAGACCTACAGCCCGAGTCCGGGCCGATGGTGGTCGGGTGCTGGCGGCGCGAACGGATCGGGCTCCCAAGCAGCTGTCGGGGCGGATACGCGATCGCGTTCTGCGACGGCGTCGACGTCCACGTCGCGCATGAGCGCATCCCTCCGAGCGCGCTCGGCGGCAAGGGCTTCGAGGAGGCGGTCCCGGTCTGCGGCCGTCTCATCGAGCACGTCGGCGAGGCGGGCCGCTTCGGGCCGGGCGTGGCCGACCGCGATCAGCGATGCGGCGCGCGCGTCGTTCTCGCGCAGCGCGTCGCGGAGCGCGCGGGCGCGTGCGTCCGTCTCGGCGGACCGAGCAGCAATGCGCTGGCGGTGGGGGTCGCGGGCAGCGCGGTCGAGTTCCTTTCGGGCGGAGCGGCGCGCGTCGCCCAGCGTGACCTCAGGGAGCCCGCGGAGCATGGTGTCAGCGAGTTGCTCGATCGCGCCCTCGGCGCTCTGGGCGATGGTGAGCGCCGTGTTGGCAACGCGGCCGCGCGTCATACCGACGTAGAGGCCGGCCGCGTCTACGCCGGGACCGGTGTAGGCGGCGTGGACGGTCTCGCCCTGGATGCCATGCACGGTGGAGGCATAGGCGAGGTGCATGTGCTCGGCGGCGTAGTCGCGGGAGACCGTGCGACGGTCGCCAGAGTCACCGACTGAGGCGAGCTCGACGGCGCCTTGGCGGATGCGGGTGATGGTCCAGTTAGCGCGGTTGTCGACGCCGGTGTCGATGTCGTTCCGGCGAGTCTGGACGACGTCGCCGACCAACATGGACTGGCCGTGCTGCCCCACAGCGACCCGTCCGGAGTCGAGCTGGCCGCGATCGAGCCGCTCCTGTTGGATGCGGTCGTTGATCTGCTGCGCCTCGGCGTTGGTCGCCGTCACCAGGGCGATCCGCTCCCCGCGGACCGCATGGTCTAGCCAGGCGCTCACCATCCGCTCGCGGGCCTCGTGCTCGCTGCTGACCATCTCGACGTGCCCGCGGACGGCCAGTTCCTGGGCGACCGCGACCGCCTCGGCGTGATCGGCCGGGTCGCGCAGCCGCAGGCTGAGTGCCGCGTAGTCGCGCTCGTGAAAGCGGTGGACGACGGTGAGCTCGACGACGCTCCCGGAGCGGCGCTGCGCTGCGGCCATCGCGCCGGAGTGCCCGACCGGGAGGGCCTGGAGGTGGTCGCCGACCATTGCGATCCCCGCCCCGGTATCGAGGGCAAGTTGAGCGAGCGCGTTGGCGACCTGAAGATCGACCATCCCAGCCTCGTCGACGACGATTCGATCCCCAGCCTGGATCGGGTAGCGACGCGGGCCACGGTAGACAGACCCGGTCGCCGGATCGACGTCGCCGGGAGTCAGTCGAGTCCAGACCGTCCACCCGGCGGCGTCCTCGGCGAACCGGTAGCCGTGGTCGACCAGCAGCGCGTGCAGGCTCGAGGCGGCGGTTCCGATGTCGCGGCCCGCGACGGTAGCCGCCCTCCGGGTGGGAGCGACCACGATCATTGACCGCCGTTGACCTCGCAGCGCTCGGCGCGCAACTTTCAGGAGTGTGGTCTTGCCGGTGCCGGCCGGCCCGGTGACGGTCACCAGACGGTTGGTGCCCGCTACCGCCGATGCGGCGGCGGTCTGTCCCGGATCCAACGCGGTGTCATCGTCGAGGACTTCCGCGGCGAGCTGGCCGATCGCCTCTGCAGGCACGTCGTGGCCGGGCTGGTTCAGCCGGTCGAGGCGTTCGGCGAGGTCGAGCTTGTCCTGCGCGGTCCGCAGCGACATCAACTGCTTCACATGGGACGGCACGCGAGCCTCGCCGTCGAGGAAGTCGACGACGTGCTCCTTCAGAGCACGCCCGGTCACGTCCTCGACGACTTCCTCGAGCAGGTCGCGGTCGGCGACGACGCCCGAGGCGGCGAGCGCGCGGATCGCTCCGGCGCGCACGTCGTACCGGCTGAACCGTCCCCCGCACCCGGCGGAGCGACGATCTGCGTCGGCGACCGCCATTGCCGCGAGTAGGTCGCGGTCCAGCGTCCCCACCTTCGTCGCCGTCACCGCCGCGCTGTCGCGCCGGCCGAGCGCGGTCGCGTCCAGGGCAGCGATCTCGGAACGGATGAGATCCTGCCAGACGCCCTCGTCCACCTCCTCGGGCTTGCCGGGCCGATGCTGCGCCCACGCCCAGCGGTCGATCGCGGCGAGCACGGCGTGGTCCGGGTGCTGTCCGGGGTGGGCTTGCCGCCATTGCGCCAGCCGGAGCGCCCGGTTCGCTTCGATCTGGTTGGAGCGGCGCGACAGAGGTCGCACCAGGTGCGCTAGCTCAGCGATCTCTCCGTCCGCATCGAGGGTGTAGCCGTGACAGGCGAGCGCCGCGATCCAGGCGGGGTCGGTGCGAGAAGCGAGATCGCCCTCGGCATTGACGACGGTGTGCAGCTTCATCGCCACCCGCGAGTCGACGTTGGACCACTTGCCATCCTCTCCGAGCACCTTCACGCCCAGCCACAGATGTCGGTGGATGTGCGGGTCGAGGGCACGCGATCGCTCGTGCTGCAGCTCGACCACCTCGAGGCGCGCGATCGGCTCCCGGACTACTCCTCCGGCGCCGCGTCGCGCGTTCAGCTCCCGCTGCCAGGTCGCCAGGGTCCGATCCCGGATGCGGTCCTGCAGCGCCTCCAGTTCGTCACGCAGTTCCGGGGCGAGCAGCACAGCGAGGCTGTAGGACTTGGGCATGTTCATCGTCGCGTCCAGGAACAGATCCGCATCGGGGCTGGTCAGCACACGGCCCCGCGGCCGCCCACTTTCCGGGTCAGCCCCGTCAATCCAGCGGGCCAAGGCGCGGGCGTCCAGTCGGTCCTGGCCGATGCCCTCCCCGGTGACGGTGAAGCGCGTGACGGTGAGGTTGCGGGCGTCGCTATAGCCGACCGCGTGCTCGACGCCGAGAGGCCGGTGTCCGCGGGCGGCGTCGCACACCCCCTCGAGGGCGTAGGCGACCGCCTGGCGCACGCCCTCGGATGCGACACCGCGCTTCCACCGTTCCAGACCGCCTCTCATGAGGTCACGGTAGGCGCGTAACACCTCGCCGAAGGCGAGTGCCTGCGTGCATCACCCGAAGTCTGTTGCTAGGGCATCAAGTCTGTCGCCCGAGTCACATCTTCTCGCTGAGGCGTCGACTGGCCCGTTCGATCCAAGGGCGCAGCTTGTCCCCCGTCAGGTTCGTCGCGCGTGCGGGTGTCCAAGCAATACATCCCGAGGCGCCTTGGGTCGTCGGCGATGGCTGCAACCACATCTGGTCGCGGTGTTAGCCGGTTCGCGGAAGGTGCGCGACGTGCCCGACGGCCTCGTGGAGAAGGTCGCCCACGTGATCGTCGAAAAGGTTGTAGAAGATATTCCGGCCGTCACGGGTGCCGGAGACCAGGCTGAGGTGCCGAAGCAGTCGGAGGTGGTTAGACACGCTGGTCTGGGCGACGCTGAGTCGCTCGCTGAGCTCTGTGACGGTGATCGGCCCCTCACTGAGCACGCTGAGAATGCGCAATCGGACAGGTGACGCCAGCGCCTGCATCACCTCTGCGAGTCGTTCGGCTTGCTCTTCGCTCAGGTCGGCGCGCGAGCCCGTCGTCGCCGTCGCCTTCATGGCTCCATTCTGCCTGAGATTGAGTATCACTTCGTTTATATTTACATATCAGAATGTTGTGACCTATTATGGCAAGGTGAATCAGGTCAAACCCAAGCCCGCTGCTCCGAAGAACGACCACTCCGGTGGTTCGTCACGAATCGAGCTGTGGTTCGCGATTGCTGCTGGCGCGACCTACGGCGCGGGCATGGTCAGCGAGTACGTCTTCCGACTGCCGACGATCGGGCTGCCGCTCGTCTTCTTCATCGCGACCTACATCTTCGGCGGGTTCTTCACGATCCGCACAGCGATCGCCTCGACCCTGCGCGGCCGGTTCGAGGTCGACTTCCTCATGATCGTCGCCGCCATCGGCGCCGCTTCGATCGGCAAGTGGGCCGAAGGCGCCGTCCTGCTCTTCCTGTTCAGCCTCGGCCACGCGCTCGAGGAGTACGCGATGAGCCGGGCCAGTAAGTCCATCGAGGGCCTGGCAAAGCTCGCCCCCCGCACCGCGCTGCTCCGCCGTGACGGCGGCGAGCCCGTCGAGGTACCCATCGAGGAGATCCGCGCAGGGGACGTCGTCGTGGTCCGGCCGAACTCGCGCATCCCGTCCGATGGCTTCGTCATCGCGGGCGTGTCTGCCGTCGACCAGTCCGCTGTCACCGGCGAGTCCATCCCGGTCGAGAAGGCGGCTGTCGACGACCGCGACCGGGCGCGCCGGAGCGCCGCGGCGCTCCCGGCCTGGAACCGCACCTTCGCCGGCACCGTCAACGGCGCCGGTGTCCTGGAGATAGAGGTAACCGCCACCGCCGCCGACTCGACGCTCAGCCGAGTGGTGGAGCTGGTCCGCAGCGCTGACGACGCCAAGTCGCCGACCCAGCAGTTCATCGACCGCTTCCAGCGCTGGTACGTGCCGATCGTGCTGGCCGGCGTCCTGGCGACGCTCCTGGTCTCGATGTTCGCGTTCTCGACGGCGTTCACCGACGCCTTCTATCTGGCGATGGTCGTCCTGGTCGCGGCCAGCCCATGTGCCCTCGCCATCGCGACCCCGGCCGCTGTCCTGGCAGGCATCGCCCGCGCGGCCCGCGCCGGCGTGCTCGTGAAGGGCGGTGGACCGCTGGAGACCCTCGGCCGGGTCAAGGCGATGGCCTTCGACAAGACAGGGACACTCACCTGGGGCGAACCGCGCGTCACCTTCGTGGCACCCGCCGCAGGTGATGCCGGGCGCCAGCTCGTCCCCACCCTCGTCGCGGTCGAAGCGCTCAGCGACCACCCTCTGGCCACCGCGATCGTGAACGACCTCGCCGGGCAGGTGACCGAGGCCGACCGCCTCACCGCTACCGATCTGAACGCGGTCGTCGGGCGCGGCGTCCGCGCCACCGTCGCCGGCGAGGCGGTCGAGATCGGCAACCTCCGCATGTTCGAGGAGCAGCAGCTCACGCTCCCCCCTGACCTCGCCACTGCCCTCGAGCAGGCCCGCTCGGGCGGCCAGACGATCATGATCGTCCGCCGAGGCGACCGCTTCCTCGGCTTCGTCGGCGTCATGGACTCGTCCCGCGCGGAGTCGGCGAAGGTCATGACCGTGCTGCGCGCCGACGGCGTCCGCCAGCTCGTCATGATCTCCGGCGACAACCAGCGCGTCGCGGATGCCGTTGGAAGGGAGGTCGGCGTCGACGTCGCGCTCGGCGAACTACTCCCCGAGGACAAGGTCACCGAGATCACCCGGCTGGCCGAGGCCCATCGGCCCATCGCGATGGTCGGCGACGGCGTGAACGACGCCCCCGCGATGGCCCGTGCAGACGTCGGCATCGCGATGGGGGCTGCCGGCTCCACCGTGGCGCTCGAAACCTGCGATGTCGCACTGATGAGCGACGACCTCGGGCGCGTCCCGTTCGCCGTGCAACTGAGTCGTGCCACTAGCCGGATCATCCGGCAGAACCTGATCGCGAGCCTGGTTGTCGTGGCCTTCCTGATAGTCGCGACCTTCGTCGGCCTCAACATCGGCGCGGTCGTGGTCATCCACGAGGGCTCCACGCTGATCGTCGTGGCGAACGCCCTGCGACTGCTCAATTTCCGCCGCGGCCAGGAGCACGCCGGCATTGAGCACGAGGAACGCCCCAAGCGCGAGGCGCTGGCCTAACACCCGGTTCCTCCGGCGACGTCAGTACTCTCCCAGGGCCCGACCGATTACCGTATGAACCGATGGTGAACCAGCCGAGTCTGCGCATGCGGGATCTCCTCGCGCTGCTGACGCTTGTCGCCGCCGTGCTCATGGGAGTGATCCACGGCAGTCTCGGCGACCGGACCGATGTCTTAACACACCCTGCGTCCACCATCGCTGCCGAGGTCCCGGCACCTGAGAGCGAGGCTAGCCCCGCGGTGGTTCCCGCCGACTCTTCAGCCACGCTCGGGGATATTGCCACGTCTGCTGCACTCCTCGGATGCGTGTTCCTCGCGCTGTGCAGCCTCCTGATCGCTCCCCGAGCCGTGCGCCTGTGGCGATCGCTGTCGCACTCGGTGATGCCTCTTTCCGATCGTTCCGTGCCCGTAGCGAACTCATTGCCGCTCGCTCGGCCCGAACCCGCGCCCTCGCTTCTTCTCCTTTCGATCAGTCGTACCTGAACGGCCCGCCGGTCAGTCCACTGCCCGTGGACCGGACCTTCCGTCGACCCCGTTCGCTCCCCTGTCTTTCCGCAGACAGGTCCCGACTGATTGGAAGAGCGTTTGCTTCCGACACCCACCCGACGCAGCCTGCGAGGGCAAACCGTCAAGCTGCGGCTACGTAGCTACCTGCGCCGTGCGACTCGAGCCGTCGTCTCCGCGTCGGCGGCGCTCGCCCTGGTGCTCGTTGCAGCCATCGTCCCTGCACAGGCCGCGTTCGTGCCGATCGCAGATGCAGCCCCCGCCTCCATCGACGAAGCGGCTGAAGTCAAGGCGATGCAACAGCTCGCCATCGGCGAGACCGTCCAACCTCCGGTCGTAGAGACGCGAGACGGTTACACCTCCATCTCTCGTGCGGAAACGCTCCGACTCCAGTACGCGGGCGTGTATTCGGTGTCCTGGAGCGGGTCGGTGCGCTGGCCGTTTCCCGGTGCGGCCCCGCTGTCCAGCGCCTTCGGATGGCGACCCTCACCATGCAACGGATGCTCCTCTGATCACCGGGGCATCGACCTCAACCCGGGCGATGGCACTCCCATCTACGCGATTGCGGACGGAACCGTCTCACTCCAGCAGGAAGAGGGCGGCGGCTACGGGAACCACGTCTACATCGAACACCTCATCAACGGGCAGAGGGTGCGCAGCCTCTATGCCCACATGCAATCGGGATCGAGTCCCCTGAGAACGGGCGATGTGGTCAAGGTCGGCGATTTCGTCGGCCTTGTCGGCGCGACCGGCATGGTCACGGGGCCGCATCTCCACCTCGAGATCGACATCGACGGCCAGGTGGTCGACCCATTCGTCTGGCTTACCGAGAATGCGAGCTGACCCTATGCCCCCAATCGTTCGCTCGTACCTGCATCGCCTCGGGGGTGATCGCCTCTTCCGGCGCCACCCGAAGAGCGCAAACCATCGGCGGCGCCGCATCGGCCTCATGGCCGGAATCCAGGCCATTGCCCTGGGAGCCGCTGTGGTCGTCGCACCGCTGCCCGCCAGCGCAGAGGAATACCCGTCGTGGGACGAAGTGCTCGCCGCGCGCGGTAACGCCGAGAGCGCGCAGCGCGCGGTCGACCAGATCAATGCGCTGCTGGTGCAGCTCGCAGCTGAAGCGGAGCGCACGGCAGCCGACCTCGAGGTCAAGTCGAGGCGCTGGCAGGTGCTGAATCAGCAGACGATGCAGAAGCAGGCGGAGACGCAGGCGCTGCAAGAGCAGTCGCAACAGGCTGAGGCGACGGCGATCGAATCCGAAACCATGGCAGGGAGGTGGGCAGCCCAAGCTGTCCGCGTCGGCGGCGGGGATCCGACGCTACGGCTGTTCACGGCCCCCGAGGATGCCGACAACTTGCTCACGGCGATCGGGGTATCCGCTCGAATGTCGAGCCAGGCGAATCTCGTGTACGAGCGAGCGATTCAGGAGCGAAACACCGCCCGGTCCCTCGCTGGCCAAGCGGCCGTGATGGAAAGGGAGCTCGAGCAACTAGAAGCTGAGGCCGAGACGGCCATGCAGGAGGCCCAGGCGGCGTCCGAGGCAGCGACGAAGGCACAGGTCGAGCAGGAGGCTCGGCGAACCGAGCTGGAAGCGCAGTTGGCGGTCGTGCGGGGCGAACTCGAAATCACTGAAGCGCAGTACAAGGAAGGCGAGCGGATACGTCGGGAGGAGGAACTGGCCGGCCTCGGCATCGATTGGGGTCAGGTCTCGAGCAGCGGCTGGGCGAAGCCGGTCAGTGGCTTCATCAGCTCCTACTACGGACCGCGCGATGGCGGCTGGCACAACGGACTCGACATTGCGCAAGGCTGCTGGGTCCCGGAGCTATCGGCGAAGGCTGGCGTGGTGACTCGGGTTGGCTGGTACGGAGGGTATGGGTACTCGGTCGACATCGACCACGGCGGTGGGCTCTGGACCCGCTACGCACACATGCCCGACGGGGGCGCCGTCGTCAGCCCCGGCCAGTGGGTCGAGGCGGGGCAGCAGATCGGCTACGTCGGGACAACCGGCAACTCGACCGGCTGCCACCTCCACTTCGAGATCTACACCCCGTCAGGGTCGACCGACCCACTCTCTTTCATGACCGCGCAAGGCATCTACTTCTGATGTCCAGGATGGTCAGAACCCGCCAGCAGCAGAGAACTGCAAGCGATCGCCCTCAAGTCCACCCCCTGAGAGGCGCCGACCCGTCGGTACCGTGGAGGGGATGCTCGATGCCCGAACGGGCCACGGAAGATAAGGTGCTGCACACATGCCCCGTCTCACTCTGATTCTCGGCGCGATCCTCGTCGTCCTCGGTGTGATCAGCTACATCGCAACGGCCTTCGCAAGCTGGACCGCGCTGATTCCCGCGATTCTCGGCGTAGTGCTCTTCGGACTCGGTCTTCTCGCGCTGAAGCGCCAGAAGCTAGGCATCCACATCGCTCTTGTGGTGGCGCTGGCCGGCGTGGCGGGCACGCTGATGAACGTCTTGCAGCTCGGCTCCGTCTTCGCTGGCACCGCGGAGCGGCCCGCTGCCGTAATCGTGAGCACCATCACCTTCCTGCTGCTCCTCGTCTACATCGCGCTTGGGGTGCGCTCGTTCCTGGCTGCGCGCCGGTGGAGACGCGAGCACCCCACCCCGAGCTAGCTCAGCCATCTGCGACGGTGAAAGTACGATGCGGCTAGAGGACCATCGGGGCGGGATGAGCAATTCCGTCGCTGGTCGGCTCCCCACCTGACTATGGTTCTGGCTGGTTCCTCCGCCGGAGCTGCTCGAGGTACGCGTTGTAGGCGTCCAACTCGTCGTTGCCGTGAGCATCGGCGCGGCGATCGGCGGCCGCTGCCTTGCGAGTGTCCTCCCGGAACCAGCGATGCATGATGTACAGCAGCATCAGCAGGCTCGGCGCCTCACCATAGGACCACGCGAGACCGCCTGCGATCTGCTGGTCGGAGAGCGGGTCGATGCCGAGCGCCATCGTCGGAGCTGCGAAGCGGTCGACGACGAGCGTCACGCTCATCATGATGAATACGCCGAAGAAGGCGTGCAGGGCGACTTCGACGAAGAGATCGATGGCCCGCCCCCCGTAGCTCATTCGCACCGGCAGAGGGTCGCTCGAGAGCAGTGGAATCGTGAACAGCACCCCGGACGCAAGGAAGAGCACCTCCAGGCCGATGTGGCCGCCCGGAAGCCCCAGGACCCAGTTCGCGAGGTTCGTCAGGTAGAGCCCGTAGAACAGCAGCAGGTACAGCGGGATCGCGACGACCGGACTGAGCAGCCATCGGACGAGAGGACTGCGGAGTCCGGCGTGCGCCGCACGGAGGACGATCCTGCCCAGCCCACTATGCGGCGTCGCTCGCAGCAGCAGCGTGCCCGGCGAGCCGAGCACCAGCAGCGGCGGAATTGCCATCATCAGTGTGAGCTGCTGGAACATGAAAACCGAGAAGAGGGCGTAGCCGTAGAGCTCGACACCCAGACCCATCACCCCGACGATCGCGAGGCAGCCGAGTAGGAAGCAAATGGTTCGCGCCACCGACCACTTGCGCCCGGTTGCCCACATACGGATCGCCCCGACCAGGTAAGCGACAGCCAGGACGATGCCGATCACCGGCAGTACCGGGTAGGTCAAAGGCACCGGCGCCAGATAGTCCAGCAGCGTCGGCGGTCCTGCGAGGTCTACGCCATCGGTCATGGGGTTCCCTGCAGCGACGACACCTCCGGCTCTTCGCTCGGTGTCGACTCTGCCTGCGAGTAGGCCCGCCGGGTTCGTAGCCAGGTTCGGAGCCCCAGCAGCAGCAAGAGTCCGACCCCGACGCCGAGGGCGACATCGGCCAGGTTTCCGACGAAGAGATTCCCGTAGGCGAGGAAGTCGGTCACCATCCCACGGCCGGGCGCTGGAGGCGCAACCATCCGGTCGACGAGATTCCCCAGACCGCCGCCAAGGATGAACCCGATGGCTGTCGCTGCCAGCACGCTCCTCACCCGGGTAGCCGCGACGATGAGGGCGATCACCGAAAGCCCGGTGAAGACGGTGATGGCAAGCGTGCTACCCGCGCCCAGGGAGAGAATCGCGCCGGGGTTGAACGCGAGCTGCAGCCCGAGCAGATCCCCGATGAGCGGAATGCGCTCATCCTCGCGCAGGTCGGCGAGCGCCAACGCCTTCGTGCCTTGGTCGACGAGCAGCGTGATCGCGGCGACGCCCGCCGCGATGGCCAGGGCTTGCGGAGTGCCGCGCAGCCATCGCCTCGCGGGCCTGGCGCTGGATTCAGAAGTCGAAGAGCTCACCCAGGAACCCTCCCCGTCGTCGGCCGCCTCTGCCGCCCCGGCTACTGCCGTGCCCGTGGTGCCCACCGTTGTCATAGCCGGCGGAACGGCCGTCCTGCGGGTAGGGCTGCTGGCCGTACTCCGCCCCGCCTGCACGGTCGATGATCTTGTCGAGTTCACCGCGATCGAGCCAGACGCCGCGGCACTTGGGGCAGTAGTCGATCTCGACTCCTGAGCGCTCGGCGATGGTGAGGTCGACATCGTCGATCGGACACTTCATTTGGTTCTCCTTGCTGTGGTTATGAGGTTCGAGTCGGTGGGATCAGGTCGGCGGGTCACGGGCGAGCCAGGATGTGTTGGGCCGCAGCGCGCGCGTCCCGCCAGACGCCGTGGATGGTGTCCGCATGACGGCTGCCGTGTCGGGGGAAGCCGACCAAGAAGAGTCCGGGAATCGCGGTCATAGTGCGCCGTGCGCGCGTCACGCGAACGTGCATAGGCACCCAGTCATCCCCGGGGCCGAACCCTGTGGCGAGGAGGACGGAGGTAACGGTCCGGGCGGTGCCGTCGGTGAAGACCACCTCTTTGCCGCCGGCGGAGGCGACTCCCGGCGCTAGGACGACGCCCGCGCGTTCGAGCGCGGCGTAGCTGTCGGTGAGCAGCGGCTCTGACTTGGCATGTCGCGAGAGCCAGCCGTCGCGTCCTCCAGCCACCGAGGTATAGCTCGATCTCGGTCGGCTGCGCCGCGCGGTGCGCACTGAGAGTGTGACGGCGTGGCTGGGACTCAGTTCGCGGGCCAGCTGCACACCCGCGTTGCCGCCGCCGACGATGAGCACGTCGCCGGGTGGGATCTGATGGGGGTAGAGGTACTGGCTGCTGTGCAGCACGGGGCCACGAGGATTCAGGGCCGGAGCCCATATTGGGATGTTGGGGCGGGCGGCCGCGCCGGTCGCGCAGACGATGTTGCGGGTCTGCACGTCCCCGGCCTCTGTCTCCAAGACGATGCTCGAGCCGTACCCAAGGTTCTTGACGCCCGTCGCGCGAATGCCCCAGACCGGTCTGACTTGTAGCGCTTCCTCAACGGATCTCAGGTAGTCAGTCACCTCGTAGGCGGTCGGATGGCGGTGCTGATCCCCCGACATCGGATATCCCCTCAAGGCACTCCTACGGGCATCGCTGAGTAGCTTGAGCGAGTGCCACCTCGACTCCCAGCGGCGCCCGCCCTCGCTGGAGTCGATCACCAGGAAGTCGCGCTGTGGTTCCATCCCTTTGGCGATGAGAGCGGCCGCCGTTGCAAGGCCCGCTTGACCTGCGCCGACGATGATCGCGCGGCGACGCGCGAGACTTTGGGTCACGGCCGAACTCCTCGACCGCCCGACTGTTTGAACGCTGAACCCATGAAAGACCTCTCCAGACCTCGACTCGATGCGCGCGCCTGTCCGCCGACTGGCAGACACGGCGCACCCGTTAGCGAATGCGGGGCGGAGGCCTCAGGTTCGAGACAGCGAAAGCTGCGACACCGTCAGGGCAGGGATGAAGGACCGCGCTGATGGTTCGGAGATGCGACGCGGCATTGCTGCCCGCCTTAGTGCAAGAACGACTGCGCTTCCCAATAGGCGCCTCGCAAGCGCAATTGGAAGCAGGCAGAGCAAGACGAGCAACAGGCACACGACGGCGCCTAGCAGGACTCCCCCGCCGTCGCCACCGTTGGCCGTGGCCACGGCCGCCAGGTCGCTGTCCGCTACTTGGACTCCGTCATCCACGGCTTGGCTTGCCACCGATGCGGTCCCGGCCAGGCTGAACTCGGCGTGCGAGGTTGCCCACGCCCCCGCGAGGACGACCAGGACGGCGCAGCAGGCTGCGATGAACCCTAGGAACATTGGCGACGCGGCAGCGCTTCGATCCGTGATAGGTCGAAGCGAAACGGCCATGCGGGGATGGTAGCGGCTCAGACTGCGAGAAGTCGCCAAGCATCAGGGCAGGGCTGGCAACGGTCACCCCACGTCGGCTTGCATGGAAGAGGTCTCCAACAGCTCCCGGCTCACCTAGCGTCTGCCCGCGGGCACGCGACGCCGCATTCGGCACTTGGCTTTAAGGGGGTCCTGCTCACTGCATTGCCTCGCATCCGTCAGCCCAACCCGATGCGCTTGCGGGGACCCGGCGGCGCATCGCCGGCGACGGGCCGCGGCGATAGCCCCACGGAGCCGTGGCCGGGCTGCTTCGAGAGCGCGGCGTCGACCGCGACGGACTCGTCCACTCCGGGGTAGGAGGGCCGCAGTGCCACCGCAGCCGACGCGGTCTTCGCGCGCCGGGCCCTGCGGGCCGTCGCCAGCAGGTTGAGCGCCTCGACGAAGACCCCGAATGCCATCGGGCCGTAGATCAGGGCCTTGTCGATGTAGATGCCGAAGCCCTCGGCGATCAGGAACACGCCTATGAGCAGCAGGAACGATAGCGCGAGCATCTTGACCGTCGGGTGCCGGTTCACGAAGGCGAAGATGAACCGAGCCGAGAACAGCATGATCCCGAACGACACCAGCACGGCGCTGATGATCACGATCATGTTGGAGGTCATCCCCACCGCGGTGATCACTGAGTCCAGGGAGAAGACGATGTCGAGGGCGAGGATCTGCGCGATGACCGCCCCGAAGGTCGCCCGCGCCGCACCGGTGCCGTGCCCCTCCTGGGCGCCCTCGAGCTTCTGATGGATCTCGCGCACCGCCTTGTAGACCAGGAACAGGCCGCCGGCGATCAGGATCATGTCCTTGGCGGAGAAGCCGAGATCGCCCAGGTGGAGGACGTCCTGGTCGAGGGTGATGATCCAGCCGGCCAGGAATACCAGGCCCACGCGCAGCAGCATCGCCAGGGTGAGCCCGAGGTTGCGTGCTCGGGCCTGCTGCTGGCGCGGCAGCTTGCTGGCCAGGATCGAGATGAAGATGACGTTGTCGACCCCCAGCACCAGCTCGAGCACGAACAGGGTGGCGAAGATGGCGAGGAGGTCCGGCGTGATGACCAGGGAGAAGTCCACTTCCACATGCTAGGGACAGCTCACTGGAAGCTGTCGGGAGGGGCGACACCTCGCAGTTGGATCGCGCCCAGCGGGCCACCGCTTCGCTGGAGAAAAGGACACCGATGGCGGCGGCGAGCACGATCCACCCCCCAGCGGACGCGCTTCGCCTAGACACTGGAGTCGCGTTCGGATGTCTTTTCGCGGAGCGTAGTCGCGCCGACAACTAGTCAGCAATGACTGTATGATCAGCGCATGCTGACTGCTGCGTCCCGCCTCGATGTGATGAACCGACTCGGTCGTGCGATGGCTGATCCGACGCGCTCCCGTATTCTGCTCGAACTCTTGGAGTCCCCGGGCTATCCGGCCCGCCTGTCCGAATCGTTGGGGCTCACGCGCACGAACGTCTCTAACCACCTGGCCTGCCTGCGCGGCTGCGGGATCGTCGTCGCCACCCCCGAGGGGCGCCAGACCCGCTACGAGATCGCCGACCCGCACCTCACCAAGGCCATCGAGCTGCTGCTCCAGACCGTCGTGGCCTACGACGATGGCGCGCCCTGCCAGGACGACAACTGCGATGTGCCGCTGTGCTGCGGGCCAGCGGCGGAGCTGGCGAAGTGAGCGCTGAGTGCTGCGGACCCGAGCCAGCTCGACGCGAGAGCCATCATGACGATGATGATGAACACGATCACGGCGACGCTGACGAAGTTCGTCCTCCCTGGTGGCGCGACCTAGCGCTGTTGCCGTCCGCGCTCTCGGGTCTATTCCTGCTCGTGGGCTACATCTTCGAGTGGTCGGGGTTGAGCATTCCGGCGATCGTGCTCCAGGCGATCGCGCTACTCGCGGGGGCATGGACGTTCGTTCCGGGTGCCGTGCGACGACTCTTCCGGGGGAAGCTCGGCGTCGGCCTGCTCATGACGATTGCCGCGATGGGCGGGGTACTCCTCGGACACGTCGGAGAAGCGGCGGCCCTGGCGTTCCTGTTCTCCCTCGCGGAAGCGCTCGAGGACCGGGCTATGGACCGTGCGAAGGAGGGCCTGAGGGCACTGCTCGCGCTGATCCCCGAGACGGTGCGGATCTCCCGACTGAGTGGGGACGTCACGATCGCCGCCTCCGAGGTGCGCGAGCTCGACATCCTCGTCGTCGGCGCCGGCGAGCGGGTGGCAACCGATGGCGTGATCGTCGAGGGCCGATCCAGCATCGATACATCGGCAGTCACCGGCGAATCGATCCCGGTGGAAGTCGGACCCGGCGACGAGGTGTCGGCAGGCTCGGTGAACGGCGCGGCGACACTCCACATCGAGGCCACCGCTGACGGTCGGGACAACTCCCTGACGCAGATCGTGGAACTCGTCGAGCAGGCGCATGCCCGAAAGGGCGAGCGGGCGCGGCTGGCCGATCGCATCGCTCGACCCCTCGTGCCGGCAGTGCTGATCATCGCGGCGCTCGTCGCGCTCTTCGGCATCGTCACGGGAGACCCCTGGACCTGGATCGAGCGAGCGCTCGTCGTGCTGGTCGCGGCTTCGCCATGCGCGCTGGCCATCGCCGTGCCCGTCACTGTCATCAGCGCGATCGGCGCTGCCTCGAAGTTCGGTGTCGTGATCAAGTCCGGCGAAGCCTTCGAGCAGCTGGGCACGATCCGCACGATCGCCCTCGACAAGACTGGCACGCTGACCCGCAATGAGCCCAAGGTCGTCGATGTGCAGTCGGCGCGCGACGCATCACGCGGAGAAGTCTTGGCTCTCGCCGCTGCGGTCGAGGCGAGGAGCACTCACCCGCTGGCGGGGGCGATTCTCGCGGCCGCTCCGGGAACGGCGGCGGCGAACGACGTCATCGAAGAAGCCGGAAACGGCATACTCGGGCTGGTCGGGTCAACTCGCGTAAGGGTAGGGAACACCCGCTGGCTCGATCCTGCTCGCTTGCAGCCCGAGGCGGAGCGTATGGCGGCTCGCGGCATGACCGTCGTCGTGGTCGAAGCTGATGGGCAAGTGATCGGACTCATCGGCATCCGCGACGAGCTACGCCCGGAGTCGGCGGAGACGGTGCGCCTGCTCAAGGAGCAGGGCATCGACGCCATCATGCTCACCGGCGACAACGAGCGCACAGCTAAAGCGCTCGCGAGCGAAGCGGGCATCGTCGAGGTCCGAGCCGAACAGCTGCCTAAGGACAAGGCGGAGGCGATCGCGGCGCTGGCCGCAAACTGCCCTACCGCGATGGTCGGCGATGGCATCAACGATGCTCCTGCGCTAGCGACCGCGACGGTCGGCATCGCGATGGGCGTGAAGGGATCCGCCGCCGCAATCGAGTCAGCGGACATCGCCTTCACCGGTCACGACCTTCGTCTCCTTCCGGGAGCGTTCGCCCACGCCCGCCGCGGACGACGGATCATGACATGGAACATCGGCCTCGCCCTCGCGATCATCATCGTGCTCTTCCCGCTGTCACTGTTCGGAGTGCTTGGACTCGCCGGCGTCGTCCTCGTCCATGAGATCGCTGAGGTCGTGGTGATCCTCAACGGCGTTCGAGCTGCTCGCCGGCCGAAGTCGGTAGGTAATCTCACGGCTGCACCGAGCAACAAGACCATCGAATCCACCGCTGTCTGAGCGGGCGAGGCCGGCCAGCGAGTACGCAGATGTGGCTGAGTTAGGCTTGCGCCGATGAACCGGGCGCCCATCGACAGTCCGACCTCCGCGACGCGGAGGAAACGGGCTATGGCGACGAGGATCATCACCAGTGCCGGTGCGGCGCTCCTCATCCTGCTGGCGGCGTGGATCGGTACCACGCACCCAGCTACTGAGGCTCCGAGGTCTCCCGCGACGGCCATCTCGTTCGTCGATCTGACTCCTCAGGAGGAAGCGCAGCCTCAGTTCATTGCGCCGACGCTGGAAGCGCTGGCCGGGGTCGCAACGTGCATTCTCGGCGCCCTCTGCGGCCTGGCGCTCGCCTTCCTCGCCAAGGGGCTGTTCAGGCAACGACCGCCCCGCGAATTCGTAACGCTCCCGAGAGAGCGGTCCCGCTCATCAGGGGTTCCTGTCGCACACACGCCGGTACTCACTCTCGCTCAGTTGAGCCTTTCGCGGACCTGAGTCGCACCAGGCTGGCCGACTAGCCACCCCTGGCGGCGCGGCGTCCTCAGACCCGCCGCCCCGGCTCCCCCCGCTTCGTGCGTGAAGGGGGTCGCCTGCCAGAGGACTGGTGTCGTCGACCTCGCGAGCACCATCGCCGCAGCTCGTCGCCGCGCGCATCGAACCGTGTGCCATTCGGGCACAGACCGTTCGCGCGGCAGGAACCACCTCACGAAAGGGACCCTGACTGTGACCACAGCCCAACGACGCCCATCGCAGTTCCAGCGCAATGCGCTCGCGCCCGGTCTGCTCGCGGCAGTGGTCCTCTTCGTCGCGCCCCTGCTGATGGACGGTGGCTGGTTCCAGATCGTCCAGTACGCCGTGTCCATCCTGGCGCTGATCGTGGCCTGGTTCGCTGTGCAGGCGCGTCAGTGGTGGTGGCTCCTGATCTTCATTCCGATCGCCATCCTCTGGAACCCGGTCCTGCCGTTCCCGTTCAGCGGTCCATTCTGGATCGCCGCCCAACCGGCCGCTGCAGTGGTCTTTCTCGTCGCCGGAGCCGTGATCAAGGTGAAACGCCAATGAGACGGGACCTGCGGTATCTCGGACCGATCGCTGCGCTTGCATTCGGCCTCGCAGTTGCCGGATGCGCCTCCTCGGACGGACTAGCGGGGAGGTACTCCGATGGCGGTGGCGCGTATGTGTCGAGCGATCGCCGGGTGGTCGAGATCCCCGCCAGCGAGCGGGGCGAGGCCGTGTCGTTCACGGGGATCAGCGAGCGCGGCGAGCCGGTATCCAGCGACGACTATGCGGGCCGGGTCTACGTCGTGAACTTCTGGTACGCCGCCTGCGGGCCGTGCATCGTCGAGGCGCCGCTGCTCGAGGAGGTCTGGCAGGAGTTCCAGGACCAGGAGGTGGGCTTCCTGGGGATCAACATCTACGACCAGCCGGCCACCGCGGTCTCGTTCGCCGAGGACAACGGCATCACGTACCCGAGCGTGATCGACGTCAACGAGGGCAAAGTGAAGTTGGCCTTCGCCGCCGTGACGCCGATTCAGGCGACGCCGACGACCCTGGTCCTCGACCGTCAGGGTCGCGTGGCCGCGCGCATTATCGGCCAGCTGCAGTCGGCGTCGATTCTGTCGACCCTGGTGAGCGATGCGCTGGCGGAGGCACCGTGAATCCGGCTGACCTCATCTTCGACGGCGCGCTGTGGGTGGCCGTCCTGGTCGCATTGCTCGCCGGATTCATCTCGTTCGTCTCGCCGTGCGTGCTGCCTCTGGTGCCGGGGTACTTCGGCTACCTCGGCTCCGCCGTGGGCGCTGTCCCGGCTGCGCGTGGCGGCGGGCGCCAGCCGACCGGCGGCAAGGCGCGACTCCTCCTCGGCGTCGCTCTGTTCATTGGCGGATTCACCGCTGTCTTCATGGCGGTGACGATCCTCGGCGGCGTCTTCGGTCGCTTCCTCCTCGAGTATGCCAACGTCATCACCCGGGTGCTCGGTGTCGTGGTCATCCTCTTCGGCCTCGTCTTCATCGGGGTATTCAAGGGCGCGCAGAGGACCATTAAGTTCCCGCTGCAGCGGGATCTGGGCCTGGTCAGCGCCCCGCTGCTCGGCGTCGCGCTCGGCATCGGCTGGACCCCCTGCATCGGCCCGACGCTCGCCGCCATCATGTCCGTTTCGTGGAACTTGGGCGATCCCTGGCGCGCAGGCGTGCTCGGCCTGGCCTACTCGCTCGGCCTCGGCATTCCGTTCTTCCTGCTGGCCCTCGGCCTCGGCTGGGCGACCCGCTCGGTCGGGTTCCTGCGTCGCCACATCCGAGTGATCAACATCATCGGCGGGAGCCTCCTGATCCTGCTGGGCCTGCTCATGGTCACCGGGATATGGAGCGCGCTCATGTCGACGCTGCAGGGGGTGATGCTCCGTGTCACGCTCCCGATCTGAACCGACGCTGTCCGATCCGGCTCGCCCCAGCGACCACTTCGACCAGGTCGAGGACGGGGCCTCGCCAGCGGGCCCCAGCCTCGGGCCGCTGGGCTGGGCGCGCTGGATCTGGCGCCAGCTCACCAGCATGCGCACCGCGCTGGTTCTGCTTCTCCTGCTGGCTCTCGGTGCGGTGCCCGGTTCCCTGTTCCCGCAGCGCAGCGCTGACCCGAACGGCGTCGTCCAATACTTCCGAAACCGGCCGGACATCGCGCCCGTCATGGACGCGCTGCAGCTCTTCGACGTCTACAGCTCGGTGTGGTTCTCGGCCATCTACCTCCTGCTGTTCGTCTCACTCATCGGCTGCATCATCCCGCGCATCCGGCACCACCTCAAAGCCATGCGCACGCGGCCTCCGCGCACTCCGGCGCGCCTAGAGCGGCTCGATCACCACCTCGTCGAGCAGTTCGTTGTCCCTGCCGATGCCGACCGATCCGAAGAACTGTCCCGCATCATCGGAGTGGCCGAGCAGCAGCTGCGCGGAAGCCTCTACCGTGTCCAGCGCTACGACGGTCGGGGCGCCTGGTCGGTGTCGGCCGAGCGCGGCTACCTGCGTGAGACAGGCAACCTCGTCTTCCACGCCGCCCTCGTTGGGGTGCTGGTCTCGGTCCTCGCAGCCAGCGGCTTCACGTACACGGGGCAGCGGGTAGTAGTCGAGGGCACGACCTTCGTCAACACGTTGAGCGACTACTCGTCGTTCAACCCGGGCCGCTTCGTCGACACGGCAGCGCTCCAGCCGTACTCGCTGACGCTCGACTCCTTCGACGTCACCTACGAGATGCCCGGCAGCCCCGGTGCCGGCCAGGCCGGGAACTTCGCCGCCCACGTCACGATCCGCGAGCCCGGCCAGACGACCGAACGCAGCGAAACCGTGAGGGTGAACGGACCCGTATCGTTCGGCGGAGAGCGCATCTATCTGCTCGGCAACGGGTATGCGCCGACGATCACGGTGCGCGACGCCGAGGGCGCCGTCGTCTACCAGGAGTCCCAGCCCTTCCTGCCGCAGGACTCGATGATGACCTCGCTCGGCATCATCAAGGTTCCAGACGGCCTGCCAGAGCAGGTTGGGCTGGTCGGCTTCTTCTACCCGACCAGGGGCGTCCTCGACACCGGCGCTTCCGCGTCGGTCTACCCGGCGCTCGTGAACCCGATCGTCACGTTCAACGTCTTCGCCGGCAGCCTCGGCATAGACGACGGCACCCCGCGCTCGGTCTACACGCTCGACACCTCTGGCATGACCCAGCTGACCGGTGCCGACACCGGCGTGGCCGGGATCGAACTGCGGCCCGGCGAGTCCGCTGAGCTTCCGAACGGCTGGGGCACGGTGACCTTCGAGGACATCTCTGACAACGACGCAGCCAGCGAGCCGGTGCGCCGCTTCGCCTCGCTGCAGATCCAGCGCGACAGCGGCGCGCCGTGGGTGCTGCTGTTCGCGGCACTGGCGACCGCCGGCCTCATCACCGGGCTGCTAGTCCCACGCCGCCGCATTTGGGTCAAGGCCATCGCCACTGACCCCTACCCGGGCGGCCTGCTTGCGCGCATCGAGTACGCCGGCCTCGCCCGTGGCGAAGACCCTCAACTCGCCTCGGTCGTGCAGCGAATCCGTGACGACCACTTGGCGGCGCTTGCCACCGAGCTCCCCAACGACGCAGCAAAGGAGAACACCCCATGAACACCTCGAGCGCAAAGGGGAGTCGCCGCCGGATGGCGACGCCCGTGAAGGTCACGATCGTCACCGGTGCGCTTCTGATCGTGGCGGTGCTGGCCGCGATCATTTATGCGGCCGTGACTCGACCGGCGCCGGTCACCCCCAGCGATGCGACCGGCGAAGGGGGCGCGCTGTCGGTCACTCGGGAGAACTCCCACGTGCTCGACAATGTCGGCGACGACGCGCCGACGCTGGTGGAGTTCCTCGACTTCGAGTGCGAGGCATGCGGAGCCTTCTACCCGGTCGTGGAGCAGATCCGTGAGGCATACGACGGGAAGATCAACTACGTCTTCCGATACTTCCCGATCCCGAGCCACTTCAACTCCATGAACGCGGCCATCGCCGTCGAAGCCGCATCCCAGCAGGGACGCGTCGAGGACATGTACAACAAGCTGTTCCAGACTCAGACCGAGTGGGCCGAGCAGCAGGTTTCCCAGGCTGACGTGTTCCGTGGCTTCGCCCAGGAGCTCGGACTCGACATGGCGAAATACGACGCCGCCGTCGCCGATCCGGCGACCAAGACCCGAGTGGAGTTCGACTTCAACGAGGGGCGCAGCCTCGGCGTCAACTCAACACCGACCTTCTTCCTCGATGGCGAGAAGCTCGAACTCACCAAGCTCACGGACCTGACCGATGCTCTCGACCGCGCCATTGCTGGCTGAGCGGATGGACGGCCGACCCAGGCCCGGCCCGGCCGCGAGAGGTGGCCGGCCGCTGCCGCTGTGGGCAGCGGCCCCCGTCGCGGTGATCAGCGGGTTCCTGCTGGATCTCGCGTACCCGAGCGTCGGCTGGTGGCCGCTGGCCTTCCTGAGCGTCATCATCACGCTTGCAGCGCTGATCGGGCGCAGCATCGGCGGTGCGTTGATCGTCGGCATCTCCTACGGAGCGGCCTTCATGCTGACGCACCTGATGTGGGTGGCGCAGTTCCTCGGCCCCGTCCCGTGGATCGCCCTCGGCCTGTTCGAGGCGGTGCTCATCGGTGCCGGGTCGCTCCTGATCGCGATGGTCTATCGCTGGTCCGACCGGGTGCTCGCCGGGCGCTGGGCTCAGCTGCTTGTAGTGCCGGTCGTCGTCGCGGCGATCTGGGCGCTCCGCGAGATCGTCGTGGGAATCTGGCCCTACACCGGCTTCCCCTGGGCGCGGCTCGGCATGAGCCAATCCGACAGCCCCTTCGCCGACGTCGCGTCGTGGGCGGGGGTGACCGGGCTGTCGTTCCTCATGGTGCTGCTTTGCGCCGCAGCGCTCCAGTACGCTCGGGTCGCCCGCTTCAAGGATCTGCGGACTCTGCTTCCCGTGGCCCTGTTGGGAGCGGTGCTGCTCCTGCTGCCGCGCTTCCCGACGACACCCGCTGGCGAAATGCAGATCGGGTGGGTCCAGGGCAACGGACCCTCGGCCTACTTCGACGAGCGGGAGGCAGGCGAGATCTTCGCCGCCCAGGCGGCGGCGACCCGACCACTCCTGGGGCAGGGAATGGACCTGCTGGTCTGGCCGGAAGGCAGCGTCGATTCCGACCCGCTGACGAACCGCAGCACGGCGGCCGAGCTCGACGAGCTGGCACGCGCAGCCAATGCTCCGTTGCTGGTCAACGCCGCGACCAGCCGCGACGGTGCCACCTACAACACCTCGCTGCTCTGGGAGAAGGATGGCGGGACGCCGCAGCTTCACGACAAGGTGAACCCCGTGCCGTTCGGCGAGTACGTCCCGGACCGATGGTTCTACCAACTCCTCGCGCCGGAACTCGTCAGCCTCATCCAGCGCGAATACACGCCAGGGACCAACCCGCCATACATGGCGGTCGGGGAACGCGGCATCGGGCTGGCCATCTGCTTCGACGTCATCTACGACGACGTCATCTGGCAAGGCGCCCAGCTTGGCGCCGAGGTGTTCATCTTCCAGACCAACAACGGCGACTTTCGCGGTACCGACGAGAACTTGCAGCAGCTCGCCTTCGCACGCATGCGTGCCATCGAAACCGGACGCGCCGTCGTGAACGTGTCGACGACCGGAACCAGCCAGGCGATCGGCGCCGACGGCTCCATCCTCGAAGAACTCCAGAACGGGCACGCCGGCGCTCGAGTCTCGGTCGTCCCACTACAGACCGGCCTGACGCCTGCCGTCGTCATCGGCCCGTGGCTGACGCCAGCGTTGAGTCTCGGTGCCATCGCCGCCGTCATCGCTCTCGCGGTCACGCACCGACGGCGGGGAACGCTTCCCGCAGGACGGCTCCAATCCGCCGACCTCGAACCTGACCCACGATCCCCCTCAAGGAGGAGATCCACATGAACATGGCTGCCCTCGACAGCTGGTCGCTACTGGCCGTATGGACGGCGATCACCGTCTACGTAATCGCCTTCGCTGCCTACAGCGCTGATCTAGCCCAGCGCTCCGTACGCAAGGAACGCACCACACCTCAGCCGATCCTCGTCGGTGCGGCGGCGGGTGAATCATCGCACGACACCGGGACTCAAGGCGGGGCGAACGTGGAAGGCGAGGAGGAGCCTCGTCAGCCCCGCTTCGTGTGGGGCAGGGTCGGGACCTCGCTCACGATGCTCGGGTTCGTCTTCCACCTGGCCGGGACGCTCATGCGCGGCATCGCGTCCGGACGAGTGCCGTGGGCGAACATGTACGAGTTCGCGCTGACGGGCACGCTCCTGATCGTCGCGCTCTATCTGCTGGTGCTGCTGCGCTACGACCTGCGCTTCCTCGGGGCGTTCATCATCGGGATGGTGACGCTGCTGTTCGGCGGCGCCACCATCGCGTTCTACGTCGAGATCACACCCCTCATGGACCCGCTCAAGAGCGTATGGCTGGTCGTCCACGTCTTCGTCGCGTCGCTCGCGACCGCGCTCTTCGCGCTGAGCTGCGGGCTGTCCATCGTGCAGCTGCTGCAGACGCGTCACGAGCGTGTGACGGGTGAGCCGGGGCGCAGCGCCGGGCCGGGTTTCTTGCGGACTCTGCCGCGCGCCGACACGCTCGAATCGCTGGCCTACCGCTTCGCCATCGTCGGCTTCATCTTCTGGACGTTCACCCTCATCGCTGGAGCGATCTGGGCGAACGAGTCATGGGGCCGCTACTGGGGCTTCGACACCAAGGAGGTCTGGACCTTCGTCATCTGGGTCCTGTACGCCGGCTACATCCACGCGCGTGCCACCCGAGGCTGGCGCGGCACCAGGTCCGCGTGGCTGTCGATCATCGGTTTCAGCGCGGTCCTGTTCAACTTCACGATCGTGAATCTGTTCTTCAAAGGGCTCCACGCGTACTCCGGCCTGAGCTGAGGGCCTCCAAGAAGCCTGTCATTCCGCATCCCACTCCAAGGAGAACTATCACCATGAAGTTCCGTCCGATCGTCGCCTTCGCTGCGGCGATGCTGCTCACCGGAGCCATCTGGGCTACATCCACCGGCCCGGCCGCCGCACACGATGCGTTCGTCGGCTCGGACCCGGCGGCCGACTCGACCCTCACCGAACCGCCCCGTTCCGTCTCCGCGACGTTCAGCGCGGACGTCGTTGTCCTCGAGGGAGCCGTGGTCCTACAAGTGACCGGGCCGAATGGCGATCTGATCTCAGATGGTAAGCCTCAGGTCGATGGCGGCACCGTAACCCAGCCGCTCATTGACCATGACACTCCCGGCACCTACACGGTGTTCTGGCGCATCGTGGGCAGCGACGGGCATCCGATCGAGGGGCAGTTCCAGTACTCGCTCGATCCCGCAGACTCTCAGCCGAGCACCGTATCTAGCACGTCCTCCCCAACCTCGACACCGACGAGCACAAGCGCGACTGACGATGTATCCGTCGACGAAGCAGCAGCCGATGAGGGGGCTCCTGCAGGCGGTGGCTCGATTGCGTCCTTAGCCTTCTGGTTTGCCCTCGTGTCGATCGCACTGCTGCTGGCGGTCGGCGCCACCATGCCGTTCATGATGTCCCGCCTTCGTCGCCAAGCCCAGCGCGATGCACAGGAGGTGAAAGACGACCAGGCCGATCCGAGCGATGCTCGATAAGCATGCGAGGAGTTATGACCGCATCTCTGCAGGGACTGTCGCCCGAAAGTCTTGTAGCCGGAGACTGTTGTGGACCACGAGCACCGAGGAGAGCGACATCGCAGCGGCCGCGATGAGCGGGTTCAGGAGTCCTGCTGCCGCGATAGGAATGGCGGCGATGTTGTAGCCGAAAGCCCAGCCGAGGTTGGTCTTGATCGTTCGGAGGGTGCGGCGTGAGAGCCCGATCGCGTCGGGTACGGCCAGGAGGTCGTCGCGGACGAGGATGATGTCCGCGGCCTTCAGGGCGACGTCCGTGCCGGTGACGATGGCCAGACCGAGGTCGGCGGTGGCCAGCGCGACGGAGTCATTGATCCCGTCGCCGACCATCGCGACCTTCTTGCCGCTCGACTGCAGCTCGCGGATAACTTCGGCCTTCCCAGCAGGAAGAACGCCCGCATGCACCCGGTCGATACCGAGCGCTTCGGCGACGCGCGTGCCGGCTGCGGCAGTGTCGCCGGTGAGCAGGACGGTCTCCAGTCCTTGCTTGCGCAGCGTGGCGATTGCCTGCCTGGCATCTGGGCGAATGCGATCACCGATCGCGAGCACGCCGACGAGATGCTGATCGCGCGTGACCATCACGGCGGTGTGTCCCTGGTTCTGCGCCCGCTCGATTGCATCCCGAGCAGGCAGGTCGAGTTCGGCGCCGCTCGATTCGATCAGCTCGGCGTTGCCGATCGCCACTGCCCAATCATTCACGATCGCACTCGCGCCGAGCCCGGGGTGCGTTTGGAAGTCTGTGGCGTCCGGAATGTCAGTGATCGCCTCGGTGGCGGCGCGTTCGATGGCGCGGGCGATGGGGTGTTCGGAGCCGCGTTCGACAGCGGCGGCCAGGCGCAGCAGCTCGTGCTCGGGGATGCCGAGAGCGGTGACGGCGGTGACGTGCATCTGGCCGGTGGTGAGGGTGCCGGTCTTGTCGAGGACGACGGTGGTGATGGCGCCAGAGGCTTCGAGGGCGTCGTGGCCTTTGATGAGGATGCCGAGGGTGGCGCCGCGACCGATGCCGACCATGAGGGCCGTCGGGGTGGCCAGTCCGAGGGCGCAAGGGCAGGCGATGATGAGGACACTGATGCCGATGCCGACGGCCTGCTGCAACGGAGTGCCGGTGAGCGCCCAGGCGGTACTCACGATGATCGCGAGAGCGATGACGCAGGGCACGAACCAGTTGATCATCCGGTCGACGAGGGCCTGAACGCGGGCCTTGCGAGCTTGGGCCTGCTCGGTGAGCGCGGCCATCTGTGCAAGCTGGGTGTTCGCTCCCACCGACGTGGCGCGCACCTCGAGGCGTCCGTTCGTGCTGATCGTGCCGCCGGTGACCGAGTTGCCGATGGCGGCCTCGACGGGGACCGGTTCGCCGGTCATCATGCTCGCGTCGATAGCGGCGACGCCGGCGAGGATCTCACCGTCGGTCGGGATGGTCTCGCCGGGCAACACGATGAAGGTGTCGCCTACGCGCAGCGTCGCGACCGGCTCGATCGTCTCGGTGCCGTCGCGCAACACGCGGACTTCGGTGGCGGCCAGGGCGTTCAGCGCTCCGAGAACGTCGCCGGCCTTGCGTCGTGAGCGAGTCTCGAAGTAGCGGCCGGCGAGCTGGAAGGTCGTCAACCCGGCGGCGACGTCAAGATAGATCGAGTCGGCCCCGGCTGGAGTGGTGCCGAAGCCGAGCCAGTACCCACCTTGCCCGGTGCCGCCGAGACCGAACAGCAGCGTGGCCAGCGCCCAGCCGAAGGAAGCAGCGATCCCGAGCGAGACGAGCGTGTCCATGCTCACGGCGCCGTGGCGGAGATTCCGGATCGTGGTGCGGTGAAATGGCCAGGCTGCCCAGGTGACGATCGGAAGAGCGAGGAGCACGCATACCCATTCCCAGCCGGGGAAACGCCAGCCCGGCACGAGCGCGAGAACGATGGTGAGATCCATCAGCGGGACGGTCAACAGCGCCGCGAGCACGAGTCGCCGCCGCAGCGAGGTGATCCGTGTGTCGGTAGCGCGGCGTGACCAGGGATCATCGGCGCTTTCGCGCAGGTGCGCTCCGTAGCCGGCCTTCTCAACCTGCTGGATGAGGGTGTCGGTGCTGCCGGCGCCGGTGACCAGGGCGCGTTCCGTGGCGTAGTTGACGCTTGCTGTGACCCCGTCGAGCTTGTTCAGGGCGCGTTCGACTCGTCCGGCGCAGGCCGCGCAGGTCATGCCGGAGATGTCGAGCTCGATCGGCTCTGATTGCGTTGCGATCTGAGTCGCGGTCATGCCTGCGGCTCCTCCCTCTGGTCTGGCGTGCGGCCGCGCGGCCCGGTGGTTGGTCGCTCGGCGAGGCGGGCGAGCATGCGGTTGTAGGCGTCGAACTCGTCGTCGCGGCTGGTATCGATGTGACGGTCCTTCCGTTTCGCCTCCTTCGCGTCCTGGCGACCCCACTGGATCGCGAGGATGACGATGACGACCATCAACGGCAGTTCACCGCCGGCCCATGCCACGCCGCCGCCGAGGTATTGCTGGGCGGGCAGGTCCGCCCAACTGGCATCGAGGTAAAGGTAGAAATTCTCGGCAATGATCATCGACTCCGCGCCGGTCATCAGGATGATGCCGAAGAAGGCGTGGAAGGGCATGGCCGCCAGCACGTAGCCGAGTTTGCCGATGTGCGGCAATGGCCGTGGTGGCCGGTCAACGCCGATGACGAGGCTGTAGTAGAGATAGCCGACGATCAGGAAGTGCATGTTCATGAACTGGTGCGCCCAGTGGAAGCGCATGAACTCGCCGAAAATTCCAGTCAGATACAGCCCGTAGTACGAGCCGATGAAGACCACGAACACCACGAGCGGGTTGTAGACGAAGCGCAGCACGCGCCAGTGCAGCACCCAAGTGATCCAGTCGTGCACGCCGGCCGTGCCGCGGGGGTTGGTCCGGGTTGCGCGCAGCAGCAGCGTGATCACTCCGCCGAGGACCAGCAGGCCGGGAGCGAGCATGTTCAGGCTCATGTGCACGATCATGTGCACCCCGAAGTCAGGGCCGGAGTACTTGCCGAAGCCCGAACTGGTCGCGATTACAACCAGCGACCAGCCGAGAATCCAGGCAAGTGTCCGGCCCACCGGCCAGGCATCCCCTCGTCGACGAAGCGTTCGTACGGCGAGCAGATAGATGGTTACTGCGATTCCCGCGAGGCTCAGGAACAGCAGATTCGGCCGCCACTGCGTTAGAAGCACCGTGATCGTGGGCGCGTCCGGAACATCGAAGCCGAGCAGGTTTTGCTGGACGGTCGTTGGTACGAAGTATTGCGGTGGCGGAATGCGGGTCATCGCGGCGCCGATGCCAATCCAGACCGCGATCATGATCGACGCGATGGCCATTAGCGGTGCGATCCCGCGCTCGTTGAGCCCACCCTGGCGCCAGCGCAACGCACCAATACTTACGAGCGCGATCAGCACGGCCAGGGCGGCCCATCGGCTGAGGATCTGCCAGCCGGTGGCCGAGTCGAGCAACCCGGTGCCGGCGAGCTTGAACCACGCGATTACGAGGTCGGTGACGACGATGACCGGCAGGCATACCGCCGCGATCACGAAGAGTCGCTGCAGGGCGACCAGCGGCAGCAGCCGGCCGGAGCCGATCCGGATCGCCGCGACGACGCCGACGCCGAAACAGGCGTTGGCCGCGAGAGTTTGGAGCACCGCAGAGTCTCCACCGAAGTCATGCTCCGGCCCGACCAGGACTTGCCCGACTACCACGGGCGCGAGCAGCGCGAAGAAGCTGGACCATAGCGGGATGAGCAGTCCGGTCCACTGCACGGCGAACCATGCCGCGCAGCACACGATCGACGCTGCGACGAACGTCACCGTCCAGGCTGGCGAATAGTTGTAGCTCACCTGGTAGAAGTAGGACAACGCGCCCGGTTCGCCGAGACGGATCAGTGGAATCCCGTTGACATCGAGGGCCTTGAAGACGATCAGCCCTCCGGCGCACAGTGCCCACACCGCCGAGGCCCATCGCAAGACGCGCAGTTCGACCGACTCTCGGAGCGTTTGCGCGGCTCGTGGTGTGGCGTCGCGCAGGAATAGCAGCCAGAGCAAGGCGCCGAAGGTGATGAGTCCCGCTGTATCGGCACCGGCCTGCAGTAGCGTAGTCACGATGGCGACGTCATAGCCGGGGAACCCGCGCAATAGTCGATCGAATGGTTCCTCTCCGCTGGTGACCGCGGTGGTCACCGGGATCCCTACGGCAACCACAGCGGCCACCGTCGCCCAGAGCGCCCGAGGAAGACGGTTGTGGCCAGGCTGGCTCGGGTCGGAGTCGTCAGGAGTCGCCGCGACGGGCACGGTCGAGTCGGTCAATCAATGACCCTCGCTCGACCAGGACGTGAGCGCGTAGCCGGCATCAGAGATGGCCTGCTCGATCTCCGCACGACCCAGGGGTGCAGAGCATGTGATCCGCACGCGGCCGGTCTCGGCGTTCGCGTCGACGTCGTTAACGCCGTCAAGTCGGACGAGCTCGGCAGTCACCGCGCGCTCGCAGTGCACGCAGGTCATCCCACTCACCTGCAGCTCCAGCTCGCTCACGCCTGACCACACTTCCCGCCGTCGGACCGGCGCGTCAACTCTACATCATGTCGTTTTGACGGAGATGGACGGCCCTGAGTACTGTTACTACGACTTGTAGAGATATGGCGGTAGGTGAATGGTCTCGGATCCGGTGCTGCAGTGGGCGCTGACGGTCGTGTTCAGTGCGACTGGGCTGTACGCGTTCCTGCGAATCATCGTGGACCGGAATCGGCCGCTGCTGATTGTCGGCCACGCGCTGCATGTGCTGATGAGCGCGGGCATGGTCGCGATGTGCTGGCCCTGGTGGTCGCTGATCCCGACGCTCCCGCAGATCGTCCTCTTCTTTGCGGGCGCTGCCTGGTTCGCGGCACTGCTCCTGCTGCAGCTCCTGCGCCGTGTCCGACGGGTCGCACTCGGAGGCCACGGGCCGTGGCACGAGGCGGCCCACCTGGTCATGATGTTCGCGATGGTCTGGATGACCGTCAGCGTGGGCGGCAGCACAGCTGCCGGGCACGCGAATCATGGCTCGGCACTGCCGCTCGGGGCGTCACTGATGGGGATCGGCATAACCGCGGCCCTCCTCGTCGCCGCCGCGGTGTTCCTCGTGGAGTTCATCGACTGCCTACGGGGTCGCAGGACCTGGCTCGGCCATACCGGCGATGTCGCAGCCGGCGCCGCGATGAGCCTGGGCATGGCCGCGATGTGCTGGCCGATGATCGCCGGCTGAAGGAACCACCGCCGCAAGACGTCCACCGACAGGTGGCCATAGAGAAAGAGAGAATATGCCTTCACGCACCAAGCGCCCGCTCATCATGGGCGGCGCCGCCCTGGTCGGCGCGGTCGCGCTCACCCTGGGCGGCGCCCTCGCCGCCAGCGCCCATGTCGGGCTCAGCGGCTCCAGTGACGAGGCGGGCGCCTCATCACTGCTGACGTTCAGCTTCTCCCACGGCTGCGATGGCTCTCCGACGACCGGTCTCACCATCCAGATCCCTGAGGGAATCAACTCGGTCACCCCGCAGATCGATGCCCTCTGGGATGTCGAGAAGGTCACTGAGCAGCTCCAGACGCCCATCCAGGACGCCCACGGCAACGAGATCACCGAACGTGTCGCCCAGGTGGTCTACACCGCCAAGACACCCTTCGCGGACGGGTATCGAGGTGAAGCCACCCTCTCGCTGACCCTCCCGGAAGATGCCGCAGGGTCATCGCTCGCGTTCCCGACCATCCAGTCGTGTGAGGTGGGCGAGAACGCATGGGTCCAGATCGCCGAGGAAGGTCAGACCCACGACGACCTCGACTCGCCGGCTCCGACCTTCGCGGTCGTCGCAACGAGCACCGAGGCCGACGCCGGGCATGATGACAGCTCCTCCGCGGCAGAGGACGAGGAGGCCGCGGCTGCTCCGGCTGCCGCCGATCAGACCCCGCTCGTGGTCACGTCGCTGATCGTCGGGGCTCTGGGCCTGATCCTCGCCGTTGTCGCCCTCATGATCAGGGAGCGCAAGAAGGCGTGACCACTCCCATCGCCGGGGAACGACCCACTGCCCTGCGGCGCGCGACCGGCTTCGGCCTGCTCGCGGTGCTGCTGGGATTCCTGCTCGCGCTTATCGGCGCGCAAGCCGCCTCCGCCCATGCTGGGCTGCTCGACACCACCCCTGAGGATGGGGCTGTGCTCGACCAGATGCCTCAGGAGGCGGTGCTGCGCTTCAGCGAATCCGTGCAGATCCTCGAAGGCAGCCTCCGGATGTTCCCCGGCGATGGCGACCCCCTCACGCTCGACGCGCAGGTCGTCGACACACGCCTGAGCGCGGCGTTGCCGCAAGACCTCGGCGACGGACGGTATGCCCTGAGCTACCGAGTGGTCTCCGCAGACGGTCACCCGATCTCCGGTGCGATCATCTTCACCATTGGCGACGCCACTGGCGCTCCGACGCCGACATTGGAGACCGGAACGCCGGAGGACACGGTCTTCGCGGTCAATGCGCTGACCGTCGTCGAATACCACGGGCTGCTGCTGTTCGCCGGCCTGGTCATGTTCCGACGGCTGGTGCTCCGCATCCGAGAGCCGGCCACCGGCATCGGGCGTTGGCTCCTCATCGCCGCCGGGATCGCGGCCGTTGCCGCAGCACTCCTGCTGATCCCAGCATCGGCGCTCGACATCATGGGCCAGCCGATCGCGTCGATCACCAATCCGTCAGCCTGGCTGTCCGGAGTGCTTTGGCCACCGCTGATCACGGCGCTGCTCGTCATCGTCGGCGCGATCCCAGGATTGCTCCTGGTCACGCGCTCCGCCGGACGAGTGGCGGTGCGCGCGTTGTCGGTGCTCGCGGCGATGGTGGCGCTTGCCGCCCCGGTGCTGGTCGGGCACACCCAGCTCATCGAACCGCGCGGGCTTATGGTCGTCGCCGACCTCGGACATCTTCTCGCCGGCGCGTTCTGGATCGGCGGCATCCTCGGGCTCCTGCTGTTCCTCGCCGAGGCCAGCCCCGCTGGTGACGGCCCGCGCAAGGGCACGGACCCTCTCCTGGCCACCGATGTCGTATTGCGATTCTCCCGCCTCGCGTTCTGGAGCGTGCTCGTGCTCGCCGTGAGCGGGATCACGATGGGTGTTCTGATCGTCGGAACCTTCCAGGCTCTCGTGACCACCGGCTACGGGCTCACCCTGCTCCTCAAGCTCACCATCGTCATCGCCGTCGTCGCGGTCGCCTTCTGGAACCGCCGCTACCTCGTGCCGGCGATCCTCGCCAAACCGAACGCGCGGCTGCGGTGGCGGACTCTGCAACGTACCCTCGCCTACGAAGGCGCTCTGCTGGTCGTTGTCCTCGTCATCACCGGAATCCTCGCCAACATGAGTCCAGACCACGAGGGTCACGAGAGCGCTGGCGGCGACGAGACCACCAGCACAAGCAGTGAGATCACCGGCGAGGCACAGCAGCTCACCATCGACGGCACCTTTAACCCCGGCCTCACCGGCGAGAACACATTCGCGTTCACCTTGACCTACCAGGGGGAGGTCGTTGAGCCCGAATCGGTGGTGCTGAAGGCCACCCTCCCCGAGCACGACCTCGGCCCATTCGACGTAGTGGCCCAGGACGACCCCATGGAAACTGGCTACACCGCCGTCCTGGATCTCCCAGTCGCCGGCGAGTGGCAGATCCAGGTGATAGCCCGCGTATCGACCTTCGCTGAGCCGATCGTGCGAGTGCCGATCACGATTCGCTAAATGCGAACGGCAGCAGGTATACGGCGTCGATGCGAGGAAGGCCAGCGCCGTGCAGTGAGCCTCTCGGCGCGTAGGGCCATTCCTACATCATCGGTCGCTTCGGAGAGCCGCGACAACGCATTCGCGAGGTTTGCGGCCCCGGTCTGTCGAGCCGCCGTGTCATCGGCGATCAGCTCGATGAGTAGCGCCGTGGCGCGCCGTAGTGCCGCACCAGCCGGTAGCACAGGTGGAAGGCAGGCTGCGTTGATCTCGGCAATGCGCATCGCCCAGTCGTGGCGCCCCCGCAGATGCGCGCGTTCATGTGCCAAGACCGCCTGCAGCTGCGTCGGCGTGAGCGCCGCCTCGATAGTTGAAGACAGAAAGATCATCGGCTCCGGCCGCCGCACGGCGTAAGCCGTCGGGGCTTCGCTCTGGAACCGTGCCAAGACGAAGCCCCTGCGCTGCTCTCTCGAAGACACCAGCGGGGCGAAGGCCTGTACTGCCTCGCGATGCGAGCCGGCCAGCGGCTCGGAGACGGCCGCGACGACTGCCACTATCGCGCCTATTCCGATCAGGCTCAGCCAGGCAATAACAGTCGCCGCTAGGCCCTCGGCGTGCGACATCCGCTCGTCAACGCCTACCGCGGTGAGCACAGCAACGAGCACTGACGCTCCTGCCGCAGTGCAGCCTGCGAAGAACGCGCCAAACCATAGAGTCAAAGCGATCCGCGGGTGTCGTACCTGCCAACGACCGGTTGTGAGAACGATCGGGGCAACCAGGAGCAAGGCTAGCGACAGCCCGAGGAGCATCAGCATCGGAAGCACCGCGACTGCCTACTTTCCGGCGGTCCGGGGGCGACCGCCCATCGCCAAACGGAGGACCTCCATGTCCTGTGCATCAAGATTGCCTGCGAACCGCAGCAGCGCGGCTTCACGGTTCGCGGCGCCGTCGAGGGCCGAAAGCATCGCTTCGCTTGCGTGCTCGTGCTCGGTGCGAGCCGCCTCGAAGCGCACCTTACGAGGCGAGTCGCCGGAACGAATTACCTGCCCCTTCTTCTGCAGTCGTTCGAGTGAGGTCATCACCGTCGTATAGGCCGGCGTATGACCGTCGAAGGCTTCCTGAATCTCCTTTGCGCTCAGAGGCGTCTCGGCATCCCACAGGATTCGCAGGATTCCACCTTCGAGCTCGCCGCGGGCTCGGGTGCGAAGTGCAGCGCTCATTGTTGATCTCCTTTGCTCAACTCTACAAGAGGTGGAGATACGATGAATCAATCGAATCGTGATTCTGGGTCCGTAGGGGCTTGGACTCGAACGAGGAAGCTTCAGCCCCAACAGCTACATTGCCAACGGCGCCGCACCACTAGGCGAACCATCGTCGCGATAGGACGGGTCAAACCTTCCCCACAGATTGGCCACAGCGCCAGCATCGCCTGATCTGCTTCGCACCAACCGACCGTCGGAGTCAGATCAGTCCGGGACCGTCCTGAGCAAGGTGCGGTTGCGGGCTGAAGTCTGCGACAGCGTGCTCGTCTGACACAGCAGCGGCACGGCGTAAGGTGACGAGTTGCTCGGTGACGGCCTGCTGGATAAAGCGGGCTTGGGGTGAGTCGGCAGCGACGCTGAGCTTCGGCACGACGTCGGCGAGAGCAGCCTCGTGGGAGGCGTCTAGCAAGTCGGCAAGGTCCCGGGAGAGCTGCCCGGATGTGACGGCGTAGGCGGTGATCTGCTTGAGCTCGCCGAGTAGCTCCATCGTGGACCGGGCACCCCAGGTTTCGGGGTGTCGACCCTGGTGCAGCGCCGCAGCCGCGCCGACGAACGGTGCGGGCGCATCATCGCGGGTGCGGTCGAACAGGACGTTGCCATTGCGGCTGACGATCGTCACTCGGTTCGCCGGGGTTGCTTCGCCGAGACGATCAATAAGTCGGGTGGTGCCGTCATAGCCGCGGTCGTGAGCGGACAGCTTCGTGAAACGGGCCGGTGCTCCTGTCTTCCGTCCACGCAGGTAACGAGAGGCGGCGGAGACAATACTGAGCACGCGCGGGGAGGCAATCGCAGCGATGCGGAGCTCGAACCCGGCTTCGTGGAACCGGCTCGCCGTTGCCAGGGTGAGGTCGGGGTCTCCGAAGGTGCCCTCCAGCAACAAGCTGCGACGCTCCTCGATCGCGTCCTTCAGAGCGGCGCGCACCCAGGTCCGGGTGGACTCGGCGAGAATGGTCCCGGCCTGCTCGGGCCGTTCGGTCACAAGCCGGCGGTATTCGGGGTGGAAGATCCGCAGATCGTCGCCAGTGAGTGCCGCCATCCCGGGATGCTCGGGGAGCAGCCTCGCGGTCGCGCGGGACTTGCCGGCGCCGGGCTGTCCGCCCAGCAGCACCAGCGTCGGCCGATCCTGCCCGGCGGGTGCGGCGTCGAACAGGAGAGGCTGGACGAGTCTGCGATAGATACCGTCGAGCTCGTCCGGCGTCAGCGGGCCCGACTCAGCGGCCATACGCAGGGGCCTGATCAAGTTCCATGTGGCGGCGGGTCAGCTGCTGCGTAAAGTCATCGACGGCGGCTCGGTCGTAGCCGTCGACGGCGAGAGTAGCGCGGCGCACCTCGATCAGTTCGGCCCGGGCTGCGGGGTCGCCCTGGCGCTCAAGGTGGATCAATCGGGCCTGCACGGTGCTGGCGAGCTCGCGCATCGCGTCGTAGGCGACCACGTCGTTTACGTGCCACAACGACTGCTCAGCGGCCATGTCCCCGCTCCCTCCGTTCGCCCTCGATTCTACCGCGGGTGGATGTATCCGGTATCCGGTTTGTCGGAGTGAATGACGACGGGAGTGCGGGGATTGAGCCAGTAGTCGTCGCTCGTGACTACGACCCGCTGCCCGTCGAGGAGCACCATTCGGTGTTCGGGCGTGCCGCGTTCGGCGGGCTCGATGAAAGTGATGCCGACGACCACTGCGCCCTCGGTGTGGCTGATCCAGTCGAGGGTGCCGACCGGGGTCTCTTCGTCGTAGAGGGCCTCGGGGTCGGGCACCGCCCAGCTCACCCGCGCGCCGAGGTGGTCGTAGGCGAGCCGGGCAGCGGGCACGGTCTCAGTCACGGCTGCTCCGGCTCCGCATCGGTGATCGGGATCACCCGGACGCGGATGGTGCCGTGGGCGCGGGCGGTGTGCAACGAGAGCGCGTCGGTCGCCTCGGAAAGGGTCATCCCGTCGGGGGTGATGAGCCAGGCGTTGCCACAGTGTCCGCACTCCAGGGCGCGGATCTGCTCGGGCCGGAGCGTCCCGGTCTTGTTGCCCCTCATTCGCCCACCTCCTCGAGGTCGAACGGCCCGATGAGCGTGAAGTGAGTCTGGGGCAGCAGGGCCGGCAGGTCGTCGAGGGAATGTCGGTCGGTCTCGGTGGCGATCTTCCAGCCGTCCAGGACGATGTGCCCCTCCCAGAGGTAGGCGATGATCGCGTCATCGTCGTCGCGCTCGGTTGAGGGCCATAGGAACTGGCGGTGGGCGGCATTCACGCGCTGCCAGACGTCGAGGATGCTGAACACCTCGTCCACACCGATGCAGGGCTCGACCTCGTACCCCCAGTTGATGTCGTAGGTCGCGGTAAGGGTGATGGTCTCGCCGCCAGTGGCGGTGAAGGTGAAGTCGCGCCGGTCGCCCCGGGCGGGCTCGATGTTGTGCTGCTCGGTCATGGTCGTGCTCCTTGTCATTCGTGGCCGGGGTCGGTGAGGGCGGTGTGGGAGAGGTCGAAGCCTCCCCAGGGGCTTCGGCGCGGCACATGCCGGGTGCCGACGTGTGGTCGCTCGGTGAGGATCGGCGCGCCGGGCACCTGCCACGCGAGCGGCTGGTGTTCCTCGACCCACGCGGTGAGCTTCGGACTGGGCCTTCCGGCCTCGTCCCAACGGACGATCCGGGCCGGGACAACCGGGAGGTCACGCCAGCCCGGCCAGCTGTGGTCGTGCCAGAGCTCGATGACGTGCTGCTCGCTGTCAGTGGCCTGCCAGCGGCAGGGTTCGCAGATGGCCCGGTAGAGATAGCCACCGACGCACTGGCACGTCTGCCCATGATGGTCGCAGCGCAGATCCGCGCCGAGCACCGCGAGGCCGTGGCCAGGCGTCGCGGTGTTGGCGTCCTCCATCGTGATCGCCGGGTGCCACATGTGCGACCGCGGTACGCAGGCGAAGTTGCCGTGCTCGAAGCGGTACCGCTCGAACGCGGCCGCGAGATCGCCGGATGTGTAGTAGGCGGTGGTGAAGTGCAGCGGCGCGGGGCCGCCCCAGGGCGAGGCGGCCTGTACGTCGGCGTCGTGGATCAGGGTGTCCAGGTCGAAGGCGAGCTGTCCGGCCGCGCACCGGCTCATCGTGCACCTCTCGTGTCGCGAAAGTCCTCGCTCGGGCCAATGTCGTCCAGGAGCCGAACCTCGAAGTCGAAGGGTATGGTCGCGGTGGAGTAGACGTCGGTGCCGTCCGAGCCAGTCGCCGACTCCCACAGCGCCACGCTGAGTTCCCCGTCGAGGTAGAGGGCGGTGGCGAACAGGCCGGATTCGCTATAGGCCCATTCGCGCCGCACATCGGCTTCGTCAGTCAAAGCATCCCGCCAGGCGGTCAGTAGCCGGGCTGCATCCTCGTGGTCGAGGAGCCAGTGCCCGGCGCGCATGAACGCGTCGGGCGCGGGGTCGTGGATGATGACCGGGGCCGGGAGCGGATAACCGGTGATTTGGATGCGCATGATCGGGTTTCCTTTCAGTCGTTGGCGAAGCGGTCGAGGCGGGCGGCGATGCCGGTGAGCCCGTAGGCGCGGGCGCGGTAGGCGAGGTCGTCGTCGACGATGAAGTCGGCGTTGAGCACGTCGAGGTCGAACATCGGCAGGATCGGCTCGTTCTGCACCAGGCCGCCCTCGACCAGGACGTAGGGGTCGCCGGGCCACACCGGGACGGGGGCGGGCAGCAGGCTGATGCTGACGATCTGGGTGTCCTCGTGCAGCCGGGCTGCGAGGGTGTCCCAGGCGCCGGTGGCCTCGAACTGCTGGTCGAGGTCTGCGTCCGGGTCCAGCGGCGTATCCAGGTCGATGGTGGTGGTCTGGATGCGGTGGATGCGCACCGTGACCGCGTGCGTGCCAGTCGTCTCCGGCGGGTCAACGGGAGTCGTGTTGTCGGCGGCGAGGGCGATCGGGATGGCTCCCTCGCCGTCGTCGGAGGTGGGAAGGGTGTTGATGCTCATGGACGGTCTCCTGTTCGTGTTGGGTCGTTCAGCGGCGGGCGGCAGTGCAGTCGGCGGCCCAGACCAGCCACTCGTCAAGCCGCGCGGCGACGGTGGCCACGGCCTCGTCGTGCAGCCGGGCGAGTACGCCCCGGCTGAACCGGGCACCAGGGGCCGGGGCGTCCTCGGCGACGGGGAGGGGGCGGCTGTCGGAGTCGGCGCCGAAGGTGAACGCCATGCTGCGGATCGGCCCGTCGGCGTGCTGGCGGACCAGGTGGCTGCGGTAGCCGCTGCCCTTGGAGTGGCTGGTGTCCACCTGAAGCTCGATGCGGGTGCCGTCGCCCAACTCTTGCGCGGTGATCGTGCTGCTCAGGGTCCGCCCGGTGGTCGAGGCGACGGGGCTGGGGAAGGTGATGGTGGTCATGGTCGTGTTCCTCTCGTTTCTCGAAATGCCGTTCCGGCACCCCTGCCGGAATCGGGGCCGGTGACGTCGGGTCAAGGCCCTCGGAGCGAAAAGTTCTCGGAGGGAGCGCAGCGAGTGGAGAGAAGTTTTCGCGTGCCTTGACGCGGCGTTGCCGGTCCCGAACAATCGGGCTCGCCGGACGGCTCCCGGCGTAGGGGCGCGATCAGGACAGCGACGGACCGACACCCGGATCGGGCATCACAGGCGCATACGGGTCCGGCACCGGCGCAGGACGTGCCGCGGTCGGGGTCTCGGTGGTGACGCCAGCCGGGGCGGGCGCGTCATCCTTGGCGAGGGCGGCAAGTTCGGCTTCCACGCGAGCGAGTTCTGCGCGCGCCGCCTCCAGGGCGGCGCGGTGTTTGAAGGGGGCACCGAGGTTGCGTTCCGCGTCGGCGCGGGATTGCGATGTCTCGGTGATGCGCGCGGCGGTCCTGGCGATGAGGTCGGGGATGTTCGCGGCGCGGTGCTCGAGCTGGCGGATCAGACCGATCGGCTCGTCAAGCACCTTGTCCATCGGGCTGGTCGCGATGGAGCCGGGCACGCCTTCCAGGTTCAGGTCGAGCAGGATCTGGCCGAGGTCGGTGCGGGTGCGGGCGACGATCGGGAAGCCGCTGATCTGCCCGAGGGTGCCGTGGCTGCGGTCGTCGCGCATGGGACGGGCGTACTGCAGGGAGCGGCTGCGCGCCCACTGGCTGATCGCCGCCGCGGCGTCAGTGCGGGAGGTGTAGTGGGCGGTGCCGATGGTGATGCGGAAGCGGTCGCCGGAAAGGTCTTCTACCTTGTCGACCGCCGCCTCCAGGGCGGCCTGATCGCCGCGCAGCCGGTCCAGGGTGCGGTCGGCGGATTCGATGGTGGCGCGCAGCGTGGATTGGGCACGGTGCCAGGCCCGCTCCAGCCGCTCCAGTCTGGTGGCCTCGTTGAGGGCGATGGAGCGTTCCAGCAGGAGCGGGTTGCCGGAGGCGAGGGCTTTGGCTTCGGCGGCGGAGATGCTGTCGGAGCCGAGGTCGTCGATCTCGCGCACGTCGAGGCGTCCGCGCATGACCTGGTTGATGAACTTGGACTTCCGCTCGATGGCCTGCCACATGTAGGCGGCGAAGGTGTGCTCGGTGACGTACTGGATGATCTCCACCTCCTCGTTCTGATTGCCCTGCCGCAGGATGCGGCCGTGACGCTGGGCGACTTCGGCGGGCTTCCACGGGCAGTCCACGTCGTGCAGCGCGACGGCGCGGTTTTGCACGTTCGTCCCGACCCCGGCCTTGGACGTGGAGGCGATCAGGACGGCGACCTTCCCGTCGCGGCAGGCGGCGAACAGGCGGCCCTTCTCCGCGTCGTTGCGGGCCTCGTGCACGAACCGAATGCCGCCCTCCGGGACACCGCGCTCCACGAGTTGCTGCTGGAGGTAGTGGTAGGCGTTCCACTTGTCCGGCTTCGGCGTGCCCAGGTCGCAGAACACCAGCTGGAACGCGCCGGGCAGCGGCGAGGGCGTCTGGCCGCCGACCGACTCGAAGTACGAGCGGTCGCTGTGAGCGTGGTGGATGCGAGCGATGCGGTCGGCGATCTCGTCCAGCGGCACGATCGCCGGGTTCGCACTCGGGTCGACCATGCGGATGTCCAGGGCGGCCTTGCGACCGTCGGTGGAGATGTTGAGCATGTTGTCCTCGGATGGATCCACCGCCCGGTTCGCGACCCGTTCGGCGCGCTCGCCGAGGCGGACGACGTACTCGCGGACCTCCTCGCCGGGGATGAGCACGACCGTCTCCGGGATGCGGCGCCCATCTGGACGCGCCTTCAGCAGTGGGGTGGGCAGGTCGAGGTCGTCGGCGGTCTTCACGTCCCCGAACACCCGCCACAGCCGCAGCATCTCGGGGACGTTCTGGAACTTCGCGAAGCGGGTCTTCACCCGGAAGCTACCTCCGCCGGCCGGAGCCATCTCCACCTCGGTGACGGTCTGGCCGAAGGTCGCCGCCCAGGCGTCGAAGGGCAGCACCCCGGCCTCCTCCAGCAGGTCCGGGCGGAGGTATCGCTGCATGACGTGCGCCTCGGTCACGGAGTTCGCAATCGGGGTCGCGGTGGCGAAGGTGGCGTAGCGGGACGGGTTGGCCCGGCGCAGGTAGTCGATCTTTAGCGCCATGTCGAACGCCCGCGCCGAGCCCTCGATCGCAGCGTCGGGGATGTTGGAGGTGGTGACGAGGTTCTTGTAGTCGTGGGCCTCGTCCACGATCGCGTAGTCGATGCCGGTCGCCTCAAACGTGACCCCCGGGTCGCGTGGGGTGTCCAGCAGCTTCTTGACCTTCTCCTCCTCGCGGGCGATGGTCTTCTCGATCTGCTTCAGGGTGCGGTGGTCGTCCGCGGCGGTGAAGTCGAGCGCCTGCTTCAGCACCTTCAGGTGCGCATCGGTGAACGCGGTCAGGTGCTCCGGGTCCAGGTCGAGGCGCTGGAAGGCGGTGCGGGTGAAGATGATGCCGTCCCAGTCGTTCGCCGCCGCCCTTGCGACGAAGATGCGCCGCTGGTCCCCGGCGAGCGTGTCCGAGTTGGCCGCGAGGATCTTCGCCTGCGGGTAGAGCTGCAGCCATTCCCTCGCGAACTGCTCCAGCATGTGGTTCGGGACCACGATCGCGGGCTTGCGGGCCATCCCGAGCCGGCGCAGCTCCATCGCCCCGACGACCATCTCGGCGGTCTTGCCGGCGCCGACCTCGTGAAAGAGCCCGACGGCGGGCTCGGCGATCATTCGGGCAACGGCGGCGCGCTGGTGGGGGCGCAGAACGAACGCCTCGGTCATCCCGGGCAGGGACAGGTATTCGCCGTCGGCCGTGTAGTCGCGGAGCGTGATCGAGTTGAAGCGGCGGTTGTATTCGGCGGCCAGGTCTTTCGCACGGTCGGGGTCGGCCCACACCCATTCCTCGAACTGCTCCTGGATGAGGCTCGCCTTGTCCTGTGCGGCGGCGGTCTCAGTCGGGTTGAACACCGAGCGCATCCGGCCGTCGGGATCCTTATAGGTGTCGTCAACGCGGATCGGGGTCTGGTTCGCGATCAGCTCGAACAGGTCCGGCGCGGGCCGACGCTCAGTTCCCCACTCCTGGGAGGCGCGCACGGTGAACCGTTGCCCGCCGCGGACCTTCCACGTCGCCGGCAGCGGACAGGTCACGGTGACGCCCGTATCGCCGAGCAGTTCGCGGAGGAACTGCTGATGGTAGTCGGGGCTGATCCAGACTGCCCCGATCTTCGCGACGATCTCCTCAGGCCCCAGCGGGTCCGGCAGCACGCCCTCCAGCGCGGCCACGTTCACCCCATACCGCTCGTCGCGTTCGGCGGCGGCGCGGGCGGCCTCGAGCTTCGGGTAGATCGACCCGGACAGGTAGGCGGGACCATGCACGAGCTCGCCGTCGTGCTCGGGGTCGTCGTAGACGAGTTCCCCGAGCAGCATCCGGGTCTGCTCGGGCGTCTCGCCCAGCAGGTCCGCGATCGTGGTCAGGTCGATGCGGCCGTGCCGGTCGAGGCAGATCTGCAGGGCGTCCGCCGGGGTGTCGGCGCCGAGGCGTTCCGGGCGGGGTGCGATGACGCGGCGGGTCAGCAGCGCGGCGGGCTCGGCCTCCTGGGTGTCGTCGTCGAACACCTCCAGGGCGAACACCAGCGGCCCGAACGGGTCGCCGCGCAGCAGCCGCGTCGCAGGCGGGGTGCGGCGGGCCATGATCGGCTCCCCGTCGTCGGTGGTGCGGCCGGTGGGGGTCGGGGTGTAGCGGTTGATCGGCCCGTACCGGCGCACATACGACTGCCACTCCGCCAGCAGGCTTGCCCGCCCCGTGCTGATCTCGACCGTCTCATCCAGGGTGGCGCGCTCCAGGTCGAGTTGCCGGGCGGCGAGGTCCCGCAGCCGCAGGAGTGCCCGCAGCTCCCGTCCGGCGGCGACGCCGACTCGCAGCGCCTCCCGCTTCCCGGCGGTGACGGTGGTGAAACCGCCGTCCGCCGAGGCGGAGATGGTGCCGTCCCAGGCCGCGTCGATCGCGTCCTGTTCCTGCTCGGCGGCGGCCTGCTCCGGGGTGCGGGCGGTCAGGCGCAGTCGGGCGGGCTCGGCCTCGGTGGCGATCCGCGTGAGCGCCGCGCGCAGTCGGCCCGGCGTGTCGCCGAGGTCGTCGGCGCGTACCTGCAGCGTCTGCGCGTTATACATGCCTTGCCCGACATGGAGCGTGCCAAGCACGTTCTCCGGGTGCTGGTCGAGGTAGGCGTTGAGCTTCACGCCCTCGCCGTCCATGACGCGGGGTACGACGCTCTCCCAGGTCGCATCGTGCACCGGGCGGCCTTCCTCGCGGGGGCGAAGGATGAGCAGGTCGGTGAGGGCTTCGGTACCCGCGGTGCGCCGGTGGGCGCCGGTCGGCAGCCGGATTGCGCCGACCAAGTCCGCGCTACGCGACAGTTCGCGCCGCACCGCGGGATTGGCGGCGTCGAGCGTGTAGTGGGAGGTGAGGGTGGCGACGATCCCGCCCGGTCGGGTGAGCCGGACCGCCTTCAGCAGGAAGTGGTTGTGGATCGAGTGCCCGTGCGGGTTGTCGATCGGGTCGTGCAGGGACACGTCGCCGAAGGGGACGTTGCCGACCGCGGCATCGAACCACCCGCCGGGGTACTTCGTCTCCGCGAAGGATTCGGCGCGGACCTCGTGCTGCGGATAGAGAGCCCGCGCGATCCGGGCGCTCGTCGCGTCGAGCTCGACGCCGACGACCTGCGCGGTCTCGGGGGCGAGGCCAAGGAAGGTGCCAGAGCCGCAGCCCGGCTCCAGCACCCGCCCGCCCTCGAACCCCAGCTCAGCCAGCGCGTGCCAGATGACGGAGACGTAGGCGGGGTCGGTGTAGTGCGCGTTCAGGACGGTGCGACGCGCCTGGGCGTACCCGGTCTCCGACAGCAGCTCGCGCAGCACCGCGCGCTCGTCGGCCCATTCCGGGTCGCGGTCGTCGAACACGGCCGGGATCGCACCCCAGCTCGACCAGGCCGCGAGCACCTGCTGCTCGTCCGGGGTCGCCGTCCGGTCCTCGGCGTCGAGGGCGCGCAGGGTGCGGATCGCGGCGAGGTTCGCCAGCAGCCTGGCGCGCTCCCCGGACGGCACCAGCGGGGTGGCCGGGTCAGGGCGGTACGGGGTTCCTAACGGTCGGTGGCGTCCTCCGCCTGGTGCCGTTCCCATCGAGCCTGCACCGACGCCTCCCATTCGGTCGGGTGGTTCTTCCAGAAGTCCCAGGGCGAATAGGCCGCCGTCATCTGCTCCAGATACTCGATCGGCAGCAGCCATACCGCCGCTGCCTCCGGGAAGCTCAGGTGAGTCTCGGCCAGGCCCTCCTGCTGGGCCTGCATCCGCCACACCCAGTCGATCAGGGCGTCCTCCTGCGGGGTGGTGTGCTCCCACTCCGTGCGGGTGAGCTCCGGCGGCGGGAACATCCCGGAGTCCGCCTTCGCGATCTCCTCCGCCTCCATCCGGGCGCGGTTCACCCGGGCGACCTTGTCCAGGTAGTCCTCTCCCGGCAGATCCGGTCCCGCCAGGTGCCGGGTCAGCTCGTCCACCTGGGTCAGCATCTCCTCCCCGGCGCGGGTGAAGAACATCTCCGGGTCTGCGATCTGCCGGTAGGCCGCCGGTAGGTGCTCCTGCCAGTGGGCCATCGCCTGCCGCCCGAAGCTGTTCATCCGTCCACTCTCCCCGATCCGCAGCAGCACCCACAGCAGCGCCGCCAGCATCTGCTGCCACATCGGCCGAAACCTGCTCATCGTGCCCCTCCTGGTTCTTGTCCTGATTGTTGTTGTCCGGGTCGTCCTCGCCCCACAGGTCGAATGCGAGCTGGGTCGGCGGCAGTGGACCGTGGCGCCGCGCCACCTCTACCCGCCCGGCCTCGCGTCATCAGCGGCGTCGAGGTCGAACAGCGCCGGTCCCGACCACCTTGAGGGCGGCGTATCGAGGACCGAGGCGCGCAGCTCGACCTCGGTATCGCCACTCAATCGGTTCGCGCGCTCCAGCAGGAGGTCGATGCCGATGCGGATCAGCGTGTTCTCTGTCAGCCGCGGCCCGCCGCGCACCACCCGGCGCCTCGCGAGCACCTGCACCAGCCGCGATAGCGCCACGAACTGGTCCTCGCGCACACGGGCCTCCTTGCGAGCCATGCGGCGGTAGTACGGCGTCATGGGAGCGCGCGGGGTGGGGTGGAGCCTGCCTGCGCTCGCGGGTCCGGCATCCGGGGTTGGGTCGGTCGACATTTCGCCTCCTTGTGTAAATTGGCGTCGCTTATTGACACAAGGGAATCACTCTTGTAAAACAGTGTCAAGAATCAGCAATAGCGGATTCGCGACGCGGAAAGGCAAACTAGGGAGGTGAAGATCGACGTGCGTACCCCGGACGGCCAGCACATGACATGGCGACATGCCACGCTGCCGCTCGGGGCCGCGTTGCGGATCGCCCCGGCGTTCACGGCCACCGCCACCGCGGAGGACATATCCGTAGCGACGACCATCGAGGCGGCCTACTCGTCGGAGGCCGGCCGCTATCGGATCGTCGCCACCGGCCACCGGGCCGTGGGCACGGTCGAGATCACGACCGACGTGCTGCGGCAGGTGCGCCTCGCCGAGGTGCTATCGGCCGCCGTCCCGTCCTGCGTGGTCGTGGAGTTCGAGGGCAAACACCGCACCGTGCAGGAGGTGCTGGCGACCGAGGGCCGCATCGTCCCGAAGCCGCTGGCTGCGATTGCGACCGCGGCGGGACCGACCGAGGACACGCTGGGGCTCGTGCAGCTCATCTACGGGGTCACCGCGCTTGCCGCGCGGCCGCCGGCTCGGGCGGTCGCCGCTGAGCTCGACATCCCGGACCGGACCGCTACCCACTGGATCGGCAAGGCACGCGCCGCCGGGTTGCTTGACGGCTTCACCTACGCCGTCGGTCGCCAGCCCAATGGAGCCCGCCGAGCCGAATAGCCTCGCCACGAACCCCCTCAGCGTCGAGGGCAGCAACGGGAGCCTGTTCTACTCCGAGTCCGAGGCCGCCGCCCGACTCGGCCTGCACCGCACTACGCTGCGCTCGCTCGCCCTCGCCGGCCGCGCCCCGGTCGAGCCGATCACGCTCACCGAACACCGCCGCGTCTACCGGCGCACCGACATCCACCGGCTCGCCGGCCTCGAGCAGTAGGCGGCGCGCATGGGAAGCATCAAGCCATACGAGACCGCGAAGGGCCGCCGTTACCGGGTGCAGTACCGCAAGCCGGATCAGAAGAGCACTCAGAAGCGCGGCTTCAAGACAAAGAAGGCCGCCGAGCTGTTCCTGGCGACCGTCGAAGTCGACATGTCTCAGGGCCGCTACATGGACCCGTCGCTTGCGAAGGTGACCCTCGCCGACTGGCTGAAAACGTGGTTGGACTCACGCGGCGACCTGCGAGCCACCAGCCGCAGCCGGGTCGAGTCGATCATCGAGACGCACATAAAGCCCGAGCTCGGCGACATCAAGATCGGTAATCTCAGCAGGCTGCGAATCCAGGAATGGGCCGGGAGCCTGCCCGGCGCACCGGCGACCGTGCGGAAGATCGTGAACGTCCTCTCCGGTGCGCTGCGCTTCGCCGTCGAGGACAGCCGACTGCCCTCTAACCCGGCGCATCGCCTCCGGCTACCGAAAGTCGTCAAGAAGGTACGCCGCTACCTCAACCATGAGCAGGTCGCCGCCCTCGCCCGCGCGGTCGGCGAGATCTCGGACGGCTACCAGCATGGCTACCACCTGATCGTGCTCACCCTGGCCTATTGCGGGCTGCGGTGGGGTGAGCTGTCGGGCCTGCGGATCATGGACCTCGATCTCGCCCAGGCGCGGCTCACTGTCCGTCAGACTGTCGTGGCCGATCGGGGCTACCAGCGCATCGAGCCGCCCAAGGACTACGAGCAGCGCACCATCCCGATTCCCGCGTTCTTGTGCGGATTGCTCGCTCCGCGCATCGCCGGCCGGAATCCCGAAGAGCCGGTGTTCTACGGCATCCGCACTCACACCTGGCTGCGCAACCACGTCTTCCGGGTCGGCTGGTTTGACCGCGCCGCCGCCCTGATCGGCATCAAGGGACTCACCCCCCACGAGATGCGTCACACCGCCGCCAGCCTCGCCGTCTCCGCCGGCGCGAATGTCAAGGCCGTCCAACGCATGTTGGGACACGCCTCCGCCGCGATCACCCTCGACGTGTACAGCGATCTGTTCGACGAAGACCTCGACAAGGTCGCCGTGTCCCTCGACCGTGTCGCCATGCAGACCTCGATTGCCGAACTGCTCCCCGACACCGAGTCCTTCGAACTAGAGACCGAACCCGTCCCCCTGCCGACACTCACATCAGTCCCACTGCCGGCAGCAGTGTTGCGCTCACCTTGGGACGACCTGCCGCCGGTGCCCGATCCGCAGATGAGCGACGCTGGCATCGGCATCTGACTGGCACCAGCACGCCAGCCAACACGACCCGAGGTATCCGGGCGCCCCTCCGCACCGACCGACGCCACTCCCGTTGACAAGACGATGCGTGCCTCGCCTTGGACGATCGACGTCAGAAGCGTAGCCAGGACAGGCCAATGCCACCTTCGCTGCCCACCGGACCGAGGTCAGCTCAGGCCTGTGCAGCCAAAATGCAGCCAAGTCCTGAATCAGGGCCTTCGCATACCGCCCCCGAAAAAGCGAAAACCCCCGGTTGACCGGGGGTTTTGCTATCGTGACCCCAGCGGGATTCGAACCCGCGTTACCGCCGTGAGAGGGCGGCGTACTAGGCCGCTATACGATGGGGCCGTCACGACAACTCATCGAGTATAGCCGAAATCGTAGGGGGAGCATGCGCTTCGGACGCCCGGTCGCGATGGCCGCCGCGGTCCTGCTCGTGGGGTCGGCGCTCGCCGGATGCAGCACCGTCGACACGTTCCTGCACGACACGTTCCCGGACCAGTTCGGGCCGCAGCGGGGACCGGACGGGCGGGTGAGCGAGCCCGTCGACGCGCACTCCTACTATCTCGAGACCGGCGACTGCTTCGACTTCCCGGATCCCTCGGTGCGCACCGAGGTGCGCATCGTGCGGTGCGCCGACGAGCACGCCTTCGAGGTCATCGGCCAGGGCGAGATCACCCGGCAGGAGCAGGTGACCCAGGGACTGCAGAACGCGGTCTCCGCGAGGTGCGCCGAGCCGTTCGAGCGGTTCCGGGCGAACGCGCCGGTCGGCTCCCGGCCCGACCAGGAGTTCCTCATCTCCGAGCAGAAGGTCGGCGACCGCACCGTCACCGAGTACGTCTGCGCGGCGGCGCTCACCAAGCTGTAGGGCCGGCCGCGGTCCTGCTCGGAGCGCGCCGCCGGCCCGATCGCGCCTGAGCCGCCCGGCCCTGGCCCGCGCCCGCGCTACCCGGTCCGGCCGAGGAACCGCAGCGACGCCGGCTCGACCGCGACCTCGACCGGCATCGGCCCGAGTCGCTCCCCGTCGGCGTAGCCGACGATGCCGGGCGCGGACACGACCGCGCGGGCGGTGCGGACGATCCGCACCCGCGGGTCGCTCACGTGCTCCCCTCGGAACACCTTCGGGTAGAGCCGGAGGAAGGCCGTCCGGCCGAGCGCCTCGACGACGAACAGGTCGAGCAGGCCGTCGGTCATCGAGGCCTGCGGCGCGATCCGCATGCCGCCGCCGATCGAGCCGTTGTTCGCGACGCTCACCAGTGCGCCGTCGAGCTCGAGCACGCCGCCGTCGTGCTCGATCCGGTACGGGATCGGGGCGAGTCGGGCGAGCTCGCGGAGGATCGCGATGGTGTACCGCGACGCGCCCTTCGGACGCCGCATGGCGTTCGCCCGCTCGTTGACGATCGCGTCGAAGCCGCAGGAGACGGCGCCGACGAAGCGGCGCGTGCGGCGCGTCCCGCCCTCGTTCCAGGCCGCGATGCCGGTGTCGATCGCCTGGGGCTCGGCCTCGAGACCGGCGAGCAGCCCCGCGACCGCCGCGTCGACGTCGTGCTCCGGGATGCCGAACGCCTTGGCGAGGTCGTTGCCGGTGCCGGTGGGGACGAGCCCGAGCGGGGTCCCCGTGCCGCCGACCAGGTTCGCGCCGAGGTGCGCCATGCCGTCGCCGCCGACGACGACCAGCGCGTCGGCGCCGGCGTCGAGCTCCTCGCGCGCCCGCTCGTCGAGGAGGTCCCAGTCCGGGGCCACGAGCGGGCGCACCTCGTGACCGGCCGCCCGGAGCGACTCGACGACCCTGGGGCCGGCGTCGTGCGCCCGGCCGAAGGACGCGTTCGGGTTGATCGCGACCAGGAGGCGGCGCTGCACGCGCTCACCCTATCGGCGGCGCTCAGCGCTTGGCGAGGGCGTCCTCCGCCGCGACCCAGGCGAGCATCGCGCACTTGACGCGGGCGACGAACTTCGCGGCGCCCTCCAGCGCGACGGCGTCGCCGAGCAGGTCCTCGTCGACCGGGATCTCGCCCCGCGAGCGCATCGAGGCGCGGAACGACTCGATCCGCTCCCCCGCCTCCGCCGCGGTGAGGCCGGGGAGCTGCTCGGCGAGGATCGACGCGGAGGACTGCGAGACCATGCAGCCGCGCCCCGTCCAGGCGGCGTCGACGATCCGGTCGCCGTCGAGGACGAGCTGCAGGGTGATCTCGTCGCCGCAGGTCGGGTTGAGCTGATGCGACTCGACCGTCGCGCCGTCGCGGAGCCCCTGCCGCCTCGGATGCTTGACGTGGTCGACGATGATGTCCTGGTAGAGGCTCTCGACCTCGTTCATGCGAGCCTCCGGAAGAACTCGATCGCCTCCGGCAGCGCCGCGAGGTAGGCGTCGACCTCGTCCGGCGTGGTCGCGAGGTAGGCGCTCGCCCGCGTCGAGGCGGTGGTGCCGAGCCGACGGTGCAGCGGCTGCGCGCAGTGGTGGCCGACGCGCACCGCGATGCCGCGCGAGTCGAGGAACTGGCCGAGGTCGTGCGCGTGGATCCCCGGCACGTCGATCGCGGCGAGGCCGGTGCGCTCGACGCCGTCGCCGACGGGTCCGAGGATCCGCACGCCGTCGATCGCGCGCAGCCCCTCGACGAGGCGCCGGCCGAGCGCCGCCTCGTGCGCGGCGATCCGGTCGACGCCGACCGCGTCCAGGTAGTCGACGGCGGCGCCGAGCGCGATCGCCTGCGAGACGCGCTGGGTGCCGGCCTCGAAACGCTGCGGGGGCGGCAGGAACTCGGCGCCCTCCATGGTCACGGTCGTGATCATCGAGCCGCCAGTGAGGAACGGCGGGAGCGCCGTGAGGTGCTCGCGACGTCCGTAGAGGGCGCCGACGCCGGTCGGGCCGAGCATCTTGTGGCCGGAGAAGGCCGCGAAGTCGACGCCGAGCGCGTGCAGGTCGAGCGGCAGGTGCGGCGCGGACTGGCAGGCGTCGAGCGCGACGAGCGCGCCGACCGCGTGCGCCCGCGCGGTCAGCTCCGCGACCGGCAGCACCTGACCGGTGACGTTCGAGACGTGGGTGAAGGCGAAGAGGCGGGTGCGCGCCGACAGCAGCCCGTCGAGGAGGTCGAGCCGCAGGGCGCCCTCGTCGTCGACCGGGACGTAGCGGAAGGTCGCCCCGGTGCGCGCCGCGAGCTCCTGCCAGGGGATGAGGTTCGCGTGATGCTCGAGCTCGGTGGCGAGGATCTCGTCGCCCGGCCCGAGCCGATAGCGGGCGGCCGCGGCTCCGCCGCGACCCGCCGAGGCGTTGCCGATCGCGTAGGCGACCGCGTTCAGCGCCTCCGTCGCGTTCGAGGTCCAGACGATCTCGTCCTCGTCCGCCCCGACGAAGGCGGCGACCTTCGCACGCGCGCCCTCGAACTCCTCGGTCGCCTCCGCGGCGAGCGTGTGGGCGCCGCGATGCACGGCGGAGTTCCGGTGCTCGACGTAGTCGACCTCGGCGTCGATCACCTGGCGCGGGCGCTGCGCCGTCGCACCCCAGTCCAGGTAGACGAGCTCGTGCCCGTTCACGCGTTCCGCGAGGATCGGGAAATCCGCGCGGATCGTCGCGAGCTCCGCCGCGCTCAGCATCTCGGCGGTCGCCGTCCCGGACATGTCGCTGCTCCTGTCGTTCGCCCGATCGAGTCAACCACGGTTCGCGCCGAACTGTTCCGAGATCCCCGGAACGCCCAGGCGGCGCTGGTAGCCTGCCGTCCCGAGATGTTCTCCGCTCCCCACCGCACTCGGGCACAGCGCGCAGCCGGTCGGCGACCCGCGGCCATGCTCGCCACCACCGGCGCCGCGCTCCTGCTGCTGATCGGCGCCGTCGTCCCCGACCGCGACGCGTCCGCGGCCTACGCGTGGGCCTCGAGCGGCGACCAGACGGTGGAGCTCGCCTCCGCCGCCCGGCCGAGCGTCGCGGAGCGCGACGGCTACGCCGCCGAGGTGAGCCCGGAGCGCGTCAAGGCGGCGCTCGTCGCCGAGCACACGAACTACTCGTGGGCGAAGCTCGTGCTCTGGTACGGCGGCTGGCCGATCACCGACGACTCGGTGACGACGATCGTGCAGTGGATGCGCCAGGAGAACTACGTGGACTCCTGGTGGAACCGGAACAATCCGCTGAACAACGGCTGGGGCGTCGGCAACTTCATGAACGCGGCGCCGAGCCTCGACGCCTCGGCCCAGTACGCGGCGGACGCGATCCACACGCTCGGCGGCTACGCGGGGATCAAGGCCGCGTTCGAGTCGGCGGCGTCCTCGGCCGACTCCGCCTACGCCATCTGGTACTCCTCCTGGGCGACCGGTCACTACGACTACGGCGGGCACTGGAGCACCGCCCCGGTCCCGGTCGTCGAGGCCCCGGCGGACGCCTGGGGGATCTGATGGCTCAACGCTTCGCCGTCGGCGACCACGTGACCTGGAACTCCGAGGCCGGTCAGGTGACGGGCCGGATCACGAAGGTGCACACCGAGGACTTCGACGTCAAGGGCTACACCCACCACGCCTCGCCGGACGACCCGCAGTACGAGATCCGCAGCGACCGGACCGACCATGTCGCCGCGCACAAGGGCGGTGCGCTGCGCCTCCTCGACGACGCCCCATGAGCCGTCCGATCTTCACGATCGGGCACTCGAACCGCACGCTCCTCGAGTTCGTCGAGCTCCTCGACGAGCACGCCGTCCGGCAGGTCGTCGACGTCCGCCGGCTCCCCGGCTCGGCGCGCTACCCGCAGTTCGACGAGGACGCGCTCGCCCGCTCCCTCGGCGAGCGCGGGATCGCGCTCGACCGCGCCGAGGGCCTGACCGGCCGTCGCCCGGTCAGCCGGGGGATCCCCCGCGAGGTGAACGGCTGGTGGGAGCACCGCGGCTTCCACAACTACGCCGACCACGCCCTCTCCGAGGAGTTCGACCGCGCCTTGGCGGAGCTGCGCGAGCAGGGCAGGTCGAGACCCACCGCCGTGATGTGCTCCGAGGCGGTCTGGTGGCGATGCCACCGCCGGATCATCGCCGACCACCTGCTCGCCCGCGGCGACGAGGTGATCCATATCCTCGCGCCGCATCGGACCGAGACCGCCCGGCTCAGCGAGGGCGCGGTCGTCGGCGAGGGCTTCCGGGTGACGTACCCCGCGATCGGCTAGACGTCTCCGTCCGTGCGAGGCGGTGGCCGAGCGTCGCGCTCAGCCCTCCGCAGCGAAGTCGACCTCGATCCGGCCGGCTGCGGGGGTGATGCGCGCACCCGGGAAGACATGCCGCGTCATGGCGAGCAGCTCGGGGCCGAGCGCGCCGCGTCCCGAGCCCCAGGACAGGGCGAGCGTGGCGCGGGCGCCGCGGCGCTGGAGCGTCGCCTGCGGCGCGCGGTCCGCGAGCGCCGTGCAGAGCGCCTCGACGGCGGCGCGCTGGGTTTCGTCCATCCGAGCGGCGAGACGATCCGGGTCCACGAAGGTCCGGACGAGATCCGAGAGCCAGACCTCATCGCGATGCTCGGCGAGCAGCACGCGCAGCTCGCCGGCGAGACGGCGCGCCTCCTCGGTCATCACCGCGTCGACGCCGCCGCTGCGCAGCACGCCCAGCAGGAAGGGCTGGATGTCGTGCTCGACGACGCCGAGGCGGTGCAGGCGGAGATCCTCCCGGGCCTCCGCTCGCATCCGCAGCGTCTCCGCCCGGCGCGAGCGAGCGGTCTCGTCCCGCCAGGCCAGCAGCCGGCGCACCAGGACCAGGGAGAAGGCCGCGGCGCCGGCGCCGGCGCTCAGCACCGGGACGGCCCCGACGGCGGCGGACTCGATCCGAGACGCGACGGGGTCCGCCGCCGTCAGGCTCAGGATCACGGCGACCACGACGCCCGAGGCCGCGGACGCCACCAGGATCTCCGTCGCAGGACGGAACGAGGCGGTGACCATCACGAGCAGCGCGAGCGCCGCCGGCGACCAGCCCGGCCCCGACGACGTGTCCGTCCGGGCGATCGCCTCGAGCACGACGGCGGCGAGCCCGAGGAGGTGCAGCGCGATCACCGAGCCGATGGAGAACGGGGCCAGGCGGGGCGCGCTGCTGCGCAGCGTCACGCCGACGGCGGCGACGAGCGCGAGCAGGGCGGCGATCAGCCAGCCGGCCTGATAGCCCGCCCAACCGGTCGCGGACACCACGACGGCGGTGCCGAGCGCGCCGAGGCCGAACGCCCAGGCGAAGGCCTGCGCCGTCACGCCGCCGAGCGGGTCGAGCCGTTGCGGGGTCCAGCGCGGCGCCGGCATCAGACCGCGGCCTCTCGCGGCACCTTGATCAGGACGCGCGTCCCCTCGCCCGGCGCGCTGCGCAGCTCCACGACGCCGCCCTCGCGCTCGATCCGCCCCCGGATCGACTCGCTGAGCCCGAACCGGTCGGGCGGCACCGCGGCCGGGTCGAAGCCGACCCCTTCGTCGTCGACGAGCACCTCGACCGATTCCGGAGAGCTGCGGATGCCCAGTCGCACCGCGTCGATGCGCGCGTGCCGCGCCACGTTGACGACGCACTGCTCCAGCGCCGAGGCCATCGCCGACCTCGTGGACTCCGGCAGCGCGTCGACCTCCGAGAGATCGCCGTCGACGACGAGCACCAGACCGCCGGCCCCTGCGACGGCGTCGAGCCGGCTGCGCAGGTCGCCCTCGTCCGCGCGCAGCACCGGCAGTATCGCGCTCGATGCGAGGCTCGCCGTCAGCTGCCCCCGTTCGGCCTCGGAGAGCGGGCCGGGACGCCGCAGCGCGAGCAGCGTGAGGTCGCCGAGCACGGTGTCGTGCAGCTCCGCGACCAGCTCGCGCCGCTCGACCTCGCGGCTGCGCCCGAGCCGCGCCCTCCGGTCCGCGTCCTCGAGCGACCCGGTGGCGCGCCGCGCGCGCGAGCGCGCGATCGGGAAGAACCCGCCGACGAAGGCGGTGCCGAGCATGATCGCGAGGGCCGGCCCGTCGAGCCGCAGCGGCAGCCCGGTCATCGACGCCGTCAGCAGCACCGACCCCTCGGCCAGCAGATAGCCGGCCAACGCGCCGAGCACGCCGCCCGAGCGACGGTCGGCCGCCGCGGCGAGCAGGATCACCGCCGCCTTGAGCATCGTGAGCGGGAACGCCGAGGTGCCTCCCACGACCGCGGCCGGCGACTGCGCGACCGCGAAGGTCAGGAGCGCCAGCGACGCGGCGGTCAGCAGCGCCAGTGCCACCCCGTTCGGGACGGACAGCGGGTCCCACCACCAGGCGAGGACGAAGACGGCGGCGACCGGGACGAGCGCCGCCGCCGTCCAGGGCGGGACGGAGCCCGGCTCGACGAGGTCCAGCAGCACGGCGAGCAGCGCGAGCAGCACCGCCGTCACGAGCCCGAAGCCCACGCCGGCCGCGAGCAGGCCCGCCCGCGTCGTCGCCACCGCGGCGTCCATCGGGAAGATCCAGCCGGCGGCCCGACCGGGGTCGCCCTCCGGCGTGCCGGCGCTCGGCCGAGTCCCGCCCTGGTCGCCCATGCCTGCCAGGGTAGCGACCGGTCCGCGCGTGCGGCTCAGCGCCCGCCGGCCTGCGACGCCACGCCCTCGATCGCCTCCAGCAGCGCGGCGTCGTCGGCGGGCTCCACCCATCGCACGACGCGGATCCGCTCCCCGGGTCGCCGGAGCGCCGGAGGCACCGCGACCGAGGTGACGACCACCAGCGATCCCTCGGGGAATCGCTCGGCGTGCTGCTCGAGCAGCAGCCGCGACAGGCGTCCGCGCCGCACCTCCACGGCCACCGATCGACCCGACGCCATCACCACGGCATCCGGCCGATAGCCGCTCTGCGAGCGGCGTGGCTCCTCGTCCGGGAGTGCGACGAGCCGGACCCCGCGATCCTCGAGCCGGGCCAGCGCCTCGATTACGTCGAGCTCGTAGAGCCGGTACTCCGTCTCCGCCGAGCGGACCCCCGCCGCGTCCGCCGCGTCCAAGAAGCCCTGTAGCGTGGTCCGCAGGGAGGCCCTCCAGTTCGAGGACCGCATCCCGGACCGCTCCTCGTCGACTCCGCTCGTCGGCACGGCGCGTCGCGACGCCTCGGCGGTGATGCCCGCCACCGCCCGGCGCTGCACCTCGTCGGTGGCGTCGGAGAGCAGCGCCTGGAACGCGGTGACGAGGGTCTCGTAGGGCAGCGGGACCTCGCGCGGGTCCGCGGGGATCGCCCGCGAGCTGGCCCACTCGAAGCGCTCCCACCACCTCGCGGCGGCATCGCTGCGCTGCTGCTGCTCCAGCACGGCGGCCGCATTCCTGCGCGCCTGATCGGTAGCGGCGCGCGCCGCCTCCACCTGTCGGGTGATGCCGAACAGTGCGATGAACGCGACGACGATCGCGCACACCCCGCCGAAGCCGGCGCTGCGCACGAAGTCGAACAGGCCGGCCCGGTCCACACCCGTCAGGCCGAGGACCAGCAGCACTCCGACGACGCCGAGGAGCACCCCCAGCGCGAGGACGAGCCAAGAGAGCGCTGCACCGCGTCGCCGGGGTGTCGCCGGCTCGTCGGGATCGCCGCCCTTCGCCATGCCTACATCATGCTCCGTGCCGCGGCCCGTTCGACGGCGGCCCCCGGGGTGGCGACCCG